>JAUXOA010000073.1 GCA_030682475.1 Rhodoferax sp. | reverse complement strand
GGCATCGGTGATTTCCGCACCCGCGGCGACATAAGCCGCATCCGGAACACTGGCAGCCACGCCGGCACCCGTCTGGATGAGCACCGTATGGCCCTGGCCCTTGAGTTTTTTGGCCGTCTCGGGCGTGACGGCGACGCGTGTCTCCCCCGCCGTGATTTCGGCCGGTACCCCGATTCGCATGGGTGTCTCCTCGTTGCGTGTACGTAGTTCTACGTGATTTCTGAAGCTGTCGGCTAGCTTACATGAGTTTCGCGCCGTTTTTCCCACCAGGTCACCGGCCGCGTACATCGGCACCCCTCAAGCGTCATACGCGGCCCGGATAATGCGCGCATGAACTCACGTTGGAAACCCAGTGTCACCGTTGCCGCCATCATCGAACGCGAGGGCAAGTTCCTGCTGGTCGAAGAACACACGCAGGACGGCCTGCGCCTGAACAACCCGGCCGGCCACCTGGACCCCGGTGAAGGCACGGTCCAGGCCTGTGTCCGTGAAACCCTGGAAGAAACCGCCTTTCATTTCACACCCGGCGCGCTGGTCGGTATCTATATGTCGCGCTTCGAGAAAGCCGTGGCGGGACAGGACGCGCCGCTGGACATCACCTATCTGCGTTTTGCCTTTTGCGGCACCCTGGGCAACGAGGTGGCCGGGCAGGCGCTGGACGAAGGCATTGTGCGCACCCTGTGGCTCAGCCCCGAGGAGATCCGCGCCTGCGTGCCGCGGCACCGCAGCCCGCTGCTGCTGACCTGCATGGACGATTACCTGGCGGGCAAACGTTACCCCGTGGACATCATGACGGTGGACCCCAGCGTGTATGCCGTCACCTCTATTTCGCTACAAAAATAGTAGCATCCTGCGCCTATAAGTTAGGCGCAGGACGCATATTTCATTGTGTTTTCACGGCAAGGGCTCCAGCACGCCCAGCGATGAGCCTTGAACCCGCATCGGATTCGCAAATGACAGCGCCAAACCCCGGACGGCGGCCAGACCTCCGGCTCGGACCGTGCCGACGCCAGACGCCTGACTACCTCACGAAGGGCATCACCTCATGCACATGCCCTCATTGGTGCAAGCAACGCATCAATGTCTTCAAAAGATGCAATTTACAACGCGGCCTCCTTTGCCAAAAATACCCTGTCATGAAAGCCATGCAGTTGCGCGTCCTCGCGGCAATGCAACAGGCAGACCCCTTCACACACGGCGAGCGCAGGCATTGAAAACCCGGCACGCACAGGAAACCCGATGTTGAAACTGATTGCCCCTCGTTGCTGGCCGAAAGACTGGCCATGCTGAACCGGAAAATACCCTGCGTCCTGATGCGCGCGGGCACCTCTCGCGGACCGTTTTTCCTGCGCGAATGGCTGCCGGAGGGCGATGAAGCCCGCGACCAGGCGCTGATTGGCGCCATCGGCGCTTCTGACCCGCTGCAGCTCGATGGTCTGGGCGGCGGCAGCACGCTCAACAGCAAAGTCGCCATCGTGTCGCGCTCCAGCCAGCCCGACTGCGATCTGGACTACCTGTTTGCCCAAGTCGGCGTTGGCCATCAGTCGGTGGACACCCGGCCCAACTGCGGCAACATGCTGTCCGGCGTCGCGCCGTTCGCCATTGAGCAGGGCCTGATTCCTGCGCAGGACGGCCACACCACGGCACGGATCTACAACGTCAACACCGGCGCCCGCATCGACGTGACTGTCTGCACGCCCGACGGCCGGGTCACTTACGAGGGCGATGCCCGGATTGACGGCGTGGCCGGCACCGCTGCGCCTATTCTGCTGAACTTCCTCGATGCCTGGGGCGCCATCACCGGCCAGCTGTTCCCGACCGGGCAGCGCATTGACGTGATCGACGGCTTGACGCTGACCTGCATCGACGCGGCCATGCCCCTGATGATCCTGCGCGCCAGCGACCTGGACCTGACGGGCCGCGAGCGGCCTGCGGAGCTCGACGCCAACACGGCGCTCCTGGCGCGCATCGAGGCGCTGCGCCTGGTCGCCGGCGCCCGCATGGGGCTGGGCGATGTGTCGGGCAGCGTGATTCCGAAGCCGGTGCTGGTCAGCGCGGGCGATGGCCCGCTGAGCATCACCTCGCGCTACTTCACGCCCCGGCGCTGCCATGCGTCACATGCCGTGACCGGCGCCATCGGCGTGGCGACAGCCTTTGCCCTGCCCGGCACGGTGGCCAGCGGGATGGCCAGGACGGCGGGCAAACACCCGCTGACGGTGCTGCACCCGGCCGGACAGATCGACATTGAAGTCGAGCTGGAAGGCGAAGGCCAGAACGCGACGATTCAGCGCGCCGCGCTGGTGCGCACCGCCCGCAAAATCATGCAGGGCGAGTTGCAGCTGCCGAGCTACGTGTTTCCCAAGTCTGGCACTGCGCCCGCAGCGGGTCTGGGTGCAGCCCTGCCCTTCCCCGGCAAGGATATCCAGATCATCGTGCCAACCAGCGCCGGTGGCGGCAACGACACCATGGCGCGCACGCTGACACGCAAACTCGGACCCGTATTGGGCCAGGCCGTGACGGTGGACAACCGCGCCGGGGCCAACGGCAGCATTGCCAGCGAGTATGTGGCCGCCGCCGGGCCAGATGGCCATACCCTGATGTTTGGCTACATCGCCACCCACGGCATCAACCCGGCCTTGCAGACGCTGCGCTACGACCCGGTGGCCGATTTTTCGCCGATCGGCTTGGTCGGCCACTCGCCCACGTTGCTGGTCGTGCATGCGGGCCTTGCGGTATCCAGCGTGGCGGAACTGGTGGCTCTCATCCGCGCCCAGCCCGGCCGCTTCAGCTATGCCTCGGCCGGCGAAGGCACGGCACCGCACCTGGCGGCCGAACTGTTCAAGCTGCGTACCGGCATCACGTTGCCCGGCCTGGCCTATGCCGGCGCGGCACCGGCCATTGCCGATACCGCGCGCGGTAATGTCCAGCTGATGTTTCCCAGCCTCTTTACCGCTCAGCCCTATTTGCGCAGCGGCAAGCTTCGGGCGCTGGCGGTGGCTGGACCGGCACGCCTGCCCAGTCTGCCCGATCTGCCCACGCTGGCCGAGGCTGGCGTGGCGGGCGTCGAGCTGACGCAGTGGTACGCCCTGTTTGCGCCAGCCAAAACGCCGGCGCCGGTGGTGGCGCAGCTGAACCAGGCGCTCAACACCGTGCTGCAGGACCCGGAAATCATTGCCCGCTTCGACGCCGACGGCGCCCGTGTACAAACCAGCACACCCGAGGAACTGCACAGCCTGCTGCTTGCCGAGCGGAGCAAGTGGCGGCAGGTGGTGCAGCAGACGGGCCTGCGGATGGAGCCGCAGATGGTCGAGTAGGTCGGCCGATGGACCCGCCTGCGCATGCGCCATCCCGCGCGTGGCGCAGCAGGATTCTTCCCCTTCAAGCCGGATCGCCAGCGGTCGGCTTGCGGGTCTTCAATGCCGTGCGCAGATGCTGGTGAAACATCTCGGCCGCTGGCCGGAGCTTGACGCCGTGGCGCGTCAGCAGACCCACCCTGCGCACGGTTTGCGGCTGGCGCAAGGGCAATCCCACCAGCGTGGCGTGCGTGCTTGCCAGCGCCATGCGCGGCACGGCCGCCAGGCCCAGGCCAGCTTCCACCATGCCCAGCAGCGTCGCGACGTGGCTGACCTCGAAGGCAAAGCTCGGGTTCAGGCCGGCCTTGGTCAGTGAGTCGTCCAGCAGTTGGCGGTTGCCGCTGCTGCGAGCCACGGCAATAAGGCTTTCCTTTTCCACATCCGCCCAGTTCACCGACTTGCGCGTGGCCAGCGCGTGCTTGCGCGGCATTGCCAGCACGAAGGGATCATTGTGAATGGACTCGAAGGCAATCTCGGGCACCAGCGTGTTCATGAAACCAATGCCAAAGTCGGCATCGCCTGAGAGCACGCTTTGCAGCACCTGGTTCATCGTCTCATCGACCACCCGCACGCGGATGCCCGGGTAGTTCCGGGAAAAACCGCTGATCACACTGGGCAGAAAGTACAGGGCCGCCGACGGCACGCAGGCCACCGTCACGCGCCCGCCCCGGTGGGTGGCGATGTCTGCAATGCCCAGCATGGCCGACTCCAGGTCGTCCAGCGCGGTGCGCGCGCGCTCCAGGAACACCCGGCCCAGCGGCGTGAGTTCAACCTCGCGCGTGGTGCGGTTGAACAGTCGCGCGCCCAGGATGGTTTCCAGCTTATCGATGCGCCGACTCAAGGCCGGGGCTGACAGGTTGATTTCGTCGGCTGCCGCGCGGAAGCTGCTCCGCTGCGCGACGGCGACAAAAGCCTGCAGTTGCTGCAAATCGAAATTGAT
This sequence comes from Rhodoferax sp., assembly GCA_030682475.1. Classification (GTDB taxonomy): domain Bacteria; phylum Pseudomonadota; class Gammaproteobacteria; order Burkholderiales; family Burkholderiaceae_C; genus Rhodoferax. The sequence goes on along the minus strand of JAUXOA010000073.1, from coordinate 12,125 downwards.
GCGTGCCATGCAGCAATCGTAGCAAAAGTTGCAATTCACAGACAACCGGAATAGCGGGATGATTGCATCCAAAGCAGGGGTCAGCCTCTTGATCCAAAGCTAAACCGAAGGAGACTTTCACATGCTGCATTTACTCACCGCCCCGCCCTTCTCATTGAAAGTTTCAACCCGCTCCATGGTCTTCAGGCCCTGGCTGGCCGGGCTTTCCATGGCGCTTTTGGCGACCGCTTCCGGCCAGGCGCTGGCACAAGGGTGGCCCGCAAAAACCATCACCATCGTGGTGCCCACCGCCGCCGGCGGCGCCAATGACGCGATGGCCCGCATCATTGGGCTGGGCCTCGGCACCCGGCTTGGACAATCGGTCATTGTTGAAAACAAGGCCGGCGCCAACGGTGCGATTGCCAGCGAATATGTGGCCCGCGCAGCGCCCGATGGCTACACCATCATGTTCGGCTACATCGCCACCCACGGCATCAACCCGGCGCTGCAAAAGCTCAAATACGACCCGGTCACCGATTTCGAGCCCATCGGCATGGTGGCGGCCTCGCCCACCGTGCTGGTCGCGAACAACGCCGTAGCCGCCAAAAACGTCAAGGAACTGGTGCAAGTGATCAAGGCCAAGCCCGGTACCTTCAATTACGCCTCTGCTGGCAACGGCACCGCACCGCACATCGCTGGCGAGCTATTCAAGCTGTCCTCCGGGCTGGACGTGGTCAGCATTCCGTACAAGGGCTCAGCACCTGCCGTGGTCGACACCATCGCCGGCAACACCCAGTTCATGTTTCCGAGCCTCTTTACCGCCTATCCCCACATCAAGGAGGGACGTCTCAAGGCGCTGGGCATTGCCGGCGAGAAGCGCTCGGCCCTGCTGCCCGACGTGCCCACGCTGGCCGAGCAAGGCATTGCCAACGTCAACATGGCGCAGTGGTACGCCATGTTTGCTCCGGCCAAGACGCCCAAGGCGGTGATTGAGCGGCTGAACCGCGAAATGAACGCTGTGCTGGCAGACAAGGCGGTGGAGAAAAAAATCGAAGACCAGGGCGCAGAAGTCGAAACCGGCACGCCCGAGCAGTTAAAAGCCCTGGTGCAGAAAGAAGTTGCGCGCTGGAAAGGCGTTGTCTCAACAGCCAAAATCAAGGCCGAATGAACGGTTGATCAGGAAGATCCCGTAGGGAATTTTCATGAACTTGCAAAACTGGATTGGCCGCAGCGAAACGGTGGAGGAGATCGCCACCGCCACACCTTACGCCGCGTTGTCCGCCACGCTGGACTGGCCCGCTGTGTCCGGTTCGCTTCGCCCGGCACCCGGCACACCGCTGCCCAGCCTGTGGCACTGGCTGTACTTTCTGCCCATCCACCGGCAGTCCGAGATTGGGCCTGATGGCCACGCCCGGCGCGGCGGATTCTTGCCGCCGGTGCCGCTGCCGCGCCGCATGTGGGCGGGCAGCGACTTTGCCTTCCACGCGCCGCTGCTCATCGGCGACACGCTGAGCCGGACCTCGACGATTGCCGATGTGAAGGAAAAGTCGGGCCGCACCGGCAGCTTGATTTTTGTGAAAGTGCGCCACGAAATCCGCCGCAACGGCGCAGCAGAGGTCGCGCTGACCGAGCACCACAACATCGTTTACCGCGCGGCACCCCATCCCGGTGATGCGAACCCGCCGCCGCAGGCCGCACCCGAGGCATCGGCGTGGGAACGGCTCATCGTGCCCGACGACGTGCTGCTGTTCCGCTACTCGGCGCTGACCTTCAACGGCCACCGCATCCACTACGACCGCAAATACGTGACCGAGACCGAAGGCTATCCAGGCCTCATCGTTCACGGCCCGCTGATTGCCACGCTGCTGATGGACCTGTTGCGCCGCCAGCGGCCCGAGGCAAAAGTGCTTCGCTTCGAGTTCAAGGCGATGCGGCCTACCTTTGACATCCACCCGTTTTCCGTCCACGGCCAGCCCTCGCCTGACGGCAAGACCGTGCATTTGTGGGGCCGCGACCATGAAGACTGGCTCACGATGGATGCCACCGCCACCCTGGCTTGAATACGAAACGAACCATGCAACCTCTCAAAGGCATTACCGTCGTGACCTTGGAGCACGCGATTGCCGCGCCCTTTGCCACGCGCCAGCTGGCCGACATGGGAGCCCGCGTCATCAAAATTGAGCGCCCCGGCGTCGGCGACTTCGCGCGCGGCTATGACGAACGAGTGGGCGGCCTGGCCTCCCATTTCGTCTGGACCAACCGCTCCAAGGAAAGTCTTGCGCTTGATGTGAAGCATGAAGAAGCACAGAAAATTTTGATGCGACTGATCCTGGAGGAAGCCGACGTGGTGGTGCAGAACCTTGCCCCCGGCGCGGCGGCGCGGCTGGGTTTGTCCTACGAGGCGCTTTCACTACTCAAGCCCGGCATCATCGTTTGCGACATTTCCGGTTACGGCAGCGATGGCCCCTACCGCGACAAGAAAGCCTACGACCTCTTGATCCAGAGCGAGGCCGGATTTGTATCGGTGACGGGTACGCCAGATACGCCCTCCAAGGCCGGACCGTCGATAGCCGACATCGCCGCCGGCATGTATGCCTACACCAACATCCTCGCAGCCCTGATGCACCGCCAGCAAACCGGCGAAGGCCAGCGTATCGACGTATCGATGCTCGAATCCTTGACCGAGTGGATGAGCTACCCGCTGTACTACGCGTTTGACGGCGCCGCGCCGCCGCCGCGCACGGGGGCCAGCCACGCCACGATCTACCCCTACGGCCCGTTTCCCGCCGGCGATGGAAAAACCGTGATGCTGGGCCTGCAAAACGAACGCGAATGGAAAATCTTCTGCGACAAACTGCTCCTGCAACCCGAACTCGCCACCGACGAACGCTTTTCGGGCAATACCAAACGCAATGCGGCGCGAGTCGAGTTGTCGGCCCTGATCGTGCAAGCCTTTTCCACCTTCACCGCCGAGCAGGTGTCCAGCAGGCTGGAACAAGCCGGCATTGCCAACGCCCAGGTCAACAACATGGCCGAGGTGTGGGCACATCCCCAGCTCAAGGCACGGGATCGCTGGCGCGAGGTGGACACAGCAGCAGGCCGGGTTCCCGCGCTGTTGCCGCCCGGCTCCTGGCAGCATGGCGCGCCGCGCATGGACGCCGTGCCCGCGCTGGGCCAGCACACCGAGGCGATTCTGAGCAAACAGGACTACAGCGCGGAGCGCATTGGCGAGCTGCGCGCGCAAGGTGTGATCTGAGCATGTTCGACCACCCACCCCGGACCTACCTGTTCGTTCCAGGGAACCGCCCCGAGCGCTTTGCCAAGGCGCTGGCCTCGGGCGCCGACCGCATCATTCTGGACCTCGAAGACTCGGTGGCGTCTAGACACAAGGCAGCAGCGCGCGCCGCGATTGCCGAATGGATGGCCAGCGCTGGCCAAGCGCATGGCAAAGTGCTGATCCGCATCAACGGCGCCGCCTCCGACGGGTATGCGCAAGACCTAGCGCTGGTCCGCAGCGTGCAGGCGGTGTGCGTCATGCTGCCCAAATGTGAGGCCGCCAACCAGGTGGCCGCAGCGCGGGCCCAACTAGCAGCAGGTATCACGACCGTTCTGCCGCTGATCGAAACTGCTCGCGGAATGCTGGCCCTGCCCGACATCGCCGCCGCGTCCGGCGTGGCCCGGCTGGCCTTTGGTGCGCTCGACTACATGACCGATCTGGGCATTCCGGCGGACAGCGTGGCGCTGGATGTTGCGGCGTCGCAGATTGCCGTCGCCTCGCGCGCAGCCGGCCTGGCGTCGCCGCTGGCAGGCGTCACACCCGCGCTGAACGCCGCACAGGTAAATGCAGACATGGTGCATTCGCGCAGCTTGGGCTTCGGCGCCAAGATGTGCATCCACCCCACGCAGATCGCCGCAGCGCACGCCGCGCTGGCGCCCAGCGCTGAAGAAATCGCGTGGGCGCAGCGGATTTTGCAAGCATGGCAGACGTGCGGGGCAGGCGCGATCCAGGTGGACGGAAAGATGGTGGACCGGCCAGTGGTCCTGAAAGCCCAGCGCATTGCGACGCAAGCCAACCGTACCGATTCACATCTCACGCCTTGCCCATAAATTCCACAGGACAACCCCATGTCAGCAACCATCATTGACTCCAGAATCTTCTGCGACATGTTCAGCGACGCCAGCATGCGCGAGGTCTGGTCCGATGAAAACCGCACCGCCAAATACCTGGACATCGAACGCGCGCTGGCCAAGGTGCAGGGCGAACTGGGCATCATTCCGCAGGAAGCCGCCAATGAGATCGTCAAAAACTGCAACATTGACCAAATTGACTGGCACCAGCTCAAAGCCAAGACCGAACAAATCGGTTACCCCATCATTGCCGTGGTCAACCAGATCAATGCCCACTGCAAGGACAAGCTGGGTGAATACTGCCACTGGGGCGCGACCACGCAAGACATTACCGACACCGCCGCCGTGCTGCAAATTCGCGAAGGCCTGGCGCTGGTTGAAGAAGACCTCAAAGACATCTCCGTCGCCCTCGCCAGGCTGGCCCGTGTGCACCGCGACACCCCCATCATCGGCCGTAGCAACCTGCAGCAGGCCACGCCCATCACCTTTGGCTACAAGATGGCCAGTATCCTCGCCGGCATTGAGCGCCACCGCGAACGCCTGCAGCAGCTGAAACCCCGCGTACTGGTGGGTGAGTTTGGCGGCGCCTCAGGCACGCTGTCGTCGCTGGCGGCGGGCGCAATGGAAACCCAGGCCGGGCTGATGAAAGAGCTGGGTTTGGGCCAGCCGCTGATTTCATGGCATACCGTGCGCGACAACTTTGCCGAGGTCGGCGCGTTTCTCGGCATCGTCGGCGGCTCGTTGGGCAAGATTGCGATGGACGTGAAGCTCTTGATGCAGACCGAGGTGGCCGAGGTCTATGAACCGTTTGCGCCCGGGCGCGGCTCGTCATCGACCATGCCGCAAAAGCGCAACCCGATCTCGTGCCTCTACATCCACGCCAACATCTCGGTCGTGCGCCAGCTGGCCGCCTCGATGATGGATGCCATGGTGGCCGACCACGAGCGCTCGACCGGCCCGTGGGAGATTGAATGGGTGGCCCTGCCCGAAATTTTCTGCCTGATGTCCGGTGCGCTCAAGCAGACCAAGTTCATCCTCAGCGGCCTCGAAGTGGATGCCGATCAGATGCGCCGCAACATCGACATGACGCACGGGCTGGTGATGTCCGAGGCCGTGATGATGCGCCTGGGCCCCTATATCGGCCGCGAATATGCGCACGACCTGGTCTATGACATCTGCCGCGAGGCCCTCAAGGCCAAGCGCCCGCTAATCGAGCTGCTTGCCGAACACCCCGAGATCAACAGACATGTTACGCGCGAGCAACTCGCCTCTTTCTGCGACCCGATGAATAATCTCGGCCAGGCCGGTGTGATGGTGGACCGGGTGCTAGCCAGCCTCAAACCCTGAACGGAAAACGGAACCGGCGCTAAAAACCGCACGCCAGCCCGACCTTCAGGCGCCGGGGATAATCCAGCCCATGGGCGAAGTATCTAAAGCAAAGCAACGCATTGTGGTCGGTTTGAGCGGGGGCGTGGACTCTGCGGTGACTGCCTGGCTGCTCAAACAGCAGGGCCACGAGGTTGTCGGCATCTTCATGAAAAACTGGGAAGATGACGACGATAGCGAGTTCTGCTCGTCCAACATCGACTTCGTGGACGCAGCCGCCGTGGCCGATGTGATCGGCATCGAAATTGAACACGTCAACTTCGCTGCCGACTACAAGGACCGGGTGTTCGCCGAGTTCCTGCGCGAGTACCAGGCCGGCCGCACGCCGAATCCCGACATCCTGTGCAATGCCGAGATCAAGTTCAAGGCCTTCCTCGACCATGCCATGCGCCTGGGCGCCGAAAAAATCGCGACCGGGCACTATGCCCGTGTGCGCCACAACGAAGACACCGGCCGGCATGAACTGCTCAAAGGCCTGGACCCGGCGAAAGACCAGAGTTATTTCCTGCACCGCCTGAACCAGGCGCAACTGGCGAGCACGCTGTTCCCGGTGGGCGAACTCAAAAAGACCGAGGTGCGGCGCCTCGCTGACGAAATCGGCCTGCCAAACGCAAAGAAAAAGGACTCGACCGGCATCTGTTTCATCGGCGAGCGGCCGTTTCGCGATTTCCTGAATCGCTACATCGCCAAGGCACCGGGCCCCATCAAAAACGACAAGGGCCGGGTGCTCGGTGAACATGTGGGCCTGAGCTTTTACACCCTGGGCCAGCGCCAGGGCCTGGGCATAGGCGGGGTGAAGGCGCGCGGCGCCGAACTCAAGGCGCTGCAGGCCCTGGGCCAGCGCGGCGCGGGCGAACACGAACCCTGGTTTGTCGCGCGCAAGGACATGGGCAGCAACACCCTGTGGGTGGTGCAGGGCCATGACCACCCCTGGCTGCTGTCCACCGAATTGCACATGCAGGACTGCAGCTGGGTCGCCGGCACAGCGCCCGAAGCCGACGCGATGGCGGCCAAGACACGTTATCGCCAGCTTGACGCTGCCTGCGAACTGCTCGCGCCTTCTTCGACCCAAGCCAGCCTGCGTTTTGAGCAGCCGCAGTGGGCGGTGACGCCGGGCCAGTCGGCCGTGTTGTACCAGGGCGAGGTTTGCCTGGGCGGCGGCGTGATCACGGCCAGCAACGTTCAGCACGGAGCTTGAGCCTTTGCCCTCTGATCATCAGTCAAATTGACCGCTGGCCCATAACTGGCATGGGCAAACAGCTATGCTTTTAGTAGCAACCCAGCAGACTACAACACTGTTTCGATATAGGTGTAGATATAGTTCGAGCCGCCGTTGACATTGCCCAGCAGGCGTGACGAGCCGAAGATGCCGGAGCGGTGCGACACGCCGAAGCCGAGGTAGGTGTCTTTCAGCCCGGGGCGGCCGATCAGGTCGCCCAGGCTGAAGTCGATGCTCGGGTCGAGGTAGTTGAGCAGCCGCGAGGTCGAGCGCCCGCGCGCCGCCTGGCTGCTGGATTCGGCATAAGGCGCGCGCTGCGCCAGCGACACGCCGATACCCAGGCCGAGCCGGGTTTTGACCCGCTCACTCCAGGGAAAGCCGTAGTAATAAGCCTTCATGAAAGCGTCGATCTGCAGCCCGTTGGGCGCGAGTCCGCGGTCGTCGTGCTGCAGCAGGCCGATATAACCGACGATGTCCAGCGGCCAGCCGTTGAGCTGCTCGATGAAGGGTTTGCCGACCTGCACACCGGTGATGCGTGTTGAGTTGACCTTGGCCGTGGAGGCGCAGCGCAGCGTAATGATCCTCGCCAGGTGGCAGCCATCTTCGGTGGACTTGCCGTAGAGCAGTTTGAAGTAGGTGGGCGAGCTTTCCTGCGCCCAGTTCCCCTTGTAAGTGCCGAAGTCATAAGCGGCGCCGAGGAAAACGCCGGTCTGCGCCGACTTGCCGACGATGGGGCTGGCCTTGACCTTGTCGTCCAGGAAGGTGCGGGTCACGCCACCGAGCAGGCGCCAGCCTTCACTTAATTCGTAAGTGGCGTACAGGCCCAGCGTGGTGTTGATGCCGCTGCCGGGCTCGTAGGCCGGCCGCGTTGCGGTGGCTTCGCCCGGCCGCACGCCGTAGTAGTAGTTGTTGAGCCGCGCGCTGCGCGCCGCCACAGTCAGGCTGGGGCGCAGTGCAAGCCGGCCGGAACGCCAGTCGTAGGCGTAGGACAGGCGCAGTTCGCTGCCCTTGGAAAAGCTGGCGGCGTCCTGCAAAAATTCGGCCTGCAGCGTGCCCCAAGGCTGGCGGTAGCGGTAAGACACACCGGCGTCCAGGCCCGAGCCGCGTTCGGCCATGCCGGCCAGGCTGGGCGGAATCCGGTCGTCGGCATACCCCTCGAAGCGCTGGTCCAGGAAGAGGTCGACACGCTGGGTGCCGTCATCGAGCAGCTTGAGCCCGGCGCGGCTGCCGTGCAGAAACACGCGCTTGCCTTCGTACAGGTACAGCGGCAGCAGGTCGTAACGGGTGCCGCCGCCGACATAAGGCGACTGTTCGGCGCGCACCGCGAAGCCGAGGCCGGCACTGCCGGGTGCGCTGAGCAGGTCGCTGAGCGGGTCGGTGTTGGCATGGGCCAGGCCGGCCGCCGCCAGCAGGCCGGCGCCCAGCCAGGTGCTCAGCAAGCCGGGTCGCAGGGCTGTTATTTGATCGTGGTTCGGGCACATGGCTGGCCTCTTGGGTTGTCTGCAGGATGGCGGATTGATCCTAGCCAACAAAGCGCCCGCGTGGGGCACCCAGCCACAGAACAGGGCCAGCGCCTACACGGCCTTGGGGCGGCGGGTGACAAAAAGCGTTGTTTGAGGAAGCGCTGAACAAGTCCCCGGCGTGCGCGGGGCGCAGGCCGGGCAGATGAGAAAGGAAACCGGGGATCAGAACGGGATGTCGTCGTCCATGTCGTCAAAGCCGCTGGCGGCCTTGGTCGGCGCCGGTGGGCGCGGGGCCGCAGCCGGTGCGCGGGGCGCGGCCGCCGGCGGACGGGAATACTGACGTTCACCGCCCTCATCGCCCCCATCGTTTCCGCCCTGGCCACCCATGCCTTCGCGGCTGCCCAGCATCTGCATCTCGCTGGCAATGATGTCGGTGGCGTATTTCTCGACGCCGTCCTTGTCGGTGTATTTGCGGGTCTTCAGGCGGCCCTCGATATAGACCGAGCGGCCCTTTTTCAGGTATTCACCGACGATTTCGGCTTGGCGGCCGAAAAAGCTGATGCGGTGCCATTCGGTCTCTTCGACCATTTCGCCGGCCTTGTTCTTGTACTTGCTGCTGGTGGCCAGCGCGATGTTGGCCACGGCGTCGCCGCTGGGCATGTAGCGCACTTCGGGGTCGCGGCCCAGGTTGCCGACGAGAATGACTTTATTAACGGATGCCATGGCATGTTCTCCTAATTTTTCACAGTTTAACTGGCCGGACTGCCGGTGCGCCAGCCGGGTCGGCAACCGCAGGCATGCCATGTCTTCCGGGCGCTTTCATCGGCCAGGCAACTGCCAGCCACAGCAGCATCAGCCCCCCGCAGGCGGCAAACAGCGCCTGCGCCCCCGCTGTCTTGGCCAGCCAGCCGCCCAGCGCGCCGCCAGCAAAAAAGCCCAGCGACTGCAGCGTGTTGTAGACACCCAGCGCCGCGCCGCGCGAATGCGCCGGTGCCACCCGCGAAGCCAGGCTGGGCTGGGAAGCCTCGAGGATGTTGAAACCACAAAAAAACAGAAACAGCAGCACGGCAAGACCGGCCAGCGAGGGCGCATCCTGCAAGGATGCCGCCATCAGCCCGAACTGCACCAGCGCAATCAGCGCCACTGCGGCCAGAAAAACGCCGCGCAGGTAGCCGCGCTTTTCAAGCGGGAACAAGGTGAAACCCATGACCAGAAAGGACGCCAGCACCGCCGGCAGGTAGACCTGCCAGTGGCTGCTGGCGGCCAGACCCGCCTGCACCAGCAGGGTCGGGATCGCCACCCACATGGCCAGTTGCACCGCATGCAGGATGAACACCCCCGCATCCAGCCGCAGCAGCGCCGGGTGTTTGAGCACCACCAGCAGGCTGCCGCGCGGCCGGTTCACATGTTGCGCCGGCTCGGGCGGCACCCACCAGATGATCACCGCGATGCCGGCCAGCGCCAGCGCACCGGTCAATGCAAACAGGCCGCCCAGGCCGATGTGCGCGGTCAGCAGCGGCGCCACGACCAGCGACAGTGCAAACATCAGGCCGATGCTGGCGCCGACCAGCGCCATGGCCTTGGTCCGCACTTCGTCACGTGTGGTGTCGGCCAGCAAGGCGGTCACCGCCGCCGAAATCGCGCCGGCGCCCTGCAGCGAGCGGCCGATGATCAGCCAGGTCAGATCCGGCGCCCAGGCGGCGACAAAGCTGCCCAGAGCAAACACCACCAGGCCGGCCACGATCACCTTCTTGCGCCCCAGCCAGTCCGAGGCCATGCCGAAGGGAATTTGCAGAATGCCCTGCGTCAGGCCGTAAATACCCATGGCCAGGCCGATGCGAGCCGGGTCGTCGCCGCCTGGATACCGCGCAGCTTCCAGCGCAAACACCGGCAACACCAGAAACAGCCCCAGCATCCGCAGCGCGAAAATCGAGGCCAGCGAGGCGCTGGCGCGCCGCTCGGTGGCTGTCATGGGGTAGGACGGGGCGGGAGACACGGTCTGGCTGGGTGGGGCACAAATGGGGACGGAACGGTGGCTATTGTCTGTGAATTGACGGTGGCTTCTCTGGCCTGCTGGCACAAGCACGAAGCGCGCCGGGTCTGACCGGCCGCAGGCCCTGCCCAAAAGGCCACCGGCGGCCGGGATGCCAGAACATCCCTACGCGTCTATGATGGAGGGTTTTGCGGCGCCCCTACACGTGAACTCTCCCAACGACGGCAAATACCTCGCTCCCGCAGCCGCTGCCAGCCCGGTGGCGGCCGAGCCCGACAGCAGCCGCTATCTGGCACAGGCTTTGGCGGCGCAGCGCATCAGCATTCGCGGCGCGCGCACGCACAACCTCAAGAACATCGATCTCGACATCCCGCGCAACCAGCTGGTGGTGATCACCGGGCTGAGCGGCTCGGGCAAGTCCTCGCTGGCCTTTGACACCCTGTACGCCGAGGGCCAGCGCCGTTATGTCGAAAGCCTGTCCACCTACGCGCGGCAGTTCCTTCAGCTGATGGACAAGCCCGATGTGGACATGATCGAAGGCCTGTCGCCGGCGATCTCCATTGAGCAGAAGGCCACCTCGCACAACCCGCGCTCCACCGTGGGCACGGTGACTGAAATCCACGACTACCTGCGCCTGCTGTTTGCCCGCGCCGGCACGCCCTTCTGCCCCGACCACGACCTGCCGCTGCAGGCGCAAAGCGTCAGCGAGATGGTCGACCATGTGCTGGCCCTGCCGGAAGACACCAAACTGATGGTGCTGGCGCCGGTGGCGCGTGAGCGCAAGGGCGAATTTGTCGAGCTGTTTGCCGAGATGCAGGCCCAGGGCTATGTGCGTTTTCGCGTCGACGGCACGGCCTACGAATTTGACGAGTTGCCCAAGCTCAAGAAAGCTGAGAAACACAACATCGACGTGGTCATTGACCGGCTCAAGGTGCGGCCCGACATGCAGCAACGCCTGGCCGAAAGTTTTGAGGCCGCGCTGCGTCTGGCCGACGGCAAGGCGCTGGCGATGGAAATGGACTCGGGCAAGGAACATTTGTTCAGCGCCAAGTTTTCCTGCCCGGTCTGCAGCTACTCGCTCAGCGAGATGGAGCCGCGGCTGTTTTCCTTCAACTCGCCGGTGGGCGCCTGCCCGAGCTGCGACGGCCTGGGTCACATGGAGTTTTTCGACCCGACGCGCGTGGTGGCCTTCCCCTCGCTGAGCCTGGCCAGCGGCGCGGTCAAGGGCTGGGACCGGCGTAACGCCTATTACTTTTCCATGCTCGAAAGCCTGGCGAAACACTACAGCTTCGACATTGACACTGCCTTTGAGAAGCTTCCCGACGCGGTGCAGCAGGTGGTGTTGCATGGCTCGGGCGAGGACGAAATCAAGTTCAGCTACATCCTCGACTCGGGCGCCAACGCCGGCAAAAAGCACACCAAAAAACACCCCTTCGAGGGCGTGATCACCAACTTCGAACGGCGTTACCGCGAAACCGACTCGGCGGCCGTGCGTGAGGAACTGGCGCGTTACCGCAGCCTGCAGCCCTGCCCCGACTGCGAAGGCACGCGCCTGCGCCGCGAGGCCCGCCATGTCTACCTGGTCGGCGCCAGCGGGCGCAAGGCGATCTACGAGATCAGCCATGTCACGCTGCGCGAGAGCTTTGACTACTTCAACACCTTGACCATGGAAGGCGCCAAGGCCGAGATCGCCGGCAAGGTGGTGCGCGAGATCGGCCTGCGTCTGAAATTCCTCAACGATGTGGGCCTCAATTACCTGAGCCTGGACCGCAGCGCCGAGACCCTGTCGGGCGGCGAGTCGCAGCGCATCCGGCTCGCGTCGCAGATCGGCTCCGGTCTCACCGGCGTGATGTATGTGCTCGACGAGCCCAGCATCGGCCTGCACCAGCGCGACAACGACCGCCTGATCGGCACGCTCAAACACCTGCGCGACATCGGCAACAGCGTGCTGGTGGTC
>JAUXOA010000070.1 GCA_030682475.1 Rhodoferax sp. | reverse complement strand
GCCCGGGCCGCCTTCCCGGCCTGGTCCACCGGCAACATCCAGGCGCGCGCCGATGCGCTGGACAAAATCGGCACCGAGATCCTGGCCCGGCGCGAAGAACTCGGCACCCTGCTGGCCCGCGAAGAAGGTAAAACCAAACCGGAAGGTATCGGTGAGGCTACCCGCGCGGGTAACATCTTCAAGTTCTTCGCGGGTGAATGCCTGCGCCTGACCGGTGAAATCGTGCAGTCGGTACGGTCCGGCGTCAGCGTCGAGATTACCCGGGAGCCGATGGGTGTGATTGGCCTGATCACCCCCTGGAACTTTCCCATCGCTATTCCCGCATGGAAGACCGCCCCGGCGCTGGCCTATGGCAACTGTGTAATCCTGAAGCCCGCCGACCTCGTTCCCGGCTGCGCCTGGGCACTGGCCGAAATCATCAGCCGCAGTGGTATCCCTGCGGGCGTGTTTAACCTGGTGATGGGCCGCGGCAGCGTCATCGGTGACCCGCTGGTTAATCATCCCGGCATCGACGCCATCAGTTTCACCGGCTCGCAAGGCGTGGGCGGTCGTATTGCCCAGCAATGTGCGGTCAACCTCAAGAAGGTGCAACTCGAGATGGGTGGCAAGAACCCGCAAGTTATTCTGGATGATGCCGACTTGGCGCAGGCGGTCGAGCTCAGCGTGCAAAGCGCGTTCTTCTCCACCGGTCAGCGCTGCACGGCATCGAGCCGACTGATCGTCACCGAAGGCATTTATCCTCGGTTTCTCGAAGCGATGAAGCAACGTATGGCCGGACTCAAGATTGGTGATGCCCTGGCCGCTGGCATCGACATTGGGCCGGTGTCTTCACAAGCCCAGCTTGAACAGGACCTGAGCTACGTGGAAATCGGGCAGGCTGAAGGTGCCGTGTTGGTGGCGGGCGGCCAGCGCGTGACGTGCAGCACGGATGGTTTCTACATGGTGCCAGCGCTTTTGACCGACACCACCGCGGCCATGCGCATCAACCGCGAAGAAGTGTTCGGCCCGGTGGCCAGCATCATCCGGGTGAAGGGGTATGAAGAGGCGCTGGCTGAGGCCAACAACACCCCGTTTGGCCTGTCGGCCGGCATCGCCACCACGTCGCTCAAGCACGCGACCCACTTCAAGCGTCATAGTCAGGCGGGCATGGTCATGGTCAACCTGCCCACCGCCGGTGTCGACTACCACGTGCCGTTTGGCGGCAGCAAGGGATCGAGCTACGGCTCGCGGGAGCAGGGGCGCTATGCGCAGGAGTTCTTCACCACGGTGAAAACGGCCTATATCGGCAGCTGAACTATTACTTAGGAAACGACCATGTTGAAGCAATCCGCTCAAGTTCTTGCGTCATGTCATATCGTGATCACCGGCGGCGCCGGGTTTTTGGGCGTGCGTCTTGCGCGCACCCTGCTTGCACAGGGGCAGCTGTCGCTCGCCGGCGCGCCCCCCGCAAGCATCACCCGGATCACCCTGGTTGACCGCGCCGCCCCGCCCGCCGACCTGATGGCCGACGCACGTGTTTTTGTGCTGACCGGTGACCTGAATGAACTTCTTGAGGAGAAAGATGCTGTAGTACCCGTCATTGCTGGAGATGCTGCTATTGTTTTTCATCTGGCGGCAGCTGTCAGTGGCGAATGCGAGGCCGATTTCGATCTCGGCATGCGCAGCAATTTCGCCGCGACGCTGGCCTTGCTGGAAGCTTGTCGCGTCTTGAAGAAAAAACCCATCGTGGTGTTTGCCAGCTCGCTGGCTGTGTTTGGCGACGCTCCCGGTCAACCGCTACCGCCCGCCATTGAAGACAACACTTTGCCCACACCGCAGAGCAGCTACGGCATCCAGAAATTCATTGGTGAACAACTGGTGGCTGACTACACGCGCAAAGGCTTCATTCAGGGCCGCAACGTGCGTTTGATGACGGTCAGCGTGCGGCCGGGCACACCCAACGGCGCCGCATCGAGTTTCTTGAGCGGCATGATTCGGGAGCCACTGGCAGGCGTCAGGGCTGTATGTCCGGTGGCGCCGGATACGCCTGTGGCGCTGTCTTCACCCGCGCGCACCGTGCAGGGCCTGATTTGCGCGGCTGAGGCGAGCGACCAGGCCTGGGGCCCACGCACGGGCCTGAACCTGCCCGCACTGACCACCACCCCAGGCGAGATGGCTGCGGCGCTGGAACGTGTGGCTGGCACAGCGGCCACCGCGCTGATCGACTGGACGCCCGACCCGGCCATTCGCGGCATCGTGAAGACCTGGCCAGCCCGGATTCATGCGGCGAGGGCGTGCGGCTTGGGCTTGCTGCCGGAGGAAAGCTTTGACGATATTGTTCAGGAGTACATCAGGGAAAATCCTTATGCCGTGAAGCTGCCAATCAGATAACAATAAGAAGTTGTATGACAAATTTAACGCGGTTTGACGGATTAAGTTTTCGCTAAACCGCAATTTTTTCAAACCGAGGAGACATTAAATGAAATTGAGCAAACTGGTTATTGGCCTGTCTTTGGCCCTGGGTTTTATGGCCACTGTGGCGGCCCA
>JAUXOA010000064.1 GCA_030682475.1 Rhodoferax sp. | reverse complement strand
CATCCGCAGCCTGCGGCTGCACGGCGACTGCCACCCCGGCAACATCCTGTGGACACCGGAAGGCCTGGACGGCGCAGGCCCGCATTTTGTCGATCTCGATGACGCGCGCAGCGGGCCGGCGGTGCAGGACCTGTGGATGCTGCTGTCCGGCGACCGGCCCCAGTGCCTGCGCCAGCTGGGCGCGCTGGTCGACGGTTATGAGGAGTTCCGCGAATTCCCCCGGAGCGAACTGGCGCTGATCGAGCCGTTGCGCACCCTGCGCCTGGTGCACTACAGCGCCTGGCTGGCGCAGCGCTGGCACGACCCGATCTTCCCGATCAACTTCCCGTGGTTCGGCTCCAGCGACTACTGGAAAGGCCAGGTCGACATGCTGGAGGAGCAAACCGAAGCCATGCAGGAAGCGCCGCTGGTCGCATAAATTCGAGCCCATGCCGGAAGCCCTCGCCGCCAGCCCGCCAGCCCGCCCGCTGTGGAAGACCTTTGGGCTCTTCCTCGGCCCGCTGGTGCTGACCAACATGCTGCAGGCGCTGTCGGGCACGCTCAACAACATTTATGTCGGGCAGATGCTGGGGGTCGGTGCACTGGCTGCCGTCGCGAGTTTTTTCCCGCTGCTGCTGCTGTTCATTTCCTTTGTGATCGGCTTGGGCGCGGGCGCCTCCGTGCTGACCGGCCAGGCCTGGGGGGCCAAAGACACCGGCAAGGTGCGGGCGATTGCCGGCACGGTTCTGTACGCCGGCTTCTTGCTGGGCGTGGCCATAGGCGGGGCCGGCATGTGGCTGGCCGAACCCATGCTGCTGTTGCTGGGCACGCCGGCCGACGTGCTGCCGCAGGCCGTCGCTTATGCGCGTGTGATGTTCGCCACGCTGCCATTGCTGTTTGTCTCCATGCTGGCGGCGGCGGTGCTGCGTGGGGTCGGCGATACCGTCACACCGCTGCTGTCACTGGGCGTTTCCTCGGCCATCATTCTGGTGCTCACGCCAGCGCTGATCCAGGGCTGGGCCGGCCTGCCGGCGCTGGGCATCACCGGCGGCGCCTGGGCTACGCTGGCCGCCAACGCCGCGTCCCTGCTCTGGCTGGGCGTTTACCTGCGCCGGCGCGGGCGCCCGCTGGCACCCGCCCGCTCGTTCTGGCGCCAGTTGCGTTTGTCCCCGGATGTACTGAAACCCGTTGTTCGCCTCGGCTTTCCCACGGGCCTGTTTTTTATCACCGGCTCACTCGCCGACCTGGCGCTGCTGCGCCTGGTCAACGGCTACGGCTCCCACGCCACCGCAGCCTGGGGCGCGGTCAGCCAGGTCATGGCCTATGTGCAGTTCCCGGCGATATCCATCGCGATTGCAGCCTCGGTGCTGGCGGCGCAGGCCATAGGCGGAGGCCGCCTGCAGCAGATCGACGAGGTGACACGTATCGGGCTGGGCATGAACCTTGCGCTGACCGGCACGCTGGCCGTGCTGGTGCTGGTTTTTTCGCGTGCCATCGTCGGCCTGTTCATCACCGACCCCCAGGTGGTCGCACTGGCGGCCAGCTTGCTGCACATCACGGTCTGGGCCAGCCTGATCTTTGGCCTGGCCAGTGTGTTCACGTCCGTCATGCGCGCCAGCGGGACGGTGCTGGTGCCCACGCTCATCTCGCTGGGCTGCCTGAGCCTGTTGCTGTTCCCGCTGGGCTGGGCGTTCAGCCAGACCTTCGGGTTGCGCGGCATCTGGATGAGTTATCCCGCCACCTACGCGGTGGCACTGCTGCTGCAGACGACCTATTTCTTCGTGATCTGGAAGAAGAAACCCATCTACAAAATGGTGTGAGCGAGTCGCGGTAGCTACCGAATGCGCGGCGGCGCCTGAAGTTGCTCTGGCGTGGTGAAGTAGGCGGCGGTGCTGCCCGCACGCGCCTTGGCCTGCGCCAGTTCGTGCCGGGCCACGGTGCGCAAATGCACCTCGTCGGGACCGTCCATCAGGTGCAGGGCTCGGCCCCAGGTCCAGAAATAAGCCAGCGGCGTATCGGGTGACAGGCCCATGGCCCCGAAGGCCTGCATGGCACGGTCCACCACCCGCGTCTGCAGCCGCGCAGCCACTACCTTGATGGCGGCCACACGCGCGCGCAGTTGCGCCGCGTCGTCCCTGCCTTCGTCAAGCGCCCAGGCTGCATGAAGAATCAGCAGACGGGCCTGGTCGATCTCGATGCGCGACTCGGCCATCCATTCCTGCACGTTGGAAAAATCTGCGAGGTATTTGCCAAAAACCTGGCGCTCCAGCGTGCGTTCTGCGGCCAGTTCCAACGCGAGCTCACACTGGCCGATGGTACGCATGCAGTGGTGCACCCGGCCCGGGCCGAGCCGTGCCTGCGCCATGGCAAAACCCTCGCCCCATTTGCCCAGCAAGTGATCAAGCGGCACGCGCACGTCGCGCAGCAGAATTTCGCAGTGCCCTTCGGGTGCATGGTGATGCACCACGGAAATATTGCGCAGCACCTCCACGCCCGGGGTTCCCATGGGCAGCAACACCATGCTGTGCCGGTGGTGCGCACTGGTTTCATGTGCTGGTTCGCCCTCCACGTTGCGGCACATCACCACCAGCAGCCGGCAGTTCGGGTGCGCCGCGCCCGTGATAAACCACTTGCGGCCATTCAGTACCAGTTGGCCGCCCTCTTGCCGCACGGTGGTCTGCAGATTGGTCGGGTCGGACGAGGCCACATCAGGCTCGGACATCGCAAAGGCCGAGCGGATGCGGCCTTCCAGCAAGGGCATCAGCCACAACACGCGCTGGTCAGGTGTGGCAAACCGGTGCAGCAATTCCATGTTGCCGGTGTCGGGGGCGCTGCAGTTGAACACCTCGG
>JAUXOA010000063.1 GCA_030682475.1 Rhodoferax sp. | reverse complement strand
ACCGGCTGCAACACCGGCTGCAGAACCGGCTGCAATGCCGACTGCAATACCTGCCGCAACCCACGGCACAGCCAAAGTTGCTGCAAGCGCAGCGACCCCCAGCGCCGAGACTGTAGCCATGGCCATCAGCGGCAGCCAGGCGCCTGCCGCCGAACCATTGAGCGCCAGCGCAGCCTTGCCGATCAATCCGGTGATGGCGACAGCGCTGAGCCCGGCCGGCGTTGCCAGCTCGAACACCCCAGCCGCTGTGAGCACCCCGTCGCTGAGCCCGGAAGTGGGTAGCAGCGAATGGGGCAAGGCACTTGGCCAGCAAGTGGTCCAAATGGGCAAGGCGGGTCATCAGGTCGCAGAACTCCAGCTTAATCCACCGGGGTTGGGTCCGTTGAAAGTCACACTGAGCATGAACGACAATCAGATTCAGGCACTGTTTGTATCAGCACATTCATCGGTCCGCGCCGCAGTAGAGGCCGCATTGCCGCAATTGCGTGCAACGCTGGCCGATAGCGGGATCAGTCTTGGCAATACATCGGTCAGCGCAGGCAGTCAGCAGCAGCAGACGGCGTTTGCCCACAGCCAAAACGGGCAGCCCGATCAACGGAGTTTCCGAAGTAACAGCAGGGTGGACATGGCGGCCCTCAGCGCCCGAGCGGTAACGGAGCCGCTCCGCCAAAGTAATGGAATTACGGTAGATACCTACGCCTGAACGGGCCCTTAGCGACAGAGCATCCCAATCGCATCGCGCAAATGCCGGAGCTGAAGCGCTTTCCCCCTTTTTATCAAGCGATACTTGGGGGACTTTTTGACAAACAATCAATCCTCAAACTCACGCGGCAAAGTCATGGCTACCAGCACCAACACAGTGAAACCCCCAGTGGACCCCCCGGTAAGTCCCCCAAAGAAGCGCAATCGCAAGCGCATCGTCCTGCTGGTCGCCCTGGCCGCGCTTGGAATCACGGCAGCCGCCGCAGCGGCCTATTATTATCTGGACAGCAAGGGCAAGGCTACGCCAGTAGTCACGCTGCCAGTAGATCCTATTTTTATCGCACTGGATCCCTTCACGGTCAACCTACAGCCCAACGGCCGGGCCCGTTTTCTGCATGTCGGCGTGACTTTGAGAGTTGCCGACACCAAGTCGCAGAGCCAAGTCACCCAATATTTGCCAGAAGTGCGAAGCCGGGTTCTGACGGTGCTGTCCAATCGCGAATCTGAATCGCTGGTCACGCCGGAGAACAAGGCCCAGTTGGTCGCTGAGATCATGGCGGCCTTGAACCAGCCCTTCGCACCCAACCTGCCGCCGCAAAAAATAGCCAGCGTGATGTTTACCACTTTCATGCTGCAGTGAATCATCTGAATGAAATTTGACAATGGCCCATGACCAGCAACTATCTCAGGACGAAGTAGATGCGCTGCTGCAAGGTGTCACCGGTGACACCAATGCTGCCTCCGCACCACCACCGGCTCGAGAAGGACCGCCGACCTACAAACTCGGTATTGACGACCGTATCGTGCGCAGCCGCATGCATACGCTGGAGGTCATCAACGAACGTTTTGCACGGCACCTGCGCGCCTCACTCCTGACCTTCATGCGCCGCAGCGCTGATATTTCAGTCGGCGCGATACAAATCCAGAAGTACGGTGATTTCATCCGGCATTTGCCGGTACCGGCCAATATCAACCTGATGCACATGAAGCCGCTGCGCGGCATAGCCTTGTTCGTGTTCGATCCGAAACTGGTGTTCCTGGTGGTTGATAATTTGTTTGGCAGCGACGGTCGTTACCATTTTCGGATCGAGGGCCGCGACTTTACACCGACCGAACAACGCATCATCAAGCGTCTGCTTAACCTCACGCTGGACAGTTATGGCAGCGCCTGGAAGCCGGTCTATCCGCTCGATTTCGAGTATGTACGTTCCGAGATGCACGCCAAGCTAGCCAATATTGTGGCCCCCAACGAAGTGGTGATCAACACCACCTTCAATATCGAATTCGGTCCGATTGGCGGGGCGCTGACGGTCAGCATTCCGTACTCCATGATCGAACCCATCCGGGACCTGCTGTCGAATTCTCTGCAGGACGAGGTTGAAGTTGACAAGCGCTGGGTCAAGCAATTGTCGCAACAGGTACAAAGCGCTGACATTGAACTCCGGGCGCATTTTCTGACGATGCAATCGAGCATTGGTCAGTTGCTGAAGCTGCAAGTCGGCGATGTGCTGCCGGTCGAGATTCCGGAAACGATTGTCGCCAAGGTCAACGGCATTCCTGTCATGGAATGCGGCTACGGTACGTCCAACAAGCACTATGCCTTGCGGGTACGCAAGATGATCCACTACCAAGACAGTGATTCAAGCAAGGGGGGCGACTATGAGCAAAGCTAAAAAGCAGGATCCAGTAGCAGGGGTGGCGGAGGTGGCGGAGGCGGTTGACGACTGGGGCAGTGCGCTTGCCGAACAGACGGAAGCATCCGCCCCCCCGACTGACGACTGGGCCAGTGCACTTGCCGAGCAAGCACCGGCACCAGCATCCACACCTGCGGGGGAACGGGTTTTCCAGCCGCTGCAAAACAACATCGGTTCGGTCATTGCCAGGGGCGACATCGACCGCGTGCTGGATGTTCCTGTGCAGTTGACCGCCGAGCTGGGTCGCACGCGCATCACCATCAAGAGTCTGCTCCAGCTCTCACAAGGCTCGGTCGTCGAGCTCGACGGCCTGGCGGGCGAACCGATGGACGTCTATATCAACGGTTACCTGATTGCGCAAGGCGAAGTGGTGGTGGTGAACGAGAAGTTCGGCATTCGCCTGACCGACATCATCACGCCTTCCGAACGTATCCAGAAACTGAACCGATGAACCGACCGGCTCCCAGGCTGGCGGCTTCGCTGCTGGCCGGCATCAGTTTTGCGGCCGGCGCGGTGCTGCCAACCGTGCCCGCTGCGGCAGCAGAGCCGGTCCGCTCATTCGGCGCGACTGGCCTGCTGCAGGCCGGCTTGGGTCTGGCACTGGTTGTGGCGCTGATTTTCCTGTGCGCCTGGGCAGTGCGGCGCTTTGGCCTGCAACAGCCTGGCAGCGGCCGCTTGCTGAAGGTGGTCGCAAGCGCCATGGTCGGTCAGCGCGAGCGTGTCGTGGTGGTAGAAATTGGCGGCTCATGGCTGGTGCTCGGCGTCGCTGCCGGCCAGGTTCGCGCGCTGCACACCCTACCGGCCGAAAACCGGTCTGAAGCCGTGGCCGCACCGACCATGAATGGGAGCACTGGGGCCGGTGCCTTTTCACAAAAACTGCTTGAATCCGTCAGCAAGCTGAACAAGCTGAGAAAGCGGGACTGATGGCCATGATGCCGGTCCGTCTGCGAGGCCGTGCGCCCTTGCCGTCCTTGCTGCTTTTGCTGGTCTTCCTGCTGGTGTTGATGGTATGGCCGGCCCTGGCGTCAGCCCAGGGCTTGCCAGGTATCACCAGTACGCGGGGACCCGGCGGTAGCCAGACCTGGTCGCTCAGCGTGCAGACGCTGGTGCTGCTGACTTCGCTGTCCTTTCTCCCGGCGCTGTTGTTGTCAATGACCAGCTTCACCCGCATTCTCATCGTGCTGGGACTGCTGCGCATGGCCATTGGCACACAATCCTCACCGCCCAACCAGATCCTGGTCGGGCTTTCGCTGTTCCTCACCTTTTTTGTCATGTCGCCGGTATTCGACAAGGTTCACAGCGACGCCTACAAACCGTTCTCCGAAAACAAAATCAGTGCCGAGCAGGCCCTGGAGCGGGGTGTTCAACCCTTCAAGCAATTCATGCTCAAGCAAACCCGGGAAGCCGATCTGGCACTGTTTGCGAAACTGGCCAGGGTCGCGCCGATGGAAGGGCCGGAACAGGTCACGTTACGGATTTTGCTGCCGGCCTTTGTGATCAGCGAACTTAAAACCGCTTTTCAGATCGGTTTCACCATTTTTATTCCCTTCCTCATTATCGATCTGGTCGTCGCCAGCGTACTGATGGCACTGGGCATGATGATGGTGCCGCCGGCAACCATTTCGCTGCCGTTCAAATTGATGCTGTTCGTTCTGGTTGACGGCTGGCAACTGCTGATCGGTGCGCTGGCACAGAGCTTTTACACCTAGGGATGGGCTGAAATGACGCCTGAGTCAGTCATGACGCTTGGCTACGAGGCCATGATATTTGCCTTGCTGCTGAGTGCGCCGCCGCTGCTGGTGGCACTCATCATCGGCTTGATCATCAGTCTGTTTCAGGCCGCCACCCAGATCAACGAGATGACGCTGTCTTTCATTCCCAAGCTGCTGGCAGTGTTGGCCACACTGGTGATTGCCGGCCCGTGGATGCTGAACACGGCGATTGATTACATGCGCAAGCTGCTCTCCTCGATTCCGCAACTGGTAGGCTGATGCCTGCCGTTTTTTCAGTCACATCAGACCAGTTGAATGTCTGGATGGTGGCATTTCTTTGGCCGTTTGTGCGTATGCTGGCACTCATCAGCACCGCCCCAATCTTCAGTGAGGCCAGCGTGCCGCGCTCCGCCAAGGTCGGCCTGGCCGCCTTGCTGGCGATGGTTGTCGCGCCCACACTGGGCCCCATGCCAGCGGTCCCGCTGGTGTCTGTCGGCGGCTTCTGGATCCTGATTCAACAAATCCTCATTGGTGCGGCGATGGGCTTTTCGATGCGCATGGTATTTGCCATGGTGCAGGCAGCGGGCGACTATGTGGGCCTGCAGATGGGTCTGTCTTTCGCCTCCTTTTTCGACCCCAGCAGTGGCGGCAATACCGTGGTGGTGGCGCGCCTGCTGCACGTGCTGACCGTGCTGATTTTTCTGGCGATAGACGCTCACCTGATGCTGATCATGATGCTGGCCGAAAGCTTTCACACCCTGCCAATTGCTGACGCGCCGCTGGCAGCCAGCGGCTGGTTCCTGCTGGTATCGGCAGCCAGTCATATTTTTTCAGGCGCACTCATGCTGGCTCTGCCGCTGATCGCCACCCTGCTGACCCTCAATCTGGCCATGGGCATCCTGAACCGGGTTTCACCCCAGTTCAGCATTTTTTCGGTCGGCTTTCCCGTCACGCTGCTGGCCGGCATCGGCATGCTGCTATTGTTGATGCAGTACCTGGCGCCATTTCTCGAACCACGGTTTGCGGCCGGGTTTACATCGACCCTGGAGTTCCTGCAAGGTCTAAGGCCTTAAACGCTTATGGCGAGGGCGTTAGCAGCTATTAATTAAGTAGCGTAGGTCGGGTTAGCGCAGCGTAACCCGACATCGGCGATTGCTGCGGCCTGCGAGAGCTGTCGGGTTACGCCTGCGGCTAACCCGACCTACCCGGTCTACCTACAAATAGTTGAACAGCGATAACTGCTGGATTTTGACAAAAGTTTGCTGGCTCGCTTGCAGCGCCGTCTGGCGCTGGTAAAACTCGGCGATCGCGCTGGCGTAGTCCAGATCCTGCAAATCGGACAGATGACTCTTGTCGGACAGCGTGCGGCTATCGCCCGTGACGCCCAGTGCGTCCAGCTCTTGCAAGCGGGAACCGACCGATGCGCGCACCGTCAATACGTTGTCATGTGCATTGGTGATCTTCCTGTTGCCGGTACTTAAGGCATTCAACAATTTAGCCTGGGCTGCCGGGCCGGCATTGTCTACGGCTGTTTTCAGCGCAGTGATCATGTCGCTGATAGCAGAAAAAATGTCTGTACCCGCATTTTTGGCCGTCAAGACATTGAATTTATCGCCCGCAGCAGGCGCACCGTTGATGCTGATTTGTAAACCGCCGAACTGGATCACGCTACCCGCCGTGTAGGCCGTGGCGGGAACAATGGACACTGGTGGCGCCGTCGCAGTATCCACCTGATAAGTCGTGGCACTAGTAAAACTGATGACAAAATCTTTGCCGTAATTCGGATCGCTCACATCAACAATCGACGTGGCGCTGAACACGCCGCTGCCGGCGTTGCCAACAGGGGATGCACTGACGTAGCCAGCGCCACCCTGCACCGTCTGGAAAATACTACGGCCATCGTCAGCACCGGCCATCTGCCGCGCGGCATCGACCTGCATCAGGCGCTGGCCCTGGTCGCCGGCATACAGCATGCTGCCGTCAGCCTGCCGGACGAATGGCGCACTACCGCTCTTGAAGCCGGCGAACAGAAACTGACCGTTGCCGTCATCGGTGTTGGCCAGACCTTGCAACTGGTCAAAGCTGCTTTGCAGCACGGTGGCGATGGTCGCACGGTCGGCATCGGTCATGGTGCCGTTGCCTGCCTGTACCACCAGGCTCTTGATATTTTGCAAAACAGTGGTGACGCTTTGCAATGCACCCTCTTCCGTTATCAGAGTTTGTGTAGCTTGAGCGCGGCCGGCCGAATACTGCGCATTCAGTGCGATCGACTGGGATACAGCGAGCGCGCGGGTGGCACCCAGCGGATCGTCCGACGGTGCCAGAATTTTGGTGCCAACTCCCATCTGTTGCTGTACGCGCAACAGGTTGCTCTGCTGCGTGCCCATGACAGTGCGACTTTGTTCGTAAAAAGACTGGGTGCTGATACGCATGGTGAATTCCCTGGTAGGTCCTAGCGGATGCCGAGAACCGCGTCAAACATGGTTGATGCGGTCTGGATCACCTTGGCATTGGCTTGGTACATCTGCTGAAACATCAGCAGGTTGGCGGTTTCTTCATCCTGATTGACACCCGACACCGACTGCTGGGCAGTGCGGATTTGCGTTGTCAGGCTGGTCTGGGCAGTGCCTGCAATCTGGATCTGCCGGGCTTTGCTGCCGACGGTGCTGACCAGTTGCGCGTAGGCGTCGTTGAAGCTGGCTGCGCTGCCGCCGATGGTTTTTTTGTTTTGCAGCGCCCCCAGCAGCAATGCGTTGCTGCCATCGGACACGCCGCCGGTATTTTTCGCAATGGTGAAGTTGTCGCCATTGGATGGCGTACCGCTGACGGTGACCGTGATGCCGTTGAAGGTCATCTTGGCGCCGGCCGAATAGGTGACCGGGGTACCCGCTGCATAGGGACTGGCGGGATCAGGCGAACCATTTTCCAGCGTCACCGTAACAGCCGCTCCGGCTGGAAAACCGGAAAATTTATTGGTAGCGCCGTCATACGTCAGTGTCACCTTGGCAGCCAGTGGAGTCGCCAGGTAATTGACATCGACCGTCCCGGCACTGATCGCGCCGCTGCCCTGATTGCCGGCTGTATTGCCGGTGACGATGGGCGAAGCTGCCGCCACCTTGGCGGGGTCAGACAACAGCATCGTCAGATCGCGCGCCCCGGTGCGGGTGGGCTGAATCAGGAACGAGTCACCGACGGCTGCTGCGCCACTGGCGAACGTCAGTGTGACACCGTCGAAGGTGGTGGTGTTCGCCGGTGCTGCACCCGGAAAACCGGCCGCAAGAGGAATATTCTGGTTGTCTGAGAGCCGTGTCAGCATGTAGGCTGGGCCAGCGGTCACATCCAGGCGATAGTCGCTGGTGCTCAATTGATTGGTATCGGAAAACGAGGGCGTCAATACCAGGGTGCCGGTGTTCCGGCCGTTCGAAATCAGGCCAGGACTGGCTTGCGAAAAGAAGTCCTTGCCGAGTACCCCATTGAGATCGACACCCAGCCTCTGCTGGGCATTGAAAGTATCTGCCAATGCAATGGCGATACGGCCCAGCGAATTTTGCGCTGTTGCCAGCGCCTCGCTACGAAATTGCAGCAGACCGCCGAGTGAGCCACCGGAGATGACGCTCTCCTGCATTTCTGCGGCATTGCCGACGGCATTGACCACCGCAACCGTGGTACGCGTCGGCTCGCTGGCAGAACGGACGGCCGCTAAGCGGGTCGCTTTGTCGCCCAGTACCAGGGTTTGCCCGCTGCCGATAAATACGCTGTATTGGCCGTCATTCTGCACGACCAGCTTGGTACCGACCAGCTTGCCCAGTTCATTAAGCAACTGGTCACGCTGGTCGAGCAGGTCATTGGGGGCCTGAGTGCCCGTCCCATTGCTGAGCATGGCAACCTGCTTGTTGAGATTGGCAATCTGCTCTGCATAGGTGTTGATTTGATCGACGCTACCGGAAATCTGAGCGTTGACGCTGGCATTGAGACCGGTCAGGGATTGGTCCATCGACCTGAACTGATTGGCCAGGCTCTGCCCGGAACTGATCAATTGCTGCCGGGCCGCTGGGTCGGCCGGGGTATTCGCCAGCGCCTGCACATGGGCAAACAGGGTCTGCATCTGCGGTGCCAGGCCGGCCTTCTGATCGGCCAGCAGATTGTCGATCTGGCTGACCTGCGTGTAATAAGTGTTCAGCGATTGATTCAAGGACTGTGCCTGATTAAGCTGCGAGGTCAGGTACTGGTCGTAACTGCGGGTGACGCCAGTGACCTTGGCACCACTGCCGAAGAATCCGATACTCGGACTGTAAACACCGCCGGCCGAGGCAATCTGTGCTGACTGGCGACTGTAGCCGGGGGTGTTCACATTGGCCGTATTGTTGCCGGTGGTCATCAGGGCGGCCTGCGCGGCATTCAAGCCGCTAAGCCCGGTATAAAACATGCTGTTTGCCATAAACTTGATCCTGTAAAGCAACTACTCGCACCCAGCAGCTTTTTGACGGCCTCTTGGTAGATAACGACATTCTCAAGAAAAACTTGAGGCTGAGGGGACAACTTATTACCGAACGAACCCTAAAACGCTCCATCACGGTTCCTTGAGGTGTCCCAAGTTTGGGCGATTAACCCTTTGATCTTGCGCCATCTCGAAGAAATCTATTCCCCAAACTAAGGCCACAAAGTTATTCAAATCAGATTGGGTTGGCGAGATGTTGTTCTGTCAGGTCGCCCGCCTCCATCGCTTTGGCAAACAGCCAGCCCTGATAAGTCTCGCAACCATATTGGCGTAAAAAGGCCAGTTGGGCATCGGTTTCCACGCCCTCGGCCACCAGCGTCAGCCCCAGGCTGTGAGCCATGGCAATGATCGCCCGGGAAATGGCGACGTCATTGGCATCGTGGGGAATTCCGTTGATGAAACTTTGGTCAATTTTGAGCTCGCTCACAGGGAAGGACTTGAGATAGGCGAGCGACGAATAGCCGGTACCAAAATCATCTAATGCCACGCTGCAGCCCAGCGCCACCAGGGCATTGAGCTGTTCGCGCGCCTGCTCGGGCTCCGTCATCACCACCGACTCGGTAATTTCAATGTTCAGCCATTGGGCCTGCGCGCCTGTGCGCGCCAGTGCTGCGCGCACCTTCTCGGGCAGATCACGCTGGTTAAATTGCTGCGCCGAAAAATTGACAGCCACACGTAAGGGCGTACCTGCCTGAGCCCAGGCGGCAATTTGCTGGCACGCCGTCTCCAGCACCCAGTCCGACAAAGGCAAGATCAGGCCCGTGGCCTCGGCAACCGGAATAAACCGCGCCGGGGACACCTCGCCCAGTTCCGGGTCGTGCCAGCGCAACAAGGCCTCCGCGCCCACGATCGCGCCGCTTTCCACGCCCACCTGCGGCTGGTAGTGCAACTTCAAGATTCCTTGGGCAATGGCTTCTTTCAAGCGGGTATGCAATCGCATGTCTTCGTGCGCGCGATGATCCATTTCCTGCGAATAGCAAGCATAAGCACCGCGCCCGGCCTGTTTCGCCTGGTACATGGCCAGGTCAGCGTAGCGCAGCAGGGTGTCACTGTCCTGCGCATCGTCCGGGTAAAAAGCCAGACCCAGACTGCCCCCTGAATACACGTCCTGGTCTTGCAGGCGGTACGAGGCCTGCAACGACAGCAGGAGTTTGGTGGCCACGCTCACTGCTTCATCTACATGAGCAAGATCGGTGAGAAGAATGGCGAACTCGTCACCGCCCAGGCGCGCCAGTGTGTCGTTTTCGCGCAAGACGCTGCGCATACGTGTGCCTACCTGGACCAGCAAGGCGTCCCCCGTGGCGTGTCCAAAATTGTCGTTGATGGTTTTGAAATAGTCCAGATCAAGAAACAGAACCGCCACGCGCAGACCTGAGCGCCCCGCACGGGCCAAGGCCTGGTCCAGTTGCAGGTGAAACAACCAGCGGTTGGGCAGACCGGTGAGTTGATCGTGGGTGGCCTGGTGCCGCAGAGATTCTTCAAATTTCTTGCGCTCGGTCAGGTCGCGGATGTAGGCAATGGCGTGGCGTGCCCCCTCGTCTTCCCAGTACCCCAGAGCGATGTCCACGGGCAGCATCTGGCCATCGCGACGCAGCAGCTTCAAATCCATCAAGCCCATGGTACGGGGATGCGGTGCCATGAAATAAGCCCGCAGCGACTGTGCGTGGCGCGCACGCAAGTGCTCGGGCAAAAACAGGTCCACGTTTTGGCCCACCAACTCGCTCACGGCGTAGCCTGTGAGCGTTTCGATGGCGGGATTGGCCATCAGGATGCGTCCGTTGTCGTCGACCCACAAAACGCCATCGGGCGCAGCACTCAGCGTCACTTTCTCGTGCAGGTACTGCGCCGCCATGCGGTCCAGGGGGCGGCTCAGGGGCTCGTTAAATGTGGCATGGAACAAATACAGATAGGCGGCAAGCTTGTAAAGATGCCCAAGGACATTGGCCCCATCTTTGTCGATCACACCCAGCATCGTGAAAAACAGTTCTGAGACGGCCGACAAGGCCACCGCAAAGCCCAGGGCCATGACACACTCGCGAGCCAGTTCCTTGCGGCGACGCGCTAGCACCGCGATCGTCACGAGGTTCACGGCGACAATCAGCCATTCCAGGCCGATCTTCAGGGGCGTCAGCCCCTGCCCTTCGACAAATAGCGCAGGCACCCGGTCTGGCCAGCGTAGCCCGACATAGCCCAGTACGCCGACCACCGCCAACATCATGGCCAGGGCCAGACGCTTTTTCAGTTTGGTGACGTCCGGCACGGCTGGCAGCAAGACATACACCAGCAAGGCTGTTGCTGCCAGCATGCGCGCGGCCAGCCAGAAAAAGATGGATTTGTGGGGGGTGTTGGCGGTCACGGCGTCCGGCATGCCTACATAGCTCATGGTGTGCAGAAAATCGAGCAAGCCCACGCCGAAAAATGCCACCCCCAGCAGCACCACGGCCCCTTTGCGAGCCGACAAAATAGCGCGGTATCCGGTAATAAACACCAGCATGGCCACCACCACCGCGAACAACTCCACTGCGGTGTGCCAAAACACAAACTGCGCCGGTTCGACAACGATCTGCCGGGCCGGGTGTGAAACCCACCACAGCAGGGGAATGGCCAGCGCCAGCAAGGTCCAGCCTGCGGCGCTTTGGTAGGGGTGCGTCTGTTTGTGCTGCATCTATGCGAATTGAATGTTTTTAATGATTCTCCGAAGAGACGAAAGTGTCACCGGGGTCTCGCTAAGTCAAGAACACCCTCTTAAAGTGTTGAGGACAGAGCTGGCTCGCTTCGCGTAGCTGCGGTCTGTCCCGCAATGTTTCAGAACGTTTCCCAATCCCCACCAGCGGCGGGCTTGCCTGCACCGGTACCAGCATTTGCCAGTTGCCTGCGTTCCGGCGCTGCAATCGCCTGTTTGGCGCGGGTTGCCGGCATCGGCGCCGGGCGCGGTTTGCGGACTGCCGTGCGCTGAGGCGCGGCCACATGATGGGCTGGCCCGCCCGCTTGATCGCCATCGAGCTTGAAGACGCTGACCGCCTGAGACAGGCTGCCGGCCTG
>JAUXOA010000061.1 GCA_030682475.1 Rhodoferax sp. | reverse complement strand
AAAAAATCCAAAAAAGTCAGGGAGAAATTACCAAGAAAGGAAGTCAGAACCAGGCTGGCCAAAAAGTTGATAATTTAGCCGTCCTGCCTGGGGGAATTTGACTGGCCAAAGGTGGGGGAATTTGAAGTGGCCATCAGGGGACAATTCAATTTGAACACTGCCTCGCACCCTTTCCCGATGATGTGAACATGCGCTGGCCGATGGTCGTTTGGGTAGATAAGCACACGCAGCCCAAAAATCGTCAGTACCGTTGGCATTTTATATGAAACCTAAGCGCTTGGGTTATCGTTTATTATGAAAGAGCAAGCTCGCGCCATCAGGGACTGGGCAGCACACCCGCCAGTTCAAGTTGCATCACAATCATGTTGACCAGGGTGGCAACCGACGGGCGTCCGGTCTCAATAATGAAATGCGCCGTCTCGCGGTAGAGCGGATCGCGCAGGGCATGCAGATCGCGTAATCGGCCCAGGGGATCAGCCACCTGCAGCAAAGGCCGTTTCATGTCATGGCGCAGGCGTCGAAACAGTTCGTCGGGGGAGGAATTCAGGTAGATCACCTGACCACGCTCCCGCAGATGCCGGCGGTTGGCAGAGCGCAATACAACACCGCCACCGGTGGACAAGACACATTTTGGGTTCTGCGTGAGCTGGTCGATCACTGATTCCTCGACATCGCGAAAGCTGTCTTCGCCCTCGCGCTCGAAATACTCACGGATTGAGCAGCCGAGCTGCCGCTCAATCACATGGTCGGAGTCAAAAAAGGGAAGCTGCAGCCGCCGGGCCAGGTGCCGCCCGACGGTGGATTTGCCGGAACCTGGCAGGCCGATCAAGGCGCAGAACATAGGGTGGCGATTAACTGCCTAACCGAAATACCCACGCACTGGGCAAACAATTTGGCATTTTGATGAATGCATTGCGGCAAACGCAGACTCAGTGTGCTCACAAGATTTCTCAGCGCCATTGGATCCTGGCTCCCATTCTCCGAGCCTGACCACTTCCCCCCCGTGCCGTCTCAGACATGCGCCGCCTGCGCTAATGCCGCAGCAGCCCATTGATTGAGACTTTGCCCGCTGGCTTGAGCGGCGATCAGAGCTGCGCCGTGAACTCTTGGATCAACACGCAGCATGAGTTTGCCGCTGGCAGGTTTGAGGGGTTGACGCCCGGTGTTGGCGCAATCGACCAGATAAAAGTCAATTGCGTGATGAAAATCTTGTGTCAGTTGCACCACGTTGTCGCCCTCAAACGAGATGCTTTCTTTGGCAGGAAGCCCTAGAACCTTGCCCCAAAAAACCCCATCGCATTCGTCAAATTCGACACGGGCGGTGTAACCCTTGTAATTCATGCTGCTCATGATTGCTTGACTCCTGATGCCTTCAGCCATTCGCCAATTTCCTTGATTTGATACCGCTTTGCTTCTTTGCCTGGGTGCGGTCTGTGGGCGTGCATGACGCCACCGTTCAGGTGCAAACCAACCCGGGAGCCTTCGCCCTCATGCACTTCGCCGCCCAGTGCAAGCACCAAAGACTCAATCTCAGAAAACGCAATGCTTGCCAATGTCGGTTTTGCAAGAATCGCTTTCAGTGTCTTTTTATGCTTGCTGTTCACAAGTAGGACTATAGTCAATTCCTGCAATAGATGCAAGCAGTATTTGCTAGCACACCCATATTGGCACTTTGTGGGAGTAGGGGGAACCACAAAAACGCGTCTTCTGGCGCTCCCGCAGGAACCGCTCTTCGCCCTCGCGCTCGAAGTACTCACGGATAGAACAGCCGAACTGCCGCTCAATCACATGGTCGGAGTCAAAGAAGGGCAGTTGCAGCCGCCGGGCGAGTTGTCGCCCGACGGTGGATTTGCCGGAGCCGGGCAGGCCGATGAGGCCAATCACGCCCGGCGCCCTCAATAGCTATAAGGCGAAGGTGGCAGAGAGCAAGGCGGGCCCACGTCGGGAACCGTTGCCGCCAAGCGGAAAATGGTTGACTTGCTGGTTTCGGTACCACTGGAACTGACCGTTGCAGTCAACTTGTTGATAACCCAAAAGGCCGAGCCCTTCAAGTAAGTCAAATTGAAGGCTGCGATCCCATTCACATCGGTGACGACAATAGAGGGTACGCTTCCACCATCCGAATTTGCCGGTGTGAGAACTTCGTCCCGTGTCCCGGAAACAGCCGGCGGCATGATGGGACAAGTGCCCGCAGTGGCGACAGTGGTTCCTGTGCGCGTCCGATCTTCGCCTGGATCTAGCGAACCATTGCCATTCACGTCTTCCGAGCAATAAGTCGCAGTGACGGTGCAGGCGCCGCCCAAACTGAACGCCACCGGCCGCATGCGCAAAGTCACGACCTGACCAGCCACCGGATTGTTATTGGCGTCCGCGACTTGTACCGAATAGGCCTGAATATACAGGGTCTTGTCGGAACTCTCCCCCAGGACTGAGGCCGGACCAAACGCAACAGACAAGGCTTGTCCACCAATAGTCAACAGTGCGTTGTTATTCGATGGCGACATCCCGGTCTGCACGGCGGTACCCTGGGCCTTGGCCGAAATTACGATTCCGTTTGGAATGGAGGCAGCAGTGCCTGCGGTGAACGTCGCGACGGCATTTCCGGAACTGTTGGTATAGGCAAGCGCAGGTGTCAGAAACTCACCGCCCCCTGGCCCACCTGACATGGAAAACTCGATTGGAACGTTGGCCACGGACTGGTCCGTCGTGCCATCGAACATCACCGCACGTGCGGTTAACGTGAGTGAACTCTGGGTTCCTGATGCAGTAGCAATCGGTAAGGTAGTTTGGCTCGCGTTCAGAAGTATTTTGTTCACTGCAGACACCGGCGGAGAAACCACTAAAGTGAGGTTCGCGGAACGAGACAGGTTGTCAATCATGGTGATGGTTGCAGTACCTGCCGCCGACGACTTCAAATCCGCGGACGCTGTGCCACTCACCACATCGATGATCTGGCTCGTTGTCCCGTTTGCAAATGTTCCCAGAGTCGTCGCAAAAGTTACCTTAGACGCCCCGGGTGCTGACACAGTTATGCGCGTCGGAACAGTGCCTGGAGTCGGAACAATGCCTGTGACCATCACAGAATTGTTTGCCGGGGAAGTGACCGTCATTACCGCTGTTGCCAGACCACTGGTATAGGCCTGGGACTTGGCATTGCCCAGCGCAGTCACATTGATGCTCGCAGCTCCCGCAGCCAACCCCGAGACGGCCACTGTCGCAATACCTGATCCGTTGGTCACAGCCGTTGGGGCACTCAAGCCAAGAACTGCGGCATCGGTGGCAGCAAAAGATACCGATACTCCTGACATCGGTACCGCAAACGCATCCTTGACAGTGGCGCTCAGCGTGGCATTGGAACCACCGACGACCAGTGCGGACACACCGGAATTGGTCAACGCAATGCTCGCGCCCACCACGTTCACCTGGCTCGTTGTCGGACTGGCCGTGCACGCAATACAGGAGGCTGTTAACGTAGAAACACGGCTCGTCTGATCAGAAGACACCGCAATCATGGTCACTGTGGCGCCAGTAGCAGTGGTCACGACCGATGGGCTGCTCAGGATGACCCCATTTGTAGCTGCCAGATCAATTGTCGCGCCTGACACTGATGCATTTCCAGTGGTTAAGGCAAAAACCGTGAACGTCAACGTCGACGTGCCATCGGCTTTCAGAACACCTGGACTGGGAATGATACTGATCGATGCAACATTCGTATTCGCCGTGGTTGTCGTCGGCGGAGGTGTCGGTGTGCTGGCGTTACCCCCACCCCCGCCACACGCCGTCAGCGCCGCAGCAAGCGCAAGCCCCATCACGTATTTAGAAAAGTTCATACTCACCATCCTCAGATTCATTTTTTTTAACAGCAACGGTCAACGTGCGCCGGTCCGGTCCGTGATGATCCTTGGCGTCACGAACACCAGGAGCTCCTTCTTCTTCTCAAGGCGGGATCGGTTCTTGAACAAATTACCCACCACTGGCAGATCGCCAAAGAAGGGCACTTTAGCCTCGTCATTGGTCTCTTCGAGTTCAAAAATACCGCCGATCACGACCGTGCCACCATTGTCCACCAGCACTTGAGTCACCACATTTTTCTGATTGATGGCAGGCCCGGCATTCGCCGCATTCTCGCCGCGGGTATCTTTGCTGACATCCAAGTCCATGATGATCGTACCCTCGGGCGTTATCTGCGGCGTGACTTCAAGCCTGAGGCTCGCATCCTTGAACTGTATCTTGCAGCCATCCTTGTCACACACTTGATAAGGAATTTGTTCACCCTGCTTGATCGACGCTTTCTTGCCGTCCGCAGTGACCACCCGCGGGCTGGAGACGAGCCGACCCTTGCTGTCGGCTTCCAGCGCTGAGATTTCAAGATTCAGAAAACGGTTCGCCAGAGCGTTGAAAATCGATACACCAAAGGTGGCCGGCATACCGCCAAACGGTTGATTGGCCGGCAAATTGACAAAATTGCCGCTGGTGTTCACCGTTCCACCACCCCCACTACTGGCCACGGTATCGGCGTAACTTTGGCCGAAGGCGATTCGATTATTGCCCGCCAGTTGATAGCCGCCGTCACCCCCCTTTTGGGCTCTCTGATCGGTGCCGCCGAACTTGACGCCCAGTGATTTCCCGAAGTTGTCAGTGGCCTCGACGATCCTGACCTCAATCATCACCTGGCGCACGGCCACATCGAGCTTCTGCAGGAGCTGAAGAACCTGTTCCAGCCGGGACGCCACATCGGTCACGAAAAGCTGATTGGTCCGCGGATCGGCCGTTGCACTGCCGCGAGGACTCAGGGTTCGCCCTGAACTCTTCTCACCGCCGCCAGCCCCCGTCAATTGTTTCGCTATGTCCTCCGCCTTGGCATAGTTCATCTGGAATGACTGCGTGCGAACCGGCTCGAGGTTGAGCACGGCAACCTTGGACTCCAACTCCAGTTTTTCCTTGGCGAAGATTTCATCCTTCGGTGCGACCCAGATCACGTTATCGGTCTTGCGCATGCCCAGCCCTTTAGCCTGCAAAATGATGTCCAACGCCTGGTCCCAGGGCACATCCTGAAGACGCAAGGTCACAGCACCCGTTACCGAGTCGGAGGTGATGATGTTGAAATTCGTGAAGTCGGCAATCACCTGTAGCAGCGAGCGAACCTCAATGTTCTGGAAATTGAGTGACAGCTTTTGCCCACTGTAGCCCGGCCCTTGCGTCAATTTTGATGGATCAACTTTTAGCGCTTTGACTTCCACCACAAACTGCTCATCACTTTGGTAGGCACTGTGAACCCATTGACCTTGGGGCTCAATCACCATGCGCACGCGGTCGCCCACCTGGAACGTCGTCACAGTTTGCACCGGGGTGCCAAAATCAGTCACATCCAGACGGCGTCGCATACCTTCAGGCAAGCTCGATTTCATGAACTCAACCACCAGGGTTTGCCCTTGCTGGCGAATATCAACACCGACCTGGTTGTTGGGCAGGGCAACCACAATCCGGCCAGCGCCCTCGACACCACGACGGAAATCAAGATCTTTAAGCGGCAAAGTGTCCCGGCTTCGGTTTTCCGCGAAAACAGGGGCTGCAGACGCCACTGGTGCCGCGACCGCCACAGCATCCAGCACAACCAGCAGAGATTTACCCTGCAACTGGGCCTTGTAGGGGGTTGCCTGCTTAAGATTGAGTACGACGCGTGTCCGATCGCCAGCCTGCACCACATTCACCGACTTCAGATTACCCTGGTTGATTTCGATAGTGGAGCGCCCCATGGCATTCGAGATTCCCGGAAAATCAAGCGCAATTCTTGCCGGTGACTGGACAGTGAACCCGTTCGGAAGCGCCGCAAGCGGCTGCGTCAAGTCGATTTTGACGACCTCAACGCCCCCTTGAATAGACCCCGACACCGCTTCAATCGCGCCCTGGGCCTGGGCCGCAAGTACAGCCAACATGAGCGACGTGGCGATGAGAATCCGTTGCCACAGTCGCCTTGCCATCCAACAGTTCTGATTGTTCATTTTGACCTCTCTTGCAACTGCAAAGTAGCTGTGCGTTCAATCCATTCGCCTACAGCGTCTTGCACAATTTCACGCAGCGTGACTTCTGTCTCTTTGATCCTGGTTACGCGCCCATAGTTTTGACCAAGGTAGTTGCCGGGTCGTACTTGGTACAACAAGTTATCGACCTTCACCAGCGCAACCGGCTGTCCGGCCTTGACCAGACTCCCCACCAGCACCATCGCATCCAGCGGAAAAGACTCCAGCGCCTCCTTGCGACGCGCCAACTCCGGCGCGATCAAAGCACCGTTGACGGTCGATTGAGTCGACTCCCGTTTCAAGGCCTGTGTCAGCTTCTGATTACTGAAAGGCTCTGTCGCAGTGACTTGGGCATAGGCTTCCGGCTTGAATTGTTTCGGCTCGGAAATAGGGGCGACTTTGGGCCGGGCCTGGCTCTTTTGCTCGGCCATCCATTGACGCAACTCATCCTCAGTAGAGGCACCGCAAGCGGCAAGCGTCAGCACCATGGCAAGCAGAGCCAGTTTACGCACGGGCATCATTTCTTGGCCCCTTGCGGTGCTGCCGCCTTGCGCTGCGTTGCAACTTCATCGGCATCCAGATAACGAAAAGTTTTGGCCGTGGCATCCATCGCCAAAGCCCCCTCCTTGGTCGGCACAATAAGCAGATTATTGAGCGTCACGATGCGGGAAAGATTGGCAATGTCTGACGCAAAAGCGCCGATGTCGTGATAACGCCCTGTGACACGCACGGCTATGGGCAACTCGGCATAGTAGTCCTTGACCGCCACTTGTCCCGGCCGGAACAGATCGAACTGGAGACTGCGTCCCAAGCCAGCCTGGTTGATATCTGAAAGCAGGGCGTCCATCTCGGCTTTGCTCGGCAACTGCTTCTCCAGTTGCGTTACATACTGAAGAACCTGCTCACGCTGCTTCTTCAGCGCTTCAAGATTGACCGCCTTGCCCAACTTTACCTTGTACTCTTCGCGCAGCTTGACTTCCTTGGCCTGCTCCGCCACCAGTTCTTCCTCTGAAGTGTTCAGCCACAAAAACCACAGCACCACCACCAACAGAACGGCGATGGCCGCAAAGAGTGCATAGCGCGGAAATACAGGCCAGCTGGACGGATTCTTGGGGTCCAGATTACGGAATTGCCCGGTCAATTTTTCCTGCAAAGCGGGAAAGTCGAACTTCAATGAGGGCTTGCTTGCCATGATGCCTTGCTCCTATTTCTTGACAGGAGTTGAGGCGGCGAGCGCCGGGGCCGCTGCAGCCTCGCTGGCGCGCGTCAAACGAACACGAATTGTGAAATTGGCAACGCGTCGCTGTTCCCGCGGCGTCAGCGCGACAGAGCCGGCCACAATTTCAACCAACTCGGGCTTCGAAAACCAGGGGGTTTTGTTGCCGAGATTACGCAACAGCTCAGACACCCGTTCATTCGATTGCGCAACACCTTGCAGCGTCACATTCTGATTGTCTTGACGCATGCTGGCAATATAAACGCCATCAGGCAATTGCTTGACCAGTTCTGTCAGCAGATGAACGGGTAAATTCCGGTCCGCCTGCAGATCTTCCACCGCCTGCTGACGAGCTCGCAAGGCCGTAATCTCCGCCTCAAGACCGGCAATGTCCTTGATTTGCTCATCGAACCGTTTAATCTCTTTTTGCAACAATTGGTTTTTCTCTTGTTGCCCCAAAATTTGAGCTTGAAACCACAGAAAAATGATCCCGGCGAGCAAACCACCCACAAGAGAAGAAACCCCCAAGCTGACGTTAAATATATCCTGGCGCAGTTTGCGCGCAGCCTCGCGGTGTGGAAGCAGATTGATCAGGATCACGGCATGAACCTCCGCAAAGCCAGTCCGCATGAGGTGAGGTAGGATGGCGCCTCACGCGTCATTCTTTTCAAGCGAACACCTTCACCTATTTCCATCCCCTCAAACGGATTGACCAAACTGCAGGTGAAAGTGGTGTGCCGCGTTACGGCCGCCGGCAAACCCGGCAAAGCAGCCGAGCCGCCCGCCAGCATCACGTAGTCAACCTTGTTATGCGGCGTGCTGGTAAAGAAAAACTGCAATGCCCGCGCAATTTCCTGCACCATGCTTTCTACAAACAGGCGCAGCACACTGAATTCATAGTCGCCCGGCAGTTCACCACTTCGCTTTTTGCTTTCAGCCTCTTCCAGGGAAAAACCATACTGCCGCACAATCAGCTGCGTTAACTGGGCGCCGCCAAACGCCTGGTCCCGTTCGTACAAAACTTCACCGTTACGAATGACTTGCATGCTGGTGGTCAGGGCGCCCACCTCAAACAGGGCCACAATACTTCCGACACCCTTGTCGGGCAGGTTTTCAATCAGGCGAGCGGTCGCCAGGCGCGATGCATAAGATTCCACATCTACAATCACCGGCTTCAAACCAGCCGCCTCTGCCAAGCCCTGAATATCCTGAATCTTCTCCCTGCGTGACGCCGCAATGAGAACTTCGACATCGCCGGAAGACGCCGCACTGGGCCCCACAATACAAAAATCCAGACTCACCTCGTCCAGTGGGAACGGGATGTACTGGTTGGCCTCAGTCTGGACCTGCAGTTCCAGCTCTTGGTCGGACATGCCGCCAGGAAGAATGATTTTTTTGGTGATGACAGCTGACGGCGGCAAGGCCATCACCACATTCCTGGTTTTAGTCCCGCTTTTTTTCACCAGCCGACGAACCGCTTCAGCCACCTCGTCGAACTTTTCGATGTTGCCGTCGGTAATCCATCCGCGCTCAAGCGGCACAATCGCACAGCGCTCAAGCACCAAATTCCCAGCCTTGTCCCGACCCAATTCGACCAGTTTGACACTGGAAGAACTGATATCCAAACCCAGCATGGGTGCGGGTTGATGGCTAAACAAGGACCCCAAAGAAACCAAAACAATCCCCTGAAACAAGCCAATCAGAGATCAGCAAAACTTAATACTTCACTTGAATACTAGCAGTAAGCTCGTTGTCACGTAAAGGTATTTCCAAATTTTTTGGATTAGCAGCGTTGCCAAAAGTAGACGCTTTGGGTTCGGACGCTAGACACATCAGCCCGCAAACAGACACCCAAGAGATAAGTCGCAACAATAGCGGATACTAGCGCGCCAAAGCTGTGAAAACATCATTTTTACAATGACGCCGCGATCTTACGAAGTTTTTATGCCCGCCAAAACACCGCCTAGTGAATCCAGCCCTTCCTACAACCCAAGTCCCCGCACGAGTGCGATGAATTGGTTGCTGCCCATTGCGCTATGGGGAGGCGGCCTGGCGCTGGCTGGAATGTTGTCAGTTCTGATCATTGTTGCGATTGCGATGGCAGTGGCGTTTCCGAACCTGCCGGACATTTCAGACTTGTCTGATTACCGCCCTAAATTGCCATTGCGCGTGTTCTCGGCAGAAGGCGTCCTGATTGGAGAGTTTGGTGAGGAACGCCGGCATCTGACGCCTATCAAGGAAATTCCGAAGGTCATGGTTGACGCAGTACTGGCGATTGAGGACTCACGGTTTTACGAGCATGGCGGCGTTGATTACAAGGGCGTTTTGCGCGCTGCGCTGGCCAACTTGGGACGCTTCAAAAGCCAGGGCGCATCAACCATCACCATGCAGGTGGCACGCAACGTCTATTTGTCTTCGGAAAAAACCTACACCCGCAAGATCTACGAAATCCTGCTGACCTTCAAGCTCGAACACATGCTGACCAAGGACCAGATTCTTGAGATCTACATGAATCAGATTTTTCTGGGCAACCGCGCTTACGGCTTTGCCGCAGCTTCAGAGGCGTATTTTGACAAACCGCTGAAAGACATCGGTATTGCAGAAGCGGCCATGCTGGCAGGCTTGCCTAAAGCGCCTTCCGCCTTCAACCCGATCAGCAATCCGAAGCGGGCCAAAGCGCGCCAGCTTCACATTATTGAGCGCATGCAGGAAAACGGTTTCATCACCGCTGAGCAGGCCGTTGCAGCAAAAAATGAAGAGCTCAAAGTCAAATCCGGCTCAGACAATACCAAGGTGCACGCGGAGTACGTGGCTGAAACAGTACGCCAGTTGATGTATGCGCAGTACGGCGATGAGACCTACACCCGTGGCCTGAACGTTTACACCACGCTGCGGGCGGCCGACCAGGAGGCGGCTTACAAGGCTTTGCGGCGCGGAATCATGGATTTCGAGCGCCGCCAGATTTACCGTGGCCCCGAGAAATTCGTGACCCTGCCGTCCAATCCGCAGGAAATTGAGGACGCTATCGACGATGCACTGGACGATCACCCCGACAACGGCGACCTGATGTCGGCCATCGTGCTGGAAGCGGATGCCAGGAAAATCAAGGCCATTCGCCAGAACGGTGAGGCCGTCGAAATTACCGGTGAGGGCCTCAAACCGGCGCAATCGGGCTTGTCGGACAAAGCAGCGCCCCACATCAAAATTCGGCGCGGTGCCGTGATCCGGGTCGCCAAAACGCCAAAAAATACCTGGGAAATCACGCAACTGCCCGAAGTTGAGGGCGCCTTTGTAGCGCTGGACCCGCGCGATGGCTCGATCAAGGCGCTGGTGGGCGGGTTTGATTTTGAAAAAAACAAATTCAACCATGTAACGCAAGCCTGGCGCCAACCGGGTTCGGCCTTCAAGCCGTTTATTTATTCTGCGGCCTTGGAGAAGGGCTTTACCCCGGCGACGGTGGTCAACGACGCAGCACTCTTTTTTGACGCTGGTGTGACGGGTGGGCAACCCTGGGAACCAAAAAATTACGACGGCAAATTTGAAGGCCCCATGACTCTGCGGCGGGGTCTGGCCAAATCCAAAAACATGATCTCGATCCGCATCCTGCAGGCGGTGGGCACCCAGAATGCACAGGAATGGATCACGCGCTTTGGCTTCGATGAAGACAAGCACCCCGCCTACCTGACCATGGCGCTTGGCGCCGGGTCGGTCACGCCCCTGCAAATGGTTTCGGCCTACTCGGTCTTCGCCAACGGCGGCTACCGCATCAATCCATGGCTGATCACCAGGGTCACCGAGCAAAAAGGCAAGGTCCTGGTGCAAACCAAACCGCCAGTGCTCGACGAGTCGGTGCGTGCCATCGATGCGCGCAACGCTTTCATCATGGAAAGTCTGCTGCAGGAAGTCACCCGCTCCGGTACGGCTGCATCCGCGCAGGCGGCGTTGAAGCGACCTGACTTGTACGGAAAAACAGGAACCACCAACGATTCCATGGACGCCTGGTTTGCGGGATTCCAGCCAACGCTTGCCGCCGTCACCTGGATCGGCTATGACACGCCGCGCAAACTCGGCGACCGCGAAACAGGGGGTGGCTTGAGCCTGCCGGTCTGGATCCGGTTCATGGAACATGCACTTAAAAACGTCCCCGTGATGCAACCCAGCGCCCCTGTGGGCGTTATCAATTCGGGCGGCGAATGGTTTTATGAAGAGTACGCCAGGGGTGCCGGCGTCAGCAGTTTGGGACTGAACGACAAATCAGGGGGGGCAGCGGGAACCGATACGCCAACGCTGCCACAGGCCGATGAAAAGAAAACAATTATTGACCTGTTCAGAAACTGATAACACAACCCGCCTGCTCGCTGGCGAAGCGCGACAAATTGGCAAAAAACTCCCCCTGGCCCTTGGTGTCCATCCACTTTTCGCCATCATATTTGTAGTGATAGCCACCCGATTTTGCCGCCATCCAAACCTCAAACAGAGGCTTTTGCAGGTTGATGACGATCTGACTCTGGTTTGAAAAAACAAGCGTGACCATGCCGCCCACGCGCTGATTGTCGATGTCTGCACGGTTCGCGTCATTGATGCGGTCACAGCTTGCCTCGACGGCTTTGAGCAAATTCTCCGCCCGGTCCATGAATTCAGAGTCAGTCATTACAATTTCACCATGTTGCTTTTTTCCAGAATTCTAATCAGTACGATTGTCCTTGGCATCAGTGCGGTGAGCCTGTCGGCCTGTGGTCAGAAAGGGCCACTGTATTTACCCACAGAACCCGCAGCGGCAAAACGGGCCACATTGCCCGAAACACTGTTGCCCTCAAGTTCGGTCAACGCTTACCAGCCTGCGGTACAGACACCGCCCTCGCCTGCCAGCCCGGTCGCCCCTGTCGCTACCCCCACCCCTCAATGAGCTCCCAAGATCTTCCCGGTCAACCCCATATTGCCTACCGGGGCAATGAACTTTTCTCTGAAGAGATGCGCTTGAGTGATTTGGCAAAACAACATGGCACACCCCTTTTTGTGTACTCGAAAAGCGCCATGCTGTCAGCGCTGGCCGCTTATCAGCGTGGCTTTGCCGGACGCAAAGTTCAAATCTGTTACGCCCTGAAAGCCAACCCGGCCTTGGGCGTGATTCAGGTTTTTGCCCAGGCTGGCTGCGGTTTTGACATTGTCTCCGGCGGTGACATGGACCGTGTTCTGGCCGCGGGCGGACAGGCCGACAAGATCATCTTCTCCGGCGTCGGCAAGACGCGTGCGGAAATGCGCCGTGCGCTGGCAGCGGGTGTTGGCTGCTTCAATGTCGAGAGTGAGGCCGAGCTCGAAGTCTTGAGTGACGTCGCCTTGTCCATGGGCTTGCGTGCGCCCGTCAGCATTCGCGTCAATCCCAATGTGGACCCCCAAACCCACCCCTACATCTCCACCGGCCTCAAGAGCAGCAAGTTTGGCGTCGCCCACGAGCGCGTGGTGCCAACCTACCAACGCGCAGCGAAGCTGGCAGGCGTGCGGGTGGTTGGTATCGATTGCCATATCGGTTCTCAGATTACGCAAGAAGAACCGTACCTTGACGCAATCGACCGCATGCTGGACCTGGTGGAAGCCATTGAGGCGGCGGGCATTCCGATTCAGCACATCGATTTTGGCGGCGGCCTGGGCATCAACTACAACGGCGATACGCCGCCCAGTGCAGACGATCTCTGGAAAAAGCTGCTGGCCAGGCTCGATACCCGCGGCTTTGGCAAGCGCCAACTGATGATCGAGCCCGGCCGCTCACTGGTTGGCAATGCCGGTGTGTGCGTCACAGAAGTGCTTTACCTCAAACCCGGTGAGCAGAAAAACTTTTGCGTCATCGACGCCGCCATGAACGATTTGCCGCGCCCTGCCCTGTACCAGGCGTTCCACCAGATCGTGCCTTTGAGCCCGCGCCCAGATACCCCCGCCACCTGGGATGTGGTGGGTCCAATCTGCGAAAGTGGCGACTGGATCGGGCATGAGCGCGCCCTTGCCGTGCAGCCGGGCGACTTGCTGGCGGTGCTCTCCGCCGGAGCCTACTGCATGAGCATGGCCAGCAACTACAACTCGCGCGGCCGCGCCGCCGAGATTCTGGTGGATGGCAAGCAATCTCATGTGATACGCCAGCGCGAAAGCATTGCCGATCAGATGCGCGGCGAAACATTACCGCCATGTGGCAGGACCAGCGGTAGCTCAGCGTAGGATCGATGTTTTCCTTGACGGCGTTGAACGCGTCCAGCACCACCCACTCTTCCTTGCACAGTACTTCGTAGCGCTGGATCTGCCTGGGCCAGCGCAATGGCCGGGCGCAGGCGTTAACCGCCCGTCAAGAATCCGATCCCCACCAGGGTCAGCAAGACCAGGCCGATAGCAATCAGCGTCAGGCCCAATATCTTGGAGCCCAGGGTCATGGGCCGTGACGGCGCATCCACCAGATACTTGTCCAGTTCGCCCGCATCCACCAGGCGCTGATACTGGGCCGGATGCTCGCGGCGGAACTCTTCCAGCGACTGGGTGCCGGTGAACATCACGATGTCCGGGGGCGGCAGTTTGTCCGGCCGGAAATGGTTGTTGAAGAAGTGCACCGTGAAGAGGAACACCACTGCCAGGAAGGCTTCCTCGCCATGCACGATGGTGGCGACGTTAAGGATCCAGCCCGGCAGATAGGTCGCGGTCACGGTCGGGAAAGCCAGCAGCAGGCCGCTGCCGCCGATGATGGAAACACCCCAGAACACGGCCCAGTAGTCGAATTTTTCGAAATAGGTCCAGCGGTCGAAGCGCGGTTTCTCGCCCTTTCCGACAAACCACTTGAACATGCCCACCATGTTGCTGAGGTCCTTCCAGTTGGGCACCAAGGAATCCGGGCCGAACCAGCGGAAGCTTCTGTCGCGCAGCAACTTCTGCATCACGTAGATGAAGTGGATGAAGAAGATGCCGACGAACAGCGCGGCAGCCACCCGATGGATCAGGGCGAGGCCACTGGCACCACCAAGCGCCTGGGCAACGACCGGCGCCCAACTGGTATGGGAGAACCGCGCCGCGGTACCGGTCAACGCCAACGTCATGGTGATCAGGGCGAAAGCCAGGTGGGCGATGCGCCAGCCAACCGGGAAGCGCTGGAAGAACTTCTTCTCGTCCTGCGGCAGTCCTTCGGTACGCACGTGCGGAACGGTCTTGTGCGTCTTGCGGTCCTGCCATTCGCGGTAATACCACAAGCCGGAATGCAACCAGAAGAAGACGAATACACCGATCAGCAAGGCAATCATGAATTTGGTGGATATCCACACCTGCGGATACTTTGCGAAATCGTGACTGCTGGCATGCGGGGCGAAGGTGGCGAAGCCGGCGGTGGCCTCCAGCCGTTTCTTGCCGTCATGGCACTCCTTGCAGGTTTTCAGACGGTTGTCGGGGTG
Source organism: Rhodoferax sp. (assembly GCA_030682475.1). Taxonomy (GTDB): domain Bacteria; phylum Pseudomonadota; class Gammaproteobacteria; order Burkholderiales; family Burkholderiaceae_C; genus Rhodoferax. The sequence continues at coordinate 23,496 of JAUXOA010000061.1, read as the reverse complement.
CACCTTGGACTTGGGGTCCTTTGCCGACAGAATCCCGTGGCTGCCGTGGCAGTTGTAGCACTTGGCCGTTTCGGCATAACCCAGCTTCGTCACTTGGCCGTGATAGGTGTCGCGGTAGGACTTGAGGTTTTCCTTGTGGCAATTGCCGCACACCTCGTTGTTGAGGAGCTTGAACGAATCCAGCGAGGTATTGGTGATCTCGTGGTTGGTGTGGCAACTGGTGCAGACAGGCGCCTTGACATTGTTCTTGTCGAGAACTTCCTTGCCATGCACTGACGATGCGAAGGTTTCGAGTTGCTCGTCGTGGCACTTCTCGCCGCACAGGGCGGGCTCTTCTTTGCGCCACGCAGCGTATTGCGGGCTCTTCTTGTCGGCCGGCACGTTGAAGTTGTGCGTGCTGTGGCACTCTTCGCAAGAGGCATTTGGCCGGGTCTTGTCATCGGCGTTGAGGCGCGCATGAAATGACTTCTTGTAGAAGTCAATGTTTTGCACTACAACGGCCAGCCGGGGCTTGTCCTTCGCGCTGCCGTCTTTTTGCGCCTTTTGCCACAAGTCCTGATGGCAGCCCGCGCAGTCGACCTTTTTCAGCGCTTGCGCCGGGTTCTTGCTGTGCGTATCGCGCTTTTCGGCGTTGTCGGTGATATCCGTGTGGCAGGCCACACATTGCATTTTGGCATGCACGCCCTTGTCAAACTTGGCCGGCACGACGCTGCGCAGCGCCCGTGGCTCGCCCTCGGCAACCGGGACTTCCAGCTTGCCTTTTTTACCATCGTGACAAGTCAGGCAGGTGGTGTTCTCGAGTTTCCCGTTTACCTGAACGGTTTTCTCGTTTTGGGCAGCAACCGGTAAGACAGCAAAAGCGCCGCCAAGACAGATGACCGTGCTAAGCGCCCATACCTTGAGCTTATGCACGGGTATGGCCGCTAGTTTCAGCTTGGCGATTGAATTGATCATGTTTTCGAGGAGGTTGGTTCAGGTTTTCAATTGAAACACGGCAACTTTCGCGCCAGCTACTCACGCCGGCGAGCAGCTTTCCTGGAGGTTCATGCGCAAAATGAAAAATGCCCGGTTTCAGCATTACGAAAATTCGCAATGCTGAAACCGGGCAAGCGGGGTCAGAACTTATAAGCGAGCGACACACCGACGAAGTTCACGTTGTAGTTCGGTGAGGTTTGGTTGGTGCCCACCACCGAGGTCACTGACGTGAGAGTCAGCGGGGCATCCCAGGCCCAGTCGGCCGAACGGTAACGCTCATGCGCAAACTTGAGATTGACCGTCAGATCTTTTTGTAAGTGGTAGCGACCAAACACTTCCAGGCGGTCGACGCGGGATACCAGATCCGGCAATGGTCCGACCGGCACTGCGGAACCAAACATGAACTCGCTGCGACCCTTCGAGCTTGAATGCGTCAGGTTGCCACCGACCTCATACTTGCGCATCGGCTTGTAACGCACACCCACGCCCAAGGTAAGAGTGCGGTCGGACAAGGTTGTGACGCCCAGGTTTGTGGCCGGAATCGTGCCTTGTTCTGCCTGTGGCACAGTCGCTGCGGTATTCAGGTGGGCACCGTTCTGGTCGGTCTGGTACTGGTCCAGGGATGCAAAGAAATTCCCGGACAAGGCATCGGTGGCCTGCAGGTTGGCGTCGAAGCTGGCCATCCAGTTGCTAGCCTTGGTCAGGCCGATACCGGCCACCGTATCGGGATACTTGTCGCGCAGGTAATGGGCACCGAACTGCAGGTCGAGCTGTTCGCTCGGCGACACATTGGCAGTGGCACCGACTTTGTCACGCTGGCGATCGGCCAGGAAATACTTGCGCAGTCCTGGCGCTTCAAGCCATGCATAAGTTCTTCCGGTCGTTCCACCAAACAACGTGTTCAGATACGCTGCCGAATAAGTGGACGACATCGGCGCCGCACCGTTGTAGTCGGATGCCTTGCGGTCCGAATACGCGTAGCTGGCACCGGCCGAAACCATGTCGCCAAAGCGATGTTTCACTTCCGTCTTGACGGTGTGCTCCTTGTCGCCAGTGGTGGGTTCGTAATTGTGGCGAACCTGGTGAAAGTCATAACCCAGCTTGACCGTGGTGGCAGAGGAGAGATGGTAATCGAGGTCCGCGTACACCGACTGCTTGGTGATATCGAGCGGCATGTTGGTGCGCCTCGTGCCGCTGTTAGCCGCTGCCGAAAAACCGCCATTCCGATCTCCGGCGACATAGAGGAAGGTCGAGATCGGCGTCTTGTTGTCGCGGTCGTCGTAACGCAGCCCGGCCGTCAGATTGAGCTTGGGCATCAGCTTGGTGTTCAGTCGCAGGCTGGCGTTGGTGGTGTAGACCTTGCCATTCAACGAGGGCGTCGGGAGCGGAAGTGCTCCTGTCATTATTGCGCCCGCGGTAGAGTACGGCAGAAACAGTTCGTTTTGCGTCATGCGGCCGAAGCTCAGGTTGCCGGACAAGCTGGTTGCCTTGCTGATTACATACCTGCCCGATGCAGTGAGCTGATGAGACTCATTGTCCGGCGGCAAGCCATAACGGCCGGTCGCATTCCCGGTACCCGTGAACAAGTTATCCCAAGTCAGCGACTCGTTGGCATTCTTGAAAAGTGAGGCGTAATAGCCGAACTGGAGTTGCAGCTTCTCGCCGGTATAGCGCGCCAGGGCTTCGAACTGGTCGGTGCTGTAATTGACCGGTTCCGGCACGATAACCGAGCTACGCGTGCCACCTGTTCCGGTCTGTATCATCGCCGCAGTCAGTTTGCTGCCGTCCTTGTCTTCGCGCTTGTAGCCAAACTCGACATCCCAGCCCCGGATGAGCTCCTTGGTGACACCAAACCCGAGTCCCTTGCGCTGGGTTTTGACCTCATACGGCTTCATGTTGGCCGCCAGACCTGTCATCAAAGCGACTGAAGCTGCGTCCGTAATGCCGGCAGGTTGGATCAGCCGCGTGCTACCCGCGCCCAGATAGGGCGTCTGATAAGTATCGTTGTAGAACTTCGGAATCTCGTCATATTCAAGACGCAGGCCGAAGTTGCCTTGTTCCCCGCCCTTGATCGTCAGGTTGCGCGAGTCCAGACCGAGATTGCGCCCGGTCAACGAGAAATAGTGCGTGTTGGCTTCGTTGCGGCGGTTCAGATCAATGTTGCCGATCAGGTGTACGCCCTCGCGGTGCAGCCCGGTGTAGTCGCCGTATTTAAAGCTGTCCCTAGACACGTTACCCACACCCAGTTCGACTTGACTGTCTGGCCGGATCAGGGAAGCGATTTCATCGTCGGCTGCCAAGGCGGGCAAGGCCGTCACTCCGATGGCAGCAATGGAGGCCGCCAGAACCGTGCGTACGAAGCGTTTTTCAATGGTTGATTTCATGCTCTATTCTCCTTAGCGAACGAAGCGGGGACCGGACGGGTGGTTGCTGCCGTGTACCTGGGTATGGCAGTTCAGGCAGGCCTTGTAGGCGACCTGGGCTTGTGCCCCGGTGGCTGCGATTCCGGCGCCGCTACGGATGGTGTTCGGGTGACCGACGCCGGCGGTCTGGTGGCACGAGGCGCACAGGAAGGGCGCGCGCGCTTTCAGCATGGCAGGCTGGTTGGAACCGTGCGGTGTGTGGCAAACGGTGCAATCGTCGCTTGCTGGCGGGTGCTCCCACAAGAACGGGCCGCGCTTCTCGGTGTGGCAGGTGTAGCAGGTCTCGTTGACGTTGTTTTTAACCAGTTGCTTCGGACCGGTGGAGCCATGCGGGTTGTGGCAACTTGAGCAGGTGACTTTGCCTTCATTCATCGGGTGATTTGACAGCTTGTTGGCATCTGCGCGCTGCTGTTTGTGGCAGGCGAAGCAAACCTCAGCCTGCTGGGCCTTGTCGCGCACTTTGTCTTTTTGTTTGTGCACCGTGTGGCAAGACGCACAGGTGACGTCATTGGACGCGTGCGAGCCACCGTCCCAGTGCATGTTTTTGCCACCCTTGTGGCAGGTCAGGCAGGACTCGCTTCGCGCTTGCGCTGAGACTTTGGTTTTTTTGCCGAAATTGATGTCGGTGCTGGGCGGCTTGTCCTTGCCCTTGTAATCCGTGTGTGCCGCGCTTTCGCCATGGCATTTGGTACAGGTCGGCGTACGGCTGTCACCCGTCATGCCGTGGCGGGTTTTGCCGATGGCAAGCAGCTCCGGTGCGTCGGCTTCATCATGGCACTCGGTGCATTTGGCATCACCTTTGAGGACCAGGTCCTTGAGCTCCGCCTTGGCTACAGGTTTCGCATCCGCTGACTGGGCCATGGAAGGCCCTGCGAATGCGAAGCTACAGACCAGCGCCGTCAGTACAAACCGTAACAATTTCATTTATCTGCCCCTTTTTGAAATCCTGAAACTTGCAAAACCTGTTACACATTTCCAATTAAAAAGTTCCAACGCATCTTTGAGCTATATCAAAAGAAGCCGAAATGGGCAGCCGGTTGCGCCCGTACTGCCATCGCTGCCCTGGTTGGCGGGTTGACCCTTTCGATGCTGTAAATGCGCGTCAACCTACTGGGACAACATCCAGTCGACCAGATTCTTGATCGCGGCCTGGTCCTTGGTGTCGATGATCTTGTGCTCTTCTTCGGTACCGTCTTCAAGCTTGACCTTGTGTACGGTGGTGATGTTCTTGATGCCTTTTTCCTGGCCATCAGCCTTGCCCTTGTACTTGGCCGCAATCTTCTTGATGGACGGGCCTTTTTTGGTCTTGTCAACGGCATGGCACTTGAAACAGTCATTCTTCTTGGCCAAAGCCTTAGCAGCATCGGCATCCACGGCCGCCGCCAGCACATTGGCTGAAACACCAACGAGTGCCGCCATGGCGACTGAAATCATGATTTGTGTAAATTTTTTCTTGCTTGATGCGGTGAGGTACATGTCAAAGCCCCTATGGTCCATGAATACATTTGCTTGCTGGGAACCTGGGGTCAAGATTAAGCCGAAAAAACTGAAAAATCGAGCGAATGAAAGAAGGACTTGCGTTTTATTGACAAAGAGCAAACATTCTGATGCGAAATAATACCGCGTGTTGCTTTCTCTTCTCAATTTTCTAATGTGATGAATTGGTTTCAGGAATCGCGCTTATGCAAACCCAAGGAAGGCCTGAGACCCCGCCGGGCATTGCCGATGCCGGGTGCAAGCGGGCTGGGGCTGCTTTTGTACCGGGCTTAGCTACGTTTTTTCTTCCTATATTGAAGCCCGCGCCAACCCAGCAGCAGGGCAAGCACTGCGGCGTAAACAAACACTTCGGCAAAGTCGTTCTTGCCCGCGCGCATCCAGAAGAAATGCAGAACCGCAAGTCCTGCAACGACGTACACCAGCTTGTGCAAAAGCTGCCAGCGTTTTGCGCCCAGTGCCTTGATAGCACGGTTAAATGACGTCAAAGCCAGCGACGTGAGTAACAGAAAAGCTGAAAAGCCGACCAGGATGAACGGGCGTTTGGCAATGTCCTTGGCGATATCCGACACGTCAAAACCCATGTCAAACCAGCCGTAACTGAGAAAGTGGAGCACGCCATAGAAATAGACAAACAGACCCAGCATGCGGCGAAAACGGGCCAGCGCTGGTGTGTTGGTGATGACGCGCAACGGTGTGAGCGCCAACACGATGCATAAAAAGCGCAAGGTCCAGTCACCAGTGGAGCGGCTCAAGGCCTCAGCCGGATTGGCGCCCAACTGGTTGGTGATGGCCGCAAAAAGCAGCCAGCCAAACGGCAGCAGCGACAAGCCAAAGACCAGCGGCTTGGCGAAACGGTGCAGAAGTAGCGTTTTCACCCGCACCGAGGGTCGTGACCAGGCAAGCGCCCGCATCAGTAGTTCTTTTTCAGATCCATGCCGGCGTAAAGCTGCCCCACTTGTGCTTCATAGCCATTGAACATCAGGGTCTTGCGCTTCTTGGCAAACAAGCCGTCCTCGCCAATGCGCCGCTCCGTGCCCTGGCTCCAGCGTGGGTGGTCCACATTGGGGTTGACGTTGGAGAAGAAGCCGTATTCATTGGCGGCAGCTTTGTTCCAGGCGGTGGCTGGCAGTTTGTCGGTAAAACGGATTTTGACCAGGCTTTTGCCGCTCTTGAACCCGTACTTCCACGGCACCACCAGACGCACCGGCGCGCCGTTTTGGTTGGGCAGCACCTCGCCGTACATGCCAAACGTCAGCAAGGTCAGCGGGTGCATCGCCTCATCCATGCGCAAGCCTTCCACATAAGGCCAGTCGAGCACACGGGAGCCGACAAAAGGCATTGTTTTGGGATCGGCCTGGGTCACAAATTCGACGTACCTGGCGTTGCCCAGTGGCTCCACTTTTCTGATCAATTCGCTCAGCGAATAGCCAACCCACGGGATCACCATGGACCAGCCTTCCACACAGCGCATGCGATAAATCCGCTCTTCCTGCGCGCTGAGTTTGAGCAGGTCTTCCAGCGTGTAGCGGGCCGGTTTTTTGACCAGTCCTTCGATCTCCACGGTCCACGGACTGGTCTTCAGGGTGTGGGCATTTTTCGCCGGGTCCGCCTTGTCGGTGCCGAATTCATAAAAGTTGTTGTAGCTGCTGGCATCCTTGTAATCGGTCAGCTTTTCCATCGTGACGGCACCCGCCAGGCTCGACTTGACACCGGGCAGGGCAGCCAGTTTGCCCGGCCGTGGCGTCAAGGTGGCACTTTGCGCCTGCGACTCGCGTGACGCCCAGGACGCCAGTGCCGCACCAGCGACCCCAGTGGCCATGAGTTTGATGAGATCGCGTCGCCCGGCATAGACGCGCTGGCTCGTGATTTCGCTGGCAAGCGGGTGGCAAAAGCCGTCGCGACTGGTTTTGATAAGCATGCTGCTGTCCTCGTTTCAATGGTAGTCGTGGGACGGCTTGCATTCTTACAAAAATCTGTTACTCATTGCGCTACACAATCCCGCTACGGGGTGCCGTAGCCGTGCCAAGCGCCCAGGAACATATTGACGCCAATAAAGGCAGTCGGCGATTAACGCAGACCGGCAATGTAATCGGCGACCGCCTTGATTTCGCGATCATTCATCTTGGCGACCACCTGCGTCATCTGCGCACTGTTCTTGCGCACACCGTCACGAAAACCCGTCAACTGGGCTGCCGTGTAATCCGCATACTGGCCACTCAGGCGGGGGTACTGGGAAGGAATACCCGCGCCGTTGGGGCTGTGGCAACCGGCGCAGGCAGCGACCTGTCGATCCAGGATACCCCCACGGTAGATGCGTTCACCCAAAACCACGAGCTCCTTGTCCTTGGCAAAACCGGGCTTGCCGCCCTTGGAGGCCAGCCAATAAGCGACATTCTTCATGTCTGCATCGCTCAGCATGGACGCGAAGGCGGCCATGAAGGGGCTGGCGCGCTTGCCTGTTTTGAATTCCTGTAGCTGCTTCACCAGGTACTCCGGGTGTTGCTGCGCCAGTTTGGGATTGGCAGGAATGCCCGAGTTTCCATCTGCCCCATGGCAGACGGCACACACTGTGGTGTAGCTGACTTCGCCCTTGGCCAGATCAGGTTTAAGCACTTGGACGGGTTCGGCCTTGACCTGCGCCGGTGGCGCAGCCGGCTTCGCCTCTTGTGCAAAGGCGGAAAAAGCAGGAGCCGCCAATGCGGCAGCAAACAAAAGGGCTGTGAGCAACTTCATAGAGGATGGCGTGTCAGGTAAGCAAAACAGGCTGATTCTACAATGCGGCTCCGGGTCTCCTCCCTTTAATCAATGACTACCCACTCAAACCCACTGGCTTCGGCCCCCCAGACACCTGCACCGGACGTTGCCGCCAAGACCGCTGCCACCGTTGCATTGGGCTGGCTTCATACCGCCAAATTCCTCACGACGGCACCGCAACTGCACTTTCTGCCGACGCTGGATCTGCCGGAAATTGCCTTTGTGGGCCGCTCCAACGCCGGCAAATCGACCTGCATCAACACGCTGACGCAGCAAAAGCAATTGGCCTTTGCCTCAAAAAAGCCGGGCCGCACCCAGCACATCAACCTGTTCTCGCTGGGCAAGCAGGGCGTGACCGATGCGGTGCTGGCCGACTTGCCAGGCTATGGCTATGCGGCCGTTCCCAAACAGGACAAGATCCGCTGGCAGCAAGTGATGGCCAACTACCTGGTGACGCGTGAAAACCTGAAGGCCATTGTGCTGATGTGCGACCCGCGCCACGGACTGACCGAGCTCGACGAAATCCTGCTGGACGTGGTGCGGCCGCGGGTTGAAGACGGCCTCAAGTTTCTGGTCATTCTGACCAAAGCGGACAAACTGACCCGCGTCGAGCAAACCAAGGCCCTGTCCATCATGAGGCTGCAAGCCGGTGGCGGTGAAGTGCGGCTGTTTTCGGCCACCAAGCGTCAAGGGATTGACGAAGTAGCCACGCTGCTGTGGCAGTGGGCGCATCCAGCAAGCCCGGTGGCAGCATGACTTTTGATCGAAGGACTCGGTGCCTTGGGGGCCGGAAACAACCCCATTTTCAGTACACCGACGAGGCGCCGGGTGGACGGTCCTTGAAACGTTTGTGGACCCAGAAATACTGATCCGGCATGGCGTCTATGAAAGACTGCAAGCGCAGGTTCATGAGCGCCGTATCCGCGACCACATCGTCGGACGGAAAGCCCTGCCACGCCGGCATGATGTGAACCTCATAGCCCTGGCGCGTCATGCTTGTTACCACCGGCACCACCTTGGCGCGACCCAGTCTGGCAAAGCGCGACAACGACGGCACGGTGGCGGCTGAAACGCCATAAAACGGCACAAAAACAGACTCTTGCGGACCGAAGTTCATGTCGGGCAGCAAATACAGCGGGTCGCCCGCACGCAGCGTCGCCACAATGGTTTTGACGCCATCAACCCGACCGAAGAGCCGTGTATGTCCGAAACGCTGGCGACCGGCCAGAATCCAGGCGTCAATAACTTTATTGGCCTGATCGGTGTAAATGGTGGTGAAGTGTCGTGTCGACTGCTGGGTCAAGGCCGTCCAACCCGCGTCCAGTCCAACGAAATGCGGTGCAAAAATAACCATCGGCTCAGTGCCCTGCAATTCGTTCACGGCACCCGTCAGGGTCAAACGCCGCCGATTGAGCGCCGCCGAACCATGCCAGAGCCAGCCCCGATCCAGCCAGGCCTGGGCAAAATGGACAAAGGTGTGGATCGTCAGTACCCGGATTTGGCGCGCGGATAGATCCGGAAAACACAAGCGCAAATTGGCCCGGGCCACGCGGCGCCGCGGCACCGCCAGTACATAAAGCGCCCAACCCAGAAAACAGCCCAGCGCCCGCACCCAGGCCAGGGGCAGACGCCCCAAAAGCTGCATCATCACAATGCCGAACTTGCTCAACAAGCGACTCAGCATCAAATTTCCTGCCGCGGCTGTTTGTAGCGCGCATAGCCCCACAGGTATTGTTGCGGACAACTGCGGACCAGGTCTTCCATCGCCCGGTTGATGACCCCCGTCGCCTGCGCGCCGTCCGAGGACAAGGCGGTCGACAAGGGTTGGAAGTGCACCCGATAACCCCGCCCCCAGGACAAACGCTCGCCCCAGGCCAGCAACACGGTGGCGCCAGTTTGTTGCGCCAGACGCACTGAGAGGGTCATGGTGTAGGCATCGCGGCCAAAAAACGATACCCACAGCCCCATCCCCAGCGGCGGCACCTGGTCCGGCAGCAGGCCCAGCGACTGGCCCTGCTTTAAGGCCTTGATCATCTGCTTGACACCGGCCAGCGTGGTGGGTGCCGTGTGCAGACCGGGGCGCGCGCGGGCCGTCGTCACCAAGGCGCGCAGCCACGACTGGCGTGGCGGGCGAAACAGCACCGTGAGAGGATGGCGCGCCTGGCCGTAGCGTCGTGCATAAGCTTGGGCCGTGATCTCGAAGCAGCCCAGATGGGGCGTCAGGAACAACACACCCCGCCCCAGCGCCAGCGCCGCGTCCACATGATGGGCGCCATCCCACTGCACCGGTACCGGTCGTCCGAGCCACAGCCGTGGCAACTCAGCCACCAGTTTGCCGCTCTCGCCGACGGCACCCAGCCATTGCCGCCAGCCCATCCCGGCCTGCCGAGCGTTGTCCAGAAAACGCTTGCGGTACACCCCGGAGGCTGCGAACACCAGCCAGCCCAGGCTCCAACCCAGTCCGTGCGCCAGCCACAAAGGCAATAAAGACAGAATTTTGAAAAGGGTGATCATCAATCGGATAAAATCGCAGGGTCGCTGAGTTACGGAACTACTTGCAGGGCGACACACACCGGTTGTGCTCCCGCGAGCCGCCATTGTGCCTTGTCAATATTGACAAATCTGCTAAAGCGTTCGCTAGAGCCTCCAAGCCCAAGCAACGCGATCTTGAACTTGTGATCCTGAACTTGTTATTGGAGCTTGAAACCATGGCGAACGATTTTCTCTTTACTTCCGAGTCCGTGTCAGAAGGACACCCCGACAAGGTGTCGGACCAGATTTCTGACGCCATTCTCGATGCGATCTTCAAGCAGGATCCCAAATCCCGCGTCGCCGCCGAGACCTTGTGCAACACCGGTCTGGTGGTACTGGCCGGTGAAATCACCACCAACGCGCATGTGGACTACATCCAGGTCGCACGCGACACCATCAAACGCATCGGCTATGACAACACCGAGTACGGCATCGACTACAAGGGTTGCGCCGTGCTGGTGGCCTATGACAAGCAGAGCAACGACATTGCCCAGGGCGTGGACCACGCCTCAGACGACCACCTCAACACCGGCGCCGGCGACCAGGGCCTGATGTTTGGCTACGCCTGCAACGAGACGCCCGAGCTGATGCCCGCACCAATCTACTACGCCCACCGCCTGGTGGAGCGCCAGGCCCAGTTGCGCAAGGACGGCCGCCTGCCTTTCCTGCGGCCCGATGCAAAAAGCCAGGTCACCATGCGCTATGTGGACGGCAAGCCGCACAGCATTGACACCGTGGTGTTGTCCAGCCAGCACAGCCCCGAGATGAGCGACGGTCTGCACATGAAACCCGCTTTCATTGAAGCGGTGATTGAAGAAATCATCAAACCGGTGTTGCCCAAGGCATGGCTGACCGCCGACACCAAATACCTGATCAACCCGACCGGCCGCTTCGTCATTGGCGGCCCGCAAGGAGATTGCGGCCTGACCGGGCGCAAAATCATTGTGGACACCTACGGCGGCGCCTGCCCACACGGCGGCGGCGCCTTCAGCGGCAAAGATCCAACGAAAGTGGACCGCTCTGCGGCCTATGCAGCGCGTTATGTGGCCAAAAACATTGTGGCGGCCGGTTTGGCCCGCCAGTGCCAGATTCAGGTGGCCTATGCCATCGGTGTCGCCAAGCCCATGAACGTGACGGTCTACACCGAAGGCACGGGCGTGATCTCCGACGAAAAAATCGCCGCACTGGTGCATGAGTTCTTTGACCTGCGCCCCAAAGGCATCATCCAGATGCTCGATCTGCTGCGTCCGATCTACGAAAAGACCGCCGCTTACGGGCATTTTGGTCGTGAAGAGCCCGAATTCACCTGGGAACGCACCGACAAGGCCCAGATGCTGCGGGCAGCGGCCGGGCTGGCAGTCGCCTAAACGGCGCGGCGAAAAACCAGATCAAGCTCCGGACCCGTTAAACTACCTAAGTGCTTACCCGCTACCGCAGCGCAGCACAACTTGGTAGCATCCATTTTCTTGTTGCGGGCCAGTACGCCCGCCAATTCAATCTATACAGCCGGAGCGCAATTTGTCAGCGCAGTTCATTCTTGAAACGCGGGGGTTGACCAAGGAATTCAAGGGATTCGTGGCCGTCAACCAGGTGGACCTGCAGGTTCAGCGCGGCCACATCCACGCCCTGATTGGCCCCAACGGCGCGGGCAAAACCACCTTTTTCAACCTGCTGACCAAATTTTTGCCTCCGACCACGGGCACCATCGTGTTCAACGGCTCCGACATCACGACCGAAAAACCGGCCCAAACGGCGCGCCGCGGCATTGTCCGCTCGTTCCAGATCTCGGCGGTGTTTCCGCACCTGACGGTGCTGGAAAACGTGCGCGCCGCGCTGCAGCGCAACCTGGGCACCTCGTTTCACTTCTGGAAGGCAGAAAGCACGCTCTTTCACCTGCATGAACGCGCCCGCCAGCTGCTGGCCGAGGTCGATCTGCAGGACTTCGCCGACGAGCTGACCGTCAACCTGCCCTATGGCCGCAAACGCGCGCTGGAGCTGGCCACGACACTGGCGCTGGAGCCCGAGCTGATGCTGCTGGACGAGCCGACCGCGGGTATGGGCCACGAAGACGTGGATCGCGTGACGCAGTTGATCAAAAAAGTCTCTACAGGCCGCACCATTTTGATGGTCGAACACAACATGAGCGTGGTGTCGTCGATTGCCGACCGCATCACGGTGCTACAGCGCGGCGCCATTATTGCCGATGGTCCTTATGCCGAAGTGGCGAAAAACCCGCTGGTGATCGAAGCCTACATGGGCAGCGCGAACCTTGAGTTGCAGGGGGGGGCGCATTGATGACAAACGAGATCCTGCACATCAAAGACCTGCACGCCTGGTACGGCGAATCGCACATCTTGCACGGTGTCAACCTGACAGTGCGCCAGGGTGAAGTGGTAACGCTGCTGGGGCGCAACGGCGCCGGGCGCACCACCACCATGCGCGCCATTGTCGGCCTGACTGGCACACGAAAAGGCTCCATCAAAATCAATGGTGTTGAGACCATCAAGCTGGCACCGCACAAGGTGGCCCACCTCGGCGTCGGTTACTGTCCCGAAGAGCGCGGCATTTTTGCCAGCCTGACGGCTGAGGAAAACCTGATGCTGCCGCCCACCATCGCAGCGGGCGGCATGAGCGTCGAAGAAATCTACCAGATGTTTCCCAACCTGAAAGAGCGCGCGGCTAGCCCCGGCACCCGCCTGTCAGGCGGCGAGCAGCAGATGCTGGCGGTGGCGCGCATTTTGCGAACCGGCGCGCGCCTGCTGCTGCTCGATGAAATTTCGGAGGGCCTGGCACCGGTCATTGTGCAAAAGCTGGCCGAGATGATTCTCACGCTCAAGGCCAAGGGCTATACCATTGTGCTGGTGGAGCAGAACTTCCGCTTTGCCGCACCGCTGGCCGACCGTTTTTACGTGATGGAGCACGGCACCATCGTGAAACAGTTTGCGCAGCACGAACTACAGGACAATCTGGGCATGTTGCAAGAGTATCTCGGGGTCTAGAACCAAGCGTTCCAGCAAAACTTTCTCATCCATCCAAAGGAGCATTCCATGAAACTGAAAAAACTAAGCACCGCCTGTGCACTGGCCGTTACGACGATGTTTGGCGCAACAATGCCCGCGCAAGCCCAGATCTCCGGCGACGTGATTCGCATCGGCATCATCACCGACATGTCCAGCCTGTACGCCGATATCGACGGACCAGGCGGTGTCGAGGCGATCCGGATGGCCATCGCTGACATGGGCGGCGCGATCAACGGAAAGAAGATCGAGCTGCTGTTTGCCGATCACCAGAGCAAGGCTGACGTGGCGGCCTCCAAGGCCCGCGAATGGTTCGATACCCAGGGCCTGGACATGCTCATTGGCGGCACCAACTCCGGCACCAGTCTGGCCATGGCCAAGGTGGCAGCCGACAAGAAGAAACCGTTCCTGGTGGTCGGCGCGGCATCATCGGCGTTTACCGGGGACCAGTGCACGCCCTACACCGTGCACTGGGCCTATGACACAGTGGCGCTGGCGAAAGGAACCGGCAACGCGGTGGTCAAGGCTGGTGGCAAAAGCTGGTACTTCCTGACGGCTGATTACGCTTTCGGCGCTGCGCTGCAAAACGACACCTCGACCGTGGTCAAGGCCGCTGGCGGCACCATCGTGGGCTCAGTCAAACATCCGCTGTCGGCAAGTGACTTCTCCTCGTTCCTGCTGCAGGCGCAATCCAGCAAGGCCGACATTCTGGGACTGGCCAACGCGGGCGGCGATACCATCAACTCGATCAAGGCGGCCAACGAGTTTGGCATCACCAAGACCATGAAGCTGGCCGGATTGCTGGTCTTTATCAACGACATCCATTCACTGGGCCTCAAAACCACCCAGGGCATGTACCTGACCGACAGTTGGTACTGGAACAAGGACGCTGATGCCCGCGCCTGGAGCCGCAAGTTCTTCGAGAAAATGAAGCGTATGCCGTCCTCGGTGCAGGCGGGCGACTATTCGGCCGCGTTGCAGTATCTGAACGCGGTCAAGGCCACCGGGACCGATGACGCGGACAAGGTGCTGGCGCAAATGAAGAAAGTCAAGATCAACGACGTCTTCGCCAAAGGCGGCTACATCCGCGGCGACGGACGCATGGTGCATGACATGTACCTGATGCAGGTCAAGACCCCGGCGCAGTCGACCGAACCCTGGGACTACTACAACGTGGTCCAGACCTTCAAGGGCGAAGAGGCCTGGACCACCAAGGCCGACAGCAAGTGCACCCTTTGGAAATAATGGTGCTGCGTCGGCCACTGCACGGTTGAGGCAACTTGTTTAGCGGAACAGCTTTTTCATGAACGAAATTTTCGGTATTCCGGTTCAGGCCTTTCTCGGCCAGTTGATGCTGGGACTGGTTAATGGCGCCTTCTACGCCATGCTCAGTCTTGGTCTGGCAGTGATTTTTGGCCTGCTCGATATTGTCAATTTCGCGCACGGCGCCCTCTACATGCTGGGTGCGTTTGCAGCCTGGATCATGCTCGACAAGTGGGGCCTGAATTACTGGTTCGCGCTGATCCTGGCACCACTGGTGGTGGGTGCCCTGGGGGTTGTGATCGAGCGCCTGTTTCTCAAACGTTTGTACGGACTCGACCCCCTGTACGGCCTGCTGCTGACTTTCGGCCTGGCACTGATTTTTGAAGGCGTCTTTCGCGAACAGTACGGCGTCTCCGGTCAGTCTTACCCGGTGCCGGAGCTGCTGTCTGGCGCCACCAACCTGGGATTTATGGTGTTGCCGAACTACCGCGCCTGGGTGGTCCTGGTATCGCTGGCAGTGTGTCTTGGCACCTGGTACCTGATCGAACGCACCCGACTCGGCGCCTACCTGCGCGCCGGCACCGAAAACGCGCCACTGGTGCAGGCCTTTGGCATCAACGTTCCCTTGATGGTGATGCTGACCTACGGCGCCGGTGCCGCGCTGGCCGCGCTGGCCGGCGTGTTGGCGGCACCCATCATCCAGGTCAATCCGCTGATGGGCTCAAACCTGATCATTGTGGTGTTTGCGGTGGTGGTGATCGGTGGCATGGGCTCCATCATGGGCTCCATCCTGACCGGTCTGGGCCTGGGTGTGGTGGAGGGCTTGACGCGGGTGTTTTATCCGGAAGCATCCAATATTGTGGTGTTTGTCATCATGGTCATCGTGCTGATGTTCCGGCCCGCCGGCTTGTTTGGCAAGGAGGCTTGAATCATGAACAAAGCCGCCAAACTGATACGCGTCACCTATATCGCTCTGCTGATACTGGCGCTGCTGGCGCCCATGCTAGGTCTCTATCCGGTGTTTGTCATGAAGCTGCTGTGCTTTGCCCTGTTTGCCTGCGCTTTCAATTTGCTGCTGGGCTATACCGGCTTGCTGTCGTTCGGTCACGCCGCATTTTTTGGCTCGGCCGCCTACATTACCGGCTGGTTCGCCAAGTCCCAGGGCTGGACGCCTGAGCTGGCCATCCTGGCCGGCGCGTTGGGTGCCGGATTGATTGGCTTGGTCGTCGGTCTGGTCGCCATCCGGCGCCAGGGCATTTACTTCGCCATGATCACGCTGGCGATTGCCCAGATGGTCTATTTTGTCTGCCTGCAAGCGCCTTTCACCGGCGGCGAGGACGGCTTGCAGGGTGTCCCGCGCGGTGCGCTGTTTGGCGTGCTGTCTCTGGCCTCGGACACCGCCATGTATTACCTGGTGGTGGCGGTGTTTGTAGCCTGTTTTCTGTTCATTTCACGCATTGTCAATTCGCCGTTCGGCCAAGTGCTCAAGATGATTCGCGAAAACGAACCCCGCGCCATCTCTCTCGGTTACCAGGTTGACAGCTACAAGCTGCTGGCTTTCGTACTGTCGGCGGCACTGGCCGGGCTGGCAGGCTCACTCAAGACACTGGTCATGGGTTTCGCCACGCTGTCGGATGTGCACTGGTCGATGTCGGGCGAGGTGATCTTGATGACACTGCTCGGCGGCGTGGGCACCTTTTTCGGCCCTGTCCTCGGTGCCGGCATCGTGATCTCACTGCAAAACCTGCTGGCCGACAAGGTCGGCTCATGGGTGAACGTGATCATCGGTGTTATTTTTGTGTTGTGTGTGCTGGCCTTTCGCAAGGGCGTGGTGGGCGAGATCAGCGCCTATCTGGAGCGTCGTCGGCGTGCCGCCGCAACGCCTGAGGCCTAGCGGCCGACGCTTCTTTGCAAGCCCGACAGGTTCCCAGTGGAGCAAAGCTCTTACCTCCATCTTGACACCGGCGCCTGGGGCCGTGCATTCATGCGGGGAGCCGCCAGTTGGTGGCACATGATTCACTTCTGTGCCATCGCGCTGGTGATGGCGCTGTCGCCCTCGACCTACAACCGAGCCAACCGCGCCACCACGTCCCAATATATTTACGCCAGCACCTGGCAGGTTTTGCCCTGGTTCACGGCGCTGGCCGCATTGCTCAGCCTGGTGCTGATCCGCATCGTGGTCGTTACGGCCCTGAACTATGGCTTGTCGCACTACGCACTGCAGATGGTGGTGCGCGTGCTGGTGCTGGAGCTCATACCGCTGTCGGCCGCCTTGTTTGTGGCACTGCGCGCCGGGCTGGCGTTCAACGTGGGCACGGTCGACAACGCGCTGTCGGCATCTTCCAGCCAGCCACCACACCTGAGCGTTGCCCGCTTGCGCAACGAGCTGGTGCCACGTGTGCTGGCCAGCGCCTTTTCGGTACTGACGCTGGCCATGGTCAGCAGTGTGATTGCGCTGGTGCTGGCCTACATCACAGTTCACGGCTTTTCACTCTGGGGGCTGCCGGGCTACACGCGCACCGTCGGCCAGGTGTTCGATCCAGCCGTCACCCTGGGTTTTGCACTCAAAACCATTCTCTTCAGTCTGGCGGTGGCCGTGGTGCCGATTGCCGCCAGTCTGGAGGCAGAGCAACAGCGCGCGAGCGCCAACACCGTGCAGCCCGGTGCGGTTCGCCTGTTTTTGGTACTACTATTGATCGAGGCCGCTTCCCTGGTGGTCAAGTACATCTGAACTCTCTCATAGCGCATGGAACCCCAATCCGAATCCCCGTCGCAGCCCCCGCCTGCCATTGCCCATATCGAGTTCAAGGCCGTCATGCTGCTGGTCCTGATCACGACGCTGGTGTTGAGTTTTCTGTTTTATGTGATGTACGCGCGCGGCGTGTTCGAGAGCACGCAGCAACTGGTGCTGGTGGCGGACGACTCCGAGGGGGTCATCGTCGGCATGGATCTGACCTTCTCGGGCTTTCCCATCGGACGCGTGCGACGCATCGAACTGGCGGCTGATGGCAAGGCCCGCATCATGATCGACGTGCCACGCAAAGATGCCCACTGGCTGCGCAGCTCCAGCATCTTCACGATGGAACGCGGCATGGTGGGCGAAACCCGCATCCGCGCGTTCAGCGGCATGCTGGCAGACCCGCCCTTGCCAGAAAACTCGGAAAGAGTCGTGCTGCGCGGCGACACCAGCGCCGAGATTCCGCGCCTGGTGGCCTCCGCCCGCGCCCTGCTGGAAAACCTGGACGACATGACACGCTCCGACTCCAGCCTCAACACCAGCCTGGGCCACCTGCAAACGGTGACCGGGCGACTGAGCGGCCGCTACGGCATGCTGACCGGTGTATTGGGCAGCGAAGACCAGGCCAAAAAAATCATCGCCACCCTGGACCGCGCAAACGCACTGCTGGCCAAGGCCGACAGCCGCGTGTTCGGTGCCAACGGCATCATGGACAGCACACAGGCAACCGTGGAGGGTACGCAAGCCGCTGTGGCGCAACTCACCACCGTGCTGACCGACGTGCGCGCCAGCCTGCAGAAGGTCGATGCCGTGCTGGTGGAAGCACAAGCGGTTGGCGCCAATGCCCGCGTCGCCAGCACCGACCTGGGTGCCCTGCGCGCCGAGGTCGAGATCAGCCTGCGCAAAGTCAGCCAACTGGTGGACGAGGTCAACCGCAAGTGGCCCTTTTCCCGTGACACGGAGCTCAAGCTGCCATGACACCGCGCCTGACCGCCTCACCGTTCGGCAAGGAAGTGCTTGCCATGATTTTTAAAAATCTCAAAATTTTGAGCGCCGCCCTGCTGCTGGCCGCCTGCGCCAGCAAGCCGGCGCCGCCCGACTGGCAAGCCAACGCGTTTGCGGCACTCAAGGGCTTTTCAGCGGCTTACCTCAGCGGCAACACCCGTCTGGCCGATGCTGAATTGGCACGTGCCAGGTTGGAGATTGCCAGCACCGGCCGGGCCGACTTGCTGGCCCGCGCCGAGCTGACGCGCTGCGCCGTGCGCGTGGCCAGCCTTGAGTTTGACGACTGCGCCGCCTATCAGCCGCTCGCTACTGAGGCCGCTCCAGCAGAGCAGGCCTATGCCGCTTTTCTGAGCGGGCGCTGGACCGGCCTGGACCCCGCCCTGCTGCCAGCGCAGCACCGGGCGCTTGTCCTGAACGCTGCGGTAAACAAACCAGCAAACACAGCGCCAGACAGCCCGGCAGGCAAGAAGAAAGAAAACCTGGCAAGTCCCAGTGAAGGGCGCAGCGTGCTGGACGCCATCGAAGACCCGCTGGCACGCCTGGTGGCGGCCGGTGTGCTGCTGCAAAGTAGTCGTTTGACGCCGGCAGACATCATGGTTGCCACAGAAACGGCATCCAGCCAGGGCTGGCGGCGCCCGCTGCTGGCCTGGCTGGGGGTGCAATTCAAGCGCGCCAATGATGCCGGCGACCTTGCCGCGGCAGGGCGCATCCAGCGCCGCATCGACCTGGTCTTGCAGCTGGTACAAAAAATTCAGTGAAGGATGCAGAAATTGCAAAAACACCTTCTCTTCGTCATCGCCAGGCCGTAGGCCGCGGCGATCCATGCCGTACAGAAACATGCCGTTGAATGGCACCACGCCACTGACCAGCGCCAACAGCAAAAAACGTGGGCAACCCCAGTTGCCAATAGCCCTGCATCAGCTTGAGGCACCCAGCAGCGTGACCGCCACAATCACCACCCCAATCGCCAGATTCACCGTCACCCAGGTGCGAATGCTCGCCAGCGCGGCGCCGCCCGCAGGCCAGGCGGCGGCCGTCACAGCGCGCGTGAGGCGCTTGTACAGTGCAAAGCGGATGTGGCCAAAAATAGCCAGCATCGCCACCCCCAGCACGGTCATCACCATCCATTCAAGCGGCAGGTTGAACTTGACCCCAGCTTGCACCGTTTGCTTGGCAATTCGGCCTATCATCCACACACCGCTGACCAGGGCCAGCCCTGCGGCCACCAGCACCGCATTAAAGAAACGGCCCAGCACAGCGTGCATCAGACGCACCCGCTCGGGTGCCGCAAGCGTGGCAACGGCCGGGCGCAAAAAGAAGTGGGCAAACACCATGCCGCCAATCCAGACGATGATGGACAACAGGTGAATGGTTTTGAGAGTGGCGTAAAACATGGGCAGGGTCCGGTTGGTGTGATGCAGATGGCAAGTGTTGATTTCATTTTAACTTTGTATCCATGCTTCATATAAATCAAGGGTTTAGGATCATATGTGGCTGGGACTTTTGAATGATCGTTTCATTCAAGTCTGAATTTCCCGGTGTTTGTATCACTTAAATCTGAATGTGAATTCATCAATATGGCGCCACATAAGTCGTGAAAATGCCATCTCCGACGGTGCTCGCAGCACCTTGTGAATGACCCGTCCATTGCGTAGCAAAGCAGTCAGTGACGGTTGTCCGGCAAAGTTATAAGAGAAAAAATAACTCGATATAATTTTTCGTTGTGGGCGGTTACTTCTGTTGACTTTGAGGAATCATCGAGCAGGTTCCCAGGCCCCTTGATCGAAGAAAATCGCTTGCTGCTATTCTGGGCAATTAAAGTCGTAAACAAATTCAACTTACACGACTTCCATTCGCCGTCAAAAACGGGGGCGAAAGACCTCTGATCTCAGTAGTAGAGCAGCTTCCAACAGGTTGACTTGGATCTCTTGGGCGCTTTGACCTTGCGTGTGCAGACCCGGCACGCCGGGGACGCTGCACACTAGAAGGTCTGTCACCGGATCTGATTCGGAAAAGGCCGCGGCCACGCGCTGGATTGTGAGGAAGACTTCGGCGTCATCGCCATCACGCAATACGGACTCTAGGTAGGCAGCCGCCAGCTCAGGCTGTTCCTTGAACTCCTGAATCGTCGCTTCCTCGTGAGATCTACCCGCGCTCATGCTGTGGAGCATACACCGAGCCTAGAATTCACGCTACCCATTGTCTTCCTTCAAAGGTCGCATCATGAGTCTGGAAATAGGATTGATCGTCTCCGTCGCAATCATTGTATTGGGAGGCGTGTTCCTTGCCGCGATTTTTAGTTGGTTTCGCGAGAAACATTCGATCCCAAAGGAGAAGCCAGCCTATGAGCATGACGATGGCCCGCTGTCTCCAAATCAGATTGACGCACTTCGCCAGGATTCTTCAAGGCACTTGCCCGGTGGTAAAACCCTTCGCCGGGAAGATCTATTTCCAGCAGATTCAACGAGGCTGGTTGGACCATTGATCGAGCCAGGCAGTACCAACGTGTACACAGATATCGGATACCACGACCCTGAAAAAATGCAGAGAAAGGCCACGTTGGCGTCGTCCATTATTTGCCGGATCGACTCGCTTCAATTGACTCAAGAAGCAGCGGCAAGACTACTAGATGTGGATCAGGCTACGATGGAAAAGATCGTGCGCGGCCAGTTCCGAAACATCAGCGAGTCACTGTTGATGGGAATGGTTGCGATACTGAGTCAACCTGGATTGCTCGCGTCAAAAGCGGATTGAAGGCCAACCCACAATTGCGCAGACGTTCCAAAGGCCCTCCCTAGCTTCGCAGCTATCACCCGATCGATTCTGGATTGACCCGCCAGCAGTCGAGACAACCCATCCTGATCAATCCCAATCTTTTCTGCTGCGTCTGCCAAGCTCAAACTGCCTAGATACTCTTTCAAGACCTCTCCGGGATGTGGAGGGTTCTGCATTTGAATCTGAGTCCGTACAGCCGCGGCACTTCGGGCTGCAATCACTGCATTCATCTCTGTAATCGATACAGCCTTGCCAGCATGGCTGGACATGCCTTTCAGCGACTTGCGCTCCTGCACAGGCAAGTCTTGAATGTCTTGCACGACAGACGGATCCAAATCTGCAGCCGCAAAGGTTTCAACGCCAATGGTGCTGCCATCTTCGCGAAGAAATTCGACCTCATACGCATCTCCCTGGCCGTGGACATGCACGACTACGCCGATGGTGCCGCAAGCCAAGTCTAAACCGGAGCTATGGCACCGGATGGACACAGCGTCGCCCTCCTTGAACTTGCCTCCATAACCAAGACTCATTTCCTCTATCGAGACACTGACTCCAAGTGGAGCCTTCAGCATTCCGACAACGTCATAAATGGATTTTTTCTTCTTCATGAGTGTGCAGCGGGGTCAGTAGCCATAGAACCCAGCATCTCACCGATCCTCATCCGCAACCCTTCAACGTACTCGCCCTCCAGCCCGGCGCCGCCATCGTACACATGCGGTATCAGCACCAGGTTCTCACAGCCCTCATCAAAGTAGCGCGCCCAGTCATCCAGCGCCAGCCAAGGCACATCCGGACTGTTCTCCCTGATCCAGGCTTCGCATTCCCGCTGACGTTGTCCACGCACTGAATCATGATTTCCGACTCTGGGCGTGACGCCAACAATCCGTTCCTGGATGTCAGCCGAGAAGTGCCGTCGCAATTCCTCGACCGATTCACTCAATCGCCACGTAGACGACACCACGATCCGGACCTGCGGAAACTCCCGCATCACTCCCTCGAAGTTGTCGAGCTGGCAGAACTCCAGGTCAGTTCCCACCCCGTCAGGATGCAGCACCCCATCAGAGTCCAGAAACAGGATCAGCTGATCCGTTGACTGATCTGCCAGGTCTGCCCCCTTCATGCGGATTCCCCGATGAACTGGCGCCAAAGCGCCATCACCTCAAAATGCCACATGCTGGAGCCAGGCTCCCCATAGATGTTGATCCGGAAGCCGCCATCCTGGGCATACCACTGCCCATGCGACAAATCACTGTCCTCGAGCTCCGTCCACGACAAATCATGCAAGTTGGGCAGAAACATCCCAATTTCACTCGCCACGATCTCCCGTCCATCAAAGCGTACAAAACCCGGCTCCTTGTGGCCATCTAATCGTCGAATGACTATCCAGAGCCGGTCCTGACATTTGATCTCCAAGCATGTCCTATCAATCATCACCATCCCTCTGTTTGTCATGCTTGTCATAAAAATGCCTTCCGCTTCTTCCCTGTGGTCCACCGATGCCGCTGTGGGTCCCGCTGCAAAGTCCGTAGCGCCTGTTGCCAGCGCCGCTGGAAGCGAACCTGATCGGCGGCCCGTCGTTTGCGCGGTGGCACTGAATGCAAGGCACTGGGCACCCGCCGCACAGACAGCGTCACACCGCGTTCCGTGGCCCGCACCTTCAGGCTTAGCCCGACGTGCCACCCAAGCAGCCGGGTTAACGCTGGAGGCAGTTGCACCGTCAGTACCCCGGCACCGGGGGATCCGGCCAAGCGGAAGCCTCGTGCCTTCAGCATGCAGCTCCCTGTTGCGCGCGTCAGACCGGGCGAGATCTTTCGGAAGGAATTACTGTTCATGTCAGCCATTTGCCACCTCCAGCACGCAGAACGAGTTGAAGTTCGCGTTTTCAAAAACTGCGTCCTGGATCGTGCGCATCTGACTTCGATTCTTGATATAGCCCGCCGGATTGGCCACCACCCGGCAGTCACCAACGGAGTAGTCAAACGAGTCATGCACATGACCGTGCAGCCAGAGATCGGGCTTGAACAGCAGTTCCGTGAGGTCACTTACAAACCCGGCATTCAAGGGGTCGCCGATGAAACGGGGAGCAATGCTCAAGGGATGGGGGGCATGGTGAGTGATCACCACCGTCTTGCCCTCATGGGGCTTGGCCAGTTCCTCTTCCAGCCAGCGGCGCGACACCTCATGGTCCTGCAGGGTCTGAGCGGCGGTGAGGATCCGGATTTCCGTCGAGATCAGCCGATAGTCATTGAGCCGCTGTTCCACGTATTCCATGGAGCGGCGCTGGGTGAAGCCCCTCTGCCGGAAGTCCGTCCACAGCGTGCAGCCCAGGAACCGCACGCCATCGATGTCGATCCGGTCGTTATCCAGGAACTGGATCTGGGTGCCATGGCAGGCCTGCCGGATGTCTTTGCGTGTTTGCTCCCATGACTCACCGTAGAACTCATGGTTGCCGGCCAAGTAAAGGACCGGCACGGGCCAGTTCCTGAAAAGCTCGACCGCCCGGGTGCCGAGATGAATG
>JAUXOA010000060.1 GCA_030682475.1 Rhodoferax sp. | reverse complement strand
GTTGATCGGGCGAGCGCCGATAATACTTGGCCAAACCCGTCACGCACATCAGGTAGGCCGCACGCGTGCGCTCGGCCAATCCGCGCAACACCATGGCATCGTCCATCCGTTGACGTAATTGCGACATGTCGTTCTCCTCGTCATGAGCGGGAAAATTCCCACCGACAAGGATGGCATCGCATGCCGCCTACTCTTCTTGACAACGAATGTTCGGGGACGCTCCCGTCGCCAGAAAACACAACGCGGTGGCAGCTCTCGCTACCACCGCGTCAGCGGTTTAGTTCAACGTAATGTACACCGCAAAACCTGCGGAATAATCTTGGCACTGCGGGATAAACTGGACATGAATTCCTCCGGAGAACGGCTTGTAGCCTTGATTTCAGCGACTTTGTTGAATATCCATACAGGTATAAAAATTCTGACAAACCCCGCAGATCGTTTGGGTCGATTCTAGGCTTCAATCAAGCTGACCCCAAAAATTGAGGGCGCATCTTCAACGACCGCTTGCGCTGCAGACTTGCCCTTCGTGCGAATCAAAATTGCTGCATGAACCAAGGACGCTGCCAGCTGAGATTTGGGCATGGGTCCCCGCCGATTTCTGTGCATTTGACAGCATGAGGCGGGGGTTCATGCCCAAATCTCGGCCATTGGCGCACGGTCAAGTGCCATGATGTCGGCGACTTCCATCGCTATGGAATTGTAAAAAGTTGCGACTTTTTTCCATTGTTGTATGAAATAGTCGCATGAAACGCTATTTAGATGAACGAGTTCGCCGAGACCTCCAGAAAAAAATGGTGCTGCTCACTGGCCCACGCCAGGTCGGTAAAACGACCTTGAGCCAACGCCGAGGTGGACTTTTGTGTGAGTGAGGGCGACACCCTGACGCACTTGGTGGAGTGCAAGTTGTCAGATGCCAGGCCGCACCGGGCGTTAGCCCGTTTTGCCGAGCAGTGGCCGCAGGCGCTTGTCGTTCAATTGGTGCGTGAATGCAAGGCCGAAGCCGACATCGGGCGCCTGCAAATTCGGGATGCCGCCCCCTGGCTGGCGGCGCTGGATGTATAAGAAATAGCCCTCCAGCCCCAGCTCAATAAGCGTAAAAAGCTACTTATTTAATAGCAAAACATTCAAACTGCACGAGGCTTTACCTTGGACGCCGCCAGTTTCGCGTTGCTGCGAGCCACTTCCACATTCGCATCAAACGCCAGCGCCACGCCCATGCGGCGTTTCATGAAGCTTTCGGGCTTGCCAAACAGGCGCAAATCGGTATTGGGTACGCGCAGCGCCTCGTCCACACCGTCAAACACGATGCCCTTGGCATCCACACCACCGTAGATGACGGCGCTGGCGCCGGGGCTGCGTAGCGCGGTGTTGACCGGCAGGCCCAGAATGGCGCGGGCGTGCAGCTCAAACTCGCTCTGCACTTGGGTCGTGAGCGTCACCAGGCCGGTGTCGTGCGGGCGCGGTGACACTTCGCTGAACCAGACCTGATCGCCCTTGACGAACAGTTCCACACCGTACAAGCCGAGCCCGGAGGGCTTGCCGTCCAAGCCCACGCCGAGGTTATCGGTCACGGTTTTCGCGATCTGGCGTGATCGCTCCAATGCAGCCGAAGGCATCGGGTGCGGCTGCCAGCTCTCCACATAGTCGCCGCTGACCTGGATGTGGCCAATTGGCTCGCAAAAATGGGTTTCGACCGAGCCGTCGGTGCCCAACGCACGCACGGTGAGCTGGGTGATCTCGTAGTCAAAATCGATAAAGCCTTCAACGATGATGCGCCCAGCGCTGACACGGCCACCGGCCATGGCGTAGTCCCAGGCCTTTGGCACGTCGGCCGGGCCGTCAATCTTGCTTTGGCCCTTGCCCGAAGAACTCATCACCGGCTTGACGACGCAGGGGTAGCCAATGCCACCGTCAATGGCGGTCTGTAGCTCGGCCAGCGAATCGCAGAATTTATAGGGGCTGGTGGGCAGGCCCAATGTTTCGGCGGCCAGGCGGCGGATGCCTTCGCGGTCCATGGTCAGGCGCGCGGCGCGGGCGGTGGGAATCACGCGCACTACGCCGGCGGCTTCCAGTTCTTCGAGCATGGGCGTGGCGATGGCCTCAATCTCGGGCACCACCAGGTGCGGTCGTTCGGCCTCAATCAAGGCCTTGAGCTGCGCCGGGTCGCTCATGGTAATGGTGCGCGCGTGGTGCGCCACCTGCTGGCCCGGGGCGTGGTCATAGCGGTCCACGGCGATGGTTTCCACGCCCAGGCGCTGTAGCGCAATGAGAACTTCCTTGCCCAGTTCGCCGGAACCCAGCAGCATGACTTTGGTTGCGTAGGGCGAGAGAGGGGTGCCGAGTGTGGTCATGGAAAAGCGCGTTGCCGCGTCCGAAAAAAGGAATAAAAAAGTGAGGGCTAGATGCCCCTGATTGCGGGCTGGGTCACAATCAAACCATGGAAAAGTCAATTTTATCTGTGCAGGGTTTACGCAAGCATTACGGCGACAGCACCGTGGTCGATGATGTGTCGTTCGAGATTGCACCCGGCGAATGTCTCGGGGTGATCGGCCCCAACGGTGCCGGCAAAACCACCACCCTCCGCATGTGCCTGGGGCTGACCGTGCCCGACGCGGGCACCGTCACCGCCTTCGGTCTGCAGATGCCGCGCGACGCGCTGGCGATCAAGGCGCAACTCGGCGTGGTGAGCCAGTTCGACACGCTCGACCCCGATTTCAGTTGCGCCGAAAACCTGCTGGTGTATGGCCGCTATTTCGGCATGAAGGACGCGCAGATTCGGGAGCGCATCCCGGCGCTGCTGGAGTTTGCTTCGCTGTCGCACAAGGCGAACGTCAAGCCGGGCGAGCTGTCCGGCGGTATGCGCCGGCGCCTCAGCCTGGCGCGCGCCCTGGTGAATGACCCCCGGCTCTTGCTGCTGGACGAACCCACCACCGGGCTCGATCCGCAGGCGCGCCATCTGATGTGGGAGCGCCTGCAATTGCTGTTGCAGCAGGGCAAGGCTATCCTGCTGACGACGCATTTCATGGACGAGGCTGAGCGCCTGTGCTCGCGCTTGCTGGTGCTGGACCATGGCCGAAAAATTGCCGAAGGCGCGCCGCGCGATTTGATCGCCCAGCACCTGGAGCCCGACGTGGTCGAGGTCTATGGCACGGGGGCTCTGGCGCTGGTGGACACGCCGCTCAAAGCACTGGCGGCACGCGTGGAGGTGAGTGGTGAGACGGTGTTTTTCTACACGCAGGACGCCCAACTGTTGCTGCAAGCCCTCTGCGCTTACCCGCAACTGCGCACCCTGCACCGGCCAGCCAATCTGGAAGACCTGTTCCTGAAATTGACCGGACGCCAAATCAGGGAAGATGCGTAATATGCAGACCGAAATCAGTACCGCTGACCCTCACCCCAACCCTCTCCCCAAGGGCGAGGGGCTTACTCGCGCGCAAAGCGTGTGGCGCGCGCCCGAGTTGTCGCTGCGCTTTTGGCCGGTGTTCTTGCGCAACCTGCTGGTCTGGCGCAAGCTGGCCCTGCCTAGTCTGGTGGGTAATATTGCCGAGCCGCTGCTGTGGCTGGTGGCCTTTGGTTACGGCATGGGGGCGCTGGTCGGGCAGGTCAGCATGCCGGGGCCGCAGGGCGAGATCAGGGTGCCCTACATTCTGTTTTTAGCCAGCGGCTCGATCTGCATGAGCGCCATGAACGCGGCCTCGTTCGAGGCTCTGTACTCCGCGTTTTCACGCATGCATGTGCAAAAAACCTGGGACGGCATCATGAACGCGCCGGTCAATCTGGACGACGTGGTGCTGGCTGAAATGCTGTGGGCGGCGTTCAAGGCTCTCTTCACCGTGACCGCCATTCTGGGCGTCATGCTGGCCCTGGGCATCAGTTACAGCCCCAAACTGCTGGTGGCCTGGCCGCTGTTGCTGGGGGTGAGCATTACCTTCAGTTGCATTGCACTGATCTTCAACGCGCTGGCCAAGGGCTATGACTTCTTCACCTACTACTTCACGCTGTTTCTCACGCCCATGATGTTCCTGAGCGGCATCTTTTTCCCGCTGGAGCAACTGCCGCCGGTGGTGCGCGCCCTCTCGGCCTGGCTGCCACTGACCACTGCGGTGGAGTTGGTGCGCCCCCTGTTCATGGACCAGTGGCCGGTGCATGCGCTACGGCATGGGCTGGTGCTTTTCGCTTATGCGGTGGGTGGTTTCTGGCTGGCGCTGGCGCTGACCCGCAAGCGGTTTCGTGGTTGACAATACGGCCCATGGTGTCACTTTTTCCAAGTCCTTCTGGCGGCCATGCTTTTCAAGCGCTCACGCCCGACCTCGTCATGGACGCGCTGGCCAGCGTGGGGCTGTATGGCGATGGCCGTCTGATGGCCCTGAGCTCTTACGAAAACCGCGTTTACCAACTGCACCTGGAAGACGGCCCGGTGGTGGTCGCCAAGTTTTACCGCCCCGAGCGCTGGAGCGAAGCGCAGATTCTGGAGGAACATGCGTTTTCTTCGGAACTGATGGCGGCTGAAATTCCGGTGATCGGGCCGCTGACCTTGAATGGCAGCACACTGCATCACTTTGGCGGTTTTGCCTTTAGCGTCAGCCCGAGCCGGGGCGGACGCCCGCCCGAGCTCGACGACCCGGACGTGCTCGAGTGGATTGGCCGCTTTCTGGCGCGTATTCACAGCGTGGGTGCCGCCAAGCCCTTTGCCAGCAGGCCAGCGCTGGACCTGCAAAGCTTTGGCATCGCGTCGCGCGAGTGGCTGCTCAGCCACGACCAGGTGCCGCTGGACGTGCAGTCGGCCTGGGCCAAGGCCGCCCAGGAGGCGCTTGATTTAATAGCCGGTTACGCCTGTTTGACGGGGGATGCCGACCAAAAAGACGCCGATATCGAGCCGATCAAGCGGCTGCGGCTGCACGGTGACTGCCATCCGGGCAACATTCTCTGGACGCCGCTGGACTCGCCGGCAGGTGCCGGGCCGGGACCGCATTTTGTCGATCTCGACGACGCCCGCAGCGGCCCCGCCGTGCAAGACCTGTGGATGCTGCTCAGTGGCGACCGCCAGCAGCGCAGCCGCCAACTGGGCGCACTGGTCGATGGCTACGAGCAGTTCCGCGCCTTCGACCGGCGTGAGCTGGCGCTGATCGAACCGCTGCGCACCCTGCGTCTGATCCACTACAGCGCCTGGCTGGCGCGGCGCTGGGACGACCCGGCGTTTCCCATCAACTTTCCGTGGTTTGGCTCCAGCGACTACTGGCAGGGCCAGGTGCAGATGCTGCAAGAGCAGATGGAAGCGATGCAGGAAGAGCCGCTGCTGGTGTGAGCGGATCAACGCACCGGGTTTTCCAGCGCGCCAATGCCGTCAATTTCCACCCGCACCACGTCGCCTGACTTCAGGTACTTCGGGGGTTTGAAGCCGATGCCTACACCCACCGGCGTGCCGGTGGCGATCACGTCACCGGGGTAGAGCGTGATGCCGGCCGACAGGGTTTCAATCAGGGTCGCAATGTTGAAGATCAGATCGGTGGTGCTGGCGTCCTGGCGCAGTTCACCGTTGACGAAGCAGCGCACGCGGGTGTCGCTGCCATCGCACTCGTCGGCACTGACCAGCCACGGCCCCATCGGGCAAAAGGTGTCGAAGGACTTGCCCAGCAGCCACTGGGAGTGGCGGCTTTGCCAGTCGCGGGCGGTCACGTCGTTGATGATGGTGTAGCCCCAGACGTGCTGCATCGCGTCGCTGGTCATGATGCCCTTGCCGCCCTGGCCGATGATGACGGCGAGCTCGGCTTCGTAGTCGATCGCCTCCGAGACGCCAATCGGGAGTTGGATGCTGTCCGTTGGACCAATCACCGATTCCGGTACTTTGGAGAAAAAGATCGGCGCCTTGGGGATGTCGCCAGCGGCGGCACTGCTGTCAAAGCCGCTGCCGGCGAACTCCCTGGCGTGGGCGTGGTAGTTTTTACCGACGCAAAAAATATTGCGGCGGGGCTTGGGCAGGGGGGCGCCGATATGAACGTCGTTCAGGGCCAGCGGCGCCAGGGTTGGGGGCAGTGCGGCACCGCCAGCCAGGGCTTCAATGATGGGCAGTGCGCCCAGCGAGCGCACATTCTCAGGCAGATCGAAGGGCGTGACGGTTTTCAGATCGCTCGACAGCAGGCCGACGCCCGCTTGTCCGTGGTGACGGTAGGCAACTATTTTCATGAGCTCGTGGCGTTTGTTCTGTGAAGCTTGTGTGAATTCAGGTCGCGTTTGGCGTTAACCGGCTAAGGGGTTTTGCGCATGCGCGAGCGCTGCCAACATGCTAGCATGACAAGGTACAAAGTGCCGCACCCGGTTGGCTGATGCATGATGACCTACCGTTCACAAAAATCAGGAGACAAAATATGAAACGCCGCACCGCCCTGGTGGCCAGTATTCTCATTTCAGCCAGCACTTGGTGTGCCGCGCAGGTGCCGTGGCCGACACGGGCCATCACCATGATCGTGCCGTTTCCACCGGGTGGGTTGGCCGACCTGGTGGCGCGACCGGTGGCCGAAGCCATGTCACGCGACTTGGGGCAAGCGGTTGTGATTGAAAACAAGGCCGGTGCCGGCGGCGGCATTGGCATGAGTTATGCGGCCAAGGCCAAGCCTGATGGCTACACCATCCTGCTGGCGCTGTCATCCCTCACCGTGATCCCGGAGGCCGATGTGCTGCTGGGCCGCGCGCCGATGTTCGCGCTGGCTGACCTGCGCCCGATAGCCCGCTTCACGGCGGACCCGACCGTGCTCGCCGTGCGGGCCGATGCGCCGTGGAAGACGCTCAAGGACTTCATGGATGATGCCAAAAAGCGGCCAGGCGCCATCAACTACGGTTCATCCGGCAACTACGGCACGATGCATGTGCCCATGGAAATCCTGTCCCAGACGGCTGGCGTCAAGATGACGCATGTGCCCTTCACCGGGGCCGGCCCCGCCGTGGTGGCGCTGCTGGGCGGACAGATTGACGCCATATCAAGCGGCCCGGCGACCGTGCTGCAACACATCAAGGCCGGCAAGCTGCGCGTGCTGGCCCATTGGGGCAATGGTCGGCTGACCTCCATGCCCGATGTGCCAAGCATCAAGGACAGCGGCCTCAATGTTGAGTACGCCCAGTGGTCCGGCCTGTTCATTCCGCAGGCCACCCCCGAGCCGATTGCCCAGCGCCTGCGTGCGGCGGCCAGGTTCGCAGCACAGGATGCACGGGTCAATGAGGTGATCCAGACGGCCGGCAGTCCGGTGCAGTTCCAGGACTCGGCTGACTTTGAAAAGTATGTGCAAGCGGATGCCAGGCGCATGGTGGACGTGGTCAAGCGTATTGGAAAAGTAGAGTAAAGCTCAAGGCCTCTGTCACCGGAGAAGGTCATGGGTTTCAAACATGCTTTCATGCTTGCGCTGGGCCTGGCAGTGACGGTTCTGGGCACATCCGTTGCCACGCAGGCTTACCCCGCAAGCCGGTGAAGATCATCGTGGGCTTCATGCCGCAGCAGCAACTCGCAAGCCGGAAACGCGCCTATGCGCAAACATGGGCCCGCATTATCAAGACAAGCGGCTTCCAATCCCTGTGAGCGCCACCGGTCATTTCAATCAAGCGATGGCGCGATGACAATCAGCTTGCAGCCACCTCAAGACCCAGGGCCGCTCACAAAGGAATCGCTGTAGAACTGATCGGACGGCAGCCCCCGCTCGTCTACGCAAGCACTCCTGACGGCCTGCACCATGGCTGGAGCGCCACATACATAGACATCATGACCCGCGAGATGAACGTAACTTGACAGCAGGGCTTCATGCACCAGTCCGCGCCGCCCATTCCACTCGCTGCCTTCAACCCTGTCGCTGATCACTGGCTCGTAGCGTAACTGCGGCCTGACGCGAAGCCAGCGCTGGATGATTTCCGGCGCGTAAAGACCAGCCGGATTGCGGGCGCCCCAGAACAGCGTCACGGGCCGATGAATGTTGCGCTTTAGCATATGGTCGATGATGGACTTGATGGGCGCAAAGCCCGTGCCACCAGCCACCAACAGCAGGGGACGTTCACTGTCTTCGCGCAGCCAGAAATCGCCATGCGGCAACTCCACCTGCTGGACATCGCCACGGTTCAATAGGGGGAGGATTTCTCCCGTGAAGTGGCCACCCGCAACATGCTTGATATGCAGTTGGACACCATCATTTTCATGCGGCGGGTTGGCCATTGAAAATGAACGGCGCTGACCATCCGGTAGCAGGATCTGCAGGTACTGGCCTGCTGCAAAGCGCGCCCGCACGCCGGTGGCAAAACGCAAGTGCAGCAGGGTCACATCGCCAGCCATGGACTGCTTGCGAAAGACAGTCGCTTGCAAGGTTTTTCGGGCATCCGGGTCGATACGGTGCCAGCTGCGCGGCAGAATCACCAGATCGCTGACGGGCTGCGCACGACAGAAAAGATGCTCGTTCGGTGCCCTGATGCCCGTCTCGTGACTTCCGCCCGCAGTGCCCGCCAGCAGTGAGCCCTCAAGCACCTGGCCCCGGCAATTGCCGCACACGCCTTTGCGACATGAGTAAGGCAACTCAATCCCGTTGCGGGCGGCAGCGTCCAGAATGCTTTCATCGGCGGCGGCGGCAAACGAAACGTCTGTGCCATCGATTTGAATTTGATGGCGTGTCATCTAGAGATACTCTTCGTCTCGTCCGGCATCGGAACATTGGCCAACAGTGCCACGGTCTGGATCATGGCTTCGGCTGAGGCCATATTGCGACCTGCAATGTCCATGGCGCTGCCATGACCCACACTCGATAGAATGACATCAGCGCCAATCGACAGCGCGCTGGCCCGATGCGGGCTCAACAGCTTGATGGGTATGTGACCCTGGTCATGGTAAATCGCCACATACAAGTCGTGCCCGCGTGCGGCCAGCAAGGCATCGGCACCTGCCGGGCCTGTCACATCACAGGCCAGGGCTCGCAACTGCGCCACCGCTGGCACGGTGATCAAGGCGTCTTCCTGACCAAACAAGCCTCCTTCGCCCGCATGCGGGTTGATACCAAACATGCCAATGCGTGGACTCGGAATTCCCAGCCGGGCCAGTGCCCGCTTGCCGGCCAGTGTGGCACTCACTACCAGCTCTGGCGTCAAGCGATCAAGCGCTGTGCGCAAGCTCTCGTGCAAGGTCACATGCACGATGCGAAGACCACCACCGATCAGCAGCATGAATACCGTTTCCTCGGGCATGCCACACACCTTCGCCACCAGTGAGGGATAGCCCGAAAAAGCAATGTCGGCCTGATGGATCGCGGTTTCGTGATGGGGCGCCGCAACCACCGCATCAAACTCGCCAGCGCGCGCCGCCGTGATCGCCAGACTCGCAGCTTCGATCGTGGTCCGTCCTGCGGCCGGGTCAATTCGCCCGGGCTGGAATGCGCCGTCCGGCAGCGCCGCAGTTTCCATCAGCCGTGTGGTGTGCAATACCTGCTGCAAACCAATCTGCTGTGCCGTGCGCGCCAGCACATCCTTCGGCCCCACCAGGGTCAGGGTCACGTCTTCACGCAAGGCATAGGCAGCCGCGGTGCGCAGCGAAATCTCGGGGCCGATGCCGTTGGGGTCTCCCACTGGCACGACGATACGCACCGCATGAGACTTCAGGGTCATAGTGGAATAGCCAGCAAGGTGTCGATGCGGCTGCTATCGCACACCACAATGCGTTTGCGCAGCAACAACTTGTCGCCTTTGAGCTCAAACACATCATGGTAGACACCGGTGGCAAACAGCGAGGTCACGTCTTCCTGCACAATGCGCGCTACCAAAAATGGCGTTTCACATTGAACTTGCACGTCATCCTGCGCGATCAGGGAGGACTGTCCCAGAATGTGACGGTAAGCTTGACGTTCATAGACGTTGGCATGACGCAAGGCGCTGATCCTGTCATGCAGCATGGCGCGCGTGTTGGCCCACATCAGGCCGGCCGCCAGGCCTGCACGAAAATTCTCCGCCGTTGTGACCGAATACAGGCATTGCTCTGCGAAGAAATCAGGCCACTGCTCCAGCATGTTGCTGTCAATGCATCGTACATAGGCGGTTTGAAAGATTTGAACCTGCTCGCGCAGTGATAATTTTTCCATCGGTGGTTCCTGTTCAAACGCCCATGCAAGCCCGATAGGCTTTCCAGAAACCACGAACTGATGCTTCGGTGGCACGTGATTTACCCGACTCGCTGCCTTCGTCCCCCATCTCGATCACGGCCTGCTCTTGCTCCGTGGCAGCAATGCCGCGCTGGACAAAACCGCCCACGGCACCATCCTCCATCGACACGAATCCGGCCGCGCCAATCAGGTTGGCCTGCTTGAGGCGTACCTCGCGTTGCTCGGGCGTGTCGCTCACATAGCCGAGGTAAGTCCAGTTCAGGTCGGTGTTTTCAACGCCGCGCGGCAGCACCTGCCGAATGGCCAGGCAATTCTGGATCTGCTGCAGGACAAAGCCCGGAAACACCGACAGGATCTGCAGCGTCACGCCATCGTCAAACTCGGTGAATCCCTGCAGCAGGCTACGGTCAGCCAACTGGTAGCCCGTCTGCTCAGAGCGCAAGCCCTGATCCTGGTATTCATTGGTGCTTGCTGTAGCCTGGTCTTCATCGATCATCGAGTAGCTCACATGGTGTCCACCTGAGGCGTCCACAATGATGCCGCCGCGCTGGGACAAGCGATTCAGGCGAAACGTCGTAAAAAACAGGTGCAGCAGACTCGCGTGATAGCTGTCCTTGACGTTTTCAAAATACAGCTTCCAGTTATTGGGAAGTGCCTGTGTGAAGCGTCCAATCACCTCGACCGGCTTGTTCAGCACACGTTCAATGCGCTGGCAGATTTCGGCGCCCAGGTATTCCTCGATCGGATCCACATCGTCACTGAAGCTGCCGAACACCAAACCACAAAAGACTGCGATTCGCAGCTTGCGCGCACCGTGTTCCTCTTTGCAAAAGCTTGAGGGCATGCCCCCGCTGCCATTGATGCCGGCTTCAAATGCCACGCCCTTGAGATTGCCTTGCCGGTCATAGGACCAGGCATGGTAGACACACTGGAAGTCTTTGGCCCCTTTGCCGGATTTCTCCAGACAGATCAGTGCGCCGCGGTGACTGCAGCGGTTCTCGAACGCGTAGACCTCACCATCGTCGTCTTTCACCACGACCGCCGGCGCGTCACCGACGAAAGTGGTTTTGTAGTCGCCGGGCTGCGCAATTTCGGATTCAAGGCAAAGATAATTCCAGGTATTGCCTCGGTAGATGTTTTTCTGTTCCTGGGCATAGACCTCGTCGTCACGGTAAACCGCAAACGGGATTCGGGTCTGCCCCTTGGAAAGCCATTGAATGGGGGAAGCTTGCATGGTAGAGACCTCGTCACTCGACGGTGACGTTCGCTGCCTTGATGATTTTTTGCCAGCGCGCCGTTTCATCGCGCACGAAACGGCTCATCTCTTCAGGTGTGTTGCCCATGATCTCGACGCCCAGCTCTGCAAACTGGGCCTGTACATCAGGCAACTTAAGCGCCTCGACGATGGCCGAGTTGAGTGTCTGAACCACGGCCGCCGGCGTTCCCGGTGGTGCCACGACGGCAAACCAGGTGACGGCCTGCATCCCGGGCAGGCCCGCCTCGGCAAACGAGGGTACTGACGGCAGCGCGGCTGAGCGCTTGGCATCGGCCACCGCCAGGATGCGGATCTTCTCTCCTTTGTGCAGCTGCATGGATACGCCCAGGTTGTCGAAAAACAAGTCGACCTGGCCACCCATCAGATCCGTGAGCGCCGGTGCAGTGCCCCTGTAGGGTATGTGCGTCATCTGAATTCCCGTGAGCGACTGGAACAGACTGGCTGTCAGGTGCGAGGTGGAGCCGTTACCCTGCGAAGCGAAGGACAGCTTGCCGGGGTTGGCTTTGGCGTAAGCGATGAATTCCTGAACAGTTTTGACAGGCAACTTGGGACTGACCGCCAGCACATTCGGAACGGTCGCGATCACCGTCACGGGAACCCATTTTTTGGCATCATACGAAAGCTTGGCATAGAGGCTCTGGTTGATCGCGATCGGCCCCGGCGGCGAAACCAGCAGCGTGTGACCGTCGGCTTCGGCACGGAATACGAACTCCGCGCCGATATTGCCCCCGGCGCCTGGTTTGTTCTCCACCACAACCCCCGCGGGGAAGCGGTGGCGCAGCTTGTCGGCCAGGATGCGTGGCAACACATCGGCGGTGCCACCAGCCGGAAACGGCACGACCATGCGCACCGGCTTGGAAGGAAAATCGATTGCGGCAGCCGGCAGGGTCTGCATAGCCAGGCAGAGTGCGCCGGTCAGGGC
This sequence comes from Rhodoferax sp., assembly GCA_030682475.1. Classification (GTDB taxonomy): domain Bacteria; phylum Pseudomonadota; class Gammaproteobacteria; order Burkholderiales; family Burkholderiaceae_C; genus Rhodoferax. Next base: position 2,344 of record JAUXOA010000060.1, on the reverse strand, counting down.
CAATATGTATTTCATCGCGGGTCTCCAGGGGTGGTTGTCGAGAAGAGGGGCCAAAGACCTCTCACAGACGCCAAAGTCTATAAGCCTGTTTGATCAACGTCAATGAATTCGTATATATTGTGCGGATACCGAACTATTTCGACGTCAGCACACCTGTGTTTGAAAGCGGCCTGCAATGAGCCTTCCACCGCTTGAGCAGCCGGTGCGGAATGTCGAACTGGAGATGCCTATGATTAAACGCCGCATAAATGCTCCTTAAAGGGTGAGTTGTTCTACCGCCCCGTCTTCCACGAACAGGTATCGTCATCCAGGGGAAGATCGACTCGCCCTGGAACACCATCGAATTGCATGGCCAGTTGCGGTCGGTCTGCCTGACTTCGATGCTGCCGCTGGTCGGCGCTTCGAGCCCTGCGAGTATCCTGAGCAGGGTGATTTTGCTGCAGCCGCTCGGCGAAAAGAACGCGGAGCGCGTGGGAAATGTTCGGAACAGAGGACCTGCGCGTGCGACCTTGATCAAGGAAATGAGACATACCCCCTCCTGTCATCACAAACAGCCAGATGAAGAAGACCGGCCGCCCGATACGGTCAGCGTTTCCCAAGCATCTTCGAACCGAAGAACAGCGGCGAGAGCGAACGGACCAGAGCCAACGATTCTTCCGCCGCGTAGTCCTCCAGCCGCAGATGCGGATTGCGCGGGCGGATGCGCTCGAACGCCGCGCGCGCCTCCGGGTCGGCAGGCGGGGGTATCGTCGCGTCGATCAGCATCTTGGAGCCGAAGCGCTGCCACAGTCCGGTTCCCGGAGCGCCGAGTTCGGTCAGACTGGCATCCATCGCATGGTTGTGGGTGCCGGAAATGACGGTTACATCCCTCTGCGGATCAACCCGGGTCGACAGGGCCCAGAGCAGCTCCGCGGGATTGAAGATGTCGACATCGGCATCCACCGCGATGACGATCTTCGGGTGCTGGTACTCGGACGAGAGGGCCGCCAGCATCAGGTTCTTCGCCTCGCCGTAGGCACGAGGCGTCATCTGCACCACCAGACCGAAGATACCGGGGAGAACCATGACATTGTGCAGATTCGGCCCTCCGCCCACGTCCCTGAGCCGGCGATAGATCGCGGCGCTCATCGGGATCTTGTGGAAGACGCATCCTTCCATCTCCGACCCGTTCTGCAAATTCTTGAAGATCGCATCACGGCGGCGCGTCATGTGATGGTATTCCACGATCGGATTCTTGCCGGTACCGGTGACGTAATAATCCTGGAACTCCGAAAACGGCCCTTCTTCCTCCCGATAATGCGGCGGGATGTAGCCCTCCAGCACGACCTCGGCATCCGCCGGAACCTCAAGGTCTACCGTCTGACATTTCACGAGGCGTACGGCCTCGCCGAGATAGCCGCCGGCGATCTCGAATTCGTCCAGCCCATAGGCGGCCGTGGTGGCCGCCGCCGCGTAGTAGAGCGGATGATGGCCGATGAAGATCGCCACCGGCATCGGCTCATTGCGCGCCTGGTACTTCTCATAGTTCTTCCAGGTGTGGCGTGGATAGAGCAGGATCCCCGACTTGTTCGGCCCCTTGATCTGCAGTCGATGAAAGCTCACGTTCCTCTGTCCGGTGTCGGGGTCCTTGGTTACCACCAGGCCGCAACCGCATACCGGCCCGCCGTCGCGCAGCCCGGCGATATGAACCGGCAGTTGCGTGAGATCGAATTCACCCTTTCCGAACGCCAACTCCTGGACCGGCGCGTCGGTGACCATCACCGGGGGAATCAGCTTGCCCATGCGCTCTGCCACGAGCGGCACCACAGTCTCTTCCGTGGCGCCGAAGGCGAGCGCGGCATGACGGATGTTCGCCGGCGCCTGCCCGAGCGAGCGCCAGCCGTGCGGCAGTTTCTCGAAAAAAAGCGCCTTCTCGCGCGACTGGTAGAGAAGCGAGCCCATCTCGGTGAGTGGATCGACCGGTTTGTCGATGCGAATCAGCTCGCCGGCGGCCTCGAGTTGGGCGATCCACGTACGCATGTCCTTGGGGCGAGACGATGAAGAAAGAGTCATGGCGAAAGTTCTCCTGGGTAATAACGCACGATGTAGCAGAATGAACGTTCATTCAAATTTACTGGCCATCCGATGTCAACTGGCGACAAGGAGTTAAAACTAGGGCAAGGGTACGGCCAGGAGCGCCAGCGCCTGCCGATCGATCTTGTCACCGACGATCGGCAACGAATCCAGAACGACCAGCCGCTCGGGCGCCTTGTACTGAGCGAGCCCTTGGCCACCCAAATGCTGCCGCAACGTCTCGAGGTCGGGCGGCCGTGTTCCCGGCGGAGGGACTACGCACGCGCATATG
>JAUXOA010000054.1 GCA_030682475.1 Rhodoferax sp. | reverse complement strand
GCTCAGAAGTCGCTGTTTGCCGCCCTGGAGTTGGCACTGCCAACACCCGCAGACCTGGTCAAACCTGTTTTGTAGTCTGCGCTTTGGACCCCGTTTCCAATGAAATCAACCACTTGCGTGCCGGAAGTGTTGAACTTGAGTAGCCCTGCGCCGCCGGACGCGCTGGGTCGCTGCACCACTCGCTCCAGCTTCCGGCATAGAACCCGGTGCGTCCCAGGCCAGCGACTTCCATGGCGATGAGGTTGGGCACGGCGCTGACACCGCTGCCGCAGTGGTGCACCACGCTGGCGGGGTCGCGCCCGGCCAGCAGGGCTTCGAACTCGGCCCTGAGCGTAGCGGCCGGTTTGAACTTGCCCTCAGAGTCCAGGTTCAGGTTGGACGGACGGTTTAGCGCGCCGGGGATATGACCGGCCACCGGGTCCAGCGGCTCCACTTCGCCCTTGAAGCGTGGCGTGCCACGGGCGTCGATCAGGGTCTGCGTCGGTCGGCCCAACTGTTTGGTGATGGTTTCAGTCGCTATCAGTGCGGTCTTGGCAGGAGTTAGCGCATAGTTTGATGTTGAAGCGGGCGCACCAGTGATTTCATTCGACGTGTTGCCGGTGCCGCTGTGCGTTTCACCACCGTTGGCTTGCCACGCCTGCAAACCGCCATCCAGTACCGCCACCGCCTCGTGGCCGGCCCATTTCAGCATCCACCACAGACGGCCGCAGTAGTTGGCGCCCTGGCGGTCGTACACCACGGCCTGCATGGTGTTGGCAAAGCCGACGCTGCTGAGCCAGGCGGAAAAGGTCTCGCGCGAGGGCAGGGGGTGGCGTCCGCCCGAGGCAGCGTCCGTTCGATCTGAGCGGGTCGAAGCCTCTGTAAGCCCTTCGACCAGCTCAGGGCGAACGGTTTTCCTGGCGCTCAGGTGCTGCTCCAGGTCAGCACGCAGCGCACCGGGGATGTGCGCCTGCCGGTATTGCTGCGCGCCGGCAGCGGGCTGCATCAGCTCAAAACTACAGTCAAAAATCATGCAGGGCTGGCCGCTCTTGTGCAGGGCCTGGAGTTGCTGCGCGGAAATCAGGGTGCTGTACATCAGACGGGTTTCCTTCCTGTGATCTGGCGGCGATACCAGTCGTGAAAGTGCTGCATGCCATCTTCCATCGGGCTTTGGTAGGGCCCAACTTCGTTGTCACCGCGCAGCAAGAGGGCGCGCCGGCCAGCGTCCATGCGTTCGCCGATCTCGTCGTCTTCGAGACAGGTTTCCATGTAGGCAGCTTGCTGGGCTTCGACAAATTCACGCTCGAACGCCTGGATTTCTTCCGGGTAATAGAACTCGACCATGTTCATGGTCTTGTCCACGCCCATCGGGTGCAGGGTGGAGACGGTCAGCACATGCGGATACCACTCCACCATGATGTGCGGGTAGTAGGTGAGCCAGATTGCGCCCTGCTTGGGCAACTCACCCTGGCGGTAGGCGCGCAGCGCATCTTGCCAGCGCTGGTAAACCGGGGTGCCGGCTGGGCCGGTCTGTGGGGCCACGCCGACGGTTTGGACCGAGTAGTGTTCCTTGAATTCCCAACGCAGATCGTTGCAGGTCACAAACCCGCCCAGACCCGGATGGAACGGGCCGACGTGGTAGTCCTCCAGATAAACCTCGATGAAGGTTTTCCAGTTGTACTGGCACTCGTGCATTTCCACCTTGTCGAGTACAAAACCGGTGAAATCCAGATCGGCCCGCGGGCCCATGCCCGCCAGATCGGTGTCGATATCGCGGCCATTGTCCTCAAACAGCAGTCCGTTCCACTCACGCAACTGGTAATTGTTCAGGTTCAGGCAGGGATCGTGCGCAAAATGGGGCGCGCCCAGCAGCGTGCCCGCAGGCTGTGGCCCGCTGCCGCTGTAAGTCCAGCGGTGCAGCGGGCACACGATGTTGCCCGCCGCCGTGCCGGGCGAGGCGGTGTTGACCGAGCCGCGTCCCTGCAGCATCAGCGCCTGGCGGTGGCGGCAGACGTTGGAAATGAGCTCGATGCCACTGGGCGTGCGTACCAGAGCCCGCCCCTGGGCCTCTTGCGCCAGGGTGGCATAGTCGCCTACGTTGGGAACGCTCAAGGCGTGTCCTACATAGCGCGGCCCGCGCTGGAAAATTCGCTCTAGTTCGCGCCGGTAAAGCGCTTCGTCAAAATAGCTTGAAACTGGTAGTTGGCCGCTGGCCTGCTGCAGTTGAAGACTTAAATCAGACATCGGTGACCTGACCTAAAGACTCCCCACAGGGAGATGCGCTAATGCGCGGTACAAAAAAGGAGCCGGCCGTGGCCGGTGCAAAGAGAATGGATTGTACCTGCCGGGGTCTCATTCGTTATAGAGAGCCGGATCAAATGAGCGGAGCCCAGCCACCTGGCCCGGCCCATCACCCGGCAGGCTGCAGGCGCAGGCGGCGCGCCGCTTCATCGGCGCGTGCGTCGTCGATCTCGCGCAGCACGCCGCCCACATCCACCGCCCCGCTCTTGCGTTCGAAGCGGCCGGTGAGCACCCCCTCGGGGTGCAGCACGCCGCGCTGATACAGGTCCCAGATTTCGGGGCCAAAGTGGGTGTGCAGCAGCTCTGGCGCGAAGCGGCCGAAGAAGCCGCGCAGGTTGTCCACATCGCGCAGCAGCATGCGCTGGGCGTGGTTGTTGCCGGCTGCATCCACCGCCTGGGGCAGGTCAATGATTACCGGGCCGTCCGCCGCCAGCAGGATGTTGAACTCCGACAGGTCGCCGTGCACGACGCCAGCGCACAGCATGCGCACCACCTCGGTCATCAGTGTCGCGTGGTGGGCGCGCGCCTGCCCGGGCGTGAACGCCACATCGTTCAGCCGCGGGGCGGCAGCGCCGTGCTCGTCGGTCACCAGCTCCATCAGCAGCACGCCCTCAAAGAAATTGTGGGGTTTGGGCACGCGCACGCCGGCGGCGGCCAGGCGGTAGAGCGCATCGACCTCGGCGCTCTGCCAGGCCGCCTCCTGTGCCTGCCGGCCGAAGCGGGTGCCCTTGGCCATGGCGCGGGCCTGGCGCGTGTTCTTGACCTTGCGGTTCTCGGTGTAGTCCACTGCCTGGCGGAAGCTGCGCTGGGTCACCTCTTTGTAGACCTTGGCGCAGCGGGTATCGATGCCGCAGCGCACCACATAGACCATCGCCTCCTTGCCGCTCATCAACTGGCGCACGACGGTGTCGATCAGGCCTTCTTCGATCAACGATTGCAGTCTTTGGGGTGGTTTCATAGGCGCCATTTTGCACTAGCGAACAGGTCATTGCGCGACCCTTGGCACACGGTGCAGTCCAGCGCCTTGTGTAGTGTTGCATTCTTGATGGCACATTTAAAACTGATGGATTTTTGCTCAGGGCTAGGCGAAAACCACAGCGATACCCGTAGGTATCGCGCGGATTTGCAACAACGCCCTGGGCGAAAAGACACGGTTTTAAGTGTCAGATAGAGTGCAACACTACACTAGAATCAGGCTTTTCGACTTCAACAATTTCCAGCCCTATGGCCTCTGCTCCCCGCCCTGTTTCAATTGCCCCGGCCAGTTTTGAGTCTGCTCAGGAAGAGCTTGAGCAACTGCTTGCCCGGCTGGAGGCGGGCGATATGCCGCTGGAGCAACTGCTTAACGGTTACCAGCGCGGGGCCGAATTGCTCAAATTTTGCCGTGCCCGGCTGGAAGCCATTGAAGCGCAGATCAAGGTGCTGGATCAGGGGGAGCTTAAAACGTGGACGCCCGAGTGAAAGCCGTCCCTGCGTTTGACTTGGGCGCCTGGAGCGCCGAGCATCTTGACGGCGTCGAGCGTGCACTCGAGCGCTGGGTGAGCGCAGATGCGCCCGCCGGTGTCGATCATGGCGCGCCCGCCGAGCTGGTCGAAGCCATGCGTTATGCCGTGCTGGACGGCGGCAAGCGGCTGCGCCCGCTGCTGGTGCTGGCGGCCTGGGAGGCGGTGAGCAGTGAGTTGCCTGCTGGTGATCGAGCTCGCCATGTCCTTTCCCCTCACCCCAACCCTCTCCCAGAGGGCGAGGGAGTAAACGAATCCGATCATGAGCGTCACTTGAATGAAGCGGCGCTGCGCGCCGCGTGCGCCGTCGAACTGATTCACGCCTATTCGCTGGTGCATGACGACATGCCTTGCATGGACAACGACGTGCTGCGCCGGGGCAAGCCAACCGTGCATGTGAAATTTGGCGAAGCCAGTGCCCTGCTGGCGGGCGACGCCTTGCAGGCACTGGCTTTTGAGTTGTTGACGCCTGAGGACGATGGGATGTCGGCCGAGCGACAGGCCAGTCTTTGTCGCCTGCTGGCCCGGGCTGCCGGCAGCGCCGGCATGGCAGGCGGCCAGGCGATTGACCTGGCCAGTGTCGGGGGGGCCCTGACTGAGAGCCAGTTGCGTGACATGCACCGCCTCAAGACCGGTGCCCTGTTGCAGGCCAGCGTGATGATGGGGGTGGCCTGCGGCAATGCATCAGCCGTGGCTCAGGCTGCGCTGCATCGGTATGGTGCCGCCATCGGCCTGGCGTTTCAGGTGGTGGACGATATGCTCGACGTGACCGCAGACTCGGCCATGCTGGGCAAGACCGCGGGCAAGGACGCCAACCAGGACAAGCCCACCTATGTGTCAGTGCTGGGGCTGGAGCGCTCTGCCGCGCAGGCCCAGGAGTTGCTGGGGCAGGCGCTGGCAGCGCTGGCGCAGAGTGGTTTGCGCAATACCCGTGCGCTGCAGGGCTTGGCCGACATGATGGTGAACCGTTCCAACTGAAACCGAATTCTGCAGGTAAACAAAAACCCAAGGAAAAAAGGCCTTCAGCCCGCTTGAAACAAGCGCTGATGGCTGTAAAAAACATAACCTATGTCGAACAAGTTGTACCCGCTGCTGCAAACCATCAATGACCCCGCCGAGCTGCGGCGGTTGCCGCGCGCGCAGTTGGACGTGCTGGCCGCCGAACTGCGCGCTTATGTGCTGAGCAGCGTCTCGAAAACCGGGGGGCACCTGAGCTCCAACCTGGGCACGGTGGAACTCACCGTCGCCTTGCACTATGTCTTCAACACCCCCGAAGACCGGCTGGTGTGGGATGTGGGGCATCAGACTTACCCGCACAAAATCCTGACCGGGCGGCGCGAGCGCATGGCCTCGCTGCGCCAGCATGGGGGTTTGAGTGGTTTTCCGCAGCGCAGCGAGAGCGAGCACGATGCCTTTGGCACGGCGCATTCCAGCACCTCCATTTCCGCCGCTTTGGGCATGGCGCTGGCGGCCAAAATAAAGGGGGAAGACCGGCGCGCTATTGCCATCATCGGCGACGGCGCGCTGACAGCAGGCATGGCCTTCGAGGCGCTCAACAACGCGGGTGTGGCCGACTGCAATTTGCTGGTTATCCTGAACGACAACGACATGAGCATCAGCCCACCGGTGGGCGCGATCAACCGCTATCTGGCGCAGCTCATGAGCGGGCAGTTCTATGCAGCCGCCAAGAACGTGGGCAAGCATGTGCTCCAGGTGGCGCCACCGCTGTTTGAGCTGGCCAAGCGGATTGAAGAACACGCCAAAGGCATGGTGGTGCCCGCCACCTTGTTCGAGAAGTTTGGCTTCAACTACATCGGGCCGATCGACGGGCATGATCTGGAGTCGCTGATCCCGACGCTGGAAAATATCAAGCACCTCAAAGGGCCGCAGTTTTTACACGTGGTCACCAAAAAGGGGCAGGGCTACAAACTGGCCGAAGCCGACCCGGTGGCCTACCACGGCCCCGGCAAGTTTGACCCCATGATTGGCCTGCAAAAGCCCAGCACGCCGCCCAAGCAGACCTTCACCCAGGTGTTTGGCCAGTGGCTGTGCGACATGGCGGCGCATGACCCGCGACTGGTGGGCATCACACCGGCGATGCGCGAGGGCTCCGGCATGGTGGAGTTTGAAAAACTTTTCCCGGCGCGCTATTTCGACGTTGGCATTGCCGAGCAGCACGCGGTGACCTTTGCCGCCGGGCTGGCCTGCGAGGGCCTGAAACCGGTGGTGGCGATTTACTCCACCTTTTTGCAACGCGCCTATGACCAGTTGATTCACGACGTCGCCATTCAAAACCTGCCGGTGGTGTTTGCACTGGACCGGGCCGGGCTGGTGGGCGCGGATGGCGCCACCCATGCCGGTGCCTACGATATTCCCTATTTGCGCTGCATCCCCAACATCAGCGTCGCTTGCCCGGCGGACGAGAACGAATGTCGTCAGTTGCTGTCCACAGCCTTTGCGCAGAATCATCCGGTGGCCGTGCGCTACCCGCGCGGCGCCGGGGTCGGCGTGGCGGTGCAGCCTGGTCTGGAAGCGCTGCCCTTTGGCAAGGGCGAGCTGCGGCGCACCGGCAAGGGTATTGCCATACTGGTCTTTGGCACCCTGCTGTACCCCGCCCTGCAAGCGGGTGAGTCGCTCAACGCCACGGTGGTCAACATGCGCTGGGCCAAGCCGCTGGACAGTGAGCTGCTGCTCAAGGTGGCGGCCGAGCACGAGGGTCTTGTCACCCTGGAAGAGGGCGCCATCATGGGCGGCGCTGGCAGCGCGGTGCTTGAGGTGTTGCACGCGGCGGGGGTGGTCAAGCCCCTGCTGCAACTCGGGTTACGCGATGAATTCATCGAGCATGGCGACCCGGCCAAATTGCTGGCCCTGCAGGGTCTGGATGCGGGCGGGATCGAGGCCTCGATCCGTGGTCGCTTTGACGCCTTGCTGCAAGGGCACAGGCCCGCACTCAAGGCTGCGGCTTGAAATAATTTCACACGCCGTGTGAGTGGATTTAAATTCCGTCGCCGCGCTGGCCTTCAGTTTCCTGAAACCCCTTAATGAGCATGGTTTTTAAAGAGTTCTGAGCCGCTTGGCGGTCAGCCCCGTGAGGGAAAACCCCCACGTCGCGTGTCGCGCATGTTCCTATAATCCAGAGTGACTCATATCAGTCATCGTTGTGCGTACCCGCATGGCGAGATGTTCAATCAACAACCCCAGGAGTGAACCCAATGGATCGTCGTTCCCTAATCAAAAATGCTGGTATTGCCGGCGTACTGGCCGCCGGCGTTGCGCCTGCCGTGCATGCCCAAGGTGCCAACGTTCGCTGGCGCATGGCTTCCAGCTTTCCAAAGTCGCTCGACACCATTTTTGGCAGTGCAGAAATGTTTTCCAAGACCGTCAAGGCACTGTCTGGTGGCAAGTTTGAAGTGTCGGTGCATGCAGCCGGCGAACTGATGCCGGCTTTCGGCGTGGTCGATGCCATCCAGAATGGCACGGTCGAGATGGCCCAGACGGCGTCCTACTATTTCACCGGCAAGGATCCCATTTTTGCCTTCGGTTGTGCCGTGCCGTTTGGCCTCACCGCCCGCCAGATGGATGCCTGGATGGAGCATGGCAATGGCCGCAAGCTGATGGACGAGTTTTACGCCAAGTACAACATCAAGAGCCGCAGTGCGGGCAACACCGGCACGCAGATGGGCGGCTGGTACCGCAAGGAAATCAAGACCGTCAAAGACCTGAAGGGTCTCAAAATGCGCATGGGCGGAGGGCTTTTCGGTGAGGCCATGCAGAAGCTGGGCGTTGTGCCGCAGAACATGCCTGCCGGTGAGGTTTACCAGGCCCTTGAAAAAGGCACGCTGGACGCCGTCGAGTTCGTGGGCCCCTACGACGACCAGAAACTGGGCTTCAACAAGGTGGCGCCTTACTACTACTATCCCGGTTGGTGGGAAGGTGGCGCGGAGCTTGCGTTTTTCATCAATACCAAAGCCTACGCTGCACTGTCGCCGGAAAATCAGGCGATTGTTGATGCGGCAACCGCCGTGGCCGCCCGGGACATGACGGCAAAGTACGATTCGTTCAACCCGATTGCCTTGAAGAGACTGGTCGCCGAAAAGACACAGCTCAAGGCCTTCTCGAAGGAGATCATGGACGCCGGCTTCAAGACCTCAATGGAAGTATTTGCGGAGCACGAAGCCAAATCTCCCGAGTTCAAGAAGATTCACCAGGACATGCGTGCATTCCAGCGTGACCAGTTGTTGTGGTTGCGCTTTTCCGAGTTCCGTTACGACAGCTACATGACCACCGTCAAGCTGTGATCGGTTCTTTTCGCGTTTTCAAAAAGGCCTCGCTTTGCGGGGCTTTTTTTCTCCGGTTCGATTTGTTGGCCATGAAACAGGCAACAAAAAAGCCCCGTAGCATCTGCGGGGCTTGAGCCGGTTCGCTGCAAACAGGATCGCGGCAGACAAGGCATTACTTCTTTTTCATCGACTCCTGAAGTGCCTTCAGCGGGTCGTCTTCCTTGTCGTCGGCTGGTTTGGGTTCGCCATCTTTTTCGGCCCCTTGCGTGGCGTCACCGCCTTCAACTTTGGCGGGGTCGGTCGGCTCGTCTGGCATCGGCATCTGCAATTGCTCCATCACCTGGGATTCGCTCAGGCCTTTTTCATGGCTTACGTTGCCGGTCACCAGGTTGGGGAAGACCATGATCGCCGCCACCATGATGATCTGCAGGATGACGAAAGCGATTGAGCCCTGGTAGATTTCGTTGGTGGTCACGGCCTTGATGGTCTGGCCCGTCACGCGGTCCTTGTAGTCCTTCTTGGCCGCCACGCTGCGCAGGTAGAACAGCGCAAAGCCGAAGGGCGGCGTCAGGAACGAGGTTTGCAGATTCATGGCGATGATCACGCCGAACCAGATCATGGCGTCATCGGGCGTCATGCCGGGCACCAGACCGGGCAGGATCTTCTCGGCCACCGGCGCCAGCAGCGGGATCACGATGAAGGCGATCTCGAAGAAGTCAATGAACATGCCCAGGATGAAGATCAGGATGTTCACCACGATCAGGAAGCCCCAGGCGCCGCCCGGTATGCCAACAAACAGATGCTCAACCCAGAGGTGACCGTCGGCGGCGTTGAAGGTGAAGCTGAACACCGTGGCGCCGATCAGGATGAACAGCACGAAGGTCGCCAGCTTGGCCGTGTTGTCCAGCGCCTGCTTCATCAGCGGCCACGACAGACGCCGCTTGCCCAGCGCCAGGATCAGCGCGCCCAGGGCGCCCATGGCACCGCCCTCGGTGGGCGTAGCCACGCCGAGAAAAATGGTGCCCAGCACCAGGAAGATCAGGATCAGCGGCGGCATCAGCACAAACGTGACCTGCTCAGCCAGTCTGGACAGCAGGCTCATGCGGGTGAGGTGGTTCAGGATGGCCAGCGCCAGGCCGGTCAGCGAGGCCAGCGTCATGGACAAGATCACGATCTCATCCTTGGGCGAGGGCGTCGAGCGCTCCAGCCACTGCGTCAGCAGCGGGTCATGCACCTGGGCCCAGATGACCCCCACGGCAGCGCAGATGAGGAACAGCACCAGCAGCGACTTGTGACCTGAACTGCCGCCGGCTTCGCGGTAGATGCGGGCCTCGGGCGGCAGCGCCGGCACCAGGGCCGGCTTGAACAGTGCCACCATCACGATGAACAGGAGGTACAGGCCAACCAGCAGCAGGCCGGGCACCAGCGCGCCGGCATACATATCGCCGACCGAGCGGCCGAGCTGGTCCGCCAGCACGATCAGCACCAGAGACGGTGGAATGGCCTGCGCCAGCGTGCCCGAGGCGGTGATGGTGCCGGTGGCGATCACCCGGCTGTAGCCGTAGCGCAGCATGATGGGCAGCGAGATCAGGCCCATGGAAATCACGGCCGCAGCGACCACACCGGTGGTGGCGGCCAGCAACGCGCCCACCAGGATCACGGCAATGGCCAGACCGCCGCGCAGCGGACCGAACACCTGGCCGACGGTTTCGAGCAGATCCTCGGCCATGCCGGAGCGTTCCAGGATGATGCCCATGAAGGTGAAGAATGGAATCGCCAACAGTGTGTCGTTCTGCATGATGCCGAACATGCGCAGCGGCAGCGCCTGGAACAGCGTGGCCGGGAAAATGCCCGCTTCGATGCCGATGAAGCCGAACCCGAGTCCCGTGGCGGCCAGCGCGAAGGCCACCGGAAAACCGGTCAGCAGCAGGGCGAACAGCCCGGCGAACATGAGGGGCACAAATTGCTGTGCCAGAAAAGTGGCTTCCATCTTATTTTTCTCCAGCCTGTTTGCGTGCCGCCAGGGCTTCGATCTCTTCCATGTGTTTCTGCTCGTCGGACTTAGTGTCCTCGCTCTCGAGCACGTCCGGGCCTGCACCGGTGAGGAAAGCGACGCGCTTGATGAGCTCTGACACGCCTTGCAGCAGCAGCAGCGCAAAGCCCAGCGGCACCAGGCCATAGACCGGCCAGCGGATCAGGCCGCCGGCGTTTTGCGACATCTCACCCGAGGCCAGGGCCTTGGTGAACAGCGGCCATGAGAGCGCGATCAAGATCAGGCAAAAGGGCATCAGGACGGCCAGGATGCCCACCACATCGATCCAGTTGCGTGCGCGGTGGCTCAGTTTGGAGGAGATGAAGTCGATGCGCACGTGCGAATTTTTCAGAAAGCCGTAGCCCGCGCTTAACATGAACACGGCCGCAAACAGGTACCACTGGATCTCCAGCAGGGCGTTGGAGCTCATGTCAAAGGCCTTGCGCACGATGGCGTTGCCGGCACTGATCAAGGTGGTGGCCAGGATCAGCCACATGGTGAATTTTCCAATCCTGGTGCTGATCTTGTCGATCAGTCGGGACAGGGAGAGAAGAGGGGTCATGTTGTTTCCATCGATTTGAAATTGCGGCGCTGGCTGGCCGTGGGCGTTTGAGGACACCCGAAAAGTGGACTAACATTTTTTCAAGCCCGAGGTTAACGCCTTGTGACTGGTAAACACCTGACGACGCCAGGTTTTATCCTAGGGTAAATACCAGTGCGTCAATTCATGTGACTTCAGCCTTGAGGCTGTGCGGAGCGCAATAATGTAACAAAACACCATGCCTACCGTCAGCCCTATTTCCATTGACTCGCCTGACATGCGCCAGGCCGGGCGGGACATGCTCTCGCTGGCCTTGATGGACGCGCGCAATCATACCTTGTACTTGCTGTCGCAGTATGAACAGGCGCTGGGGGCGGGCCAATGTCAGGTGCCGATGCTGCCAGAACTCAATCCGCCGCTGTGGGAACTGGGGCATATTGGCTGGTTTCAGGAGTGGTGGATTGCACGCAACCTGCAGCGTCATCTGGGTGCTGCTTGTGATCCGGTGGCCGCCCGGCTAGCTTCCATTGAAGTACGGGCCGACCGCCTGTGGGACTCGTCCCAGGTGGCCCACAACAGCCGATGGGCGCTTGCGTTGCCGGACCTGAATGGCATCAGAGCGTATTTGCTGAACACACTGGAAACCAGTCTGGAGTTGCTGGAAAAGGCGCCGGACGAAGACGATGCGCTGTATTTTTACCGCCTGGCTCTTTTTCATGAGGACATGCATGGCGAGGCCCTGATTCACATGGCGCAGACGCTGGGCTTGCCGCTGGGCTTGAGCACGCCTGGCCCGATGCCCCAGCGCGAACCTCTGCGGGTTCCGGCCACGCGCTGGCAAATGGGCAGTTCAGGGGGCAGCGCGGGGAGCAGTGGATTCACCTTTGACAACGAGCGAGCGTCGCATAAGATGCAGGTGCCAGAGTTCGAGATTGATGCGCAGGTGGTGAGTTGGGCGCAGTTTGTCGAGTTTGTGGATGACGGTGGCTACGATCGCCCGGAGCTGTGGCAGCCAGCGGGCTGGCAATGGTTGCTGGACAAAGCTGCGGGCGAAGGCCGTCGCGGCCCACGCTACGTGGACCAGATTGGCGTCGCCAGTGGCGCGGTCATGCAGATCCGTTTTGGCACGCCCATGCGCATGCCGGGTGGCCAGCCCGTCATGCACGTGAGCTGGTGGGAGGCCGATGCCTGGTGCCGCTGGGCCGGCCGACGCTTACCCGCGGAAGTGGAGTGGGAGGTGGCTGCGCACACGGCGGCGCGACGCGGCTTTCGTTGGGGCGATGTCTGGGAATGGACAGGTAGCACCTTTCGAGCCTACCCCGGCTTTTCTGCGGACCCTTATCGCGATTACTCAGAGCCCTGGTTTGGCACCCACAAGGTGCTGCGCGGGGCGTCGTTTGCCACCCGTGCGCGCATGAAATATCCGAAATACCGCAATTATTTTTTACCGCACCGTGATGATATTTTCGTCGGGTTCCGGTCCTGTGGGCTATGAGTCGCAGTGCCTAAAAAGCGCCTGCCACAATGGTCTTTTTACGTGAAAAATCCCACCACGGCAAGACCTGTCGCAGTGACTGAATCTCTCCGCTGTGGGATGGCATGTAGCCGGCGGTGGCGGCCAACTGCTGCTGCCAGCGCGGGCTTTGCAGTAGCGCCAGCAAGGCCGCAATGGCGGGTTCTCCCAGTGCTGACTTGAGGCACACCAGGTGGTAGCTCTCTTGCACCAGGGGCACAAAATCAAGGCCCTGCGCGCGTGCGGCCAACTCGATGCCTAAACCGACATCGGCGGCGCCGGACGCGACCGCATGGGCGGCTGCGGTGTGGGAAGGCTCGGTGCGTTCGTAGCCCTGGATGTCAGGCGCACTCAAGCCGCTTTGGGCCAGCAGTTCATCCAGCACCACACGGGTGCCGCTGCCCAGGGTGCGGTTGACGAAGCGGGCGCTCCTTTGTTTCAAGTCCAGCAAGGATTGCAAGCCCAGCGGGTTGCCCCGGGCCACCATCAGGCCCTGCGTGCGCTTGGCAAAACCAATGATCTTGTGCAAGCCAGGCTGTAGCAGCGGCTTGTAAACGCGCTCGGCCAGGGAGCCCGGCGCCGGGTGTTGCAGTGTGTGAAAGCCGGCCATCACGCAGCGGCCTTCGTTGAGCCCGCGGATGGCGTCCACGCTGCCGCAAAACCGGATGTCCAGGTGCAGTTGAGGCGCATCCGGATACTGGTTCTTGTCGTGGCGAGGGTCGGTATCGGCGGTCAACGCATACTCGCGCAGCGCGCTCAGGGCGTCGTCATGGCTGGCATACAGGGTGACGACATGGGCGTTGGCATCAAACGCCACGGCGAAGGCACGTTCCAGATCAGTGCGCAGGGCTTCAATCTGCGGCGCCAGCCGGGCCTGCGCCTGACGTTCGGCCCACATCAGCTTGGCGCCAAATTCGGTCAGGCGTGCAGACTGGCCTTTTTCCCACACCACCAGCTCATTGCCGAGCTCGTTTTCCCAGCGTTTGAGCTCACCCCAGACGTGACGGTAAGACAAACCCAGCGCACGCGCAGCGGCAGAGATGGAGCCCTGCGTTGACACCGCCTGCAGCAAATCAATCAGGGGATTGCGCACCAGCGCCGGACTGCTGTCGCGCGCGAGGGTGTAGTGGAACTGGAGCCTATGCACGGGGTTTCATATCGCAGGTAATTGAATCGGTGGCTACGATAGTCTAAATGACAACATTCACTGACAGCGCCGTCACCGCGCTGCAACTCATCGTCTCCGGGGACCCCGCTCTGCTGGCGATTGTGAGCCGCTCGCTGGCGGTCAGTGCCATGGCCTGCGCGCTGGCCTGTGTGCTGGGGCTGGGTTTTGGCGCTTGGCTGGGTGTCGCCCACTTTACCGGGCGCGGTGCGGTGCTGGCCTTGCTCAACACCTTTTTGGCGGTGCCCTCGGTGGTGGTAGGGCTGGTGGTGTACCTGTTGCTGTCACGCTCGGGGCCGCTGGGTTTTCTGGGCTGGCTTTTTACCTTCAAGGCGATGGTGCTGGCGCAGGCGGTGCTGGTGCTGCCGGTGGTCGCGGCCTTGACCCGCCAGGTGGTGGCGGACGCTGAAGGCAGCCATGGCGAGCAGTTGCGTTCGCTCGGTGCGCCGCCCTTTATGCGCAGCCTGCTGCTGGCCTGGGACGAGCGTTACGCCTTACTCACGGTGGTGATTGCGTCGTTTGGCCGCGCCATCTCGGAAGTGGGCGCAGTGATGATCGTCGGCGGCAACATCGATGGCTTTACCCGCGTCATGACGACCGCTATTGCGCTGGAGACCAGCAAGGGCGACTTGCCGCTGGCCTTGGGCCTGGGCCTGATATTGCTGGGTGTGGTGCTGTTGCTGAATGTGCTGATTGCCCTGCTGCGACGCTGGCGCGAGCGCACAGAAATTAATGACGGGGGACGCGAAGGGGTGCGTGAAATACCGGCACGCGCACTGGAGGTCGCCCCATGAGGCCGCTGTTTCGGCTGGCCGGCGCCAGTGTGCATTTCGGACGGCCGGCAAACGCCGTGCGTGCCTTGTCGGACGTGACCTTGACAATCCAGCCTGGCGAGCGGCTGGCCCTGGTGGGGGCCAATGGTTGCGGCAAGAGCACGCTGCTGCGCTTGCTGCATGGCTTGGCTGCGCCCACGGCGGGTCAGGTCGAGCGCGAGTCCGGGCTGCGCCAGGCGATGCTGTTTCAGCGTCCGCATCTGTTGCGCATGTCGGTGCAGGGCAATATCGCACTCGGGCTCTGGCTCGGTGGCACGCCCTGGGGCGAGGCGAAGACGTTGGCCCTGGCGGCGCTACAGCGCGTCGGCTTGGCGGAACTTTTCCAGCGCAACGCCCGCAAGCTCTCCGGCGGGCAACAGCAGCGCGTGGCGCTGGCGCGGGCCTGGGCCCTGGCGCCCCAAGTGCTGCTGCTGGACGAGCCCACCGCCAGCCTGGACCCGCATGCCAAACGCGAGGTTGAAGCGCTGATTGACGAGTTTGCCAGTCGGCGTGCCGGTGCAGCGGCAGGCCCGGAAATAGCCGCAGACGCAGCAGGCACAGTCCCGCGCTCGGCGATGACACTGGTTTTTGCCAGCCACAACCTGGGGCAGGTCAAGCGCCTGGCGAGCCGGGTGATTTATCTGGAGCACGGGCGTGTGCTGGCCGATTTACCGGTGCACGAATTTTTTAATGGGCCCTTGCTGCAATTGCAGTACCCGGCGGCCCATTTGTTTGTCAAAGGAGAACTTGTATGAAATTAGGGATGTCTTTTAAGCCTCTGGCCCTTATGCGGTATGCGATGGTAGCGACGGTTCCTCTGGCTTCTGTGGGTGCTTCGGCGCAGTCCATTGTGGTGGCCTCCACCACCTCCACCGAGCAGTCGGGCCTGTTTGCCCATCTGCTGCCAGAGTTC
This sequence comes from Rhodoferax sp., assembly GCA_030682475.1. Lineage (GTDB taxonomy): Bacteria > Pseudomonadota > Gammaproteobacteria > Burkholderiales > Burkholderiaceae_C > Rhodoferax. The sequence continues at coordinate 46,981 of JAUXOA010000054.1, read as the reverse complement.
AAAAAAGCCAGTGGCGTGGACGTCAAAGTAGTGGCGCAGGGCACCGGCCAGGCATTGGACATGGGTCGCCGGGGTGACGCCGATGTGCTGTTTGTGCATGACCAGGCGGCTGAGGAAAAAATCGTGGCCGATGGTTTTGCCGTCAAACGTTTTGCCGTGATGTACAACGACTTTGTGCTGGTCGGCCCCAAGGCCGACCCGGCTAAAACCAGGGGCACGGACATTGTGCAAGCCCTCAAAAGACTGTCGGCCACCAACGCTGCTTTCATCTCGCGCGGTGACAAGAGCGGCACCCATGCGGCTGAGCTCCGGTTCTGGAAGATAGCCGAATCGACGCAAAGCAAGGGTGGTGGCTACAAAGAGTGCGGCTGCGGCATGGGTCCGGCGCTCAATATCGCGTCCAGCAGCGGCGCCTATGTGCTGGCGGACCGTGGCACCTGGCTGAGCTTCAGGAACCGGGGTGATTTGGCGCTGCTGGTCGAAGGTGACAAGCGACTGTTCAACCAGTACGGCGTGATGCTGGTCAACCCGGCCAGACACCCGCACGTCAAAGTTGTGGACGGTCAGAAGTTTGTGGCCTGGCTGGTGTCGGCACCGGGGCAGGCGGTGATTGCCGGTTACAAAATTGGGGGTGAGCAGCTATTTTTCCCGAACGCCAGCCAGTGATGCAGATCAAGGCTGATATTTTTTTCCGTGTTAGTCTGGCACTTTTATTTACTGATTACCAGTGACTTTTCTTTCCACAAATCAGGCGCGTCAGACGCGGAGTTATATCGTCTTTGCTCTCGTGGCCTTGGCGAGCTTTGTCTTTTGGGGCTTCGAACTCAGGTTTTCCATGGCGAGCTACGACCAACGCCAGGAAGAATTGCTGGTTGCCTACCAGCAGCGTCAACTGGAACTCAAATCGGTAACGATTCGCCGCGTCGTTCAGGAGCTGTACCAGACCGGGCGCACGATCTCCCTGTTGCCGGCCATTCGCGAGGCCCGCGGTGGCAACCGTCGCTCGGTCCGGGAAGACGTGGTCAAGGAGGGGCGTCTTTCCCACGACTCGCACCGGATGCTGCAACAGGTCTACGCCAACCTGAAGGCTTACGTCCAGGTGTCCGAAATCTATTTCGTGATGGACGGCTTTGATCCCGAAAAGGGGGAGGTACCGTTCTTCATGTATGACGATGAGATCGTCGGTCGCGCGGGCACCGATGCGCAAACCGGTGCGTCCTCTGATGTGCCGCAGGAGTCCGAGCACGATGTACACGAGGAGATCCGTCGACAACTGGCGTGGTTCAGGCAGAATGCGCCGACTTTCCTCTACGAGACCAGGCTCAACACCATTCCGGCTTTGATCTCGCCACTGTTGCAGACCTGCGACAACACGCAGTTTGTTTCAAAACTGCACGGTAATCCGCGCGACGCCAGTGGCTTCGTCTATTCGGTCCCGGTTTACGACGCCCAGTCTGGCAGCTTCAAGGGGCAGGTGTCAATCATCATTCGTGCCAACGTCTTTGAGGCCAAGCTGCTCGACGTTCCCTTCCTTCCCGTCACACCGGCCGACCAGGCAAGAATGGCGACCGAAGGTTGGCAGATGCCGCCGCCATCCCCTTTTGTCCTGGTCGAAAAAAACCAGCAGATCGAAATTTCGGATCGGCGCAATCCGCTGCTGGCCAGTGGACTGGCTACAGCGCAGAAAGATCACTCGCTGGGCGGGCGCTGGGCGTCGCTCAAACTTGATTTGCCAAGCTCTGGCAAATGGGAACTGCATCACTATCTGCCCGAGCCGGAACTTGAAGAACTGGTGGGTGGCATCCGCAGCGCGAAGCGACTGTCGGTTGCCGGCCGGGTGCTGTTGCTGCTGGTTCTTAGCTCTTTTCTGGGCTTGGGCTTCTGGCTGATGCAGGGCTCGCGTCGGGAACTGATAAAGATGACGCACTACGACCTGTTGACCGATCTGCCGAACCGCCGTTTGTTCTTTGACCGGATGGAAAAAGGGATGGCACGGTCAGAGCGCAACGGTACCAAGATGGGGCTGTTTTTTGTCGACCTGGCCGGCCTCAACGCGATCAACGACCGCTATGGCCACCACGGCGGCGATCTTCTTCTTGTCAAAATGGTGAAACGATTGCAAGACCACCTGCGCCAAACCGACGGCATTTTCAGCGGCCGGCGGGACAACGGGAAACCGGAGCAGGCAATTTCTACAGCGCCGCTCAACTTCATGCTGTCACGCCTGGGTGGCGATGAATTCACCATTCTGTGCGAAGACTTCCATTCTGCCGACGATCTGATCGTCGTGGCCGAACGCATCGTCAACTGCGTCAAGGAACCCTTCATGCTGGGCGCCGAGAAGGTAGAGATCGTGCTCAACGTCGGCGCCGCTCTCTTCCCGGACGATGCAGGCGACGCCGAACGTCTGCTGATGAGTGCCGACAGCGCGATGCACGAATGCAAGAGCACGCACAGCCGTTACGTGCTGTTCAACGAAGAAATGCGCCAGCGCGCCGAACGCCTGCATCTACTGACCCTGGAGCTGATGACCGCGCTGCAAAAGGGGCAATTCGAGCTTTACTACCAGCCGAAGGCGACGCTTCTCGATGATCAGGTGGTGTCGATGGAGGCCCTCATCCGCTGGCATCACCCGACGCTCGGTCTGGTTTCACCGGTCGAGTTCATCCCGATTCTCGAGCGTAACGGCGCCATCGTCGAGGTCGGCGAGTGGATTGTCGAACAGGCCTGCCGCGATCTGCATCGTTTGACCGATGCCGGTTTCCCGGACATCCGCTTGAGCGTGAACGTCTCTGTGCGCCAGTTGCGACGCGGCAACTTCCACGGATTCCTGAAAGCAGCGCTGGAAGAGAACCGGATCGAGGCCAAGCGCCTGATTCTGGAAATCACCGAATCGATGGTGCTGGAAGACCTGCAAAAGGGGCGGGAAGACCTGCTCGCCCTGAAGCAGCTTGGTGTCAGTCTTGCACTTGACGATTTCGGCTCCGGTTATAGCTCGCTCACCTATCTGCAGCATCTGCCCCTGGACAGCCTGAAGATCGACAAGAGCCTGATTGACGGCATGGTCGACGAACGTTCGATTCACGTTGTGGAGTCGGTAATTCGTCTCGCGCAGGGGCTCGCGCTCAAGACCATTGCCGAGGGGGTCGAGACCAAGGAACAGCGTGACCTGATCGTCCGGCTGGGTTGCGACATGATCCAGGGCTATCTGCTGTCCCGTCCGCTGCCGCTATCGGCCATCATCGACTGGCTCAATGAACGCCGACATCAGGGCGACGCCCGCGATTGAGCCGCGCGCAGACCGGCCCCCAGAAGATTATGGAGTCATCTTGAGGGCCAGCCGCTTCGAGCGGGCACGAATGTTCAGCGCCTCCACCCCGAGAGAAAACAGCATGGCCGTGTAAACATAGCCTTTGGGCACATGCACGTCAAAAGCCTCCGCCACCAGCAGGGTTCCAACCATGGTCAGGAACGACAGCGCCAACACCTTGATCGAGGGATGGCGGTCCACAAAGTCACCAATCGGTTTGGCGGCAAACATCATGACGGCAACTGACGCCATCACGGCGGCCACCATCACGTTGATGTTGTCCACCATACCGACGGCGGTGATCACCGAGTCCAGCGAAAAGACAATGTCAACGATACCGATTTGAACAATGGTGCCCCAAAACAGGGTAGCGCCGGTTCTGAGCGTATGCGCCTTGGCGCTGACCTCTTTGGGCTGGTGGGCCTCGACTTCCAGAAAAATCTCGTTCGAGGCCTTGTAGAGCAGAAACAGTCCGCCGCCCAGCAGAATCAGGTCGCGCCCGCTGATCTCGTGGCCAAAGAGTGAAAACAGCGGGTTGGTGAGTGACATCACCCAGGTCAGGCTGAACAGCAGGCCGATGCGCGAAACCATCGCAAACCCGAGCCCGAGACGACGCGCCAGGTCCCGGTTTTTGGCCGGCAGACGTCCGACCAGAATGCTGATGAAAATGATGTTGTCGATACCCAGCACGATTTCCAGCGCCGCGAGCATGAAAAACGCAATCCAGAGATTGGAGTCAAATAAAAAGTCCATAGATCACACCAGCGGGTTGAGGGAAGCGGAGTTTAAGGGTAATCGCGATGGCGGGTTGGGCTGGCTGCGCGCTTATCCGCAGCACTTAAAAGGCTTATGGCCCCAGAATCGCGACACCCTTGACCTGTGCGTAAACGGTTTGTCCAGTGACCAGCCCGAGCGCTTGGGCCGACTTGTACGTGATTCTGGCCAGCAGGGGCGTGCCGCCCGCATCCAGTCCCACCATCACCTGACCCGGGCTATCGTCTGATACGGCGGTGACCGTCACCGGCAGGATGTTGAGAATGCTGGTGCCGGTTTGTGGCTCCAGCGTCAGGCTGACGTCGCGCGCCTGCACGCGGATGCGCAAAGGCTGACCCACCGCCATCATTTGCTGCGGTACGCAGAAGCGCCCACCGGGGAAGGCGGCCAGTGTCAGGTGGTAGGCCGGTTCGTGGCCGCTGATGCTGGCATGAATAATGGCGCTGGCGCTATCACCGTGTGCCAGTGACAGATCAAGCTGCGTCATCAATTCGCCAGTGGGGCCGCTGGCCGTGACCCGACCACCTTCCAGCAACACCAGGTGGTCGGCCAGCCGCGCCACTTCATCAATCGCGTGACTGACATAAACAATCGGAATGTCGAGCTCGCTTTGCAGGCGCTCCAGGTAGGGCAAGATTTCCTGCCTGCGCTTCAAGTCCAGCGCGGCCAGCGGTTCGTCCATCAGCAACAGACGCGGACTGACCGCCAGCGCCCGCGCAATGGCCACACGCTGGCGCTCGCCGCCCGACAGCCGGTCCGGCTTGCGCTCGAGCAGGTGGCCAATGCCGAGCAACTCAATCGCTTGCGCCAGGCTCACCCCTTGCACTTCGCTCACCCGTTGCAGCCCGTAGCGCAGATTACCCAGCACCGTGAGGTGCGCAAACAGGCTCGCCTCCTGGAACACGTAGCCGAGCGGGCGTTGGTGCGTCGGCACCCAACGCGTATCGTCCTGCCAAACATCGCTATCGACGCGCAAGAATCCCTGTGGCGCGCGCTCCAGCCCGGCGATGCAGCGCAACAGTGTTGTCTTGCCGGAGCCAGAGGGGCCGAACAGCGCCGTGACGCCACGCGCGGGCCAGTCCAGCTCGACATCGAGCGTGAAGCCCGGCCGGGCCAGGCGAAAACGCGTTTGAATGCCGGTCATATCAGGCCCGTGTCTTCAAGTTCGGTCGCCAGGCATACAGGGCCAGCAGCACCAGGAAGGAGAAGATCAGCAGCACGGCCGACAGGCGATGGGCCTGCGCGTACTCGAACGCTTCCACATAGTCGTAGATTTGCACGGAGGCGACACGGGTCACGCCGGGCAGGTTGCCGCCAATCATCAGCACGACACCGAATTCGCCCACGGTGTGCGCGAAGGTCAGGACCGAAGCGGTCAGAAAGCCGGGCCGGGCCAAAGGCACAGCGACCGTGAAAAAAGCGTCCAGCGGCGACGCCCGCAAGGTCGCCGCCACCTCCAGCGGGCGCTCGCCGATGGCCTCGAAGGCGATCTGTAAAGGTTGCACCATGAAGGGCAGCGAGTAAAACACCGAAGCCAGCACCAGGCCCCAAAAGGTGAACGGCAACGGCCCGATGCCCAGGGCCTGCGTGAACTGGCCGACCGGGCCATGGGGGCCCATCGCCAGCAGCAGGTAGAAGCCCAGTACCGAAGGCGGCAACACCAGCGGCAAGGCGACCACGGCAGCAATCGGACCTTTCCACGCCGTTTTGGTGCGCGCCAGCCACCACGCGATCGGCGTGCCCACCAGCAGCAGGATCAGGGTCACGATGCCGGCCAGGCGCGCCGTCAGCCAGAGGGCCTGCAGATCACTGTCGGTCAATAGCATGGGCATGGGCTCACTTACTTGCTGGACGGGTCAGCGGGAAATACGAAGCCATAGCGCCTCATCACCGCGCGGGCGGCGCTGCTGTCCATGTAGTCGGCCAGGCGCCTGGCCAGCGCGTTAGCCGCTGCCCGCCGGGTGATGATGAAGCCCTGTTCCAGCGGCGCGTGCAGCTTGTCGGGGATCAGCCAGTAACCGCCTTTGCTGGAGAGCGCGGGATGCACGGCCAGGGCCAGCGCGATGACGCCGATCTGCGCATTGCCGGTCTGTACGAACTGCGCGGTGTGGGCGATGTTCTCGCCATAGACCAGCTTGGGCTCAACTTTCTCCCACAGCCCGGCCGAGCGCAGCGCTTCCTCGGCGCGCATGCCGTAGGGCGCGTGCTTCGGGTTGGCGATGGCGATGCGGGTGATCTTCGGGTCAGTCAGGCTGGCCAGCGTCATCTGGGTCGCGTCCAGGCTGGCGCTCCACAACACGATGCGACCCAAGGCGTAAGGTTTCACCTCGGAGGCGGCGAAGCCGTTCTTCGCCAACGCGCGTGGAAAGGCGATATCAGCAGAAAAATAGAGGTCGTAGGGCGCGCCCTGCTGAATCTGGGTGTGAAACTTGCCTGATGAGCCGTAGATCACGTCGATCTCGTCGCCTGGGTTGGCTTGTCTGAAGGTGGGGATAACCTCGTCCATGGCGAACTTCAGGTCAGCCGCTGCCGCAACCGTGACTTTTCCGGCGTGGGCGCTCAGTGCCAGCCATAAAGAGCAGGTAAAAAACAGCGTTCTGGCGAGTGTCATGGTGTGGCTCATGTATTTTTGAGAATTTCACGTCATTCGTCATTCTAGATTAGGGTTATCCCTAGGAGGCAAGTCTCCCAGACGTCTAACAATGGCTATGTATTTCATTTCATAGGAGAGACACATGCAAAAGGTGTTGCACATCAACGCAGACAAGTGCACCGGTTGTTTGCAGTGCGAAATGGCCTGTTCTTTCGAGAACTACGGCACTTTCGCCACTGCCAAATCCCGGATCAAGGTGTTTGACTTTCACCATACCGGCAAGAAAGTGCCTTACACCTGCACCCAGTGCGATGAGGCCTGGTGCCTGCATGCCTGCCCGGTCGAGGCCATTACCGTTGACAAGCTCACCGGCGCCAAAGTGGTTAATGAGGCCACCTGTGTCGGCTGCAAGGTCTGCACCATTGCCTGCCCGTTTGGCACCATCAATTACGTGCAGGAGACCGGCAAAGTGCAAAAGTGCGATCTGTGCGGTGGCGAGCCGGCCTGTGCCGACGCCTGCCCCACCGGCGCCATCACTTTCATCGACGCCAACTGGACCGGCCTGGGCAAGATGGCTCAATGGGCAGACAAACTTGGCAATCAGCCTTCGGTTGCTTAATGAACCCTTGTGGGACAGTCCGCAGTTACACGTAGTGAACAAGCTCTGTCCCCAACACTTTAGGAGATCATCATGTCATGGGCAGGAAAAATTCTTCGCGTTGATTTGACCGCAGGTACCGTCAAGTCCGAGCCACTCAATATGGAATGGGCACACGCTTACATCGGCTCGCGTGGCCTGGGTTCGAAGTACCTGGTGGAAGAGGTTGATGCCAAAGTCGATCCGCTGTCGCCAGCCAACAAAATCATCTGGGCCACCGGCCCGCTGACCGGCACCATGGCCTCCACCGGCGGTCGCTACACGGTGATCACCAAGAGCCCGTTGACCGGCGCCATTGCCTGCTCCAACTCGGGCGGCTATTGGGGTGCCGAGTTCAAGATGGCGGGTTGGGACATGGTTATTTTTGAAGGCAAGAGTCCGAAGCCAGTCTATCTCTATGTCAACGACGATGTGGCCGAGTTGCGCGACGCGGCCCACCTGTGGGGTAAAAGCATTTGGCAGACCGAAGAGATGCTCAAGAAAAGTCTGCAGGATCCGCTCACGCGTGTCTCCAGCATTGGCAAGGCCGGTGAGAACGGCGTGCTGTATGCGAGCGTGGTGAACGACCTGCACCGGGCGGCCGGCCGCTCGGGCGTGGGCACTGTCATGGGCAGTAAAAACCTGAAGGCGATTGCGGTGCGTGGCACCAAGGGCGTGGGCAACATCCACAACCCCAAAGCCTTCATGAAGGTGATTGCCGAGAAGAAGAAAATCCTCGCTGACAACGCCGTCACTGGTCAGGGCTTGCCCGCCTATGGCACGCAGGTGCTGATGAACGTCATCAACGAGATGGGCGCACTGCCCACCCGCAATCACCGCGACAACGCGTTTGAAGGCGCCAAAGACATCTCGGCCGAAGCGATGGCGACGCCGCGCAAGACCGATGGCAAAAAGCAGTTGGTGACGAATCAGGCCTGCTTTGGTTGCACCATTGCCTGTGGCCGCATCAGCAAAATGGACGAGAGCCACTTTACCGTGGCCAACAAACCCCAGTACTGGGGCGCCTCCGGTGGTCTGGAATACGAAGCGGCCTGGGCCCTGGGCGCCGCCAACGGGGTCAAAGACCTGGAAGCGCTGCAATACGCCACCATGCTGTGCAACGAAGAAGGCATTGACCCGATCAGCTTTGGCGCGACCGTCGGCGCGGTGATGGAAATGTATGAAATGGGCGTGCTGACCAAAGAGCAAATTGGCATCGAGGCGCCGTTTGGTTCGGCCCAGGCACTGGCGTTTTTGACCGAGGAAACGATTTACGGTCGTGGCTTTGGCAAGGAAATCGGTCAAGGCTCCAAGCGCCTGACCGCCAAGTATGGCCAGCCCGACCTGAGCATGACCAGCAAGGGTCAGGAATTCCCGGCCTACGACGGCCGTGCCATTCAGGGCATTGGTCTGGCGTATGCCACGTCCAACCGGGGCGGTTGCCATTTGCGCGGCTACACCATCGCCTCTGAAGTGCTGGGCATTCCGGTCAAGACCGATCCGCTGGAACACGCGGGCAAGCCCGAACTGGTCAAGGCCTTCCAGGACGCCACCGCGGCCTTTGATTCGTCCGGCCTGTGCATCTTCACCAGCTTCGCCTGGGGCCTGGCGGATCTGGCACCGCAAGTAGCTGCCGCCTGTGGCGACCAGTACACCACCGAAGAGCTGGAAAAAATCGGCGAGCGTATCTGGAACATGGAGCGCGAGTTCAACAACCGCGCCGGCTTTACCGCCAAAGACGACAGCCTGCCCAAACGCCTGCTGACAGAAGCCTGCAAAACCGGCCCTTCCAAGGGCAAGGTCAACATGCTGGCCGAGATGATGCCCAAGTACTACGCAGCGCGTGGTTGGGACACCGAAGGCAGACCGACTGCGGATACCCGCACGCGGTTGGGGTTGTGAAAGCGCCATGACCCATCACCTCATCCTCGGTGCCGGCCCGGCCGGTGTCATTGCCGCTGAAACCATTCGCAAACACGCGCCTGGTGACACCATCACCATCGTGGGCGACGAAAAAGAGCCGCCTTATTCCCGCATGGCCATTCCCTACCTGTTGATGGGCAACGTGGATGAGCGCGGCACTTACCTGCGCAAGAGCCCGTCACACTTCAAAGACATCAAGGTCAATCTGGTGCAGGCCCACGTCAAACAGGTCGATATAGCGGCAAAAAAAGTAGCGCTCGGCAATGGCGAATCGATCACGTTTGACACGCTGCTGATCGCCACTGGTTCACACCCCGTGCGCCCTCCCATTCCAGGCATTGACGCCGCCGGCGTTCATTCCTGCTGGACGCTGGACGACGCCAGAGCGATCATGGCGCTGGCCACCCCGGGCGCGCGCGTGCTGCAACTGGGCGCCGGCTTCATCGGCTGCATCATCATGGAAGCACTGTCCGCGCGGGGCGTGCATTTGAGCGTGGTGGAAATGGGCGACCGCATGGTGCCGCGCATGATGGGCCCGACCGCTGGCGGCATGATTCGCGACTGGTGTGAGGCCAAAGGCGTGCAGGTTTTCACCGGCACCCGGGTCGAAGCCATCGAAGCGGGGACGCCTTTGAACGTACGACTGAGTAACGGCAAAACCGTGGCGGCTGATCTGGTGATCAGCGCCGCCGGCGTCAAGCCCGCTATCGGCTTCCTGGAAAAATCGGGCATCACCTGCCTGCTGGGCGTGCTGACGGATGAACACCTGCAAACCAATGTGCCCGGTATCTACGCCGCAGGCGACTGTGCCGAGGCTTTTGACAAGGTCAGCGGCAAAACCATTGTCAGTGCGATCCAGCCCAACGCGGCGGAACAGGCCCGTGTGGCGGCCCTGAACATGGTGGCCTTTGGCCGTGGCACGGCAGCCAGCGCCGAGCTAAAAGGGGTAACGCAAATCAACGTGCTCGACACGCTGGGCCTGATATCGAGCAGCTTTGGCGACTGGCAGGGCCAGCCCGGTGGCGAGCAGGTGGAGCTGACTGACAAGGCTGCGGGCCGCCACCTGAGCCTGCAATTCAAGGACGACGTGCTGGTGGGCTGCAACAGCGTTGGCTGGACCGAGCATGTGGGCGTGATGCGCGGGCTGGTGGAAGGTCAGGTGCGGCTGGGAGAATGGAAAGAAACCCTTAAAAACGACCCCACCAAACTGATGGAGGCCTACCTCGCCAGCGCCCAGGCCCAAGGCACCTGGTCGGGCGCACAGGACGCCCGGCGGCGCTAGAATTTGCCGAGAATGAAGATCACTTTCAAGCTCTTTGCCTCACTCACCGATTACCTGCCAGCGCAGGCACGCTACACCAATGTGCTGGAACTTGACATTGCGCCCGATGCGTCTATCAGCCAGATCATCGAGCCCTACGGCCTGCCGCCCAAGCTGGTGCATCTGGTGCTGATCAACGGCAAATACATAGCGCCAGACAAACGCCTGACCCAGACTTTGGTGGCGGGCGATGTGCTGGCCATCTGGCCCCCGATTGCCGGGGGCTGAATGCAATCCTTCTACGCCGAGCGCTTCGATCGGGAGATGGGCTGCACCGAAGCCGAGTGGCTGAGGTGGCTGCCCAACGCGATTGGCGAGCAGCACTGGAAGTTGCAGGCCAATGCTGCCGGTGTGCGCATTGACGATGGCGCACTGGGTTTGACCTGGCGCACCGGTGCGCCGCGTGTGATTGCGTTGATGCGCATCCCCCGCCTGCTGGTCAGCTTTCGCTTTGCCGGTCTGGATCACTCCCAGCGCTACGCCTTCATGAAACGCTTTGATCTGTACATGCAGCGGGGGGGAGGGTGAGGAGGGGCAGTGGACGCATTTGGCGAGCATTTCCCAATCGACTAGACTGCCCCACAGGAAAACCCTTGGGTCTGCTGTGCGAGAATCAAATCAACATTTCGCTTTGAACACCATGTCTGACGTCGAATCCTCCTCCCAAGCAGCTTCCAAAACCTCTTCAGGCAGTGAGCTTGCCAGCCCTGTTCGCAAGCGACCCAAACCGGGCGAACGCCGGGTGCAGATATTGCAGGCGCTGGCGACCATGCTGGAACAACCCGGCGCCGAGCGCATCACCACCGCCGCGCTGGCGGCGCGTCTTGCTGTGAGCGAGGCCGCGCTGTACCGGCACTTTGCCAGCAAGGCCCAAATGTTTGAAGGTTTGATTGAGTTCATCGAGCAGACCGTGTTTTCGCTGGTGAACCAGATTGCTGAAAGGGAGAGCGCGTCCGGCCTTGCGGATGCCGCCACGGACGCCATGGCGGGCACGCGCCAGGCTGGCAAAGTGATTGCCATGGTGATGCAGTTCGCCGAGAAAAATCCTGGCATGACGCGCGTCATGGTGGGCGATGCGCTGGTGTTTGAGAACGAACGCCTGCAACAGCGCATGAACCAGTTTTTTGACAAGATCGAGTCCACCCTCAAGCAAAGCCTGCGGGGTGCCGCCGACTTGAGTGGCTCGGCCACGCCCAGTGTGGATACGCAGGTGTGTGCGTCGGTGTTGACCGCCTTTGTCGTTGGCCGACTGCAGCGCTTTGCGCGTTCGGGCTTCAAGCGCTCGCCCTCGGAACACCTCGAAGCCAGCCTGGCACTGATTCTTTAAGGGAAATTCGCCATTGCCAGCGTCGGTCCAACCTGGCCCAGACCAGCTTTTTCACCAGCGCTGGCAAACTTGCTGTATTTGCCCAGAATACCGACCAGTTGGCCATATACCTTGGGGTTGCCAGCCAGGCATTCGTTTTGTTCCAGAAAGTCCGGTTCGCCCGTGAAATTGCCGACCAGGCCGCCGGCTTCGGTCACCAGCAAAGAGCCCGCTGCCACGTCCCAGGGCTGCAAGCCGGTTTCAAAAAACCCATCGGTAAAGCCTGCTGCCACATAGGCCAGATCGAGCGCCGCTGCGCCGGGGCGGCGCAGGCCGGCGCAGCGTTGCATCACGTCACCCATCATGCGCAGGTAGGCGTTGAAGTCGTCACCGGGGCGGAACGGGAAACCGGTGGAAATCAGGCACTCCTGCAGGCGGATGCGTTTGGAGACGCGCAGACGGCGATCATTCATGTAAGCGCCCCGCCCTTTGGTGGCAGTGAACAGGTCGTTGCGGCTGGGGTCGTAAATGACGGCCTGCTCAATCTTGCCCTTGACCGCCAGCGCAATGCTGACGCAGTACACAGGGAAGCCATGGATGAAGTTGGTGGTGCCGTCCAGGGGGTCAATGATCCAGACCAATTCAGAGTCTTTGGCGCCATGTTCCCGACCTGATTCCTCAGCCCAGATGGCGTGCCCGGGGTAGGCTGCAAGCAGCGTTTCGATGATGACCTGCTCGGCGGCCTGGTCGACGTCGGTGACGAAGTCATTGACCTGCTTTTGCGAGATGCGAACCGCCTCGAGGTCAAGCGCGGCGCGGTTGATGATGGCGCCAGCGGCGCGGGCGGCCTTGATGGCCACATTGATCATGGGATGCAGATTGGGGGAGGACATAAATTTTGTTCGGTGCGCCAATTCAACCGATGCCGTTGTTGCGCCGCCTTGCCGTGCCAATAGCACTGTCTGCGGCGACGCGCCTGGGCCTCGCTTGAATTGGCGCACCGGTAAAGAGCATTACTGGGAAACCCGACGATGCGGTCGGCGACAATATCGTCATTTTACCCGGCTCCGCAAAAACCCTCCCATGTCACCGCCGCTGCATACCCGTTTTATCCTGATCCATACCAGCCACGCTGGCAATGTGGGGGCGGCGGCCCGCGCCATGAAAACCATGGGCTTTGACGACCTGGTGCTGGTGGCGCCGCGCTGGGCCAATGTGCTCAAGCGCGAAGAAACCATCCAGCGCGCCAGCGGTGCGCTGGACGTGCTCAAAAACGCCCGCATTGTGGCCACGCTGGATGAGGCGCTCGATGGCATCACCCATTTGTGTGCCACTGCCATGACGCCGCGCGACTTTGGTCCGCCCACGGTGACGCCGCGTGAGCATTTTGAGGGGCTCGTAAAAAAAGAGCGCGTAAGGCAAGACTCTTCTGCGTTGGAGGATCAAAGCCAGCCCGCAATGACAGATCAGGGGAGGGCCTCTGATCAGGGTGTGGCCTTTTTATTCGGTTCCGAGCGTTTTGGCATGAGCAATGAAGATGTCTACCGCTGCCACGCCTGCCTGAACATTCCGAGCAATCCCCAGTTTGGTTCCCTCAACCTGGGGGCGGCTCTGCAGGTGATTGCCTACGAATGGCGCCTGGCCCTGGGCGGCTATGCCGACGCCGACGGAGCTGAGTCCGCCCCCGTTCGCCCTGAGCCCGTCGAAGCCAGCGACCCTTCGACAGGCTCAGGGCGAACGGGGGTGCTGGCCGATGCGAGTCAAGTGGCTGGTATGCTGGCGCACCTAGAAAAATCGCTGGTCGCCATCGGTTTTCTGGACCCGCAAGCACCCAAAAAACTGATGCCCCGGCTCAACCAGTTGTTCAACCGGGCCGGCGTCACGCAGGAAGAAATACATATTCTCCGGGGCATTGCCAAAATGATGGAGCGCAGCGCCAACTTGCCGAATCCCTTACCGCCAGCCGGGACCCCTTGAAAACGCAGTTTCAGAGAAGACTAACTGTTGTACCCAAGTTATGTCGGAACTAAAAGAATAGACTTAGCCCATGTTTTCCCGACTCCGTTCCGACATTCAATGCATTCTTGACCGCGACCCGGCCGCACGCAGCGTCTGGGAGGTGCTCACCTGCTATCCCGGTCTGCACGCCCTGGTGCTGCACCGGCGCGCCCACTGGTGCTGGCACCATGGCTTCAAATGGCTGGGGCGCTTTATTTCCCATATCTCCCGCTTCCTCACCGGCATTGAAATCCATCCCGGCGCCAGGATTGGAGAAGGGGTTTTCTTTGACCATGCGATGGGCGTGGTGGTGGGTGAGACGGCTGAAATTGGCGATGGTTGCACTATTTACCAGGGTGTCACCCTGGGCGGCACCGCGCTCTACAAGGGTGCCAAGCGTCACCCCACGTTGGGGCGCAATGTGGTGGTGGGGGCCGGCGCGCAGGTGCTGGGCGGCTTTTTGGTGGGCGATGGTGCCAAAGTGGGTTCCAACGCGGTGGTCACCAAACCGGTGCCGGCCGGGGCCACGGCCGTCGGTAACCCGGCGCGTGTCATCCAGGCCGAACTCGATGTCAAGCGTGAAGAAACGGCCTCCAAAATGGGTTTTTCTGCCTACGGCGTCACGCAAAATGACGATCCACTAAGTCAGGCCATGCGCGGCCTGATTGACAACGCCTCGTCGCAGGAACACCAGATTGCCCTGCTGTGGAAGGCGATCGAGACCCTGCAGGCCAATCGCTCTGCCACCGATTGCGTGCCCGGCGACGCCGCCCGCAGCGAGCACTTTGAGGCCGATAAACTCAATCAACTGGTGGGCAAGTAGGACGGCTCGCAAGGCCGGTGAACCCATTCGCTGGCCGGGGGCAGGCAACCTTTGCGCCAGTTCTGGCGGCAAAGGTGGTGCAGGCGCGAAAGTCAGTGAGGGTTTTGATCTTCACGTTGCGCTGCCCTTCGGTGTTGGCGCAATTGATTTCGCGCAACTTGCCGTCCGGGGCTTTGAGTTTCAACCCGTGACAAAACGTCACGGGTTGGTTGCCCTCTGCATTGAGCCGCTGCTTGAGTTTGCGCCAGTACGCACCGGCATCCGGGCTCCCGGTCAGGATGGCGCAAACATCCACCACTGAAAACCACCATTCCTCGTTGTGCCAGGTGCGCCGGATGGTGGCTTCCTGAAACACGGCGATGTGGTTTTCTGGCTCGGTGGTTTTGGCTCTTTTGACCATTTTGTTTCCCTTTTTGAACTTTATTGGCTAGAATCGACGGTGCAGGCAAGCGCAAGGTTTGTAGAGGCCAGTGGCAACATTGGCAGCCCGAATGGGTGGGACACTCGAACTTGGGGCCTGCATTTTTTTGTCCGCTCGCGCATCACTTCGGGGATAGAAAGCTCGCCAAATGCGTGCTGCTCTCAGTCAGCGCCTCCAGGCTACCCGGCCAAAACTTCAAACCGTAGCCCAGTTCACCGGTTTTGGGGTGGCGGTAAATCGTAGGCCGCAGCATTCTGAAATAGCGGTCTTCCACCTCGCTGTATTGCGTCAGATTCACCGCGAAGAACAGGCTTGACGCGACCGCATCCGCCATTTGCAGACCCGCCAATTGATCGTGATTGACAGCGCGCACTTGCTGGGGTCGGATGGCATTCCAGTCAATCCGCGCATCGGCACCAGGCTTGTCTTTCAGATGCAACAGGTAGTTGCGCAGGTCTTCATAAGACATGGCGCTGCGGTTGGAAAAAATGAGTTCACAGCTACCATCACCTTCATTGTCCTTGCGAGTGTCCCGGCACAACCATGACACACGCTCCACCAGCAAACGGGTTGCATAGCGGTAGAGGCGAAACGCCTCGTTCTGAAACTTTTCCGGCTCAGTGATGGACGGCTTGTGAATGAGCACGCTCACCGTGCGCATGGGGGCGGTGGCCAGCGCCCGCACATACGGCACCCGGTGTTCGTGCTTCATTTCCCGAAAGTGCAGCGCCTTCTTGGGGTCTTTGCCCAACAGCTTACGCACCTCGCGCATCACCCGCACAGCCTCCAGGTCTTTGTTTTTGCGAAACACCACGGCAGACAGCACCAGCCAGCGGCTGCTGCCTTTTTCACCCGGCAGGAACACAAAGCCCTCGTCGCCGGACTCGTCTATGTAGGCGGCGAAACTGGATGACATTTACTTTTTCCTCGTCAGTTCCAGAAACTTGTCCACTGCATTGGTTGCATCCACGATTTCCTGACGCGGGATGTTGGGTGCGCTGGGGTGGGAGTACGGGTTCATCACCACGTCCTTCATGAGTTCCAGGCGGGACAGTGCCGCATCCCAGTCGGCCTTTGGCACCGCAGCGTTGCCCGGCCAGCCCTTCAGACCGTTCAACAGCTCTTGGGTCTTATGGTCTGTCACGTCTTGTTTGTATGGCTGCTTGATGCTTTTGAACTCGCACGCGGCGCGTATGCCGGCCTCAAAAACCTGTCGCACATAATTGGCGGCAGCTTCCATATAGCCTTGTGTCAGCAGGTCGCGCGCTTTCTGAAGCAATGCGAGGGCCGGGCGATTTTGGGTTTTGCGTACCACTGGCATAGGTGCTGTGGCTACAGGGTCTCCCTCATAGACTTCGTAACAAAACCAATCGCTCGTGGGTAAGCGCTGGCGTGCCAGGTCAAACCAGCCTTTGTCATGCGTCAACAGCACCACTTGCCAGTCAGCAAAGAGGTCCACCAACACGTTCAGCACCGGTAGACGGTTCGAGTGGTCCAGGCCCATGAGTACGTCATCCAGCACCAGCAGTTTCAGGTGCGGCGTCGTTTGCGGTGCGCAGGCCAGCCGTGCGCCCAGGTAGAGCGCCAGGCCGATGGCCGACTGGCGCGCCTCGTTCAGGTAGTGCTGTGGCCGCTCAATCGGGAGACCTCGGTAAGCGATCTCCAACTCGACATTTTTTCCAACATAAGCTTTCTCGTGCGCCTGTTTGCCGCCGTTGTAGCGGACGCCGTCAAACGGCAAGGCTGTAAGTTCAAGTCCGTCCGGACACAGGCGTTTCAGAATAGCCCGTGCCTCTGGCAACAGCAATGCCAACGCACGGCGCGCAGCGTCATTGAACTGCTGACATGCAGTGAATGAAGCTGTCACGTATTTCGGCAAATTCCTTGATGGGAGTGCCCGCTGCACGGTGAGCCACAACTCCAGAATGCTTCTGTTCGAAGCCAAATCCACAAACCCCGCCAACAGTTCGAACAGCAGTGGCGTGCCGCCCTCTTGTGAGTCATTGCGCGGGTGGCGAAACAGCACAATCGCGGGCATGGGGAACAGGCGGTTGACTTCGCGCGTGAGCGCTGCCAAGCGGGTGCGAGACCAAGTGCCTGGTTTCAAATCCAGCGCCAGAAAGACAAAGCTTTCTACCTGCCAGGCGTGCACGCCGCCGGTTTCAAGCAACAGGCTCATTTGCCCGGCGGCTAGCGCTGGGAGCTCGTCGTTGGTGAGCTGAAATAGGAAGGCGGCGCTTTGCCAATCGGCCAAGCTGGCATGAGCCGGGTTGAGCTGCTTGCTGCCGCCCAGCAGGGCTTCTACTTCTTTGGTGAAGGCTTGGGGCTCTGTCGGCAGGTCCAGCGTTTTGTGGCTGGCATAACCCAGCTTGCCCAGCAATGCAGTTGCGCTGGTGCGCAGATCGCCGGTGGCTAAATTCTGCAATGCGGTTTGCAGGTCGGCGCGAAGTTGCTTGTTGCTCATGCCGCAGGACAAGTTGTCATATTCAAATCATCCAGTCTTCAAGCTTCAAGCCCGGCACTTTTTCAAAGTGGCGTGTGTTGTGGGTGACCAGAATCAAATCTTCAGCGAGTGCGTGGGCTGCGATCATGGTGTCCATGTCGCCAATGGGTGTGCCTTGGCGTTTTAGCGTGTCTTTGATCGTGCCGTAGTGGTCGGCTGCAGCCGAAGTCCAAGGCAAGACGGTCAACTGGGTCAAAACTAAATCAATGGCACGTTTGCGCTTGTCTGCCGCCACCATACCGGCCTGCCCAAAGCGCAGTTCTGCACGGGTGATCACGGAGATCGTGGCAGATTGGGCATCCAATACCTGCGTGACTCGCTCAACCAGTGCTGTGTCGTAACCTCGAATGAAATAACTGACAATGTTGGTGTCAAGCAAATAGTCCCTCACGATGCGGCGCCTTGGTCGGGCGCTGGCTCGTCCCAGTCTTCAAACGGGCTGGGGCGGGGTGCATCGTCTCGGGGTGGAATAAAGTCTTCGGTAAACGGATTGTCCCGAATCAGTTGAAGCAGTTCTTCAAGGTTGCGCTTGCGCTGGTCGTCGTTCTTGGCTCTCAGAATGATGTCGCCGGTGGCTTCATCTCGTTGAATCCATACAGCATTCCCCGGCATCCGAAAAGCCTTGGGTAATCGAACTGCTTGGCTGTTGCCTGAGTTAAATAGTTTGGCGGTGGCTTGCATCACTACTCCTTCATAAAATATATACGAAAACGTAGCTACTTTATCACCAGCCAGGTGATCAGCTCAAAGTCGTGGTAGTCGTTGTGCGGCTTTCGGCCGAAACGCTTTGCACACTGTCTCATGGGTTTCCAGATACGGCCCGCCAATCAGGTCAATGCAGTAGGGCACAGCCGCAAAGATACCCGCCATGAGGGACTCGCCATCGCTGCCGCGCAGGCCCTCCAGCGTTTCCTGAATCGCTTTGGGCTGCCCCGGCAGATTGATGATCAGCGTTTGATCCCGGATCACCGCCACCTGGCGCGAGAGGATGGCGGTCGGCACAAACTTCAGGCTGATCTGGCGCATCTGTTCGCCAAAACCAGGCATTTCCTTGTGCGCCACCGCCAGCGTGGCCTCGGGCGTGACATCGCGCCGGGCCGGGCCGGTGCCGCCGGTGGTCAACACCAGGGCACAACCGGCATCGACCAGTTCAATCAGGGTGGCGCTGATGGTGGCTTGTTCGTCCGGGATCAGCCGGGGCTCAAACTGCAGCGGGTTTTTCAGGGCACGGGTCAGCCAGTCCTGCAAGGCAGGCAAGCCCTTGTCGACATACACGCCGCTGGAGGCCCGGTCGCTGATGGAGACGATGCCAATTTTGATGGTGTCGCAGCTATCGTTTGTCATGGCAGTCTTTCAGATCCCCTCTCCCGCTGGGAGAGGGTTAGGGTGAGGGGGCGGGTGAGGGGGAGAACTGCCGAGCTTCTCCCGCACGATTTGAAAAATATCCCGGTAAGCGCGGCCATGGCGCACCGCCGCGCCGGGTTTCTCGGGCTTGGCGTCCTTGCGCGCCTGGCGAATCAGGGCGCGCAGTTGCTGCGCCTCGGTGTCCGGGCATTGGGTGATCCATTCGCCAAACGCGTCTTCATTGGCAATCAGGCGGTCGCGCCAGGTCTCGGCCAGGTGCAATACGAGGTTTTCGTGCGCCGAGCCGCTGTGCTGCTCGGTCAGCGCGGCGCGCACAGTGTCCAGCACGGCCGGGTCAACCAGCCGCATCTGCTTGCCAATGAACTGCATCTGGCGGCGTTTGCCTTCGAAGTTGGTGATGCGTTTGGCCTCCAGCACAGCGTCCTTGAGTTTTTCGGTCAAGTCCAGTCCTTGCATCAGGTCAGCGCGCAAGGCCAGAAGGTCTTCACCGAGCTTTTGCAACTCGGTGCTTTCGCGCTTGAGCTCAGTGCGGCTTTGCTCGTCGGTGCCTTTGAGTTCACGTTTGAGCTCCAGATCGCGTTCGCTGCCCTCAGCGACGAACTCACCTCTGACAAAATAGCCTTTTTTTAGTTTACGTGACATAGCCAAGTATCATAGCCTCCGATATGAAAAAACCCAATACAAACTCAGCCCCGCCCCGCGCTGGCAACGGCTTCAGCTACAGCCGCCCCTACTTTGAAGAATTGGTGGACACTGCCCTGGCGCACGCCAAGAAACTGGGCGCCAGCGACGCCGGCGCGGAGGCGTCCGAGGGCTGCGGCCTGAGCGTGTCGGTTCGCAAGGGCGAACTGGAAAATGTGGAACGCAACCGCGACAAGTCGCTCGGGGTCACGGTTTACCTGGGCAAACGCCGGGGCAATGCCAGTACCTCAGACTTTTCCAAAGCCGCGATTGAACAAACCGTGCAGGCCGCTTATGACATTGCACATTTCACCGCCGCCGACCCGATGGCCGGCTTGCCGGATGCCAAAGACGTGGCACCAGCGTCAAAGCAGCGCACTGACCTGGACCTGTTCTTCCCTTGGGACATCAACAGTGAACAGGCGGCGCAGTTGGCCATGGTGATTGAGGCGGCGGCGTTGCAGACCGATAAGCGCATTACCAACAGCGAGGGGGCGGCGGTATCGGCCCAGCAATCGCATTTTTTCAGCGCCCACACGCGGGGCTTTCGGGGTGGTTACGCCAGCTCGCGCCATTCGCTGTCGGTGTCGCCGATTGCCGGCAAGGGCGGCGACATGCAACGCGATGCCTGGTACAGCTCGATGCGCAACGCAGACGATCTGGCTTCGCCCTTGGCAATAGGCCGCTATGCGGCAGAGCGTGCCTTGAGCCGTCTTGATTCGCGCAAGATTGCCACCACGGAGTGCCCGGTTTTGTTTGAGTCCCCGCTGGCCGCTGGTCTGCTGGGCAGCTTTGTGCAGGCCATCAGTGGCGGCGCCCTGTACCGCAAGAGTTCGTTCCTGCTCGACTCGCTGGGCAAGCAGGTGCTGCCCAAACACATTGACATTCTGGAAGACCCGTTTGTCAAACGTGGCAAAGGCAGTTCGCCTTTTGATGACGAGGGCGTCAAGGTCAAAGCCCGTCAGGTGGTGGAAGCCGGTCGCATACAGGGTTATTTTCTGGGCAGTTATTCAGCCCGCAAACTCGGTATGAAAACCACCGGCAATGCGGGTGGCTCGCACAACCTCACTTTGACGTCGCGCCTGACGCGCGCCGGGGATGATCTGGATGCGATGCTGGAAAAACTGGGTAGCGGCTTGTTTGTGACCGAATTGATGGGCAGCGGCGTGAACTACGTCACGGGCGACTATTCGCGCGGCGCCAGCGGCTTCTGGGTCGAAAACGGCCGCATCGCCTACCCGGTGCAGGAAATCACCATCGCCGGCAACATGAAAGCCATGCTCAAAGGTATCCAGGCGGTAGGGGCGGATGCGTACAACTACGGTGCAAAAACCGTGGGGTCTATTTTGATTAATCGGATGAAGGTGGCGGGTTCTTAATCTCCACGCCTTTGCGTCCGCATTGCTTTTCCCCCACCACTCACTCCCCCGGAGTTTTCTTCCCCCCCCCCTATCCCCCCAGCCCCCTTTCCACCCCCGCCGGGGTGGAAAGGGGGAGCTTCATTTTGCTTTTGATGTCCGGCAACGGAAATATCGGGAGAGGTTCGACTGTGCTTGGCTCGGCAAGGTTTCAGGGCGCGAGTTCCGAGCGCCGGAGACGCTGTGGCTTTAGAGTTCAAATTTTTCAGGGACAGCGGGGGCTGATTTCTCGGGGCTTGTTAGGGCAAGCTCCGCCCCGGTTTGCGCGGCGCCTCGCGTTGCGTTGCGTTGTTCAATCAACCACGACTCCGGCGCTCGGAACTCGCGCCCTGAAATCTCGGCACTCAAATCACAGTGGGGACGTCTCCCGATATTTCCGTACCCGGCGCGCGAGGTCAAATCAAGGCTCCCTCTTCCGCCCGGCGGGGCGGGAGAGGGCGGGGGGAGTGAGTGGGGGAAACAAGCCCCTCCCCGGAGGGAAAAAACTAACCCCCTCAGGAGGAGAAAGATCTAGCCGGCAAGCGCAGCTTTCACAGCCGCCGACACCTGTCCCATATCCGCCTTGCCCGCCAGCCGCGTCTTGACGGTGGCCATGACCTTGCCCATGTCGCCCGGGCCCATAGCACGGCCCAATTCAGTGCCCAGTTCGGCCACGATGGCACGCACTTCAGCCGTCACTTCTTCGGCGCTCAGGCGCTTCGGCAGGTAGGCTTCCAGCACCTTCACTTCGGCCGCTTCCTTGTCCGCCAGGTCCATGCGATTCGCTTGGGTGAAGGCGGCGATCGAGTCTTTACGCTGTTTGATCAGCTTGTCAACAATGGCCACCATGGCGATGTCGTCCAGCACCACACGCTCATCCACTTCTTTCTGCTTGGCAGCGGCCAGCAGCAGGCGGATGGTGCCCAGGCGCTCGCTGTCTCGGGCCCGCATGGCAGTTTTCATGTCTTCTATGATTTGGTCTTTGAGTAACATGGGATGAAATCCTTGTTGGGTGCGTTGCGTTATGAACACTTTGCATTCTGAAATAAAAAAAGCCCACCTGAGCGTCCCCGGTGAGCTTTCTTTGAGGCCTTCAAGCCTTAACCAGTTGTCTGAAATGTTGAGGACAGAGCTTGTTCGCTTCGCGTAACTGCGGTCTGTCCCGCAAAGTATCAGGTTTAGTACATCTTCTTGGGCAACTGCATGGCGCGGATGCGTTTGTAGTTGCGCTTGACGGCAGCAGCCTTCTTGCGTTTGCGCACGGCGGTGGGTTTTTCGTAGAATTCGCGTGCGCGCAAGTCAGTCAAAAGGCCCAGTTTTTCGATAGTGCGCTTGAAGCGGCGCAGCGCCACGTCAAAGGGTTCGTTCTCTTTTACACGGATCATTGTCATTAAATAATGTCATCCAAAATGTGCCGACGCCGGTCATAAGGGGAGATCGAGCCCCGAACGCCACGTTCAGCGATATTCCCCGCTTAAAAGTTGATCAGGCAGCGGGGGTTTGCCAGCAAAGCCTAGGATTATAGCGTTGTTATCAGCGAATTCAATGTCTGCCGGACAAGCCGGGCAGCAGTTTGGCCGCCAGCCCCTGCGCGCAGGCGAAGCCGCTGGCCCAGGCCCACTGGAAGTTATAACCGCCCAGCCAGCCAGTCACGTCCACCACTTCGCCGATGAAATACAGGCCGGGCTGCTTCGATTCCAGGGTCTGCGACGACAAATCCCGGGTGTCCACGCCGCCGGCAGTGACTTCGGCCTTCTTGAAGCCTTCGGTGCCGCTGGGGCTGAGCTCCCAGCGCGTGAGGCGTTGCGCCAGCGCCGCCAGCGCCTTGTCGGTGGCCTCGTTGATGGGGCACTGCCAGTTGTGGCCTGACGCTGCACCCTGCGCCACCCAGGCGTCTGCTAGACGGGACGGCACCAGGCCGGCCAGTTCGTTGGCAATCAACCTGCGCGAGCTGGCTTTGGCGTGGTGCAAATGTTCTGCCATGTCGCTGCCGGGCGCCAGGTTCAGGCGGATTGGCGTGTCGGCTTGCCAGTAGCTTGAGATCTGCAACACAGCCGGGCCGCTCAATCCCCGGTGTGTGAACAGCAGATCTTCCAGAAACGTCATCTTTGACTTTTTGCTGCCGGTCTCAATCTGCACCGGCAGCGACAAGCCCGACAACCGGGCAAAGGGCGCCCATGCATCGGCGTCAAACGTCAGTGGCACCAGGGCCGGGCGGGGTTCGACCAGACGCAGGCCAAACTGCCGTGCGATGCGGTAGCCGAAATCAGTGGCACCGATTTTGGGGATGGACAGGCCACCGGTGGCGATCACCACCGAGGTGGCCCGGACAGTGCCCGCGCTACTGTCGAGCTCATAGCGTGCTGGGTCCGCGCCCGAGATGCTGCGAATGTTGCTGACGCTGCACGGCTGCCAGCGTGTGACACCGCCGGCGCCGCACTCGGCCAGCAGCATCTGGATCAGGTCTTCAGCCGAGCGGTCGCAAAACAGTTGGCCCTTGTGCTTTTCGTGCCAGGCGATACCGTGCTTTTGCAGCAGTGCGATGAAGTCTTGCGGCGTGTAGCGGCTCAAGGCGCTGCGGCAGAACTGCGGGTTCTCGCCCAGAAAATGCTTGTGGGGGGCCGCAGGATCGAGGTCGCGGTTGGTGAAGTTGGCGCGCCCGCCGCCCGAGATGCGGATTTTTTCAGCCACCTTGTCACTGTGGTCCAGCAGCAAAACCTTGAGCCCGAGCTGCCCGGCCACACCGGCACAAAACAGGCCGGCCGCACCGGCCCCAATTACAACAACGTCAAATGAATGCATGGGCGGCAGTGTAGGCGCCCGGCTCGCCCTCGGTGTCGCGCCTAGTCGCTTACCAGGTTGCTTGCCATCGAATCGCGCACCATGCGCTGCAACTGGGGCCGGCAGGAGCCACAGTTGGTGCCGCATTTCAGTTGGCCTTGCAGCGATGCCAGGCGCTCTTTGGCCGAGCCCTGGCAGTTGACCAGTTGCGCGTCAATCGCTACATCCGTGACGTTGAAGCAGGCGCATACCTGCTTGCCGCGCGACACCACGGCGATAGGCGGTATGGCGCCCGGTACCAGCAGCGCGCGGCCGTAAACGTGGGCCGGCAACTCGTCTTGCAGCAGAGGGGTGATCCAGCTTTGGGCGCTGGTGTCGCCGGCCAGCAGGAAGCCTTCCAGCGTCGTCTGGTCAGCGCTATGCACCAGCTTGAGGGCGCGGCGCTGGCCGCGTTTTTTGTCAGCGTAGCGCAGGATGTCGGTGCCGGTCAGGTTCAGCAGGGTTTCAATTTTGTGTAGCAACTCGTCCGCTGGCGCTTCGTTCCCTGCCGCGCGAAACAGCAGGCCGCTGCGTTCGAGTTGTAGCCCATTGGCGGGTGCGTTGTTGGAGAAAGGCACGCAACTGGCAAACGGGAACCGGGCCATCAATTGTTGGAGATTCGAGCGCGCTGCCAGAACACGATCCGAGGGCAGCCAGGCCAGCGCCAGCAGGGACCAGGGCAGTTCCGCCTTAAGCACCTTGACGGCGGCGTGTTTGAACTCCGGCTGCTTCGAGTCGGGACAAAACGCCGAGGTGGTGAGAGCGTTGACGCCGGCCAGGCGTTGACCGGTGGCACTGCTGCCGCTCAGAAATTCTTCGCCCCAGTGCATGGCGATGAAGACCTGGCTCATTCCCAGGTCGGTGCTGGCTTGTACCGGCAGCAGAATCGAGCCGCGTTTGCTGGTGACGTGCACCAGGTCACCGCTCTTGAGAAGACGGCGCGCCATGTCCTGCGGGTTCATCTGGATCGCGGGCTCGCTCACATGGCCAAACAGGCGCCCCAGCATGCCGGTGCGGCTCATGCCGTGCCACTGGTCGCGCAGGCGCCCGGTGGTCAAAGAGAATGGGTAGCGTGCTTCGGGTGCTTCGGCCACCGGCTTGTACGCCGTGTTGACGAAGCGGGCGCGGCCGTCGGGGGTGGGGAAGATACCGTCTTCGTACAGTCTTTCCTTGCCCTGGGTTTCGCCTTCTCTCAAGGGCCATTGCTGGGGTGATTGCGCCAGCATGGGGTAGGACATGCCGGTGATGTCGAGATCGCGGCCGCGGGTGGATTCGCGGTGTTCGAGCCAGATCGATTCGGGGCTGGTGTAGGGGAAAAGACTTTTCTCCGGCGAGAGCGCAATTGCTTTCTCTAGTCGGCGGGAGAAATCCACAGCAATCGACCAGTCATCGCGCGCCGCGCCGGGGGCGGGCACAGCGGCGCGCACGCGCGAAATGCGTCGCTCGCTGTTGGTGACGGTGCCTTCCTTCTCGCCCCAGGTGGTGGCGGGCAGCAGCAAATCGGCATAGGCACAGGTGGCGGTGCTGGCAAAGGCTTCCTGCACCACCACAAACTCGGCGCGCTCCAGGGCGCGGCGCACGGTGGCCTGGTCCGGCATGGATTGCGCCGGGTTGGTGCAGGCAATCCACAAGGCCTTGATTTCTCCGTCGGCGGCGGCCTGGAACATTTCCACCGCCGTTTTGCCGGGCGTGGCGGGTACTTCCGGAACGCCCCACAGCGCGGCCACCTCTGCGCGGTGCGCGGGATTCGCTAGGTCGCGATGGGCTGACAGCAGGTTGGCCATGCCGCCGACTTCGCGCCCGCCCATGGCGTTGGGCTGACCAGTGAGCGAAAACGGCCCGGCGCCAGGTTTGCCGATCTGCCCGGTGGCCAGGTGCAGGTTTATCAGTGCCGCGTTTTTGGCGGTGCCACTGCTGGACTGGTTTAACCCTTGGCAGTACAGGCTGAGGGTGGGCGTGCGCTGCCCAGTGTTGCTTTGCTCGACGCCGGCAAACAGGCGCGCGGCTTGCACCAGGGCTTCTTTGGAGATGCCGCAAGTCTGCGCCACCACGTCCGGCGTGTAATCGCGCACAGTGGCTTTGAGCTGATCGAAGCCCTTGGTGTGGGCCGCCATGAACGTGGGATCAGTCCAGCCTTCCCACAGCATGATGTGCAACATGCCGTTGAACAGCATCACGTCGGTGCCGGGCTGGATCGGCAAGAACAGGTCGGCGATTTCGGCGCTGTCGGTGCGGCGTGGGTCAACCACCACAATCTTGAGCGCGGGTTTGGTATCGCTACCAGAGGGGCGTCTGTTTTTGGCGTCCTCGATCCGGCGAAACAGAATCGGGTGCGCGTAGGCGGTGTTGGAGCCGACGATGAAAATCGTGGCAGCGTGGTTGATGTCGTCGTAGCAGGCGGGCGGCGCATCAGCCCCCAGGGTTTGCTTGTAGCCGGCCACCGCGCTGCTCATGCACAGGCGCGAATTGGAGTCGATGTTGTTGGTGCCGATCAAGCCTTTGGCCAGCTTGTTGAAAACGTAATAGTCTTCCGTGAGCAACTGGCCGGAGATGTAAAAGCCCACCGCATCCGGGCCATGCTGCTTGATGACGTCGGCAAAGCGGGTGCTGGCCAGTTGCAGGGCCGCATCCCAACCCAGGGCTTGCGGCGCCTCGCTCCGGCGTGCGCGCAGCAGCGGCTGCAACAGGCGCGTCTGCTGCGTGACGGCGGCACTGGCGGTCAGGTGCAGCGTGGAGCCTTTGGTGCACAGCCGCCCGAAATTGACCGGGTGCTGCGGGTCGCCGCGCACGCCGGTGATCTGCTCACCGCTGGTTTCGATGATGACACCGCAGCCGACACCGCAGTAGGGGCAGGTGGATTTGGTTTCGCGCAAGATATTCCGTTCGGGCTGAGCCTGTCAAAGCCTGTTTTGGGCCAGGACGAATGACCCCTCGACAAGCTCAGGGCGAACGGTAGTACTGTTCATGTTGAGGTCAAGTCTTTGCGCACCGGCCCGGCCACGGGGGCTTTCAGGTCGATGGCCAGCGTGGCCAGTTCCTGCGCATCAAGGTGCACCACACCTGCGTCCACCTTGACGGCAAAGCGCTGCGCGCAGCCGGTATCCGCACCCTTGGCACAGCCGTCATCGAGGCCAACGGTCCAGTTGTGCAGCGGACAGGCCACGCTGGTGCCGAACACAATGCCTTGCGACAGCGGGCCGCCCTTGTGCGGGCAGCGGTCCAGCAGCGCAAATACCTGGTCCTGGTCGTTGCGGAACACGGCCACGTCCATGCCTTGCGCGCGCGCCACGCAGCGAGCGCCCAACACCGGGATGTCTTGTACCCGACAGATTTTTTTCCAGTTGCTCATTTCTTCTCCTCGCTTTGTCGGGACGACCGCTCATTCATGCACTCAGTTTTTCAAACTGCCGCGTATCCACCTCGGCCTTGTCAAACTCGAACCAGGGATCGGGCTCGCCATCCAGCGCAAACTGTAGCCGTTCCCATAAGGCTTTGCGGCCCTCGTGGTCTTCCAGAATTTTTTTCTTCACGTAGTCGAGGCCGACGCGATTGACGTAATGCACCGTCCGTTCGAGATACCAGCCTTCCTGGCGGTACAACTCACAAAAGGCGCCGGTGTACTCCAGCACTTCTGCCGCCGTTTTGAGCTTGACGAAGAAGTGCGCCACTTCGGTCTTGATGCCGCCGTTGCCCGCGATGTACATCTCCCAGCCGCTGTCGACGCCAATGATGCCAACGTCCTTGATGCCGGCCTCGGCGCAGTTGCGCGGGCAGCCGCTGACCGCAAATTTAACCTTGTGCGGCGCGTACATGCGCCACATGGCGCGCTCCAGGTCCTTGCCCATCTGGGTGCTGTCCTGCGTGCCCATGCGGCACCATTCCGAGCCAACGCAGGTTTTCACGGTGCGCAGTGCCTTGGCGTAGGCGTGGCCGCTGGGCATACCGATGTCTTTCCAGACGCCTGCCAGGTCTTCTTTTTTCACACCCAGCAAATCGATGCGCTGGCCGCCGGTGACCTTGACGGTAGGGATCTTGTACTTGTCCACGGCGTCGGCAATGCGGCGCAGCTCGCTGGCGCTGGTCTCGCCGCCCCACATGCGCGGGATCACGGAGTAGGTGCCGTCTTTCTGGATGTTGGCGTGGCTGCGTTCGTTGACGAAGCGGCTTTGCGGGTCGTCCCGCGCCTCTTTGGGCCAACTGCTGATCAGGTAATAGTTGACGGCCGGGCGGCAACTGGCGCAACCGTTGGGGCTGCGCCAGCCCATCGATTGGTACACGCTGGCGATGCTCAGCAGCTTGTTGGCCACAATCGCCTCGCGCACCGCCTGGTGGCCGTGCTCGGTGCAACTGCACAGGGCTTTGGTTTTGGGCGTGGCCGAGTAGTCGCCCCCGGCCGTGAACATCAAAATCTGCTCCACCAGCCCGGTGCAGGAGCCGCAGGAGGCGCTGGCCTTGGTGTGCTTGCGCACCTCGTCCAGCGTGAACAGGCCCTTCTCTTTGATGGCCTTGCAGATGGTGCCCTTTTTGACGCCGTTGCAGCCGCAGACTTCGGCCTCGTCGGGCATGGCGGCGGCTTTGCTGTGGCCCTCAACGCCGGTGTCACCGATATTGGACTCGCCAAACATCAGCCG
Organism: Rhodoferax sp.; assembly: GCA_030682475.1. Lineage (GTDB taxonomy): Bacteria > Pseudomonadota > Gammaproteobacteria > Burkholderiales > Burkholderiaceae_C > Rhodoferax. The sequence goes on along the minus strand of JAUXOA010000054.1, from coordinate 18,478 downwards.
GTCGCGGATGTCGGCAATCGAGCGGCCATCGCGCAGCAGCTTGAAGTACCAACTGCCGTCCACCGTGTCGCCGTACAGGCAGGCGCCGACCAGCTTGTCGTCCCTCAGCACCAGTTTCTTGTAGACGCCTTCATGCGGGTCGCTCATCACAATTTCTTCGGTGCCAACGCCGCCCATGAACTCGCCGGCTGAAAAGAGGTCGATGCCGGTGACCTTGAGCTTGGTCGAGGTCAGCGAGCCGGTGTAGCGGCCGATGCCGAACTGCGCCAGGTGATTGGCTGCCACCTTGGCCTGCTCAAACAGCGGGGCCACCAGCCCGTAGGCGATGCCACGGTGGGCGGCGCATTCGCCGACCGAGTAAATGCGGGCGTCGGTCACAGTTTGCAGGGTGTCGCTCACCACAATGCCCTTGTTGCAATGCAGGCGCATGGCTTCGGCCAGTTCGGTGTTGGGGCGAATGCCTACCGCCATGACGACCAGGTCGGCGGCTACTTCAGAGCCATCCTTGAACCTGATGGCCTTGACGCGGCCGTCGTCGCCCCCGACCAGCTCCTGGGTCTGTGCCCCCATCAGGAACTTCAGGCCCCGGTCTTCGAGCGATTTTTGCAGCAGTTGGCCCGCCACGCTGTCAAGCTGGCGTTCCATCAGGGTCGGCATCACGTGCACCACCGAGACGCTCATGCCGCGCAGCATCAGGCCGTTGGCGGCTTCCAGACCCAGCAAGCCGCCGCCAATGACGACGGCGTTTTTGTACTTCTGCGAGGCCTCGATCATGGCGTTGGTGTCGGCAATGTCGCGGTAGGCAAACACGCCCGCCAGGTCTTTGCCGGGCACTGGCAGGATGAAGGGATTGGAGCCGGTGCACATCAGCAGGCGGTCGTAGTCGGTGCTGATTTTTTCACCGGCGGCATTTTCGGCGTGAACCAGGCGACGAACGCGGTCGACCTCGGTTACCTTCCAGCCGGCGTGCAGGCTAATGCGATTCTCTTTGTACCAGTCCCATGAATTGAGCACGATTTCGTCAATCGTCTGCTCGCCCGCCAGCACCGGCGACAACAGAATGCGGTTGTAGTTGGGATGCGGCTCGGCGCCGAACACAGTGATGTCATACAGCTCGGGTGCGAGCTTGAGCAGTTCCTCAAGCGTGCGAACGCCGGCCATGCCATTGCCAACCATCACCAGTTTGAGTTTCTTCACCGCGCTTCTCCAGTTTGCTCCCTGCTGACAACGCAAACCTCATGCCAGCAATCTGCACTCTTTTGTGTTGCAGGTGCACCAAATCAGGGAATACCCGACTTTGGAAGGACTGTGTCCGGGTATTGATATTGCTTACCCTTGGTGCATGGCATTTGAAATAGACATTGGTTTTAGCTCGGTTGCTGGCAACAAAGACAGCAACGAAGATTTCTGCGCGGCGCTGCTGCCCGAAATCGGATGGGAGGACAGGGGTGCGCCAGTGGCAGCCGACAAGGCAAATTTGTACCTGTGTTCGAGACCGCACAGAAGCGCCAGCTTTGAGCGGCCAAAATGGGTATGCTGCACGAAGCACAAGTTGACTGCTGCGACGAGAGTCTGGTCGGGCGTTTCGCGCTGCGGTAGAGGCACTGATTGATACTACTTTCACTGGAACCTTGCAAGCATGTACTTTCGCGGAATTGGCACCGCTACACCGGCGGCGCGCTACACCAAGGCCGATTGCCTGGATGCCTTCCAGAAATCGGACTGGTTTGCCCGGCTGGACGCACGCGCTCATTTCATTACGCGCACCGTCTTGCAGCGCGACAACGGCATCGAGGCGCGCCGGCTCGCCGTTGAATCGCTCGACGAAGTGTTCCAGATCGACCCCAACACGCTCGCGCGGCGCTTTCTCGCGCACGCGCCTGCGCTCGCGGCCGAAGCCGCCGTGCGGGCGCTCTTTCAGGCCGGCCTGGAGCCGGGCGAGATCGGGGCCGTCGTCGTCAGCACCTGCACCGGCTACCTGTGCCCCGGCCTGTCGGGCCATGTGGTCGAGCGCCTCGGTCTGCGCGCCGACGTGCAGGCCTTCGATCTGGTCGGTCAGGGCTGCGCCGCCGCACTGCCAAACCTGCAGCTCGGGCGCGCACTGCTGGCATCGAATTCGTGCCAGCACGTGCTGTCGATTTGCGTCGAGGTGTGCAGCGCTGCGATGTACCTCGACAACGACCCCGGCGTGCTGATCAGCGCCTGCCTGTTCGGCGACGGTGCCGGCGCGGCGGTTTTGTCGCGCCATCCCAATCCAGCCGGGCGTCGCATCGAATGGACCGACAGCACCTCGCTGATCGATCCGGGCGAACGCAAAGCGCTGATGTTCGAGCAGCGCGACGGCATGCTGCGCAACGTCCTGACGCGTGCCGTGCCAACGCTGGCGGCGGATTATGCGCACCGGGTCCTCAACACGGTGCTCGGGCGTGCCGGCTTGCGGGTGACCGACGTCAATGCCTGGATCCTGCATGCCGGTGGTCGTGATGTGTTGCTGGCGCTGGCGCGGGAACTGGAGCTCGATGTGCAGAACTTTCGCTACAGCGCCGCCATGTTGCGCGAGTACGGCAACCTGTCGAGCGCGTTTGTTTACTTCGTCCTGGAGGCCGCGCTGGCCGACCAGGCGCCTGGTGGCTGGTGGTGGCTCTCGTCGTTCGGCGCCGGGTTCAGTTGCCACGGCGCCTTGCTGCAGGTGAGCGGATGACGGCCGGTCCGATGCGGCCCCGGATTGTCGCCGTTGAAACGCTCGATGGTCTGGCCCAGGACCACCCGGCAGCGATGCGCTCGCGGCGCGACTTGAGGCGCGTGCATGGCGCGATGGGCACCCGTTCTATCGTGCTGCGCGCCTTGAGAACAATGCAGCAAACCCAGCGGCAGGCGACGCCGCTCAAGGTGCTCGAACTCGGCGCTGGCGATGGCAGTCTGATGCTCGGCGTGGCCCAGGCGCTGGCGTCGGCATGGCCGCCGGTCGAGCTGACATTGCTGGACCGGCAGTCAGTGGTGGAGCGCACCACCATTGAGCGCTACGCCGGGCTTGGCTGGAGCGCTGTCGCCCAGGTTATCGATGTCCACGACTGGGCTGCAGCGGCCACGCACGCAGCGCCGCCGGGCCGCGCGGCGGCGCGCTGGGACCTGATCATTGCCAATCTGTTCCTGCACCATTTCGAAGACGCGCAGCTTGTTGCACTGCTTGGCGCGGTAGCGGCCACAACCGACTGTTTCTTCGCCTGCGAGCCGCGCCGTGACTGGATTGCGCTGGCGGGCAGCCATCTGGTCGGGGTCATCGGTGCCAATGCCGTGACGCGCGAAGACGCGGTGCTGAGCGTGCACGCGGGCTTTCGCGGCAAGGAGCTCACTGCCTTGTGGCCGGCGTCGGCTGCCCCCTGGCAGTTGCAGGAGTATCCGGCCGGCCTTTTCAGCCACTGTTTTCGCGCCCAGCGCGGGGAGGCGAACTGATGCGAATCGGGTTCGATGCACTCATCGTCGGTGCCGGCCCGGCCGGTTCGTCGGCTGCGATCCTGCTGGCGCGGGCCGGCTGGTCGGTCGCGCTGGTTGAAAAGCAGCGCTTTCCGCGGCGCAAGGTCTGTGGCGAATGCATTGCGGCGAGCAACCTGCCGCTGCTGGCGGCGCTGGGTATCGGGCCTGCGTTCGAGGCCAACGCCGGACCTGAATTACGCCAGGTCGCGCTGATGCGCGGCGACCGCAACATAGTGGCCGACCTGCCCGCTGCGGCCCACGAAAAGTACCGCTGGGGCCGGGCACTGGGGCGCGACACGCTCGACACGCTGCTGCTCGATCAAGCCCGCGCCAGTGGTGCGCACCTGCTGCAGCCCTGGTCGGTGCAGGCGCTGGACGGCGCGCCCGGCGACTGGCGCTGCGAAGTTCGCGCCATCGATTCACAGGCGGCGCAGACTTTGCGCGCCCCGCTGGTGATTGACGCGCACGGCTCGTGGGAGACGCTGCCGTGGGCCGGTGTGCGCCGGCGCCGGGTTCGCCGGGCCTCTGACCTGTTCGCCTTCAAGGCCAATTTCCGCGATGTCAAGCTCGACGACGGCTTGCTTCCCGTGCTCTCGTTCGATGGCGGTTACGGCGGCATGGTCGTGGCCGGTGCTGGCATAGGCACCGTGGCCTGCTGCATCCGGCGCGATCACCTTGATGCCTGGCGGCGTGCCGCGCCCGGCTCGCGCGCTGGCGATGGCGTCGAAGCGACGCTCAAGCGCCAGTGCGCCGGTGTGCGCGTGGCCTTGCAGGCGGCGGTTCGCCAGGGGCCCTGGCTGGCCGCCGGGCCGCTTGATCCCGGCATCCGCCTGCGTGCTGACGACGATCTGTTTCGCATCGGCAATGCCGCCGGCGAGGCGCATCCGATCATCGGCGAGGGCCTGAGCATGGCGCTGCAATCGGCGTGGCTGCTTTGTGCCCAGTTGCTGGGCACCGGGCGGCGCCAGCAGCAGCCCGAACCGGCCTGGCAGCGCGAGGTCGGCCAGCGCTACGCAGCGCAGTGGCGTCACCAGTTTGAGCCGCGCCTGCAACTGGCCGCCGCCTTCGCCCACGTGGCGATGCGGCCGGCCACGGCGGCACCGCTCATGGCGCTGGTTCAGGCCTGGCCGGGGCTCCTGACGCTGGGCGCAAGATGGGGTGGCAAGGCGCGCTGCGCCGCCGATCCCGCTACGATCAGCTTGCTGACGACAACTGAGGACACACCATGACGACAACTTTTGAGCAGCTCCGTGCGATTCTGGTCAGGGACTACAAGCTCGCGCCCGAATCGTTGACGCTCGATGCGCCGCTCGAAGGGCTGGGCATCGATTCGCTCGGCGTTGCCGAACTGCTGTTCAACGTCGAGGATGAATTCAGAATCACGCTGCCGCCCGATTCGGTGGTGCTTCCGACCATTGGCGATGTGGTGCGTTTCATCGACGCGTTGATCGCGGCACAACACGGCGGCGCTGCGTCGGCCGGCATTGCCGTGGCGCCCACTGCGCCGCCGTCATGAGGCGGGTCGCGGTCACCGGCATCGGTGTCGTCTCGCCGCTGGGCAATAGTGCCGCCGAGGTGTACGGCAATGCGCATGCAGGCCGCTCCGGCGTGCAGCGCCTGGACGCGGCGTTCGCCGATCGGCTGGTGGCACCGCTGGCGGCCAGCGCACGCTTTGATGGTGCCGATCATTTCGAGCCAGCCAAGTTGCGCCTGTTGGACCGCGTCAGCCAGTTCGCGCTGGTTGCCGCCAGGCAGGCGATGGCCGGGGCCGGCAGCGACCGGGACCAGCTTGACCGTAACCGGGTCGGCGTTTTTGTTGGCACCGGGATGGGCGGCTCGCTCAGCAACGACGACGGCTACCAGACGCTCTATGGCGATGGATCAGACCGCATCAAGCCTGTCACCGTGTTGATGTGCATGTACCATGCGCCGGCCGCCTGGATCGCCATGGAGCACGACTTGCGCGGCCCCAGCCTGACCTATTCGAGCGCCTGTTCGTCGTCCGCGGTGGCGATCGGCGAAGCCTGGTTGCGCGTTGCCGGTGGCAGTCTCGATTCTGCAATCGCCGGGGGTGCCGAAGCGCCGCTCTCCCTGGGTTCGATGAAGGCCTGGGAGGCGCTGCACACGCTGGCCGCCATCGATGCCGATGAGCCATCAACGTCGTGCAAGCCGTTCTCAAGGAACCGCAGCGGCATGGTGCTTGGCGAAGGGGCGGCGATGCTGGTGCTCGAATCCTGGGAGGGCGCGCTGGCACGCGGCGCCTCGATCCAGGGCGAAATCCTCGGCTACGGGCTGTCCACCGATACCAGTCACATCACGCGGCCCAGCGTTGAAGGCCAGGCCGCGGCGATGCGCGCGGCGCTGCAATCAGCAGCACTCGATCCGTCTGCCATCGACGCCATCAACGCGCACGGCACCGGCACGCAGGCCAACGACGCGACGGAGACCGCTGCCATCAGGTCGGTGTTCGGCAAGCACGCGCAGCGCATCCCGATCAGCGCGACGAAGGCGCTGCACGGCCATCTGCTCGGCGCTGCGGGTGCGCTCGAATGTGCGCTGTCACTGCTGGCGATGCAGCAGGCGGTCGTCCTGCCGACCATGCACCTGCGGACGCCGGACCCGCAATGCGATCTGGACTACGTGCCCAATGCAGCCCGCAACCGCGTGGCGGTGCGCACCATGCTGTCGAACTCTTTTGCGTTCGGGGGCACGAACGCGGTCCTCGTGTTGCGCGCCCGTCCACCCTTGTAGTTCCGCCACCATGGTGAATATCCTTCAATGTGGGTTTCGACTCAGGCCACCTTTTCCACATGCGTTTGGCGCGTGTAGAGGAAGTCAATAACTGCTTTGCGGTAATGAAGATACTGCGCACTGTCGGCCAGCTCGACCCGCTTGCGCGGGCGCGCCAGTGCGACGTGCAGCACTTCCCCAATGGCGGCCGCCGGGCCGTTGGTCATCATCACGATGCGGTCGGACAGCAGCACGGCTTCGTCCACATCGTGTGTCACCATCACCACCGTGCTGTGGGTGCGGGCCACGATCTGCAGCAGTTCATCCTGCAGCTTGGCGCGGGTCAGCGCGTCCAGTGCGCCAAAGGGCTCGTCCATCAGCAGCACCTTGGGTTCCATGGCCAGGGCGCGGGCAATGCCGACACGCTGCTTCATGCCCCCCGATATTTCACCAGGGCGCTTTTGCGATGCCGCGCTCAGGCCGACCATCGCCAATACTGAATCCGTGCGGGCCCTGAGTTGGGTTTTGGTCTCTGACGGTGAGCCGGTGGTTTTGTTCGCCGCGCCAAAGACCCGCTCAATACCGAGGTACACGTTCTCGAAGCAGGTCAGCCAGGGCAACAGCGAGTGGTTCTGGAACACCACGGCGCGTTCAGGGCCCGGGCCGGCGATTTCCCGGTTGGCACACAGCAGCATGCCAGCAGTGGGTGTGGTCAGCCCGGCAATCAGGTTGAGCAGAGTGGACTTGCCGCAGCCCGAGTGGCCGATGAGGGTTACAAACTCGCCCTTGGCCACCGTCAGGTTGATGTTTTGCAGTGCGCAGAACGGTCCTTTTTTGGTCTTGAAGGTTTGTTCGACGTTCGAGATGTCGATGTACTTGCTGGAGAGAGAATTGTTCATGACTTCACCTCTTCAAACGTAAATGCGGTGGCGATTTTGATCAGGGCCAATTCCAGAATCAGCCCGACGATGCCAATCACGAAAATCGCGATGATGATGTTCTTGACGTTGAGGTTGTTCCACTCGTCCCACACCCAAAAGCCGATGCCGACGCCGCCGGTCAGCATCTCGGCTGCGACGATCACCAGCCAGGCGGTGCCCACAGCCAGGCGAACACCTGTCAACATGTAAGGCAGCACCGAAGGAAACAGGATTTTGGTGAATATCTTCCATTCGGACAGGTTCAGCACGCGGGCTACGTTCATGTAGTCCTGCGGCACGCGCTGCACACCCACTGCGGTGTTGATGATCATGGGCCAGATCGAACAGATGAAGATGGTCCAGATCGCAGCCGGGTTCGCGCCTTTGAATACCAGCAGACCAATCGGCAACCAAGCCAGGGGAGAGACCGGACGCAGCAGGCTGATGAGCGGGTTGAACATGCGGCTCAGAAACTCAAAGCGCCCGATCATGAAACCGGCCGGAATACCCACCGCGGCGGCCAGTCCAAAGCCCACGGCGACGCGCTCCAGTGAGGCCAGAATATTCCAGCCCACGCCCTGGTCGTTCGGCCCTTTGCGGTAGAAAGGGTCGGAAAAAATGACGACGGCCTGTTTGAAAGTCTCCAGTGGCGAGGGAATGCTGCTGGCGCTCGAGATCGACACCAGGGCCCACACCCCGATCAGCAGACCCAGGCCAAAAACCGGTGGCAGCAGCGCCAGCCACAGGCTGCGCCAGTCGAACGGCGGGCGACTGGCGCGTGGCTGCGGCGCTGCCGCCAGGTTCGTTCGCCCTGAGCTTGGCCTGTCCTGAGCTTGACGAAGGGTCGAAGCCTGTCCTGAGCCTGTCGAAGCGGGGCTTGCGTTGTGCTGGGCTTCGACCGGCTCAGCCCGAACGGAGGGGGAATGAAACACGGCACTCACCATGTTTTCTCAGGCTTTCACTTTGAAACTGTCGGCGTACTTCTTCGGCTCTTTGCCGTCCCACACCACACCGTCCATCAGTTTGGACGTGCGCATCACATCCTTCGGCACCGGCGTCTTGCTGGCGGTGGCGGCCTGCTTGTAAATGTCAATCTGGTTGATCTGTTTCGCTACCGCCAGGTAGTCGGGGTGCTCCTTGAGCAGGCCCCAGCGCTTGTGCTGGGTCAGGAACCACATGCCGTCCGACAGGTAGGGGAAGTTGACCGCACCGTCGTTGTAGAACTTCATGTGGTTGGGGTCGTCCCAGGTCTTGGCAAGTGGGCCGCTAAGGCCGTTCTGGTAACGGCCCAGAATGCGCTGGTTGATGGCGTCCACGCTGGTGTTCACATAGCTCTTTTCGGCGATGATTTCAGCCATCTTGTTCTTGTTCAGCAGACTGGCGTCAATCCATTTACCGGCTTCCAGAATGGCTGCCGTCACGGCGCGGGCGGTGTTGGGGTATTTCTTGACGAAATCACCGGTAGTGCCCAGCACCTTTTCGGGGTGGTCCTTCCAGATATCCTGTGTGGTGGCGGCGGTGACGCCAATGCCGTCGATGATGGCGCGGTGGTTCCAGGGCTCACCCACACAGTAGCCGTCCATATTGCCTACGCGCATATTGGCCACCATCTGCGGTGGCGGCACGGTGATGACCTTGGCATCCTGGAGCGGGTTGATGCCATTGGCCGCCATCCAGTAATACAGCCACATGGCGTGGGTGCCGGTGGGGAAGGTCTGGGCGAAGGTGTATTCCTGACCCGCAGGACGCTTCTCGCTAGCCATCAGTTTGGCCAGACCGGCGCCGTCCACCGCACCCTTGTCGGCCAGCTTCTTGGACAAGGTGATGGCCTGGCCATTGTGGTTGAGCGTCATCAGCACGGCCATGTCTTTTTTGGCACCGCCCACGCCCAGATGCACGCCATAGATCAGGCCGTACAGCACGTGGGCAAAGTCGAGCTCGCCGGTGACCAGCTTGTCGCGCACCCCGGCCCAACTGGCCTCCTTGGTCGGGATGATCTTGACACCGTATTTTTTGTCGATGCCCAGCACCGAGGCCATCACTACGCTGGCGCAGTCGGTCAGCGGAATGAAGCCGATCTTGACTTCGGTTTTTTCCGGTGCGTCGGAGCCTGCGGCATGGACGGCGGCGCGCAGGGCCGGGTTGATACCCACGGCACCGACAGCGGCGGTTTGCAGAACAGCGCGGCGACTGAGGCTGGTTTTAAGAAGATCGGTCATGGCAAGCTCCTGAAAAAAACAAATAAAAAAGGCGTTCGCACGAAGCCCAAAACGCATCGATGCGTTTCGAACCAGTGGGGACGCCTTTGTCCTGTTACGAAGTTCCCAGCCCGCGGTTGGACCAGAACCTTCGCATGACTCTTGCGGGTCTCGGAGTTATCTACGCAATGACTGTGCCAGGTTGATGCGGTTTGCTACTGCTATGAAAATAGTAGCTCCTTTCGTATATTCCATTATGGTTGGCGTCCAATTTGATGCCTGGTTTTCGGCGTTCGCACCGAAATTGTGCGCTGCACCAATACGGGTAAACCTGCTTGCTCCGCGCCCGGTTTGTGTCCGTGTTGCAAGCTCGCTTGCCCACACCCGAGCGCCTTGTATTGCCGCCGGGCCGGGAGCCTCCATGAGGCGTGGACAGGTGCGCACACATCGGCAGTGGCGATGCGTGGCCCGGTCTTGTGACAATGGTCGGCCATGGCACCGGCGATGATTTTGTCAAACAGGGTGCTTTGCACGCCCATGGCGGCCAGCCCGCTGGGCAGGTCGAGCCGGGCATTCATGTCTTTGATGGCGTCCGGGATGTCGCTACTTGACAAGCCAGCCAATGGCGCGGGTAATGACCTCCTACATTGACACGGGCTTTGGACAACACCAGGACGCGGCTTTGTCCGCTGTCCCCATCCAGCCCGGCTTCATAGACTGGTCTCTATTCCACGCAAGGAGCATCAGCATGCATATTTCCTCGATCAACAGACTGGCCCGCAAGGCCGTCAGCTACTTTGGCGTTAGCGCGCTGTTCGTCCTCACCGCCGCGACCGCACAGGTCGGCGTCGCTGGTGACACCGGCATCGACAACTCTGGCAACTACCCGCGGGAGCGCGGCTGGTGCATGGTCAACACCGTGGGCGAAGAACGCGTGACCTGTCTGAAAGACGCCGGTGCGGCGCAAGCCGAGAAGCGCCGTGGCACGCTGGACAACAATGGTGCCAACTTCAGCGCCAACGCCATGCGACGTTGCGACGTGTTCGCCGGTGAGGACCGCGCCGCGTGCATCGCCCGCGTGCTGGGTCATGGCGACACCAGTGGCAGCGTGCAGGGCGGCGGTACCCTCAAGGAGATCGAGACGCTGGTGGTGCCGAAAGGCCAGCGCTCAGTCATCATCCTGCCCAAGAAGCCCTGAACGCCGCTGGTGGCACACGCCGCCAGGTCAGTCGCGTCATTGCAACTGCTGCACAGACCGGGTCGCCACGACTAGAGCGCCTGGGTCAGCAGGTCGCGGTATTCATCCGCAGTGGCGATGCGTGGCCCGGTCTTGTGACAATGGTCGGCCATTGCGCCGGCGATGATTTTGTCAAACAGGGTGCTTTGCACGCCCATGGCGGCCAGCCCGCTGGGCAGGTCGAGCCGGGCATTCATGTCTTTGATAGCCTCCGGGATGTCGCTGCTGGATACCAAACCCATGGCCTGCGCCATGCGCTGCAGACGCTGTTCCTTCTGAATCGATTCGGCGGCCGCGTTGAAGCGGATCACGGCGGGCAAGAACATGGCGTTCAAGGTGCCGTGGTGCAGACGCGGATCGACGCTACCCAGGCTGTGGCTGAGCGAATGCACGCAGCCCAGGCCTTTCTGAAAAGCCATGGCGCCCTGCATCGAGGCACTCATCATGTTCAATCGTGCTTCCCGGTCACTACCGTCGCGCGTGGCGCGTTCGATGTGGGCCCAGCCGCGCGCCAGGCCGTCCAGCGCAATGCCATCGGCCGGGGGGTTGAACGTCGGGGCCATAAAGGTTTCCATGCAGTGCGCGATGGCGTCCATGCCGGTTGCGGCAGTGAGTTGGGGCGGCAAGCCCAGGGTCAGTTCGGGGTCACAAATGGCGGCCTTGGGCACCAGGTGCCAGGAGTGAAACCCGAGCTTGCGGTGGTCGTCCACGATGATAATGGCGCCGCGCGCCACCTCGCTGCCGGTACCGCTGGTGGTGGGCACTGCAATCAAGGGGGCGACACGTTCCGTGATGCGCGGCGAGCCGCCTTCAATCGTGGCATAAACGGTCAGCGGGCCTTCGTGCGTTGCTGCAATGGCCACGCCTTTGGCGCAATCGATGGCCGAACCACCGCCGACAGCGATCAGGCCATCACAGCCTTGTGACTTGTACACCGCAGCGGCACCGCGCACGGCGGCCTCGGTCGGGTTGGACGGCGTCTGGTTAAACACCGCCACCGTCATGCCGGGCAGGGCATCCAGTGCTTTTTGTAAAATGCCAGCCGCCTTGACACCGGGGTCGGTCACGATCAGGGGGCGGCTAATGCCAACACGATCACACTCCTGTTTGAGCAGCTTGAGTGCGCCAAAATCGAACTGGATTTGAGTCACGTAGTAGATAAGTGCCATGGTGTGTTGCGGTGTACGATGAAAAGATGTACTTTAACAAGAACAGACGCTGGAATGAGTCACCACCGCAACTCGCGTGCTCGACATGTGCCACTGTACGCGCCCTCAAAACAGCTTTTCAATTGAATGTTCACCATGACTGACTCCACCCGCCAGGATTTCCGTTTTTTCCACCGTCTGCGCGTGCGCTGGGCCGAGGTGGATATGCAAAAAATTGTCTTCAACGCCCACTACCTGATGTACTTTGACACCGCCATGGCCGACTATTGGCGTGCCCTGGCCTTGCCCTACGACAGCACCATGCAGGTGCTGGAGGGTGATCTGTACGTCAAAAAAGCGACCGTCGAATTTCACGCCTCGGCGCGGGTAGACGACCAACTGGACGTGGCTCTCCAATGCAGCCGCATCGGCACCTCGTCGATGGCGTTCACGGGCGCTATTTTTCGCGGCGAAGATCACCTGATCAGTTGCGAACTGATTTACGTGTTTGCCGACCCGGCCACGCAAACCTCGAAACCGGTACCGGCTGCTTTGCGCGACATCCTGACGGGCTACGAGGCGTGGGAACCGATGGTGCGGGTCGAATTGGGAACATGGCGGGAACTTGGTGCTTCAGCCAGCAAGGTCCGGACCGAGGTTTTTGTGGACGAGCAGCGTGTTCCGGTTGAGATGGAGCGGGACGAAGCGGACGAGACCGCCGTGCACGCGCTGGCCCGCAACCGGCTGGGCCTGCCGGTCGCCACCGGGCGTCTGCTGCAACATGCCCCCGGTGTCAGCCGGATTGGCCGCATGGCCGTCAACCGCGTGTTGCGCGGCTCCAACCTGGGGCGTGACGTGTTGCGGGCCTTGATGCAGGCCGCCACCCAGCGCGGCGACCATGAAGTGCTGCTGCACGCGCAACGCACGGCCGAAGGCTTTTATGCCCGGTTGGGGTTTTTACCTCGGGGCGAGCCATTTGAAGAGGCCGGCATCGTGCACATCGAGATGGTCCACGCGCTGCCAGCGGGCTTGCTGTAGCGGGTCTTAAATGTCAGCCAGCAAAGGGTAGGGCGGCGGCGTAACAACAAGCGCGGGCCCACTGGCAGAGCCTAGATGCAGCCCACCCGCTTCGACCGCCGAGACTTGCATGGAGACTATGGCGTCAAAACCGCCTGAGGGTGAGCCGAGGGGTGCTACAGCCCCCTGTGCCACCATGCCGCAAGGCTGGCTGTCATCCCCCGCCTGAAATACTTCGTCGCCCGCCTTCATCGGCACGTCTGAATGCGCCAGATAGGCACGGCGCTTCAGCGTGCCGCGAAACTGGCTGCGCGCCACCACTTCCTGACCCGGATAACAGCCTTTTTTGAAATTGACGCCGCCGACCGACTCGTAGTTGAGCATTTGCGGCACGAAGGCTTCCACGATCGGCTCCGTTATCGTCGCAATGCCACTTCGCACTTCACCCCAACACCAGTCCTGCGCGCTCAGCGCCGCGCCGGTCGGCGCAGCTTCGGCCACCGGTGCCAGCCACAGCGCCCGGCGCACCCCGTCGGCCGGGTACAAAAAAACCACGCTGGCGTTGCCAATATCGGCCTTGGCCCATGCCGGTTGGACGCCTCCAATGATCGATTCAATAGCATCCCCGGCCAGCCCAAACAGCGCGTAGTCGCTGCTGGCATCGCTCAACTTGGCTTTTGCACGCAAGACGAACATGGAGAGACGTTTGAGGGTGGCACCCAGAATGTCACGGCTGCACACCAGCAGAATCTCGGTGTGGCTGCGTTTGAAGCCATAGAAGCTGGCCTGCATGCGGCCCTTGGCCGAACAAAAGGCCGCCAGCCGGGCCTCTGACAAGCCCAACAGTGAAAAATCCTGGGTCAGTTGACCATGAAGAAATTTAGCGGCATCAACGCCCTCCACCCGGATAACGCCCAGATGCGCCAGTGGCGCTACGCCTTTGAGTTCGATTTGCATGAGGTGAATTATCATGCCCGATTGATTTCATGGAAGGTTGTAGGGCTGTGCGTCGTCTCTTTACGTTATTTGTTGTGCTTGTGGTCTTGCTGGGTGGCGCTGCGGCCTGGTGGCTAAACCAGAGCTTGGCCGTGAATGCCGATACGGTTGACCTGTCGGTGGAGCCGGGTACTTCTGTGCGCGCCATAGCGCAGGCGGTGAACGACGCCGGGGTGCAGGTCAACCCCTCCTTGCTGTACTGGTGGTTTCGTCTGTCCGGGGATGCGCGCCAGATCAAGGCCGGCAGTTATGAGATTGAACGGGGAACAAGCCCGCGCCGCCTGCTACTCAAACTGGTGCGCGGTGACGAGGCGCTGCGTGCCGTGACGCTGGTGGAAGGCTGGAACTTCACCCAGGTTCGTGCTGTGCTCTCAAAAGCAGAACAGCTCAAGCCCGATACAAAAGGGATGGCGGCTGATCTGATCATGGCGACATTAGGCAAACCGGGCGTCCACCCGGAAGGTCGGTTTTTCCCCGACACCTACACCTACGCCAAGGGCAGCAGCGACCTGGCAGTACTCCAGCGCGCGATGCGTGCCATGGACAACAGGCTGGCGGCCGCCTGGCGTCAGCGCCTGCCCGATACGCCTCTGAAAACGCCCGAGCAGGCGCTGATTCTGGCCAGTATTGTCGAGAAGGAAACCGGACGCGCCAGTGAGCGCCCCATGATTGCCGGTGTCTTTGCCAACCGGCTGCGCATCGGCATGATGCTGCAAACCGATCCCACGGTCATCTATGGCATGGGCGAAGCCTTTGACGGCAACCTGCGACGCCGCGACCTGCTAACCGACACCCCCTGGAACACCTACACCCGCGCCGGTTTGCCACCGACCCCGATTGCCATGCCAGGCAAGTCGGCGCTGCTGGCGGCGGTGCAAGCAGCACCCACCAAAGCGCTGTATTTTGTGGCGCGCGGCGACGGCAGCAGCCAGTTCAGCGCCAACCTGGAAGAGCACAATCGGGCCGTCAACAAATACCAGCGTGGACAATAAGGTAAATTTAAGCGACATATGGCAATGGGTGGACTCTTTATCAGTTTTGAAGGCATTGATGGCGCCGGAAAATCCACGCACATCGAGGGGCTGGCACAGGCGTTTCGGGCGCAGGGCAGGGCGGTGACCCTGACCCGCGAGCCGGGTGGTACAGCGCTGGCCGAAAAACTACGCATCATGGTTTTGAACGATGCGATGGACGCCATGACCGAAGCTTTGCTGGTGTTTGCAGCCCGGCGTGATCATCTCCAACAACGCATTGAACCGGCCCTGGCCCGGGGTGATGTGGTGTTGTGCGACCGCTTTACCGATGCGACCTTCGCCTACCAGGGTGGCGGGCGCGGCTTTGATCTCCAAATGCTATTAATTTTAGAGCAATGGGTGCAGACGGTACAGGAGCTTGGGGCTGATTTCATTCGGCAACCCGATTTGACCGTGTGGTTTGATCTGCCCGCTGAAATCGCGGCGCAGCGTTTGACGGGGGCACGAGTCCCGGACAAATTTGAGGCCCAACCGCTTGAGTTTTTCCGGCGTGTTTCAGACGGGTACCTGAATCGAATGCTGGCTTGCCCGAGTCGTTTTGCCCGGATTGACGCTGACAACACGCGCGACGCCGTCTGGCGGGATGTCCTGCAAGCGGTGCAAGCCAGAGGATGGCTGGCATGAGTGCCACCGCCGTGGCGCCCTGGATTGCCGCGCAGACCCGGCAGCTTTTAGCGCAGCGAGGCCACGCCTGGCTGCTGGCGGGCCCTTCCGGACTCGGACAGTACAGCCTGGCGCTGGCACTGGTTCGCGCCTGGCTGTGCGAGCACCCATCTTCACCTGGCGCCTGTGGCACATGCGGCAGTTGCCACGCAATTGACGTACGCACCCATGCCGACTTGTGCGTGCTGATGCCGGAGACGGTGATGCTGGAACTGGGCTGGCCCTTAAGCGAGAAGGCGCAAGCCGACATTGACGACAAAAAGCGCAAGGCCAGCAAGGAAATTCGCGTGGACGCCATGCGTGACGCGGTAGAGTTTTCGCAGCGTACCAGTGCCAGGGGCCGCGGCAAGGCGGTGCTGGTGTTCCCGGCCGAACGCATGAACAACATCACCGCCAATGCGCTGCTCAAGACGCTGGAAGAACCCCCAGGGGATGTGAAATTTGTGCTGGCGAGCGACGCCGCGCACCAATTGCTGCCCACCATTCGCAGCCGTTGTCTGGGGCACAGCATGGTCTGGCCCGACACCGAAGCCGCGCTGGCGTGGCTCGAAGGGCAGGGCATTGCACCGGCGCAAGCGCGCGTTTTGCTGCGCGCCGCCGGTGGCCGCCCCGAGGACGCCCTGCTGTTTTCCCAATCAGGCCCAACAGGTTCTCATGCGCAAGCCTGGGTCAATCTGCCCAAAGCGATGGCACGGGGGGACGTGAGCGCGCTCAAAGACTGGACGCCCGCGCAAGCGGTGGACGCCTTGCACAAGCTTTGTCACGATGTGCTGGCCGTCAAAACCGGTGCCAGCCCCCGATTCTTTGAGGCGGCTGATCTGCCCGCAGGCGGCTCTGTGGCCACCTTGACGGCCTGGGCCAAGGCACTGGCGGCCGCCACGCGCACGGTGGAGCATCCGTTTAACCCGGGCTTGATGCTGGAGGCGCTTGTGAGTCAGGCCCAAAACGCAGTTTCAGAGAAGACTAACTTGTACTCAAGTTCTGTCGTAACTAAAACGCACTCCGCGTTCCCGCTGTCGGTCGGTTTGGCTTCAATTAACGACCTATGTTTACCGATTCCCACTGTCATTTGACTTTTCCTGAACTCGCCTCACAACTGTCTGCCATCCGGCTGGCCATGACCCAGGCGCAGGTGGACCGTGCTCTGTGCATCTGCACCACGCTGGAAGAGTTTCCCGCTGTTCAGGGGCTGGCTGCCAGGTACGACAACTTTTGGGCGACGGTGGGCGTCCATCCCGACAATGAAGGCGTCACCGAGCCCACTCTGCAGGATCTGTTGACCCGGGGTCAAATGCCACGCGTGGTCGGGATTGGTGAGACCGGGCTCGACTACTACCGCCTGGGAGATCGCAGCGTGGCCGACATGGCTTGGCAGCGTGACCGGTTTCGCACCCATATCCGCGCCGCACGGCAGTTGGCCAAACCGCTGGTGATTCATACGCGCAGTGCGTCAGACGATACTTTGGCCATTCTTCGGGAGGAGGGCGAAGAC
The DNA here is from genome assembly GCA_030682475.1 of Rhodoferax sp. Lineage (GTDB taxonomy): Bacteria > Pseudomonadota > Gammaproteobacteria > Burkholderiales > Burkholderiaceae_C > Rhodoferax. The sequence goes on along the minus strand of JAUXOA010000054.1, from coordinate 1,569 downwards.
GGCACGGCAGGTAGCGCGGGCGGTGTGTTTCATTGCTTTACCGAAACCGACCAGGTGGCGCGTGCGGCGCTGGACTTGGGTTTTTATATCTCTTTTTCCGGTATTTTGACGTTCAAGAGCGCACAGGACTTGCGCGATGTAGCCGCCTTTGTGCCACTGGACCGTTTGCTGATTGAAACCGACAGCCCTTATCTGGCGCCGGTCCCGTACCGAGGGAAAACCAACAATCCTTCGTTCGTACCTTATGTTGCAGCCCAGTTGGCGCAGATCAAACAATGCCCGGTGGAACAAATCGCCGACATCACCAGTCGTAACTTCGAGGCGCTGTTCAAAGGGGTTTTGGCGTGAAGTGGGGGTCTTTAAACATCATGTATAACTTTAAGAGTTTTATATATCTTATTGTTTTTTATGGTTATTCTGTTTGTTACGCAGGTTCATATGACGATTTTTTCAGCGCCATCAAACGCGATGATGCGAACACTGTCACCGCCTTGCTGAAGCGGGGGTTTGACGCCAATACGCCCAATCCGGCGGGTGAACAGGGTCTGTTTCTGGCGCTTCGTGAGCCATCGCTCAAGGTGGCGGTGGTGCTGATTAACTGGCCTCAAACCAATGTCGAAGCGCGTACCCAACAAGATGAGAGCCCGCTCATGCTGGCTTCGCTCAAAGGTCTGACTGAGATTTGCCAGCAGCTCATTGAAAAAGGTGCTGATGTCAACAAGCCGGGCTGGGCGCCGCTGCATTACGCGGCCACCCACGGGCACCTGGCGGTGATGACCTTATTGCTGGAGAATCATGCCTATATTGACGCAGCGTCCCCCAACGGCAGCACGCCGCTGATGATGGCGGCGCACTATGGAACGCCATCGGCGGTGAAGCTGCTGTTGGAGGCTGGCGCAGATCCTTTGCTCAGGAATGAGCAGGGTTTGTCAGCCATCGATTTCGCCCAACGCGCCAATCGTGCTGATTCAGCCGAGATCATTGCAGCCTTTGTCCGAGGCCGTCAGCCCAAGGGAACATGGTGAAAATTGCAAAACCGGACTTCAATCGTACTTCATACGATGTATACTTTCGCAAGCAATTGATTTAATTGAAGATTTTTCCGAAGCGGGTAAAAAAAGGGCTGGGCTGATACCTTGAACAGCCGGTTTTTCAGGACGCGAAGCGGCATCATTGGCACGCGACGACCCAGTGCGCGAAGTGGCCACCGTGGCCGACCAAGGCCGGGCAGGGCGCATCGACCTTGTGGTTTCAGGTGGAACGGTTTGGCCGCTCGGGTACCCCTCCCGCCGTTTCGCTTCGCTTCCATGGGGGATACCCCCATACCCCCGGCGCGTCATGACGCACCCCGCAACAGGCATTCCAACGCCTCAGCCGCGACCCGAATAGATTCAACCTGAGTGCGAAAAACATAAATCCACGCCGGCGCGTTCCCTGATGGCCACCCAAATTCCCCCACTTTTGGCCACCTCAAATTCCCCCACCCTGAGGCGGTGAGATGGCGGGTTAAATCCGGCTGTTTCACCGCCTCGGTCGGCGCCAGGCAGGACGTTACCTTCACCCCCCTCA
>JAUXOA010000050.1 GCA_030682475.1 Rhodoferax sp. | reverse complement strand
GCTCAGAAGTCGCTGTTTGCCGCCCTGGAGTTGGCACTGCCAACACCCGCAGACCTGGTCAAACCTGTTTTGTAGTCTGCGCTTTGGACCCCGTTTCCAATGAAATCAACCACTTGCGTGCCGGAAGTGTTGAACTTGAGTGACATGGCCATGCGCCTTGAGAAGCTGTTGGGTAGCGCAGCGGAGAGCTGGCTGCGCATGCAGGAAGCGGTTGATTTGTGGGACGCTCGTCAACAACCGGAACTGTTTGCAATGATCAAGCGCATGGCCGTGCCTGAACGGAGCGCCGCGTAGATGTCAGGGCTGCCCTCATCATGCTGTGTGCATCTTGACGCAGGTACCCGGCATGTGCGAGCTTGACAACGACTGTGGCATTCAGCGCATGCTGGAGGCTGTCCATAACGTCAAATGAAAAAAGAGCCCTCCGATTGTTGGTCGGCGGGCTCTCTTTCAACAGCAGTGACCTACCCAGCTATGCTGTGATGATCAAAACTTGTATGAGGCATTGACGTAAAGGGTGCGACCACGTGAATCGTAGTACCGGTCATCGTAGCCAAACGGGTGCCCCCGATTGGTGCCACCCGTCGACGCAGAAAACGGCGGGGCGGTGTCCAGCAAATTCTGCACGCCCGCAGTTATCGACCACTGCTTGCCGACTGGACTCCATACAGTCTGCCAGTCTAGCGTGACATAACTGCCAATCTTCATCCGAAGATCTTCTGTGCCAGTGACATTGCCGGCGGCATCAAGCACATCAACTGAGGTTTCTTGGTCCGTGTAGCCGGACTGGAAATTTGCTGCCAGAGTATTCGTCCAGTCGCCAGTTTTGAGAGAACTTGCCAGGCGACCTTTGGTCCGGAAAGTAACAGTGCCTAAATCAGCGAAATTTCCAATAGCTGAATAGTATGGCCCATTCTTTTCCAGTTGACTAGTTTCGCGCAACATGTAAGTCAGCGTAAGTTGCGTAGACAGCAGTCCAATTGAAGTCTTGGTACGCCCTGAAAAATCCAGATCCAATCCTGTTGCGTAGGAGTTTCCTAGATTCTGGTTATCAGCAACAAATGCCAGATAGGTTACGCCTGTGCCCGTGTCCACTTTTTTTGACCACGACTTGCCAAAAGCACCAGGTTTCGCAAATACCAGTTGTTCAGTCAACTGACCAAACGAATTTGCTATTTGCACATGCCAAAGATCGGCTCCAAAAGACATGGAAGAGTTCGGCTCAAAACGCATACCCAGGGTGGCCTGATTGGACTTCTCTGGCCTTAAATCCGGATTGCCGCCAGCAATCTGATCGTATTGCTTATTACCAGGCTGGCATACGGCACCGTTTGCGGTGGCCACCGCCTGTAGTGCAGCTGTGCAAGTATATTTGTCACTGGTGACGCCGTAGCCGCGAAGGGATGCGTTGACTTGGGGTACAGTCGGCGCGTGAAAACCAGTTCCAACTGAACCGCGAACCAGCCAGGTCGAACTCGGTGTCCACCGAAAATTGGCTTTTGCAGTAGTTGCGTTACCAAAATCAGAATAATTATCCAATCGGATGGCTGCACCCAATTCAAGAGATTTAGTAACAGGCATGACAAGTTCGCCAAACACACCTTTTGACGTACGGCTAGCAGCATACGGTGGAGACGCCGACTCGTCGCCAAAACGCTGGTCGCAGGGCAGCCCACTTGTGCCGCCGCACAATGTGCCAGCAACCGGATCTGCAAGCAGGCCTTGTGCAAACAAGCTAGGTTTAGATTCAAACTTTTCACGATTGAAATTAACACCTGTGCCTAACATCAGGGCTCCGCCAGTTAGTCGGGTCAATTCGCGTGAGCCATTCACGTTGAGGGAATCGAGGCTTGAAACCCCACCATCCCAATAGCCGCTATAGTTTGCTTTAGCGATGGCGGCTTGGCCCGCCGCCGACTGCTGACCTGGCCCAACAAACGGATCCAGAAGTCCACTTCTTCTGAGCGTACGAACCGCCAAGGCGCCTGGATAGCCGGAAAGGCTTCCCTTCACGTCACTGACTGAATGGCTTAAGCCGGCGTTGTAATCCCATCCGTACAGCTCGCCCCTGGATCCCAAAACAATGTTGGTAAAATCCGACGTATCGTTACTTGTACGTTTTCCCATATCGTACAGCCGGTAAAAGGCAAAACTGTCGCCGGTGATCCCAATTGGCAGCAAATACTTGTCATGTAGTGGCGTTCCTGCGGGGATACTGATAGCACCAGGAACCGGTGCAATACGCGAAACTTGGCTGGTTCGTGCCAACAAAACGTCGGCAAACAGCTCATGGGCGCCGACCTTGGTTGTGGCCGAAGCCATGAAAGTATCGCGTTTGCGTTCCGGGTAGATCTCGAGTTCGCCTACGAAATCAAAACCACAATAATCGTCGACCAGTCCGGACCCATCGTTGTAGGGCTCGATAACACGGAAAGTCTTGGGCGGGCAGACCCCGTTCTTCTTCTGGTACGGACTAATCAACTGCCCTAAATCATCAAGAGCATTGGCGGGGATAGGGCTCGGCGAGAACTGTTGCTTTCGGTATTGCTTGCCGTTGTATTCGAAATTTACTTTGCCGGTTGAAGCATAAGACCGATCGGTTGAGAACAACTGGGTCCGTTCGTCGTGCCCGAACGAAAGCATGACGTTATAGCCGTCTTTCTCCAGCGACCCAAAGCCCTTGGTCGCACTCAAACGCTTCTCTTGAGCGCCGCCGGCCGGGTTGGAAAAACCAATAGTTACATCCCCTTCCGTCGAATTGCGCTTGGTAATGAAGTTGACCACGCCGCCGATGGCATCTGCACCGTAAAGGGCTGAAGCACCGTCGGTCAGCAGTTCAACCCGGTCAATCGCGGAAAGTGGGATAGAGTTCAAGTCAACGCCAGCGGCAAAACCGGTTAGGGTTTGACCGCCAAACTGTGCGAGGCGCTTGCCATTGAGAAGCACCAGCGTCCTAGTTTCACCAACATTGTGAATGGAGATGCCTGAAAACCCGAAACTACTGCCGCCCACTGCGGCGGACTCACCTGTTGACCCTTGGACTGACGAAAGCTTCTTCACCAGATCAACCGCCGACGTAACGCCAGAGGCCTTAATTTCCGCTGCATTCATCACCATGACGGGCAGCGCACCTTCAGCAGCAATACGCTTGATGCTTGATCCAGTGATTTCCACGCGCTGTAGTTGCGTACCAGCATCCTGTGCCAGCGCAGGCTGCACCGCCAGAACGGCAGCGCTGGTGCCGCACGCGATGAGCACCGACCGAGCCAGCACGCTGCGTCGGAACTTGAGAGTTGCTTGTTTCATTGTTTCTCCAAAATAAAAGAAGAAAAGAGACCGGCAAAACGGCCAGTCTCACATTTGTTGACCGAGGTAACACTGTATTTCATGGATTTACGAGTGCTAACAAAGTCATGCGAGCAATTTACATGATCGACGCACACTCGTCATTAGTTAAATCCCTAGTTGTCGGCAAGCGTTGCGCCAGCGCATCAAGTGGCGATGTCCCGAACTCAGTTGCAGGGGAAACGTATCGTATGGCCCCGGCTGAACAAGTGCTCTTTGGGGCGGTGGTCCTCGTCGCCGGTGCGCGGGGTGCTGTCAATTTGGACAGCGATGGCGCGGCCACCGGCCAGCCGCAAGGCCGCTTCGAAACTCTCGGCCAGGCGCTGTTTCAAATCCGGGCGCACCTTGATGCGGTCAATCACCACGTCAATGTGTGCTTTTCGGTTTTTTTGAGTTGCGGCAGATTGTCAAATTCAAAAGCTTGCCCATCGACCCGAAAGCGCACGTAGCCCTGCGCCTGCATGTCGGCAAACACGTCGAGGAACTCGCCCTTTTTCTCGCGCGCCAGCGGCGCCAGAATCATCAGCCGGGTGTCCAGCGGCAGCGCCAGCACCGTGTCCACCATCTGGTTGCGCGGGATGTCAAGATCAATGTTCTTGAGGTTGTGCGTGCGCGCACCGCGAATGCTGATGGTCTGCTGCTGCAAGGCCATGGCAAGGTACTTGCCATCTGGATGATGCTCAAGGTACTTGCCATCCGGATATGGTTCGAGGTAGGTGCCGTCGGTGGGAGAGTTCAAGGTGGAATGGGCTCGGGGAAACCCGCCATGACAGTAGTTAAATTGCGTATTCGACAGGCTCCAGACTGGCAAACCACGCTTGCAGCGCCTCGCCGTACAGCGGGCGGCTGCCCAGATAACCCTGCATCACGTCACAACCCAGGCGCGTGATGGTATCGCGCTCGGCTTCGGTTTCCACCCCCTCGGCGGTGACGGTCAGGCCCATGCCGTGGCCCATCTCAATCATGGTCTTGACCAGGCGCTGGGTGCCCGGCAAGGCGTCAACCCGGTGAATAAAACTACGGTCAATTTTGAGCTCGCTGACCGGCAGTTGTTGCAGGTAAGCCAGGGACGAATAACCCGTGCCAAAGTCGTCAATCGACAGCTGCACCCCCAGTGCGCGCAGGGCGTGCAGCACAGCCACACTGCTTTGCGGATCTTGCATCAGGCCGCTCTCGACGATCTCCAGGCGCAGCCGCTGCGGCTCCACGCCGTGCGATTCGATCAGTTGCTTGACACGGCGGCAGAACTGCGGGTCTTGCAAGTCCCGCGTGCTCACGTTGACCGCGATGCTGAGTTCCGGTTGAACCGGGGCCCAAAGGGCCAGGGTGCGCAGTGCCTCGCCGAGCATCCAGGTCGTGACCAGGCCGATGTAGCCGGTTTGCTCGGCAAAAGGCACAAATTCGGCCGGTGACACAAAGCCCCGTTGCGGATGCTGCCAGCGCACCAGAGCTTCGGCCCCGACGGCGCGACCGGTTTTGAGGGAAAACTTGGGCTGCAGCCACATTTGCAGTTGCGACGTAGCCACCGCCAGGCGCAAGTCCGACACCAGGCCCAGATGGCTCAGGCGCGCGGCTTCCTGCGCTTCGCTGTACCAGGCAAACCCGACCGCCGCCTGTTTGGCAACATGCAGGGCCACCTCGGCGTTTCGCATCAAGGTGGCGACCAGGCGGGGCGCTCCCTGCGGCGAGTCGGCAAAACCATAGGCCAGGCTCAGGTCCACGCTGTGACCACTGCAAAGCACCGGCTGTGCCATGGCCTGATCGAGCTGCAGACGCAAAGATTCGACCGTGGGCCGGTCCGTTGCGCGGAGCGACACGGCGAACCTGCCACCCGCCAGATGAGCCACCACCGGCTGCGGACCGCCGATCAGACCGCTGCTCGCCGCCCGCTTGACGACCGTTTCAACCCGCTGCGCCACCTCTTTGATCAGGGTATCGCCGGTGGCAAAACCCAGGGTTTCGTTGATCGTTTTCAGCCGCGCCAGGTCGAGCAGCATCAAACAGTTGTTGCCCGCGCGTTGCCCCGTCACGGGTTCGAGCAAAAAGGTGCGGTTGGGCAGATGGGTGAGCGGGTCACGAAACGCCAGGCGCTCAATTTCCTGTTCCCGCGTCGCAATGGCACCGGTCATGGTGGCAAGCGCCTGGCCGACCCGATCCACTTCCTCGGCGCTGGTGGCCAACACCGGATGGCTGTAGTCGCCGGCAGCAATGCGCAGGGCCACAGCCTCCAGCTGCGCGAGGGGCGCGACCACATTGCGCGTCGTGCGCAACGCCAGCACAAGCGCCAGCACAATCGCCAGCACGGACCAGCCGGCGACCCATATTGCCAGTTGCTCGAATCGCTGCTGGGCCTCGGCCACCTGGTGCTCGACCCGCTCCCGTTCGCGGTTGATCAGGGCATTGGACTCCATCAACATTGTTTTAAGCGCTGGCGCCACCTGCGCGACGTAGACCTGCATGGCGGCCTTGGGGTCGTTGCCCTCAATTTCGTCCACGGTAGCGATGAACGCTTTGAAATAGGCCGCACGCGCGGCCATCAGCCGCTGTAGGGTTTGCTCCTGTGCCGGGTCGACCAAGTGACCATCGAGTGAGCCGACAATGCCGTCAATGCGCCGGTTGCGTTCGTCCACCTCGGTGTATTCGGGAATGCGGTGTTCGCGCGGTGCGTTCATCAAGCGCAGCAGGGCATTGCTGGCGCCTTCGGTGTACAAAGACAAGGCTTGCACGCGCAGCAGGCGCTGCATGTCCTGGGTGGCAAAGCGCTGGGTCAGACCCGTCATGGCCCGAATCTGCAAACTGGCCTGGGCCAGCGCCACCAGCATCAAGGCCAGTAGTAATCCAAAGCCCAGCGCCAGGCGCCAGCCCAGGCGACGCGGCCATAGCCGGGCCCAAACGGAGCGCGACCTGGCGCTGTCCTGTGGTTTCATGCTGGGGGATTATGCGCGCTAGCCGGGCGCACCGACGACACCGGGCAACGGCTCAGCAGCCAGGCGTCCACCGTCCATTTGCCGCAGCCGTACAGTGCCAGTGCGCCCAGCAGCACGCCCCAGGTGATGTGCTGCTGCAGGGCGGCGGGCGCGACCTCTGACAGCGAAACAAGCGCCACCAGGTTGACCACTGACAAGCCCAGCGCCGCAAAACGCCCACCCAGGCCCAGCACCAGCAACACCGGCAACACCAGTTCACCGGCGGTTCCCAGCACCGCGGCCACCTCGGGCGGCAGCAGCGGCACCTTGTATTCATCCTGAAACAGGGCCAGCGTCACGCTCCAGTCGCGCAGCTTGGTCAGGCCCGACAGGAAGAACACCTGTGCCACATAGCCGCGCGCCAGCAGGGCGGCCAGCGGCTGGGCACGGTCCAGGGTGCTTGCCAGCCACTTGCAAATGGCCAGCAGACGAGCAACCGGCGACGCCGCCCGCGCCCGGTCCGGGGTTTGAATTCGGGATGTCATGGCTGGGGTTCTTTCGTGTTGGGGCGACCGTGACCCAGCGGGGGATCCAGGGCCTGTGCGCCCAGCAACAAATGCGTTTGCACGGCCAGGGGGAGCCAGGCATTGAAGTCCAGCGCCGGGGCCGTATCCAGCGCGTCGCCCAGGCCAAGTCCGTCCAGCAGCGCCGACACAAAGGCCGCTTCACCGGCCAGGGCTGCGCGTACGCGCGATTGCAGACCGGCACGCCAGACTACGGCAGCCTCGGCCTCCCCTGCGCGCAAGCGGCGGCCTGCCTCGCGCAGGCCGGGATCGGAGTCCGGACGGTGGTTCAGATGCGCAGCGACGATACTGGCCACCGGCCACCGGCTTTGCACCACGGCACAGCCTGGCGCCAGACGCAACTGCAACTCACTGGGGTCAAGCTGCGTCAGCAGGACGAAGCTGGCGGCGTCCGCCTCCTGGTTGGCGGCGCTGGCGCTCAGGTGCAACGCCCACTCCACCGTGGCTACATCCGCCAGATAAGGCTCACCGACAAGCTGCTCGCTGGCGCGCACAAAGTCGGCCAATTCAGCGCCCCACTGGGCGAGGTCACCCCGCACCGGCGGATGGGCATGCCAAAAAGACCGGGCCAGCGCGCACAGGCTCTCCTGCCCCAGCAATTGCGTCAGCACTGGGTAAGCTGCCTGCAAGGCCCGTTCAGCCAGCGCATGGCCATTGGCTTGATAAACTTTTAAGCCCCTGAGCCACGTATTGCCGGTGTAGAAAGCTATATTTTTTGTCGCATCATCGGGCGGCCAAACGAACAACGCATCCAGCAAGGCTTGCTGCTGGGAGGCCAGTGCGCTCATGCCGTCACCTCTGCTGCGGATGGGCTCAAGGCGCGAGCACGTGCCGCCTCGTCCAGCAGCACATCCAGCGCCGGAACATCGGTGTCCCATTCAATCAGCGCGGGCACCGCCCCAAAACGCGCAACAGCGTGCTGGTAAATCCGCCAGACTGGCCCGCACACCCGGCTGCCGTGGTCGTCAATCACGATGTCACCGTGCACATCGTTGACGTGACAATGACCCGCCAGATGGATTTCCCCCACGTCAGCGGGCGCAATGGCGTCCAGCCAGTTCAGGCAGTGCTGCAGCGGATCGCCCGCCGCACCGGCAATCTGTGCATTCAAGGCATTGACGTAAATGTTGTTCACATCCACCAGCAGAGCACAACCGGTGCGCTTGGCCAGTGCTGACAAAAAACCGGGTTCAGACAGCGGTAACTCTTCAGGAAGTGACTTCCAGGACAGGTAGCTTGAGAGGTTTTCCACCATGAAGCGCCGTTTCAGGCGGTCTTGCACCCGCTGCACATTGGCGCACAACACGTCGAGTGCCTGCTGGTTGAACGGAATCGGCAGCAGGTCAGCCGCGTGGACCGTGGCCCCGTTGAAACGACCCCGGGCAAAACTGGCGTGGTCGCTCACGCGCAGCGGCTCCATGCGCTGCACCAGGCGTTCGAGCTGGTCCAGATGCCAGCCATCCACGCCCGCCACCGCACCCAGCGACAAACCGACGCCGTGCAGGCTCAGGGGATAGTGCGTGCGGGCCTGTTCCAGCACCGCCAATGCCGCGCCGCCAGCCGCGAAGAAATTCTCCGAATGAACTTCGAGAAATCCCAGCGGCGGGCGCCGCTCCAGCAGCTCGCTGTAGTGGGGATGGCGCCAGCCAATGCCCACCTGCGGCGCGGTCTCTTCGGCGCTGCTGCTCAGTTGATCGGTCATGGTGGCGAACCGGACTCCTGGTACAAGGGCAATCAGCCCTTCTTCATGGCCTTGGTTTCGGCCTTGGCTTCGTCCATGGACAGGCCTTTCATGGCCTTACAAGTGCCTTTGGCAACATATTTCCACTCGCCCTTGTCCATGTCCACTTTGGACTGGCCGGCACAGGAATGCACGCCGGAAATACTGGCGCAATCGTTTTGCCCGGCTTTGGCAATACCAAAGCATTTTTCTTTTTCCTGAGCCGCAGCCGGGGCTGTGGCCAGGGCGAGGGACATCAGGGAAGCGGCAGCGGCAGCAATCATGGCGCGTTGGTTCATTGGGAATACTCCTAAGGGTTGAGAAATTGAAAACAAAACCAGCAGAATCGATGTCTTTGCAATGCACATTGACAGGCTGGTTATGGATTAGTCAGGGTAGCAGCCGCTTCCTTACATCGGTGACTTCAGATTTCCAGAATCAAGGGTTAACCCGGGCTTACGCATCCACTGGCACGCCGGGCAGCGCAAAAAGCTGGCCGCTCCACCCACCCGCCGCCTTACACTGCACAGGCCACCATGACCACAGCCGCCACCCCCTCCTTTGAACAACAACTGCTTGGATACCGCGCCTATCTGCTGCGCTTCGCCCGCCTTCAGTTGCGAAACGAAACGTGGGCTGAGGACGCCGTGTCTGAAACCATGCTGGCGGCGCTGACCAAACCACAATCGTTTGCCAATCGCTCGCAACTCAAGACCTGGCTGGTCGGTATTCTGAAACACAAAGTGATTGACGCTCTGCGGCTTCACAGCCGCGAGGTCTGCGGGCTTGACAGTTCTGACGATGAGGGGGCCGATCCGCTGGACTACCTGGGCTTCAAGGCGGACGGGCACTTCTCGCAAGCGCCCGCTGACTGGGGAAACCCCGAACAGCAGATGAGCAGCCGCCAGTTCTTTGAGGTGCTGGACGCCTGCACCAACAAACTGCCAGCCAGCCAGGGACGCTTGTTTTTGATGCGGGAGTGGCTGGAACTCTCCAGCGAGGAGATCTGTAAGGAATTAAACCTGACACCGACCAACTTGTATGTCCAGTTACATCGTGCCCGGCTCAGGTTGCGCGAGTGTCTGGAACTGAACTGGTTTGCCAAGCCCAACGCCACATGATGCCCTTCCAGCGAACTTGCAAAGAAGTCACCGCCCTCGTGATTGCGCGGGAAGACCGCGTACTGTCCTGGCGTGACCGGCTGGCACTGCGATTGCACATGGCCATTTGCGCCGCCTGCCCCACTTTTGAGCGCCAGGTGCTGACCCTGCGCAACGCCATGAAACAGTGGCGAAATTACGAAGGTGACGAGACGCTGGCCAGTAACGCCGACGATCAGCCGCCCAAGCAAGTCTGAACGGGCGGCTTGGCACGATCTTCATTTTTCGCAAAAATAATTTGTGAAAATATAAAACTTGACGCATAATGCGCTGGTATTGCCGAAAATCGGTTGTACGAGTTTGCGGTGTTTAGTCAGTTTCGCGTCTGCTTTAAGTCTTCATTGGTTTGTTGTAGCGGTTTTGGACTCCATCGCGTTTTGAGTCATTTTGAGGAGTCCTTTCATGGGCAACAAACTTTACGTGGGCAACCTGCCCTATACTTTTCGTGATGAAGACCTGCAGCAAGCCTTTGCCGCACACGGTACAGTCACCAGCGCCAAGGTCATGATGGAACGTGACACCGGCCGCTCCAAGGGCTTCGGCTTTGTGGAAATGGGCAGTGACGCTGAGGCACAAGCCGCCATCGGCGGCATGAACGGTCAACAATACGGTGGCCGCGGCCTCGTGGTGAACGAAGCCCGTCCGATGGAAGCACGTCCTCCCCGCACGGGTGGCGGCGGCTTTGGTGGCGGCGCTGGCGGCGGTGGTGGTTACGGCGGTGGCGCTGGCGGCGGTGGCCGTAGCGGCGGCGGTGGTGGTGGTTACGGCGGTGGCGCTGGCGGCGGTAGCCGTAGCGGCGGCGGTGGTGGTGGTGGTGGTTACGGCGGTGGCCGCAGCAGCTACTAAGCACTTAAGCACTCGACTGGCATTACGCCAACCGAAAATGAAAGGGCCCTTGTGGCCCTTTTTTCATTTCCTCGTCACCCCCACTTTCAAAATGACCTGCCAGACTGGCGCTCAGGCATCCGGGCGGTCTATTTTTCTGCGTCAGGCACCAGCACACCCTTGACTCGCCCCTTGAGCTGTATCACGCGTTCAAGGTTGTCAAAATCCATCGTGTCGGCGGTGAATTGATCGGTGCCGCGTCTCAGGGTCACCGGTTTATGCGATTTGACACGCTCAGTCTCCATAAACGCATGCAAAAACTCGCTGCGGAATTCCAGGCGCGGCTGGGGCCGACCCGCCTGGCCCACCACCGACTCGCGCACCACCCGTGCATCACCCAACAACTGCACTTCCGAGGCATCGGCGTTAGCCAGTGCCCGCTGGGCACTGGCGGTGGTCAGGCCACCCTGCGGGTTGAAAGAACGAATCCGCACCAAATCGATTTCCAGCGTATCAGTGTCCGGGTAGTGGCGGGCATCGGTCCCCAGCACTTCGCTTTTGAGGCGCCCGGTACTGTCAAAGGTTTTGACGGAGAACTTGCGCATGAAATAATCGGGTTCGTGTTGCGCCGGCGACTCTGGCTCGGACGGCAATAGCAGTGGCGTGCTACGCACCAGCCAGTAAGTTCCTAGCGCCAGCACGCCCATGAGAATAACGGGAAGGTAGAGCGACAATTGCTCCCACGCTGTGCGCAGCAACTTGATCACAGCGTGCTTTCCTCCAGTAGGCTGGCGTACTTTCCGCTCGCCACCAGCAGCAGATCACACAACTCTCTGACGGCGCCATCACCGCCCTTGGCCTTTGTCACGTGATGCGAAACCGCCTTGACCTCCGCGTGCGCGTTTTGCGGTGCGCAGGCCAGCGCACAGCGCCGCATCACGGCAAGATCAGGCCAGTCGTCTCCCATCGCTGCGGCCTGGCCCCAGTCCAGCCCCAAGGCCTGGAGGGTTTGCTCGGCAGCGGGGCGCTTGTCCTCGGTGCCATAGTGCACATGCTCAATACCCAAGGCGTCAAGGCGCAAACGCAAAGGTCTGGAATCCCGCCCGGTAATGACTGCGGGGATGATGCCAGCCCGTTTAAGTAGCTTGAGCCCATGGCCATCGAGCGTATGAAAACGTTTGATCGTCTCACCCCCTTCGGTGAAATACAGGCCACCGTCGGTCAGCACCCCATCGACATCGAAGAAAACCACGCGAATGCCTTGCGCCTTGAGCAGCAACTCCGGTGGAAAAGTGAGAGCAACAGCAGTCATCAGATTACCTTGGCACGCATCAGGTCGTTGCTATTGAGCGCGCCACACAACTGACCGGCCGCATCCAGTACCAGCACGCTGGTAATGCAGTGGTGTTCCATCAGTTCGGCGGCCTCCACGGCCAGGGCGTCGCTGGCGATGGTGCTGGGCTTGGGGTGCATGACCTGCTGTGCGGTGGCAGCACGCAAATCAATGCCCTTCTCGACCAGGCGGCGCAAGTCGCCATCGGTAAAAATCCCCAGTACTCTCAGACTGTCATCCACAATCGCCGTGGCACCCAGGCCCTTGACGCTCATCTCCCGCATCAACTCACTGAAACTGGCCTGCGGTCCGACCTTGGGTACGTCGTTGCCTGATCGCATCACATCACTGACATGGGTCAGCAGCTTTCGTCCCAGTGCGCCGCCGGGGTGGGAGCGCGCAAAGTCTTCCGCCTTGAAGCCGCGCGCATCCAGCAGGGCCACCGCCAGCGCGTCACCCAACGCCAACTGCGCCGTGGTGCTCGCTGTGGGCGCCAGATTCAAAGGACAGGCCTCTTTCTCGACGCCGCAATTCAGAAACTCATCGGCATGGCGGGCCAACGTTGAGTCGGCCTTGCCCGTCATGGCAATCAGGGGCGTGCCCATGCGCTTGAGCACCGGCAGGATCGCCGTCAATTCTTCTGATTCGCCACTGTTTGAAATCGCCAGCACGAGATCAACGGATTTGATCATGCCGAGGTCGCCATGACTGGCCTCGGCCGGGTGTACGAACATGGCGGGTGTCCCGGTCGAAGCCAGTGTGGCGGCGATCTTGCGCCCGATATGGCCGCTCTTGCCCATGCCCATCACGACCACGCGACCGCTCACGCCCAGCATCATTTCCACGGCACGCGCAAATGAATGCCCGAGGTGCTGCTTCAAGCCCAGCACCGCTGCGGCTTCGATGTCCAATGTTTCCCGTGCCAGACGAATGGCCTGCTCCGCCTGAAAGGCCGGGGCCTGAGTATGTTGACGTGTCATGGCCGTATTTTATCGGTGGGCGCGTCACTTGCTAATATCCGGGGATGAGCCCGCTTGAACTCACACTACTCTACCTGCTGGCCGCCGTGCTGGGCGTGGTGGCGTGCCGTTTCTTGAAACTGCCGCCCATGCTGGGTTATCTGGCGGTGGGGGTGTTGATCGGACCCAACGTGCTGGCGCTCGCGCAGAACGCCGATGGCGTGCGCCATCTGGGTGAGTTCGGGGTCGTCTTCCTGATGTTTGTCATTGGGCTGGAGTTCAATCTTCCCAAACTGCGTGCCATGCGCAATCATGTGTTTGGACTGGGCTTGTTCCAGGTGCTGTTCACCATGCTCGGCGCCACTGCCGCCGCCCTCGGTCTGGCACTCATGGTGCCGAACCTGTGGGGCATGAGCTGGCAAACGGCCTTGGCCCTTTCGGGTGCGCTGGCCATGAGCAGCACGGCTATTGTGGTGAAGCTGATGACCGAACGACTCGAAATGGAGTCGGAACACGGCAAACGTGTCATGGGGGTGCTGCTGTTTCAGGATCTGGCAGTCGTCCCCCTGTTGGTGTTGATCCCGGCGCTGGGGGTTTCTGGTGATGCCCTTTTTGAAACACTGGCAGTCGCCACCCTCAAGGCAACGGTTCTGATTACCCTGCTGCTGGTCGGTGGCCCGCGTGTGATGCGATGGTGGTTGACCCTGGTGGCACGGCGTAAAAGTGAAGAGCTGTTTGTTCTCAACCTGCTGCTCATCACCCTGGGTCTGGCCTGGTTGACCGAACTGGCGGGCTTGAGTCTGGCGCTGGGGGCCTTCATCGCTGGCATGCTGATCTCGGAGACGCAATACAAGCAGCAGGTGGAGACCGATATCCGGCCATTTCACGATGTTCTGCTGGGCCTGTTTTTCATCAGCATCGGGATGATGCTCGACTGGCGACTGGTGCTCGAGCGCTGGCCCCTGGTGCTCTTGCTGGTGACGCTGCCGGTGTTGTTCAAGGCCGCGCTAGTGGCCTTGCTGGCCCGTGGGCTGGGGGCCACTGCGGGCGTTTCGCTGCGCACCGGTCTGTACCTCGCGCAAGCCGGTGAATTCGGCTTTGTGCTGTTGACCCTGGCCCAGAAAAACGCCCTGGTACCGCCGGAGCTGCTGAACCCGATACTGGCCAGCATGGTGCTGTCGATGCTGGCCACGCCCTTCATCATTTTGTACAGCAACCAGATTGTGATGAAGCTGGTCAACAGCGAGTGGTTGCAACAGTCCCTGCAAATGACCACCATTGCGCGCAAATCGATCAACTTCAACAAGCATGTGATCATTTGCGGCTATGGCCGATGCGGCCAGAACCTGGCGCGCATGCTGGAGCAGGAAGGCATTCCCTACATGGCACTGGACCTTGATCCGGACCGGGTGCGCCAGGCTGCTGCGGCCGGTGACTCGGTTGTCTTTGGCGATGCCGCCCGCCTGCAGGCCCTGATGGCGGCAGGGCTTGCGCGTGCCAGTGCGGTGGTCATCACCTACCTTGAAGTACCGGGTGTCATGAAGGTGCTGGCCCATACCCGCGCTCATGCGCCCCAGGTTCCGGTCATCGTGCGCACGCAGGACGACCATGATCTCGAAGCGCTGCAGCAGGCCGGTGCCACTGAAGTGGTGCCGGAGGCGATTGAAGGCTCGCTGATGCTGGCCAGCCACGCCCTGGCACTGGTCGGCGTGCCTTTGCGGCGCGTGCTTCGCATCGTGCAGGACCAGCGAGATGCGCGCTACAACCTGCTTCGTGGTTACTTCCACGGGGCGGACGACGACTCGGTGGACGAACTCAACCAGGAGCGCCTGTCGTCGCTTACGCTGCCTCTGGGTGCCAAGGCCCTTGGCAAACCGGTCAGCCTGCTCGCCCTGCATACCTTTGACGTTCGCGTCGTCAGCCTGCGACGCAGCGGCGGTAAGGTCATGTCCATGGCACCGGATCCGCTGATTGAAGAGGGCGATACTCTGGTGCTCTCCGGCAAGGCCGAAATGCTGGCCCTGGCCGAGCAGAAATTGCTCAAGGGTTGACCGGTCGAGCCCCAGCCAGAACCTGGCACGATGCACAATACGGCTTCAAGCCTCAACCCGGTGATTCATGCAAAACCTCAGTGTCAACCAGTACCTCAGAGATCACATTCGAACCGTGCCTGATTGGCCCGCGCCGGGGGTGCAGTTTCGCGACATCACACCGCTGTTGCAAAACGCCAAGGTTTTCAGGGTATTGATCGACGCCTTTGTTCACCGCTACATGGACCCTTCCATGCGCCCCGATGTGGTGGCGGGGCTGGATGCCCGCGGCTTCATTCTGGGCGCGGTGATTGCTTACGAACTCAATGTCGGTTTCGTGCCGATCCGCAAGAAAGGCAAGCTGCCGTTCACGACGGTCGAAGAAACCTACGAACTGGAGTACGGCAGTGCCACCGTTGAACTGCACACCGATGCCGTCAAGCCGGGTGACCGCGTGCTGTTGATTGACGACCTGATCGCCACCGGCGGCACCATGATGGCCGGCATGAAATTACTGGAAAAACTCGGAGCTCAGGTAATGGAAGGGGCGGCTATTGTGGACTTGCCGGAGCTCGGCGGATCCAGCAAACTCAGGGCTGCCGGGCTGCCGCTTTTCACCCTGCTCGATTTCGACGGGCACTGAGCCCTAAGCTATTTTCCGATACAAAATTGGGAGAAGATCACCCCAAGAAGATCATCTGAGGTAAATTCGCCGGTTATTTCACTCACCGCATTTTGGGCCAGCCGAAGCTCCTCCGCCAGCAGGTCCAGTGACTGCGCGTTGGCGTCCAAGTGGGCACGGGCTTGCAGCAAATGGGCGTCCACCCGGCGCAGTGCCTGCACATGCCGCTCGCGGGCAATGTAGACGCCCTCGGGGGCAGACTGCCAACCCGCAACGGCCAGCAGCCGGCGGCGCAAGGCGTCCAGACCGACCCCGGTCTTGGCCGACAGGGTCAGCCCAGCCTCGTGATGCGGGGCGGCGATGGCATCGGCCTTGTTCCAGACATCAATGACGGGCACGCTTGAAGGCAGTTTTTGGGCCAGTGTTGCTGCAATTACTTCGTCATCCGCAATGTAATTTACAGCATCCATGCGCGTCAGATCATGCAAGAACAAAACCGCATCGGCGCCCTCAATGGCGTCCCAGGCGCGTGCAATACCGATTTTTTCGACCTCATCCTCACTGTCGCGCAAGCCGGCCGTGTCAATCACATGCACCGGCACGCCTTCGATCTGGATGGTTTGCTGCACCTTGTCGCGGGTGGTGCCGGCCACCGGCGTAACGATCGCCAGCTCGGCCCCGGCCAGTGCGTTGAGCAGGGACGACTTGCCGGCGTTGGGCTGCCCCGCAATCACCACCTTGATGCCTTCACGCAACAGGGCGCCTTGCCGGGCTCTTTGCAGCACCGTTTGCAGGGTTTGCTGCAGTTTTGCCAATTGCCCGTGCGCGTCCGCCTGGCGCAGAAAATCAATTTCTTCTTCAGGAAAGTCCAGCGTAGCCTCGACCAGCATACGCAAATGAATCAGCGCGTCACGCAGGGCATGAATTTCTTTGGAGAAAGCTCCCGACAAGGACCGACTGGCACTGCGGGCGGCGGCCTCGGTACTGGCATCAATCAGGTCGGCAATGGCTTCTGCCTGTGCCAGATCGATCTTGTCATTGAGGAACGCGCGCTCGGAGAATTCACCCGGCAGCGCGACCCGCAGCCCCGCCAGCCGGGGCGCACGGCGGACCGGATCAAGTTCGGCCCCCGCTTGCAGGCACCGGGCCAGTAAAAGCTGCAGCACCACCGGCCCGCCGTGGGCCTGCAACTCCAGCACATCCTCGCCGGTGAACGAGTGGGGTGCCGGGAAGTAAATGGCCAAACCCTGGTCAATCGCCAGCCCGGCGCTGTCAAGAAACGCGGTGTAAGTCGCCTCGCGGGGCTTGAGCTGCCGTCCACAAAGGGTCTGGACCAGCGTCCCGATATTTTTCCCGCTGACCCGCACAATGCCCACCGCACCCCGACCGGGGGCGGTGGCAATCGCGGCAATCGGGTCCTGGTGGCGTGCGAGCATGCGACGGAGTTTACTCAGGGACACCGCGGAACTGGCTTTGCCAGGCCGCTGGTATCGCCCCCCTTTTAAAGGGGGGAGGCGCGCAGCGCCTCGGGGGGTTACTTAAATTTTGGCAGGTTGAACTGCGGTGGCACACCCATGCGGGTGTTGATCACCCACTGCTGCGCGATCGACAGAACGTTGTTGGTGATCCAGTACAGCACCAGACCGGCCGGGAAGAAAAAGAACATGACGCTGAACGCCAGCGGCATGAACCACATCAACTTGGCCTGCAAGGGATCCGGCGGCTGTGGATTGAGGGCCGTCTGCAACACTGTGGTCAGCGTCATGACCAGCGGCAAGATGTAGTAGGGATCGGGCGTCGAGAGATCGTGAATCCACATCACCCAGGGGGCATTGCGCATCTCGACGCTGGACAAGAGCACCCAGTACAAGGCGATGAACACCGGAATCTGGACCATGATCGGGAAGCAGCCGCCCATCGGATTGACTTTTTCCTCGCGGTAGATGCGCATCATCTCCTGTTGCATCTGTTGCGGCTTGTCCTTCAGACGTTCGCGCATTTCCGTGATTTTCGGGCTGACGGCCTTCATTTTCGCCATGCTCGCGTAAGCCTTGGCATTGAGCCAGTAAAAGGCCGCCTTCAACAGCAGCACCAAAGCCATGATGGACCAGCCCCAGTTGCCGATGAAGCCGTGCAGCTTGTCGAGCAGCCAGTACAGCGGCTTGGCCAGGATGGTGAGCCAGCCGTAGTCCTTGACCAGTTCCAGCCCGGGGGCCAGGGATTCCAGCACTTTTTCTTCCTGCGGGCCGACAAATAATTTCGCCTCCACTGCCCTGCTGGTGCCCGGCGCAATATTGTCCAGTGGAGTGATCATGCCAACGGCATACAGATTGGTATCGACCTTGCGCATGAACAGGTCGCGTTTGATGCCGTCGCCCAGCAACCAGGCGCTGGCAAAGTAATGCTGCACCATGGCCACGTAGCCGTTTTCTGCCTGCTTTTCGATATCCACCTTGTTCTTCTCGATGTCACTGAATTCGACCTTCTGGTACTTCTTGGCCTCGGTATAAACCGCCGGACCGGTGAACGTGAAATAGAAGGAAGACTCACCCAACGGCTTGTTGCCGTCGCGCACCAGTTGCAGGTACAACTGCGGCGACACCGTCGCTGCGCCAACGTTGAGAACCTCGTGCTTGACCGCCATGGCGTAGGCACCACGGGTCAGGGTGAAGGTTTTCACCAGTTTCACGCCGCCCAGCTCGGCTGACTCAAACCGGATGACCAGCTCTTTGCTGCCGTCTTTAAGTGAGCGTTCACCCGGCGCCACGCTCATGACCGTCTTGTGCGTCGGAAAGGCGCCGCCCGCCGCCCCGGCAATCAAGCCGGTTTGCGCCATGTAGATACGCTCCTTGCTGTCGTCCAGCAGAACAAATTTCCTGGTCTTGTCGGCCATGTCGATCTGCTTGATGAACTCCGCCTGCACCAGCGAAGCGCCTTCCGTGTCAAACGTCAGTTTCAGCACATCGGTTGTCACCACCAGGCGTTCGCGGGGTGTGGCGGGTCCATTTGCCACCGGTGCCGCTGGGGCGCCAGCCCCCGGAACTTGGGCACTGCTTGCTGCTGTATTTGTAACCGGAACACCGCTCGGCACACTGGACGCAGCAGGCGGCGGATTGGCTGTTGCAGCGCTTGGGGCCGGACCAGGGAAAAAGGTGGCTTTATGGCCGTTATAAATCTGCCACTGGTCCCACAGCAACACCATGGAAAAGCCAAAAATCACCCACAAAATGGTGCGGCGAATATCGTTCATGAAGACTTCTTTTGAGTGGAGGAGGGAATCAGCTGGGTAAAGAGCCGGGGTTTTTCAGTCGGCACAGGATCAGAGCCGCCAGCGCACCAGGGGTGACAACGTGCAAGACGCGCCAGCGTCAAATAGCTGCCTGCTGCCGCGCCATGCTTCTGCAAAGTCTGCAACGAATACGCGGAGCAAGTGGGCTCAAAGCGGCAGGACGAGCCCAGCCACGGGCTGAGCAGCAAACGGTAGCCCTTGACCAGGCCGATCAACAAGGCCTTGATCATGCGGCACCGACCTGCAGGATGGGGGCTGGCGGATGCTCCGTCGCTCTTGCAAACAATTGCTGCAGCTCCTGGCGAACAGCGGTCTTGAGCACATCGGACGTAGCGCTGATAAATTGTGTGCGTTCAAAACCGGCACGCAAACGCACCACATGGGCAGCCACCGGCAGTGCTGACTCGAAATCGATACTCACACTGTAAATCTGGCGTTTGATGGCGTTGCGCGTGACGGCTCGTTTGGCCCAGCGTTTGGGCACCATGGCACCCATCCACACGTCCCGCACGACGAAAAGCGCTGGCGCAAGCGCAATTGGCGGCATGGTTGTTTTATGTTTGACCACAGGCGCATTCAGCGCAGCGCAATGCAAGGCAAAGTGGGCCGTACGGGCCACGGTGCCTCCCGCCAGCACAGCCTGAAATTGGTCTCGCGTTTTTAGTCGCTGCAATTTGAAGCGGTGTCTGAACTGCAGATCAGCGGCGTGCGATTCTGGCCGCCAGAATCAGACCGCCAGACGCTTGCGGCCCTTGGCGCGACGAGCGTTGATCACAGCACGGCCGCCGCGGGTTTTCATGCGCACCAGAAAGCCGTGAGTACGGGCGCGGCGAATCTTGGAGGGTTGGTAAGTACGTTTCATTTTGGAAATCCTAAAGGGCTCAGTGACGGCCCGACACCGTTTAAAATGAGTGGGCCGCTGTCTTGTCTCCCCCAACACAATCAGGGGAACCTGCGATTATCGCAAATTTTCTCAATCCCGGCAACACCTTACACACCTTACACACCTTACATGACGCACAGCTTGTCATGCTGGAGGCGCTGGCAGGTTTTTCCGGCTGTCTTTCCGGCTGTCTTTCCGGCTTGTGGATAAATTCTTGATAAATTACAATCCGGGACGCAGCAATTTACAACTATCCACAGAAGCTGATACCCACAATGACAGCCGGACAATACGCCAGCCAGCCTGGTTCAACAGGCCATGGCGCCGGGCAAAGCCTGTGGCAAACCTGCATCGACCAACTGGCCCAGGAACTCCCGGAACAGCAGTTCAACACCTGGATCAAACCCCTATCGGCACAGGTCACGGACGACCTCTCCAAAGTCACCATCTTTGTCGCCAACCGGTTCAAGCTGGACTGGATCAGGGCCCAATACAGCAACCGTATTGCCAGCATTCTGGAGACATTTTCGGGTCAGACTATCCAGATGGAGTTAGCACTTGCTCCGCGTGAAATTATTACTAAAAGCCAGTTAGCTCAACGTTCAGTTGAACCTATCCCGATGGAGGACTCGATCGAACTGGGGGAAGAACGGACCCCAAACAGTCTCAAGAACCGGCTCAATACGGCCCTGACCTTTGACACCCTGATTGAAGGTACCGCCAACCGCATGGCACGCGCGGCGGCGATGCACGTGGCCGGCATGCCGGGGCACCTGTACAACCCTCTTTTTATCTACGGCGGCGTCGGTTTGGGCAAGACACACTTGATGCACGCCGTGGGCAATCGCCTGCTGGCCGACATGCCAACCGCCAAAGTTCTCTACATCCACGCGGAACAGTTTGTATCGGATGTGGTTAAGGCTTACCAGCGCAAGACTTTTGATGAATTCAAGGAGCGCTACCACTCACTTGACTTGCTGCTGATCGATGACGTTCAGTTTTTTGCCAACAAGGAACGCACCCAGGAAGAGTTTTTCAATGCGTTCGAGGCCCTGCTGGCCAAAAAGTCGCACATCGTCATGACCAGTGACACCTATCCCAAGGGTTTGGCAGATATTCACGAGCGCCTGGTGTCACGCTTTGATTCCGGGCTGACGGTGGCGATCGAGCCGCCCGAGCTGGAAATGCGGGTCGCCATTCTGATCAACAAAGCGCGGGTTGAGGGCATTGAGATGCCGGAAGAAGTGGCGTTTTTCGTGGCCAAAAATGTGCGTTCCAACGTGCGCGAGCTGGAAGGCGCGTTACGTAAAATTCTGGCTTATTCCCGGTTTAACCAGAAGGAAATCTCGATTCTGCTGGCGCGTGAAGCGCTACGCGACCTGCTGTCCATCCAGAACCGCCAGATTTCGGTGGAAAACATCCAGAAAACAGTAGCTGACTACTACAAGATCAAAATCGCGGACATGTATTCCAAGAAGCGCCCGGCCAGCATTGCCCGGCCACGCCAGATTGCAATGTACCTGGCCAAGGAGTTGACACAAAAAAGTCTTCCCGAAATTGGAGAGTTGTTTGGTGGGCGCGACCACACCACCGTATTGCACGCCGTACGCAAGATTGGCGGCGAGCGCCAGCAGATGACCGAGCTGAATCAGCAACTTCACGTGCTGGAACAGACCCTCAAAGGCTGATAACAGGAATAAAAAGGGGAAAATGGTGGTATTGACAGAAATACGCTTCCCCGCCGGTTACTTATTTGAATTGAAGATATTAAACAAGAGGTTGACATGATCGTCCTGAAGGCCACCCAAGACAAAGTTCTATCCGTATTGCAATCGGTCGCAGGCATCGTCGAGCGCCGACACACCTTGCCCATTCTGGCCAACGTGTTGCTTCGCAAAACAGGCACATCGTTGCAGCTCACCACCAGCGATCTTGAGATCCAGATCCGCACCACGGCTGAACTGGAGGGCGATACAGGTGACTTCAGCACCACGGTGGGCGCGCGCAAGCTGATCGATATTCTGCGTACCATGCCAGCGGATCAAACGGTATCGCTGGAATCGAGCGCAACCAAGCTCATCCTCAAGGGTGGCAAAAGCAAGTTCACACTGCAAACCATGGCCGCCGAAGACTTTCCGCTGGTGCAGGAGGCGGCCAACTTCGGCCCCGTGTTCAGCGTGCCGCAAAAGACGCTGAAAGATCTGCTGGGCCAGGTGTCGTTTGCCATGGCAGTGCATGACATCCGCTACTACCTCAACGGCATTCTGTTCGTCGCCGAAGGCAAGCAACTGAGTCTGGTGGCCACGGATGGACACCGCCTGGCCTTTGCCTCTGCCACGCTGGATGTGGACGTGCCCAAGCAAGAGGTTATTTTGCCGCGCAAAACCGTGATCGAGCTGCAGCGCTTATTGAGCGACGCGGAGGGCGCGATTGAAATGCAGTTTGCCAACAACCAGGCCAAGTTCAGCTTTGACGGCATGGAGTTTGTCACCAAATTGGTGGAGGGCAAGTTCCCCGACTACAACCGCGTTATTCCCAAAAACCACAAGAACAGCATCACGCTGGGCCGCAGCGCCTTGCTGGCGACCTTGCAGCGCACCGCCATCCTGACCAGTGACAAGTTCAAGGGGGTGCGCTTGAACATTGACCCCGGCACCCTGCGTGTGGCGTCCAACAACGCCGAGCAGGAAGAGGCGGTGGATGAGCTCGATATTGATTACGGCGGTGACAGCATCGAGATTGGTTTCAACGTCACCTACCTGATTGATGCGCTGACCAACATGAGCCAGGAAATGGTGACGCTGGAACTGTCTGACGGCAACAGCTCGGCCCTGTTCACCATCCCCGGCAACGCCACCTTCAAATACGTGGTGATGCCGATGCGAATTTGATGTCGCAAAGTTTGTAGCAATACAAAACCCGAGCCCGCGATGATCGACAAGTTCATTGCGGGTTTGGTCATTCAAGAGTTTAAGAATTAGATAACCATGACCGAAGAAAACAAGCCAGTTCAGACCCCACAAAACGGTGAAGAAGCCGTTCATACGGGCGAGGGAAACGCCGACAGCTCCAACTTCCAACCCCCTATCGACGCGCACCAGGCAGGTGCTTCCGAGGCCTATGGCGAAGGTTCGATCCAGATTCTGGAAGGACTCGAGGCGGTGCGCAAGCGCCCCGGCATGTACATCGGCGACACCTCGGATGGCACCGGCCTGCATCACATGGTGTTCGAGGTGGTGGACAACTCAATTGACGAATCGCTGGCCGGCCACTGCGATGACATTCTGGTCACCATCCACTCCGACAACTCGGTCAGCGTGGTGGACAACGGGCGCGGCATTCCTACCGGCATTAAAATGGACGACAAAAACGAGCCCAAGCGCTCGGCGGCGGAGATTGCCCTGACCGAGTTGCACGCGGGCGGCAAATTCAACCAGAACAGCTACAAGGTCTCTGGCGGCCTGCACGGTGTGGGTGTGAGCTGCGTCAACGCCCTGAGCAAAATGTTGCGCCTGACGATCCGGCGCGATGGCAAAGTGCATGTGATGGAGTTCAGCCGGGGCTTTGTGCAGAACCGCATCACCGAGAGCGTGAACGGGGTGGAAGTTTCGCCCATGAAAGTGATTGGCACAACTGAGAAACGCGGCACCGAAGTTCATTTTCTGCCTGACCTGGAAATCTTCCAGACCAACACCGACTTCCACTATGAAATTTTGAGCAAGCGCCTGCGCGAACTCAGCTTTTTGAATAACGGCGTCAAAATTCGCCTGAAAGACGAGCGTACCGGCAAAGAAGACGACTTCTCAGGCGCCGGCGGCGTCAAAGGTTTTGTCAACTTCATCAACAAAGGCAAAACGGTGTTGAACCCCAACATCTTTCACGCCATGGGCGACCGCCAGAGCGACCAGAACACCAACATCGGGGTTGAGGTGGCGATGCAATGGAACAGTGGCTACAACGAGCAGGTGCTGTGCTTCACCAACAACATCCCGCAGCGCGATGGTGGTACCCACCTGACCGGTCTGCGCGCCGCCATGACGCGCGTCATCAACAAGTACATTGACGACAGCGAGCTGGCCAAAAAAGCCAAGGTCGAAGTTACCGGCGACGACATGCGCGAAGGCCTGTGCTGCGTGCTGAGCGTTAAAGTGCCCGAGCCCAAGTTCAGTAGCCAGACCAAGGACAAACTGGTGAGCAGCGAAGTGCGTGGCCCGGTCGAAGACATCGTGAGCCGCCTGCTGTACGACTACCTGCAGGAGCGCCCGGCCGACGCCAAAATCATCGTCGGCAAGATCATCGAGGCCGCCCGTGCCCGCGAGGCGGCCCGCAAGGCGCGCGACATGACGCGTCGCAAGGGCGTGCTCGACGGCATGGGCCTGCCGGGGAAGCTGGCCGACTGCCAGGAAAAAGACCCGGCGCTGTGCGAAATCTACATCGTCGAGGGCGACTCGGCCGGCGGCTCGGCCAAGCAAGGCCGTGACCGCAAGTTCCAGGCTATTTTGCCCTTGCGTGGCAAGATTTTGAACGTGGAAAAGGCGCGTTACGAAAAGCTGTTGACCAGCAACGAGATTTTGACCTTGATCACCGCCTTGGGCACCGGCATCGGCAAGACCGGTGGCAGCACCGGCAATGATGACTTCAACGTCGCCAAGCTGCGCTACCACCGCATCATCATCATGACCGACGCCGACGTGGACGGCGCGCACATCCGCACGCTGTTGCTCACTTTCTTCTACCGCCAGATGACCGAACTGGTGGAGCGTGGCCACATCTACATCGCGCAGCCGCCGCTGTACAAGGTGAAGGCGGGCAAGGAAGAGCTGTACCTGAAAGACGCCACTGCGCTGGACAGCTTTCTGCTGCGCATTGCGCTGGTCAATGCTTCCGTGCATACCGGTGGCGAGAACGGCGTCACCCTCAGCGGCGACACGCTGGCCGAACTGGCGCGCAAGCACCAACTGGCACAGGCCGTGATTGCACGCCTGCGCAACTTCATGGACGCCGAAGCCCTGCGTTCGGTGGCCGACGGCGTGGCCCTGAACCTGGACACGGTGGCTGATGCAGAAGTTTCTGCTGCTGCGCTGCAAGCCAAACTGCCCGATGCCGAGGTGGCCGGTGAATTTGATGTGCGAACCGACAAACCCATTCTGCGCATCAGCCGACGTCACCATGGCAACGTCAAAAGCAGCGTGCTTACACAAGATTTTGTACACGGCGCCGACTACGCCGCACTGGCCGAAGCGGCCAACACCTTCAAAGGTTTGCTCAGCGAAGGTGCCAAGGTGATGCGGGGTGAAGGGGAGCGCCAAAAGGAAGAAAAAGTAGCCGACTTCCGTGAAGCCATGGCGTGGCTGATTGCACAGGCTGAGCACGCCACCTCGCGCCAGCGCTACAAGGGCCTGGGCGAGATGAATCCATTGCAGCTGTGGGAAACCACCATGGACCCCACTGTGCGCCGCCTGCTCAAGGTGCAGATCGACGACGCCATTGAAGCCGACCGCGTGTTCACCATGCTGATGGGTGACGAAGTGGAGCCACGCCGCGAGTTCATCGAGACCAACGCGCTACGGGCCGGGAATATTGACATTTGAGTTTTGACCCTCAGTCGTAATACCGGGCCACAAAGTCTTCAAAGGGGCCTTGCTCGGTGGCTTCCAGCCGCTGCTGTTCAAGTAGCGAAGCCTGCACACTGGCCAGAAACTTGGCGCTGGACGCTGCGTCAAGCGGCTGCGCCAGCAATTGCTGGTGGTGTTGCCTGGAGAGCTGCATGGCATAGTTGAAAAACCCGCCTTGTTCCTGCGCCCCCGCCAGCACCTGCGCTGAGGGCGTGCTGTCGGGGTGGTCGATGCGACTGCGCAAGCCTTGCATTGTTGTGCTGTAGCGCTGGCCACCGTGAGCGGCGTCCAGCATCTCGGCAAAGGGCTGCATGTCGTCAAACAATTCGTGCGCCAGGGGGCGGAACGGCTGCTCGCGGTTGTGCGCCAGCAGTTGCAGATCGGGCTGGCGGCCACGATTGACCACGCGACTTTTGTTTTCGTCGTTTTCGCTTTGCTCGCGGCTGGTGATGGGCGGGCTGTCGCGGAACAAACACATCAGCAGCAGCACGTCGGCAAACGTGCCTTGTTCCGGTGCAATGCCGATGTCAATGAAGGGGTTCAGGTCAAACAGGCGCACCTCGATATATTCAACGCCGTATTTTTGCAGCGCCCGGGCCGGGCGCTCGCCCCCTTTGCCAATGCGCTTGGGGCGAATGCCAGCGTAAAACTCGTTTTCGATCTGCAGCAGGTTGGCGTTGAGCTGCTTCCAGTGCGCACCATCGCGCACACCGATTTCCTCATAAAACGGATCCGGCGTGCGGATGGCGGTTTCGAGGTCGTGCGTGTACTCGGCCAGTGAATTGAAGCTGACGTTCAGCTTGGCCTGGGCCCGGTTCTGGTAACCCAGATCGCTCATGCGCAAGCTGGTGGCATACGGGCCGTACAGGGTGCCGGGGACCAGTTCCAGCAAATCCGACTTGCGGCCCTGCAGAAACGACTCGCAGATGGCGGGGGAGGCGCCAAACAGGTAGGGAATCAGCCAGCCAAAACGCAGAAAATTGCGGATCAAGCCGAAATAGCGTTCGCTCACAAACTCTTGCTGGTTTCCATCGGCCGCGCAACAGTCTTTCAGTGCCAGCCAGAAATCGTCGGGCAAGGACCAGTTGTAATGCGCGCCGGCAATGGTCTGCATTTTGCGGCCATAGCGCAGGCCCAGGCCCTCGCGGTACACGGTCTTGAAGCGGGCCGCGTTGGAGCTGCCATAGTCGGCAATCGGGATGTCCCGGTCTGACCCCAGCACACAGGGCATGGAGCCGGCCCACAGGTACTCGCCGTGCAGTTGCTGCACGCTGAAGCGATGGATGTCCCGCAAGAAACTCAAGGGGAACGCCGGGTCTTGCGACGGCGGCGTGATGAATTCCAGCAGGGCTTCGGCGTAGTCGGTGGTAATCCAGGGGTGGGTCAGCTTGGAGCCCAGCGCCACCGGGTGGGGGCTGGTGGCCAGCTTGCCGGCCGCGTCAACGCGCAGGCATTCCCGTTCGTAGCCACGGCGAATGCCGCGCAAAACCTGGGCTTGCCCGCTGGTGGAAAATTGCTGGACCGCATCGCAGCAGGTGAACTTCAACATGGACTCTTGCTTCCTGAAACCCCGCCGGGCATCGCCGATGCCGGGCGCAAGCGGGACATACCGCATCCTCAACACTTTGAGACGGCTGACAGTATGGCAGTTTTTTTTGGGTTCGTCGCCTGTAGCCTTTTCCAACGTGGTACCTGATTAGCGACATTCCTCAGCTTTCGCCGTGGTGGCTCACCTGGTGAGCCAGTGAGGGCGGATTGGACGGCGTCAACCAGCATGGCCGGTCCAACGACAATCATCCTGGCCGGTTTAGGGGGATGAATGTCGTTGTTTAGAGGGTCATGTCATCCTATTTTCCTCAGTTGATCCTCCTAAAATTCGTTCAAACTGAGGCCTGATGCGGGTTACAGACCATTTTGGAGGATCATCCAATGGGTGAAGGGAAATTTGCACAAACACAACTCCAACTACGAGCTAAAGGCCATCGGCCAGCTCTACCGAGACCGGGCCGATTGTGAGAACGGCTTTGGTGAGTTGAAGAACCAGTGGGGCTGGGGTGGTTACACCACACAAGACCCGGAGCGCTGCAATCTCTCAGCCCGAGCCGTGGCTTTGATTTACAACTGGTGGAGTTGGTACGTGCGACTGGCGCATCCGGCCACTCGTTTGGAGGCCATCACGTCACGCCCTTTGTTGCTTGCAGGGGTGGCGCGATTGACGCAGCATGCTGGTCAATCCAGACTTTTGCTGACCTTGACCCATGCAGCCGGTGATTTGATCAAGTCCATGGTGGCCAATGTTCGCAAGGGTTTGGACATTATTCTTGCAACTGCACCACAGTTGACCAAACGAGAGCGGTGGACAGCGCTGGTGCGCTATATCGTCGAAAAATCATCGCCACAAAACCAAAAAATTACGTTCAGCCAGCGCTGATGCCGTCAAACTTCTCGCAACCGCTCATCCCGGCAATGGGGTAACTGAGGAATTTAGGTTGAATTTCCTATCCGTTCACCCACCGCCTGGACGACCGGTCGCTGGCGCTGCTGACGCCGCTGCCGCAAGGCGTGCAACTGAACTTTGTCAGCGACTGGTGACAGCCTGATCAACGTTGCGTAGTGGCGCATGACGTCTGCTACATTTTTGTGCTCCGCGACAGGACGACATCATCGCGGTGCCCGAGGCCTACGGAATTGTCGATGAAATAGAGCCGGCTCGGCTCAATTTTGTACCAGGTCACATGGTTCAGTGCCCTGGCAATTTCCGGCACCGCCCCGAGCGGGTCCCGGACGAACGGATATTTTTTCAAGTACCGTACCATAGCCGTGGCGCGTTCCACGCCCTGCAACCTGACCGCCTGGCCCTCTATCTGTATGCCCTGGATTTCGCGCCAATTTCTATAGTCTTCCTGGATCGTGACGGCGACCGCACCCCTAGCCTCGATGTCTTCGCTGTGGCGAGTGGTGGGCGCCGATAGGAAATACAGGGTAAAACCCCGGTTTGCGTAAAACACCGCAGCCGCCCACGGGCCATGCGTGCCGGTCGTGGCGATGGTCATCACATTGTGCTGGCGCAGGTACGCGAGCACTTTTTTGGTCAACGAATCGTCCATATCAACTTGCGCGGGGCGCTCCTGATAATTTGCGACTGGTCCGGCACCGACAGAATGCTACTTTCGCGATGCAGGGAACCGATTTGCCGGCAGCTCCATCGCCGCTCCCATAATAACGTCGGGATCGCCACATCGGCGTGCCCGACACTACGAATCGAACGATTTTCCAGGCACGGGTCCGCGCAGCTTGAAGCGCTGGATTTTGCCGGTCGCGGTTTTGGGTAGTTCGCTGACAAACTCTATCCAGCGCGGGTACTTGTAGGGGGCAAGCCTGCTCTTGACGTGCAGTTTGAGGGATTCATCGAGCTCGGGCGAGGCCGCGACGCCTTGCTTCAGCACCACGTAGGCCTTGGGCTTGACGAGCCGCGCCTCGTCGGTCTTGCCCACTACCGCGGCTTCGAGCACTGCTTCGTGGGTCATCAGCGCGGCCTCGACTTCGAAGGGCGAGACGTAAATGCCGGAGACCTTGAGCATGTCGTCGGAGCGCCCGCAGTAGACGAAGTAACCGTCCGCGTCCTCGACATACTTGTCGCCGCTGCGTGTCCATGATCCCTCAAAGGTGGCGAGCGACTTGGGCCGGTTGTTCCAGTACATGACGGCGGCAGTGGGGCCGTTGATCTGCAATTCGCCGATCTCGCCCTTGGGCGCGGGATTGCCGTCATCGCCGATGAGACGGATGTCGTAACCGGGGACCGGTTTGCCGGTGGTGCCATAGCGCACCTCGCCCGGCCGGTTGGAAAGGAAGATGTGCAGCATCTCGGTGGAGCCGATGCCGTCGAGGATATCCACACCGTAGTGCTCGCGCCAGCGTTTGCCGATATCGGCGGGCAGAGCCTCGCCGGCAGAGGTGCAGACGCGCAGCCTGAGCTCTTCGCGTGTGGGCGCCGCCGGGCTCGCCAGCAGCGCCGCATAGAGCGTGGGCACGCCGTAAAAGATGGTGGGTTGGTGCTCGCGCAGGCGCCTGAACACCGAGTCGGGCGTGGGCCGTTCGGCCATCAGCACCGCCGTCGCACCCACCGAGAAGGGGAAGGTCAGGCCGTTGCCCAGGCCATAGGCGAAGAAGAGCTTGGCGGCCGAAAACACCACGTCGTCCTCGCGGATGCCGAGCACCGGCCGGGCGTAGAGTTCGGCGGTGAGGATGAGATCCTGGTGGATGTGCACCGTGCCTTTGGGCGAACCGGTGGAGCCCGAGGAATAGAGCCAGAAACAGATGTCGTCGGAGGTGGTTGGCGCCGGCTCGAAGCTCGTGCCGGCCTTCGCCATGAGGTGCGCCAGCAAGGCGTGACCCTTGCCAGCGGCGCCGGAGACAACGACGTGCTTCAAATACCGCGAGCGCCCGATGAGGTCGGCGAACGCCGGCAGCAGTGCTTCGGACACTACCAGCAGCTGCGCCCGGCTGTCGTTCAGCATGAACTCGTAGTCGGCGCGGGTGAGCAGCGTGTTGGCGGCGATCGGCACCACGCCCGCCTTGATGCAGCCGAGGAACACGGTGGGAAAATCGATGGTGTCGAGCAGCGCGACGAAGGCACGCTGCTCCATCGCCACGCCGAGATCGCCGAGCACGTTGGCGAAGCGGTCCACCCGTTCGCCCACCTGCGCATAGGTGTACTCGCCGGCGTCGTCGCGAATCGCTACCTTGCTGGCGCGGCCGGCGGCGAGATTGCGCTCGATGAGATCGTGCGCGGCGTTGTATTCCCGCGGGATGGTCACTTGCGGCGGGGTGACAGAGTGGTCTGCCGAGGAAAGTTCTGCTGCCATGTCTTTCTCCAATTTCTTCATTGTTTGGTTGGTCGTTCATCATGTGCCCCGCAACAGAACGGCTACGCGTTCGAAGCATGCCTTCAACCAATAGGTGTATGAGCACGGGTTTCGGTCAATATCCTGCTGCAGCCAATCGAGATCCACCCATTTCCAGTCATCGACTTCTTCGCGATCGGGTATGGGCTCCCCTGCGTATCGACCGATCAAGACATGATCGAATTCGTATTCGATCAGGCCGTTGTCCAGTTCCGCCCGATAGACGAAACCGAATATCTCCCGCAGCGGGCAGTCGAAACCCATTTCCTCCATCAACCGCCGGTGCGCTGCGTCCGTCACGGCTTCGTTCGGGCGCGGGTGACTGCAACAGGTGTTGGTCCATAGGCCACCGGAGTGGTATTTGGTGAAGGCTCTCCTCTGTAGCAACAGTCTGTCTCGGTTGTCGAGGACGAAAACGGAAAAGGCCCGATGCAATTTTCCGTCACGGTGAGCCTCCATCTTGCCTTCGTAGCCGAGTTCGCGATTGTTCCTGTCCACAAGGATGACGTGGTCTTCCATGCTCCCCTGCTTGATCTGGTTTGCCTCGCCGTGACTCAAGGCGACTGCCGAATGGGTCGGGTTCATGGGATCGCGTCCGCTTTCTCGGTGCAACCCTTTCCGACGGCGGAAAGGGTCGGCACGAAGAAGATGAACAGGCCGGCGAGCACGATGCTCATGGCCAGGAAATGGAAGGTCGCCGGCAACCCGTAGAGGTCGGCCAGCATGCCGCCGATGATCGGGCCGACGGACGAACCGGCGGATTGCATGCCGAACAGCATACCGATGCTGGTGCCTCCCATCTTCTTCGGCGTGGCGTCAAGCAGCATGGCTTGCATCACCGGAAGAATGGCATACAGAAAGAGGCCCAGGAAGGCAATGAGCGGGATGATGGCCTGGGAAGGGCCGGTAAACGCCATGACCGACAGCACCACGGCCGTCATCGCCATGCTGGTCATGATGATGCGGCGCCGCCCCATGGTGTCCGACAGATGTCCGGCAATGGGCAAACCGGCCAGGCCGGCCGCATGCAGGACGAACATGCCGGCGCCCACCCAGAGCGGCGAATAATGCATCTCGTAGGCGAGAAAGAGCGAAAGGAAAGTGAGCAGCGTGTTTTGCGTCAGGGAGCGAAATGCCGAACTGACGCTCAGCATGATCAGGGTGCGGTTGCTGAAAAGTTTGCGCAGGCCGCGCACATACTCACCCACGCTCTGGCCTTCGGCGGCCGTGCCAGATGCCTGGTTTCCGGCGCCAAAGCGCAGCGTGCCCAGATAGAGCAGGATCAGGCATCCCATGAACACGCCGGGGACCACGTTCATCACGACGATTTCCCGCCAGGTGAAAGTTACCAGGAGGGCACCGATCGCGAGGGGAGCCAGCGCGTCGCCGACGTTGCCGCCCATGCTGTGCACGGACAGCGCCAGTCCCTTGCGTTCCGGAAAGCGATGCGCCAGCGTCTGGATGGCGGCCGGGTGCCATAAATTGTTGCCGACACCCACCAGCGAGATACAGACGAGGAGCATCCAATAGGTATTCGACAATCCGATGATCAGGTAGGGGAACCCGACCCAGAACAGCGACAAGGCCAGCAACCCCCCCTTTTTTCCGACCGTGTCGACCAACATCCCGCCCGGCACGTTGGCGAGCGCGCCCGCGATGAACTGACAGGTCATCGCCAGGCCAATCTGGCTATAGGAAAGGGAAAGCCCCAATTCCATGCCGATCAGCGGCAGCAGCAGGTAGAAGGTGGCGGGGTACCAATGGGTCAGACCGTGTCCCACGGTAAGCAGCCAGAGTACGCTGCGCAACGGTTTGTGTTCCTTGGCTTCGTTCATGAAGGTTGGTTTCGAATGACAGGCTACTGAAATAATCCACACGCACGCGTCGCACACTGCTTGAAGTGGTCGATTTTTTGACTCGACAATCTTGCACGGCGATTTTTCGCGTCGCCAACGCAAAATAGACACCTACTTCAGCGTTGCCTAAGCCGCGTCACTTCGGTGACCGGATCTTTCCACCGCTTCAGAAGTTGGTGCGAAATTTCGAACTGATCGAGCGCCTTGCCGACGGTGTGGTTGACGATGTCATCGATTGTTTGCGGGCGGTTGTAAAAGGCCGGCACCGGCGGCAACAGGACCGCGCCGAAGCGGCTGGTCTGTGCCATGAGTTCGATGTGGCCCAGATGCAGCGGAGTCTCGCGCACCAGCAGCACCAGCCGGCGGCGCTCCTTCAGGCACACGTCGGCCGCTCGGACAAGGAGATTGTCGTTGTGGGAGTTGGCGATCTCCGACAGGGTCTTGATCGAGCACGGCGCCACGACCATGCCGGCGGTGATGAACGAGCCGCTGGCAATGGAAGCGCCGATATCGCGATGGGTATGCACCACGTCGGCCAGCGCCTCCACCGCCTGAATCGTCCAGTCGGTTTCCTCGACGATGGTGCGCTTGGCCGAAGGTGACAGCACCAGATGGGTTTCGATCTCGGGGATGTCCTTCAGCGCCTCCAGCGCCCGAATACCATAGAGGGCGCCCGAGGCGCCGGAGATGCCGATGATGAGCCGTCG
This sequence comes from Rhodoferax sp., assembly GCA_030682475.1. Lineage (GTDB taxonomy): Bacteria > Pseudomonadota > Gammaproteobacteria > Burkholderiales > Burkholderiaceae_C > Rhodoferax. The sequence continues at coordinate 11,528 of JAUXOA010000050.1, read as the reverse complement.
CATGGAAGGTCCTTTCTCTGTGAGGGGGTTCTATTACTCGACTTTCCACGGAATGATCCAGCGCTCCAGTTCCTTGAGCAGCATGGTGAACGAGTACCCGATCACGGCGATGGTGATCATCCCCACGTACATCGTTTCCACCGACAGGATCTCCCAGGCGTTCCAGATCATGTAGCCCAGCCCGCTCTTGGCGCCGATCATCTCGGCGATGGCGATGAGAATCAGTCCCATGCCGACCCCGAGCCTGACGCCCGACATGATGAAGGGCAGCGCCCCCGGCAGCGCGATGGTGAAGAACGTCTGCCAGCGGCTGGCCCGGAAGTTCTTGCCCACGTCGAGATAGATCTTGTTGATCTCCCGCACGCCGGCCAGGGAGTTGATGCAGATAGGGAAAAACACGCCGATCGCCACGATGACGATTTTGGACGCCTCTCCCAGCCCGAAAATGAGCAGGATCAGCGGCAGCAGGGCGCTCTTCGGAATGGGATAGATGGCCGCGATCAGCGGGTCCACTGCCGCGCGCAGAGGCCGGTACAGGCCCATGAGGATGCCCAGCAGCAGCGCCGGAATACCGCCCAGCAGAAACCCCCAGAACAGCCGCCGCAGGCTCGTCCAGGTGTTGGACCACAGCTCCCCCGAGCCCATCAGTGCGACCATTGTGTGGGAGATGGTGGTGGGTGCCGGGAAGAAGCGCGTATCGATCAGCCCCGTGCGGGCGGCAATCTCCCACACCAGCAGCAGCAGCAACGGCGAGGCGATGCTGATCAGCCGGTCCTGCTTGCCCGCGCTGAGCTTGAAAGCTTGACGGGCGAAAGGTCCCCTCAGTGATTCGGTCATGTTCATGGCCTTTTCAAAGTTTCGGCTTCAGTCTTGGCCCGCTGCACTTCGTCACGCAGGTAGCCCCAGATGGTGTAGACGAGTTCGCCGTATTCCGGTTTGGCCCGCAGCTCCAGCACGCTGCGCGGGCGTGCGAAGGGCACGTCCACGATGGCCTTGGTGCGCCCGGGTTGCGCGGTCATCACCATGATCTTGTCGCCCAGCGTGACCGCCTCGTCCACGCTGTGGGTGATGAACAGTACGGTCTTCTTGGTCTCCTCCCAGATGCGCAGCAACTCCTCCTGCAAGAGCGTCTTGTTCTGCTCGTCGAGCGCGGAGAAGGGTTCGTCCATGAGCAGCACCTCCGGGTCGTTGGCGAAGGCCCGGGCGATCGACACGCGCTGCTTCATGCCGCCGGAGAGCTGGTGCGGATAAGAGTGGGCAAATTTGCTGAGCCCGGTGCGGTCCAGGTAGTGGCCGACAGTCTCTTTGATCTCGGCCTTGGACACGTTGCGCATCTTCAGGCCGTAGGCGGCGTTGTCCCATACGGTCATCCAGGGAAAGATCGACTCGCCCTGGAATATCATGGAGTTGACCGGGCGGCCCGGATGGCTGTGGACGACTTCGACGCTGCCGCAACTGGGTGTATCCAGCCCGGCCAGGATACGCAGGATCGTCGTTTTGCCGCAGCCGCTCGGTCCCACGATCATGAAGAAGGTGCCGGTCTCGATCTCCAGGTCAACGTCATCGACGGCGGTGAACAGCCGCTCGGGCGGGCCGAAGGTCTTGGTGAGATTGCGGATGCGGATCTTGACGTCCCCGGCTCCTTGGGGGGCGATCGGGGCGGCAACGCTCAGTTGCGCGTGATGCCGCTCCCGTTGCGGCGCGCTGGGGAAGGCGGCCGCCATCATTGCCCCCGGCGCGAGTAGGGGCCCAGTTCCTTGAGCACGGCCTCGGCGAACGAGTTGTCCAGCGCCTGCTCGACGCTCACGTTGCCCACGATCAACCCCTGCTCCTTGTAGAACTGGAAGTCCTTCTTCAGGCTCGCCTCGTTCACCTTGCCGTCGGGATTGGTGCCGTGTGGCGTGATCGTCCGATACACGTCCGGGTCCTTGATGAGGGTGTATTCCGTGAGGATCGAAATGATCTCGTCGGCGTTCGCTCCGGCGAGCTTGCCGTCTTTCAACGCGTCGTTGTAGTCACGCACGGCCTTGATATAGGCGCGCATGAATTTCTTGGCGATGGCCGGATGGCTTTTGATGAACTCGTCGCCATAGAGCACAACCGCCACCTGCTGGTTGGGGTAAAAGGTATCGTTCGCCGCAAAACGAATGGCAACGCCTTTTTGCAGGGCCTGCGTAACGGTCGGCTCGTTGGTCATGCTGGCATCGATGGCCTTGTTCGCCAACGCCATGAGATGCTGCGGAAACCCCATGCTCATGACTTGAACATCCGAGTATTTCAACCCGCCTTTTTTCAGGGCTTCGTTGAGTGCGGATGCGGTGGCGGTTCCCTCTGCACCGACTGCGACTTTCAGTCCTTTCAAATCCGCGAAACTCTTGAATTTGCCGCTGTCGACCAAGTCTTTACGCACCAGCACCGACGTATAGCCGTAGCCCGGCGGGATTGAACCTTTATCCGCGACAATCTTCACGTTGATTCCGCGCGCGATGGCGTTATAAAGCCCCGCCGCAGCCGTTCCGCCCCCTACATCCAACTGCCCGGCGCCCAGCGGTGCAACCATTTTGGCGGCGGAGTTGAATCCGGTGAAAACCACATTCAAACCCTCTTGCTTGAAGTAGCCCTTTTTGTCAGCAATAAAAAACCCCGCGTCGCTGCTGACATTCGTGAGGCCCACCCGAACGGTAGCCATCTGAGCAACAGCGATGCCATTGTTGAGCACCAGGGCCGCAGCAAGTGCCACACCACCGGCTACGCGGACAAAAGCAGTCCATCCTTGAAAAATACGCATGTTTGTCTCCTGAGAGTTAAAGCGATTTTGTTTCCTTGCAGGTGCGCTACGCCGTTCACCCTTATTTTTTTAGATAGCGCTCTACCGGCAAACGATCGAGCACGTCTTGAGGTACTTGTATCCGCGAAGCGAAAGGCCGCCGAACAGGTCTTGTGGCATCGATGATCATTTTTGTGGTCATGATGTCGTCGATCTGCGAGGGCTCCAGCGTGGCCCCTTTTACATTCTTGATGATGTCGACGTCCTGATCCGCCTGGACGCGCGTAGCAAATGCCCACATGACTTCCTGCTCGTTGAAGGGGTCGATGTCGGCGTCCACGACGAACACGTTCTTGACGAAATCGCACTCCCCGAGAGCGATCAGCGCCGCCTGCTTGCTTTCTCCATCCACTTTCTTGTCGATCGAGATGTAGCAGTTGAACCGCCCGCATCCGGAATTGGGCAAATGCACGGCCTTGACGGTCGGCACCACTCCCTTGATACGATTGAACAGCGTGCCTTCCTTCGGAATGGCGCCCAGCACCCAGTTGTCTCGATGGCCGACGAAAATATCCTGGTAAATCGCGTTTTTGCGGTGGGTGACCGCCTTCACGTCAATGATCCAGCGCGACCGCTGCGGCCCATAGGTGCCGGGGAATTCGCCGAATGGACCCTCGACCTCCCGCACGCCGGGCGGTATTTCGCCTTCGATCACAATCTCGGCGTCGGCCGGAACCATGAAATCCGAGCCCCACGTCTCGGAAGGAACCAGACGCAGCGAGTCGTTCATCATCGAGCCGATCAGCTCGTAGTCATCGACCCCGAATGGCGAGACGTTCAATGCGCCAAGATAGAAAGCCGGATGGTGACTGACAACGATCACAACCGGCGTCGGGAGATTCTTTTCCTCGTATTTGCGGCAGATTTGCCAATTATGGCGGGGAGACATATGTATGCCGAGTTTTTGCGGTCCTTTGTACATGGTCCGCAAGAACGCGACGTTGTAGTGCCCCATTTCCGGATCGCGCATGATAGGTGTCATGTCGATATAGGGCGCCGCGTCCATGTGGTGGTGACGCACAATGGGAAACTCGCGCAGGTCGACCTGCGTCCCTGTCTTCACCACTTGCTTTACGGGCGCGTTTTCTTTCGAAACGTTCGTGGGAGCAATCCGCCGCGCTTCGCGCCGCGAATATTCCAAACCCAGTTCGTTTTGGCACTGGTGCGCCTGCAGCCCCAGGGCAAGCGCGCACCGGTTTCTCGATGCATAGATATTCGTTAGCAGCGGAAAGGGGGAAACCTGGCCCAATTGGTTCACGGGACGCTCGAACAGCACCATCGGATAGAGCCCGCGCTTCTCCAGGTTCTCCAGAATTGCCGTGGCTTCGAACGAGCCCGGGTGGATTTCATCCCGTATGCGGAGGATTTCTCCCGGATGCTCCCGGTCGATCCGCTCGATGAAATCGCGCAGATTATGCTCCGCAAGCCTTTCGGCCAAACTGCCCTTTTCTTGAATACGATTCATAATGATCTTTCTAAATTCATATCACATGTGGATTACCGGACCGTCCAGCTCGCTGACAACTTGCGTCTGAAAACGGGCCATCCGGATGAGGCCTCGCCCAAGCTTACGTCTTGAGCGTTGATCTGTTGTCTCTGGCGGGATTCGACGTCGTGCCGTCGTGCTCGACCAGGGCGAAGCTTTCTTCCACAAAAAACAGTTCATCGCAATACGGGCAATGGAGCTTGACGTGCAGATGCCGCAAGTCGTCGTGATGCACGTGGAAAACGCCCTTGCATTTCGGGCAGGTGGGATTAAATAGTCTTACCATGCTGGATACCTCCTTCGTTTTTAGGGCGCTTGGCACGAAAACCTGGCGCCGAGAGTTTGAGTAAAATCGGGGGGCGCCCTCGGGACGCTCCCTCGGACTGCTGTACCGCTGCCACTGCCTGGGCCTCGTCCGCGACATTGGCCGTGAAGTGGTTCAGCTTCGCGTTGGGCAGTTCAGCCTGAATGGACCGGGTGGTCTTCTCCAACGCCTGCGCATCTGCGTCCACCAACGTAACCGCCGCACCTTCCCTGCAAAACAGAAGTGCTGTAGCAGCACCAATGCCGGCACCGCCCCCCGTGATCAGTGCCACTTTATTGGCAAGTCTTTTCATGTAGATCCGCCCTTCACTCGGCCTTGGCCCCGGTGGCCTTGATGATCTTGCCCCAGCGCGAAATCTCGGTACCGATCCAGGCGCTGAACTGCGCGGGACTGGTGGCGACCACTTCAAACTCCATATCCCGGAGTCGATCACGAACGTCGGAGGTAGTCAGTATCTTGACGATTTCCCGGTTGTAGCGGTCAATGATGTTGGGTGGCGTGCCGGCGGGTGCCAGAAAGCCGATCCAGGACGTTGCCTCAAAGTCGGGGAACCCCGATTCGATCATCGTGGGCACGTTCGGTGTGCTCAGGAAGCGCTCTTTTCCGGTCGATGCCAGCAGCTTGAGGCGGCCTTCCTTGACGAATTGCTGGACGTTGCCCGGCACAAAGAAGGCGGCCTGCACATTGCCGGCAATCAGATCGGACACGGCAGGTCCGCCCCCCCGGTAAGGAATGTGAGTCAGGTGGATATTGGCCGCCAGCTTCAGCATCTCCATCGTCAGGTGGGAGGCACTCCCCATGGCCACAGAGGCGTATGAGTACTTGGTCGGGCTGGCTTTCGCCATGGTCACCAAATCCTTGACGGAGTTGATCCCGGCAGCGGGATTCACCACCAGATACTGCGGCGATTTCACAGCCAGTGTGATCGGCGCCAGATCCTTCAGCGGGTCATACGGCATCTTGTCGAACAGCGTGACGTTGATCGCCAGGGGACCGTTGTAGCCCACCAGCAGAGTGTGGCCGTCAGGTGCCGATTTGGCCACCATGTCGGCACCGATGTTGCCACCTGCGCCGGGCTTGTTCTCCACGATCACCGGCTGCCCCAGGGCTTCGGACAGCTTGGGTGCGACCAGGCGTGCCAGCACATCGTTGGTGGTGCCCACAATGGGCACGATGATGCGCACCGGCTTGGTAGGTGCCCAATCCTGGGCATGGGCAAGGTTGGCCAAGCCCAGGCCGGTGATGAACAGGGCGGCTATGGCCCTACGCTTGAATGTCTTCATGTTGTCTCCTCATGAGTGAATGTGATTAATTGTTCTTGTTATAAAAATCGCAGCCGTAGCGGTGCACCTCGGGCGGCACGCCGCTACCCGGTTAGCCGATATGCTGGCCGGCAAACGGTTCGAAGTTGGTGATTTTCGGAGGCGATCCTTCGAAGCCCAATTCACTCCAGCGAGCGCATACCGTGTCGTACATCTCCTTTTTGAGCAGATTGCGCGGCGAGAACACCTTGAGGTGTTTGAATTCCATGCACGCGTTGATGATGCACTTCGATCCCCATGGCCTGATCTCTGGCGGATTCTGGCTGGGATCCAGGTACGTACTCCACGTCTCGCGCAATATCTCGATCGATTGGGCCGGCCGCGAACGCGTCACCATGGCCCAGACGACTTCGGCCAGGCTGCTCGGATCGACGTCGTGATCCACCACCACGATGTACTTGGTGAAGTACGCCCCACCCATGCATTGAGCCGCCAATGCCCCTACCTGCGCGGCGTGCCCGGCATAGCGCTGCTCGATCGAGACAACGGTCATTCCCCAGCCGGCCGCCTCAGGCGGCGACCAGACGCCCTTGATGCCCGGAACCCCCAAAGCGTCGAGATCTGTCCAGACCTTCGCTGCCTTGGCCATCGCCCACATGGTTCCGCACTCGTTGGACGGAAAGTCAGCCATCAACGCACTGGTCAGAATCGGCTTGTTCCGATACCGGATTGCTTTGATGTCGATGTAGGGTGTCGCACCGCCCGGCCGACCGTAATAGCCCGTGAACTCGCCGAAAGGTCCTTCCTCGGCGGTCTTGTCCGGGTACGAAAAGCCCTCAATGATGATTTCGGCATGGGCCGGCAGTAGCAGGCCAGTCACTTCGCTCTTGAAAACCTCGATCGGCGCGCCATTTATGCCACCCGCGAATTCATACTCGGAAACATCTTTCGGGAACGAGGTCGACGCGCAGAGAAAGAGCAACGGGTCCAGGCCGTAGACCGCTGCGACCGGCGCCGGCTGCCCCATGGCCCACCACCGTTCACGGTCGAGGACAGCGTCCTTGCCAGGGGAAGCATAGAAACCGACCTGTTTCGGTCCCTGAATCATCTGCCTGTAGGTCCCCATATTGATGCGATTGTTAGTGGGATCCTGCGTGATCACTGCGTCAGCCGTACCGATATACTTGCCCCCATCGCGCGGCCACATCTTGGGAGCCGGAAACTTGGTCACATCCACCTTGTCGCCGGTCTCGATATTCTGATTGACCGGTGCCGTCTTCGCGTCGACGGTCTTCGGCGCAATCCTCTCCTTCATCTTTCTGCTCAGAATCCGCACGTATTCGATGGGATTCTTCCCGAGTTCTTCCCTGATCGTGATCGCCACACGATTCAGACTGGTACCGAACGGATTAAACAATTGCCGGTGGCCGGGATGCCCCTTGATATTTTCAAACAGAAGGGTCGGCCCACCCACCGTTTTACCGCTCATGTAAGTGAGCGTTGCCGCTTCCAGGTCCGGATCGACCTCAGCGGAAATATGCTTCACCTCACCGATTGCTTCAACCTTTTCCAGCCAGTCGCCCAGGCTCTTGATGCTCTGTGCCTCAATGACACGCTTATTGCTATCTTCCATCATTCACTCCTATTTCGTTGTTTACCATGAACTCATCACTCACCCACTGCATCAGCAGCATTTCGGGGCATCCCCTTTGTGCTGCTTAGATATAAAAACGTATTCTTTTTCTGCGTAACGCTCTTTTGTTCGCTCATCCTGGCCAACCGTTCGCCCACGGCGCTGATATCCTTCGCGATGATCACCCTGGCCTTCTCTGGTTGTCGCTGCCGTAGCGCTGCGAGAATCTTCTTGTGCATGCCCAGCACTGCTTCCGAGGTTTCCCGGCTGGGAATGTGCTTGATGCGCTCGACCAGGAGGATCAGGACCGTTTCCCCGACCACGCTCAGGATCGGGTTGCGACTCATGCGAATGACAAGCCGGTGAAACTCGATGTTCAGGGAGCGGATACTGCCGCCTTTGGCATGCTCCAGCTCCGCTTCCGCCAGCACCGCGGCCAGCCGATCGAAGTCCTCGTCCGACCCCAGCACCGCCGCCTGGGATGCCGCAAAGGGCTCGATCAGTGCGCGAACTTCGAACAAATTTTCCAGGCTCGCTTCGCCACCGGCCAGCAAGTTGACGATGGAGTCGGAAATCGGCCGGTCGTAATCCTGCGCGACGAAAATGCCTCCCTTGGCGCCCTTCTTGACCGTCAGCAGTCCGTTGAGCTCCAGGGCGCGTATCGCTTCGCGAACCACAACGCGGCTCACGCCGAACTGCACGGCCAGGTCCCGCTCGGTGGGCAGGCGATCGAACAGGCGCAGGTGTTGCGCAAAGATCCGCTCACGGATCTGATCGACCACTTCCTCGTATGCATTCCTTCGCCCGAGGCTCCTGAAAGGCGTTTCGTGGTTCACGGCCTGTTCTGATTCGGTTCTTGTCGGCGTATACATAGTGCTTGCGAATTTATCCTTCATCATCTCTTACCGTTCAAATAGGTCTAACCTTTATTGGACTAACCTAATACCAACTTTAGCACGGACGAAAGAAGAAGTCAACGAAAATTTTTCAGTGAACTCGGGTTGATTGACATCAGGTACAAAGTCCATAGAATGGACGTGGGTATCAACTAATGGACATCCAGGGTGTTTGTCCGAACCGTCTTAAAAGGAAGCTGCGTGCATGAACAAGGAAATGTCTGAAACGCTGGTGCGTACCGGCCCCGGCACGCCGATGGGTAATCTCATGCGCCGTTATTGGGTGCCCGTGCTTCAGTCCAGTGAGATTGCCGAGCCCGATGGCCCTCAGGTACGGGTTCAGATCCTTGGTGAAAAACTGCTGGCGTTCCGGGATACCAGCGGTTGTGCGGGCCTGATCAACGAGTTCTGTTCTCATCGGGGTGTTTCCCTGTATTTCGGCCGGAATGAAGAGGGCGGCATTCGTTGTGCATATCATGGGCTCAAGTTCGACTTAAGCGGCCAGTGTGTCGATGTGCCATCGGCTCCACAGGTTTGTTCACGCATGAGCATCAAAGCCTATCCCTGTATCGAACGTGGGGGGATTGTTTGGGCCTACATGGGCCCGGCTGACAAAAAGCCTGCACCGCCTGAGGTGGAGTGGTGCAATCTGCCGCCAAGCCATGTCTATGTCTCCAGGCGCCTGCAGGAGTGCAACTATCTGCAGGCCATGGAAGGCGGCATTGATACCAGTCATGTGTCCTACGTCCATCGCTATGAGGTGGACATCGATCCGATGCACCAGGGCACCAAAGCCAACGACTACATCAAGGCCGATGGCAATGTGATCTTTGACATTGAGAAGACCCCGTTTGGATTGACCTTGTTTGGCCGGCGCAACGGGGAGCCCGACTCTTACTACTGGCGTGTCACGCAGTGGCTATTCCCCTGGTTCACGCTGATCCCACCTTTTGGCGACCATGCGCTGGGCGGGCACGTCTGGGTGCCGATTGACGAGTACCATTGCTGGGCCTGGAGCATCAATTTTCATCCCAACAAGTCGCTGTCGGCCGAGGAGCGTCGGGACATGGAGCGTGGCAAGGGCATCCATGTCGAATACGAGCCGGGCACTTTCCGCCCCAAGGCGAACAAAGACAACGATTACCTGATCGACCGGGTGGCGCAGAAGGACAAGCGCGCCTACAGCGGGGTTTTCGGCTTCTCGATGCAGGATGCCTCGCTGCAAGAAAGCATGGGACCGATCCAGGACCACGAGGCCGAGCGCCTGCTGCCGACCGACAAGGCTATCGTGATGGCGCGCCGCATGCTGCACGAGGCGGCCCTGGGTCTTGAACAGGGCATCGAGCCGCTGGCACTGGATGCGTCCGCGCAGCGGGTGCGCGCCGCGGGGGTGCTGCTGGAGCGCTCGGCCAACCCGACCGACTGGGCCAAGGAGCACCTGGCCGATGGCATCAATCAGTCTGTTTACTCGGTCTAATTCCCGAACCTGAATTCAAGGAGCCATCATGAAGATATTGAAGATACTGCAGTCAGGAAGGATTGCCGTTCTTTTTGCCGCCTGTGCCAGTCTGGTCGCACCGGCCGGCGCCCAGGAGTGGGCGCCAAGCCGACCGGTGCGCATCATCGTTCCGATAGTCGGCAGCACCATCGATGTGCTGGCGCGGATCGTGGCACCGAAGCTGCAGGAAGCGATTGGCCAGCCGGTGCTTGTCGAGAACAAGCCTGGTGCGGGTGGCAACATCGGTGCCGACATGGTGGCCAAGTCGGCACCCGACGGCCACACCCTCTTGGTGGGCTACAACGGCCCGCTGGCCATCAATATCACGCTGTTTGACAAGATGCCGTACGACCCGTTGAAGGACCTGGCGCCGATCACCCTGGCGGTCACTTCACCGCAGTATCTGGTCGTCAACCCCGGCGTACCGGTCAACAGCGTTGCCGAACTGGTGGCGCGGGCCAAGGCCAGTCCCGGCAGCCTGTCCTACGCGTCGGTGGCGGTTGGCAGCGCCTCGCACCTGACGATGGAAATGTTCAAGTCCGCGTCCAATATTCATTTGACGCACATTCCTTATCGGGGAGCAGGGCCTGCGGTGGTCGATCTGATTTCCGGCAACGTGCAGGCGGCGTTTCTGGTGCCGGGCAATGTGCAGCAGTTCGTGAAGGAGGGGCGGCTCAAGCTCATCGCCTCGACCGGGCAAAAGCGCTTTCAGAGCACGCCCAATGTACCCACCATGATCGAATCCGGCTACCCCGATTTTCTGGCGACCTCGTGGATCGGGTTTTTGACCGCTGGTGGAACGCCCAGAAACATCATCGATCGCTACAACCGGGAGATCGTCAAGATACTCAACACGCCCGAGGTCCGCGACAAGCTGAGGGATCTCGAGTTTGAGGTCGTCGCGGGCACGCCCGAACAGTTCAGCGCCTGGATCCGGTCGGAAATTCCGCGCTGGGGCCAGGTGATCAGGGCCACCGGTGCCAAAGCCGATTGAAGGGCAGCAGACCGATGACAAGACTTCAAAACAGGGCGGCGCTCATCACCGGCGGTGGGGCTGGCATCGGCGCTGCCACGGCCCTGCTGTTCTGCACCGAAGGCGCGGCGGTCACGCTGGTGGATGCCGATGCCAGTGCCTTGGCGAAAACGGCAGAGGCGATTCGTGCGCAGGTGCCGGGGGCCAGACTCGCACACTACGCCGCCGATGTCGCCGATGCGGATCTGGCGGCACGCGCCGTGCGCCATGGCCTTGACGCTTTAAGCCACGCCCATAAAAGTGCTGCCCCATGCACACCGCCACAGGGCAGTCGCACGCCAAGCCGCACCATCATCAATATCGGCACCAGCATCCAGGCCCCGGTACGCCTGCTGCAGCCCAATCAGCGGCCAAACCCAAGGTCTACAACCCCCGCCACCCCGAGCACACCCTGCTGTATCGCACGGTGACTGAGCACTTCGAGACCTCCCTGATGGCCACCCAAATTCCCCCACTTTTGGCCACCTCAAATTCCCCCACCCTGAGGCGGTGAGATGGCGGGTTAAATCCGGCTGTTTCACCGCCTCGGTCGGCGCCAGGCAGGACGTTACCTTCACCCCCCTCACTT
>JAUXOA010000047.1 GCA_030682475.1 Rhodoferax sp. | reverse complement strand
AACAAAATGAAAGTGATGGATTCGTGCTCAGGCCTAGGCGCAAACCGCAGACATAGCCATAGCTATGGCGAGGATTTGCAACGACGGCATGGGTGCGAAGACGCGCTTTCATGTTTCGATATTTCTGAGTCTGGGTACTAGGGCCTCGCAAGCTCAGACTGTGACGCTGGCCGCCGCCAGGCGCACAAATTCCTGCGCCACCACCGAGGTGTCCACGCTACGCTGCACCGCGTAAACATCGGCATGCGGCGCGTCCTTGCCCAGCGACGTGACCTTGATCCGGTCCGGAAACAAACTTCGCAGGGACGACGGAATCAGGGCGACGCCCATGCCGGCGGCCACCAGGCTCAACATAGCAGGCAACTCCAGTAACCGCTGGCTGACCTGCGGCGAAAACCCGGCCTGGACGCAGCAGTCCTGGATGTACTGCGCATGGGCCGACGAATCGGTGCGCAGCATCACAAAGGGCTCGGCGCGCAAATCGAGCAGGCGCAACTGGCGGCGCCGCGCCAAGCTATGGCCAGTGGGCAGCGCCACCGCCACCGGGTCGCGCCAGAGCAGCGTGCTACTGAGCACCGCGTCGTTGACCGGCGTGCGCGAGACGCTCAGGTCGATGCGCCGCTCGCGCAGGGCCTGTAGCTGCACCGCCGGCTTGAGCTCATGCAGGCTGACCTCCACCTCGGGATGGCTTTGCGCATAACCGGCCATGATGCGCGGCAGCGGCCCCAGGAAATGCGAGCCCGACAAACCAATGTCGATGCGCCCGGCCAGGCCCTGCGCAATGGCTCGGGCCCGGCTGCCGGCCTCGCCCACGCGGGCCAGCACGGCCTGCGCGTCGGTCAGGAAGGCCTGGCCCGCAAGCGTGAGCTCGACGCGGCGGCTGGTGCGCTGAAACAGCCGCGCGCCGATTTCCTGCTCGAGCTGGCTGATTTGCAGGCTCAGCGGCGGCTGTGACACATGCAGCCGGCGCGCGGCCCGGGTGAAGCTCAGCTCCTCGGCCAGCGCAACGAAGTAACGCAGATGACGCAGTTCCATGGCAGTTAATTGATACTTTAAAGATCTTAATCAAGATTAACAATATATTGGACACGAATTTCACATCGTTCAAAAATGGCCGTTTCGCGCAATCCCAAGATCTATTCCAGGAGACACCCCATGATCAAGCACGTTTTGTCCGTAGTCGCCCTGTGCCTGAGCACACTGGTGATGGCGCAGGATGCCTACCCCTCCAAGCCGATCACGCTGCTGGTACCCAACCCGCCCGGCGGTCTGGTGGACACCTCGGCACGGCTCCTGAGCGAGCCACTGGGCCGCCTGACCAGCCAGACGGTGATAGTGGACAACCGCGCCGGCGGTAGCGGCAACGTGGCCTACCAGGCCGTGGCGCGCGCCAAGCCCGATGGCTACACGCTGCTGATCTCCTACTCGGCCTACCACGTGGGCAACCCCGCGCTGACCCCCAACCTGCCATGGGACCCCATCAAGGACTTCGCGCCCGTGGCGCTGCTGACCGTAGCCACCAATGTGATTGCCGTTCACCCCTCGGTGCCCGCCAGCAACCTCAAGGAATTCATCGCCTATGCCAGGCAAAACCCTGGCAAGCTCAACTACGCCTCGCAGGGCACGGGTTCGCTGTCGCACATCGGCACGGAAATCTTCAAGCAGCAGACCGGCACCTTCATGACACACATTCCCTACCGTGGCTCCGGCCCGGCGGTACAGGACGTGCTCAGCGGCCAGGTGCAGGTGTTCATGACCACGCCGCCCTCGGTCATGGGCCATGTGCAGGGCGGCAAGCTCAAGGCCTTTGCCGTCACGGGCGACAAGCGCAGCCCGCAGATGCCCCAGATTCCCACCACCGCCGAAGCCGGCCTGCCGGGCTTCAAGCTGGAAGCCTGGGTTGGCCTGTTCGCACCGGCTGGCACACCGTCGGCCGTCATTGCCAAGCTGACCGCTGACGTCAAGCGCGCCATGGAACTGCCCGAGGTCAAGACCCGCGCCGACGCCGCAGGCGTCGAGATCCGTTACCAGGGCCCCGAGGCACTGGCCCAGCTGGTGAAGTCCGACCTGGCCTACTGGAGCAAGACCATCAAGGCCGCCGGCATCAAAGCCGACTGATCCCCCAAGCCCGAGAGCACACAGCATGAGCCGCACCTACCGCATCGGACAGATCGTCCCCAGCTCCAACACCACCATGGAAACTGAAATTCCGGCGATGTTGCGCGCCCGCGAGCAGCATTTTCCGGAGCGTTTCACCTTCCATTCGAGCCGCATGCGCATGCAGAAAGTGACCAAAGAAGAGCTGACCGCCATGGACGCAGCCTCTGACCGCTGCGCGCTCGAGCTGTCGGATGGCAAGATGGACGTGCTCGGCTATGCCTGCCTGGTGGCGATCATGAGCCAGGGCCTGGGTTACCACCGCGCCTCCGAAAAGCGGCTGCACGAGGTCACGGTGGCGAACGGTAAACCGGCCCCCGTGGTGTCCAGTGCCGGCGCGCTGGTCGAGGGCCTGCAGGCCCTGGGCGCGAAGAAAATTGCGGTGCTCACGCCCTACATGAAGCCGCTCACCCAGTTGGTGGTGGACTACATCGAGCACGAGGGCTTTCAGGTGATGGACAGCCTGTCACTGGAAATTGCTGACAACCTGGAGGTCGGCGCGCAGGACCCGCTGGCACCAAGCCGGCTGGTCAGCCGGCTCGACACCCGGGGCGTGGATGTGGTGGTGCTGTCGGCCTGCGTGCAGATGCCCTCGCTGGCCTCGATCCAGATCGTTGAGGACAAGCTGGGCCTGCCGGTGATCTCGGCCTCGGTCAGCACGACTTACGCCATGCTCAAGCGGCTGGGCCTGCCGACCCACGTGCCCGGCGCCGGTGCTCTGCTTTCCGGCGAATACTGAGTGATAAGGCACAGCCCTGCTCTGCGACACCGATGCGTCTGAAAAAGTGTGAAGCCCGCCGATAGGCCGGATTTTGTGCGGAACGGTTTCCTTGCGGTCGCCGCCCCGTGACTGCCATTAACCTGGGCCGTTTGTCGCCAAACGGCTCGGTGCTACCTACCCGCACACTCCGGGGGCCCCGTCATAATGAGAGGCATATTTAGTTTGAAACTACACTCCCGAAGTCACTTCCACGCTTAATTCGCTCCTTATTCCTTCATGCCTACACTCAACTGGATCGGCAGGGCGGGTCAATATTCAATCGGTGCCGACAGCCCTATGCACTGACGGTGTAAATTACGCACTACCTTCACCTTCTGGAGAGACCGCCATGCAAATCAGTGAAATCGCGCAAGAGGCGCTTCGACTGCCAGCCACAGCCCGGTTCGAGCTGGTGGACTTGTTGATGCAAAGCCTGGACAAGCCTGACCCCGAAATTGATCGCATCTGGGGCGAGGAGGCGGTGCGGCGGCTGGCGGCCTATGACGCCGGTCGTAGCAAGACCTATTCAATGGAAGAAGTTTTGGGCGAAGACTGATGCGGGTTCGGTTTGACGAGTGGGGCAAACTCGAATTTGATGAGGCCCGCGCCTGGTGCGCCAACATTCGTCCCGAATTGGGTCGGCGGCTTGCTGCTGAAGTTCGCTCAGCGGGCAGCGAATTGCTCGCCAGCCTTTGATGTATCCCTTGGAGATGGGTGACGTGCGTAAGTGCGTTTTGAAACAATTTCCCTACAACCTGCGCTATGCATTGCGAGCTCTGATTTGATCCTACTTCCGGCAGTTGCCCCGGCATAAACCGGCCGCAAGCTAGACTGGGAGCCAGTTTCAACGGATTTATCGAGGTCAAAATGGCTTGTGATCACGCCGCCAGCGCCGCCTCAATGTTTTGCTCAAACTCGCAGGCGTGGCGGTCGGCGCATAAAGACTCCAAAAGGTGTGACAGAAGGGGGATGGCCTCAACGCCGCCTGGCCGGCAAGGCTGACAACAATGAAGCCAGCAAAATCAGCGCACCGCCCAACAGGGTGCGCGTCGATAACTCACCGGCACCCAGCAGCACCGAAGACACACTGGCAAAAATTACTTCCGACAGCATGATGAGTGAGGTGGCACTGGCGCTCAGCCGGGCCGCCCCGTATTGCAAGGCCAGGTTGCCCGCCAGGAACGCCAGGCTGACGAGCAGAACCAGCCCGGCTAAAGCCATGCCGGGCGCTGGCGGCGCCATCACCACGCCCAGCCCCATGCCGAGCACGGCGGCGCTGGTGGCCATCACCGCGCCGCCGCCAAACATGGCGAGCATGCGCGCCTCGCCCGGCGTCTGGTTGAGCTTGCGCAGCAAAATGTTGGTCAGCGCAAAACTGAAGCCCCCCATCAGGGCCAGCCAGTCCGCCAGACTCTCGGGCACTGGCCAGGGCGAGGCCGGCGTTTTGAGCACGATCACCACGCCAGTGAGCGCCAGCAGCAGGCGCAAGACCGAACCGGTGCTGGGCTTTTCCCCCAGCAGGGGCCAGGCCAGCAACACCACCCAGGCCGGCATCAGGTAGAACAGCAAGACGACCCGCACCACGTCGCCCACCGTCACCGCCCAGTTGAACCCGACATTGGTCAAGCCGGAGGCCAGCACCAGCCACCACAGCATCGGATGCTGCAACAGGCCGCGCCAGGCGCGCGGCCGAAGCATCAACAAACAAAACAGGGCAAAGACATAAATGATGGCGGTGGCCCACAGCGGGTGCAGGCCCTGGTCTTGCAGCGCGCGAAAGGGCCACCACGATACGCCCCAAACGAAGGCGTTGAGCGTCAGCGCCGCCGCCGCCAGTGCGCTTCTAGTCAGTTGAGGACAGAGCAAAATTGCTTCGCAATTCTTGGTCTGTCCCGCAAGGCTTCAATAACATCAGCCATGAAGATTATCGTTGCGGGCAATGTTCAGCAGGTGCTCAACCTCGGCGCGATGTTGAGCCAAATTATGGGCATACCAGCGTTTGATGAGCCACATGAACCCGGCAACCAGCAGGCCAAACGCTGTGATCGCGGCAAAGGTTGGCAGTCCCAGGCCGGTGGACAGGCTGTAGGCCGCCCCCAGCACCAGAATGCAGGCCTGTTCGTTGAAGTTCTGCACCGCGATTGAGCGCCCGGCCCCCATCAGATTGTGGCCGCGGTGCTGCAACAGCGCGTTCATGGGGACCACCAGGAAACCCCCCAGGGCACCCAGCAGAATCAGAAAAGGTGCCGCCACCCACACGTTGTCAATAAAAATCAACATGATGATCAACAGACCCATGCCGATGCCCAGCGTGATCACGCGCGGACCATCTTCAAGTCGCATACGCATCGAGGCCACCACCGCACCCACCGCCATGCCGATGGCCACCACACCCTGCAAGGCCGAGGCCTGCGTCACGCTATAACCCAGGGCGGCCCCAGCCCAGGCCAGCACGATGAAACGCAAATTGCCCGCCACGCCCCAGATCAGCGTGGTCGCAGCGAGCGAAATCTGGCCCAGCTTGTCGCGCCACAAACGGGCGTTGCAAGTCCAGAAATCGGGCAGCAAGGAGACCATCCGCTTGGGCAGGGGGCGCAGCTCCACATCGGTCTGGGGAATATGGGTGTTGAACCACGCGGCAATCAGATACACAAATATCAGCACGCTGATGGCGGCCTCTGGCGGCGTGTTCACACTGGTGGTAATCAGCGGACAGTCAAAGGACAAAAGCATTGGCGCCAATACTGGCCCGACCAGTTGGCCGCCCAGTAAGACCCCCAGAATGATGGAGGCAATCGTCAAGCCTTCAATCCAGCCGTTGGCTTTGACCAGTTGTGAGGCTGGCAGCAATTCGGTCAGGATGCCGTACTTGGCGGGTGAATACGCGGCGGCACCCAGACCCACAATGGCGTAGGACATCAAGGGGTGGGTGCCAAACAGCATCAGCAGGCAGCCCGCCACTTTGATGAAGTTGCTGATCAACATCACCCGGCCTTTGGGCATGGAGTCGGCAAAGGCCCCGACGAACGGCGCAAGAATCACATAGAACAGCGCAAACATGGGCACCAATGCGGCCTGTTGCCACTCGGGCGCCTGGCTGGTTCTGAGCAACTGAACGGCTGTAACAAACAGGGCGTTGTCGGCCAGCGAGCTGAAAAACTGCGCTGACATGATGGTAAAAAAGCCGCGTTTCATTGTCTACAGGAGCGCATCAGTGGCACTGAGGCGGGGGTTTTTATAAAATGCTTCCAAATGATACCGGGTTATAGCATGCCCTTGCAGTGTCAAAATCGAGGCTTCCCTCTGTCACCGAAAACCCGCCATGCCGCGCCTGATCCAAGCCACCATCCATACTGAAGCGCTTCGCCACAACCTCGCGCGCGTCCGGCGCGCTGCGCCCGATGCCAGGGTCTGGGCGATCGTCAAGGCCAATGCCTACGGCCACGGCATTGAGCGGGCGTTTGAGGGTTTGCGCGGGGCCGATGGCTTTGCCCTGCTGGACCTGGAAGAAGCCCAGCGCGTGCGGGCCCTGGGTTGGCGCGGGCCGGTTCTGTTGCTGGAGGGTGTGTTCGAGCAGCGCGACCTCGAACTTTGCTCGCGCCTGGACCTGTGGCATACGGTGCACTGCGACGAACAGATTGACATGCTCGCCAGTCACAAGACCCATCTGGCGCACCGGGTTTTTCTTAAAATGAATTCCGGCATGAACCGGCTCGGCTTTACACCGCAGCGTTATCGCGCCGCCTGGACGCGCCTGAACGCCCTGCCTCAGGTTGACGAGATATCACTGATGACCCATTTCAGTGACGCCGACGGCACACGCGGCGTGGCTGAGCAGATGGCGGTTTTTGCGGCGGTCACGCGCGACCTGCCCGGTGAGCGGACTTTGAGCAACAGCGCCGCCACCCTGCGCCACAGCGTGACGGCCACCGAGGCCAGCAGCCAGCCCGACACCCATGTGGCGTCAGACTGGGTCCGCCCCGGCATCGCCCTCTACGGCAGTGCACCGGATTTCCCGCAACACAGCGCCACCGACTGGCGGCTACAGCCCGGTATGACGCTCAACTCAAAAATAATAGCAACACAAGACATTGTGGCGGGGGCGACGGTCGGGTATGGCTCAACTTTTGTGGCAGACCGAGCGCTGCGGATTGGCGTGGTGGCTTGCGGTTACGCCGACGGTTACCCACGGGCCTGCAGCACCGGCACACCGGTGCTGGTGAACGGCGTTCGCACCCGCATGGTGGGGCGTGTCAGCATGGACATGATCACCGTGGACCTGACACCGCTGCTGATGGCGGGCGTTAGTGCCGGCTTTGGCAGCGAGGTGACGCTGTGGGGCCGCGCCGCCAATGGCGTCATGCTGGGTATTGATGAGGTGGCGCAGGCCGGTGGCACGGTAGGCTACGAATTGATGTGCGCACTGGCGCCGCGCGTGCCCGTGCGGGTGGCCGATTAACCCCTGCATGACTGAGAGTGATGTCCGTGCCTGGCAATAAAGTACTCGGTGGCTGGCTGGAATTGCAGGAGATTCTGCGGGTCCTTCTGTACCAGGGCGAGGCCGCCGTCAGTCCTTTGCAGCGATTGGAGGACATCGAGATTAAAGCGCTTGCTCTGCTGAATAACGATCCTGACGAATCCCTGTTCGTCCTGTTTCAGGCGCTGGCTGACGAGTCGCTGGGTTATTGCGCCACCCACGCGCTGTTGTCGGCCGTGGTGTGCGAACTAACCGCCAACAAGCTGGGGATGGCGGACGGCGCAAAGCGGGTTCTGTTCCGGTCTGCCATGGCCATGAATGTGGGCATGGCCCAAGCCCAGGACAGCCTGGCCCGGCAGAGTTGGGCACCCGTCGAAGCCCAGCGAAAGCTGATCCGGGACCATCCCCAAAAGAGCCTTGAAATTCTGCAAAACTTTGGCGTGGTCGACGCAGACCAGCTCGACATCGTGCGCTGGCACCATGAACTCGATGAGTCCTGCGGAATGGCCAGGAACTGGATGAGTCGGCGTATCCTGCGCATGGTCGACGTCTTTGTCGCCAAGATGGCGGCTCGAAAGACAAGGCTTGCCATGTCCCCGCTCGGCGCGGTCAAGTCCCTATTTCTTGGCGCTACTGTCGATACTGCGACACTCGGTTCTGCCATGGCGACTGCGGTCGGGTTTTATCCCCCTGGAACCTACGTGCAACTGGTCAACGGCGAAAAAGCTGTCTCAGTCGAGCGGGGCCTGCGCGCCAGCAACCCTCACGTGGTGAGCATTGTCAACCCGGGGGGCATGCCACTGAGCAAATACCTCTACCGCGACACCGCCAACCCGCAGTTCGCCATCCGCTCACCCCTCAATGCGGAAAAAATCAAAGTGCAAGTCAGCCTGGAGAAGGTGTTGAAGGCGCGCACAGCGCACACCGCTTGACGCGGCAGGCCGGCGGGGCCTTCGGGGGAGTACAGTCGTTTCTTTGTCGGGGGTTTGGGTGGAGTTCAAAGACTATTACAAAATCATGGGCCTGGCGCGCAGTGCCACGCAGGACGAGATCAAGCGCGCGCACCGCCAATTGGCACGCAAGTACCATCCCGACGTCAGCAAGGAAGCCAACGCCGAAGCCCAGTTCAAGGAAGTCGGGGAGGCCTATGAAGTGCTCAGGGATCCCGAAAAACGCGCCGCCTACGATCAGCTCGGCGCCAACTGGAAGGGCGGGCAGGAGTTCCGCCCACCGCCCGACTGGAACGCCGGTTTCGAGGGCTCAGGCCGGGGCTTTACCGAGCGCGAGGCGGCCGAGCACAGTGACTTTTTCGAGTCCCTGTTCCGGCGCGGATTTAGTGACGGACGGGGCGGCCATGATGGCAAGGCGTCCCTCCACGCACACGGGGAAGACCGGCACGCCAAAATCCAGATCGATCTGGAAGACGCCTACCACGGCGCCGCGCGCCGGGTCACGCTGCAGGTGCCCGAGATCGACGTCCAGGGGCATGGGGTGTTGCGCGAACACCAGATTGACTTTGTGATTCCACGCGGCGTTCGCGCCGGGCAGCATATTCGCCTGGCCGGGCAGGGGGGGCCAGGTATGGGACAGGGCCAGCCGGGTGACCTGTTTCTTGAAATCGAATTTCGAGCGCATGCGCACTACCGTATTGACAAACACGACGTCTACCTTGATCTGCCGGTGGCTCCGTGGGAGGCCGCCCTGGGTGCGCAAATCGAAGTCCCGACGCCGAGCGGTTTCGTCGAACTCAAGATTCCCGCCGGCTCAGTGGAAGGACGCAAACTTCGGCTCAAGGGGCGTGGCATTCCGGCCCGCACTGCGGGGGACTTTTATTTTGTGCTGAAAATTGCCTTGCCCCCGGCTGACAAGGAAGCGGCCCAGGCGTTTTATCGCAACATGGCCGAGCAGTTCAAATCCTTTAACCCGCGCGCGAAACTGGGAGCACCGGCATGAGCACCAAAAAAATGCTGTCGCACTTGAGCGGCACCGTCCTGGAACAGCAAACTGAACTGACGCTCGATGAGGTCGGCCGTGCCTGCGCGGTGCAGGCCGGGTTCATCATGGAGCTGATTGAGGAAGGGGTCATTGCACCCCTTGCGGGCAGCGAGCCCCAAAGCTGGCGTTTCACCAGCTTGCAGGTGCGCCACGTTAAGGTGGCGTGGCGCCTGCAGCGCGACCTCGGTGTCAACCTCCCCGGCGCCGCGCTGGCGCTGCAGTTGCTCGACGAAGTGGAAACGCTGCGGGCGCAAATTACCGCGGCCGCTCAGGCGGTTACGGCTACCTGACCCTTAGATGCTGCGCTATCGGCTGTATATGTTTTTTAGCACGCTGGCCGCTGTGATGTCCACCAGGCAGCGCGTATGCCCCAGCGGGCAGGCCCTCTCGAAACAGGGCGCGCAGTCCAGCACGGGCTGATAGGCCGCGTCGTTCTTGAGCCACAGCACGCTGGCCCTGTCATTCAGAGGGGGTGTGTGCAACGGGCTGCTGGAGCCGAAAATGGCGATTTGCGGTACACCCAAGGCAGCCGCCACATGCATCAGGCCAGAGTCGTTACTGACGGTGCTTTTTGCAGCAGCTATCGCACTCAATGCGTTGGCCAGAGACGTTTTTCCTGCAAGATTGAGGCATTTCCCGGGTTGTTCTGCGTTCACCGGTGTGGCAATCTCGTTGCACAGGGAGAATTCTTTGGCGGAGCCCAGCAACACCACAGGCCCGTCCAGACGCCGGGCCAGCTCGGCAAAATGGGCAACAGGCCAGCGTTTGGCGGGTCCGTATTCAGCACCCGGTGCAAACACATAGTAAGCGCCGCGCCGCAAGCCCATGACGGCAAGCGCCTGCTCGACCTCGGTGGCGTCCAGGTGCAACTGGGGCCAGTCGCTGGCGAGGTTAGCCTCACCACTGAGCGCCGAGTAAAACGCGACCATCGGCGGGCGTTTGTCCCGGGGCGGGTTTTTCAGGCGGTGCGTCAGCAGGCCCACCCGCGCCTCGCCCAGATAACCCACGCGCTTCGGGATGCTGGCCAGAAACGGCAGCAGGGCGCTTTTCAGGGAGTTAGGGCACACATAGGCGGTGTCAAACCGACCTGCCAACTGCCGGGCCAGGCTGCGTCGCGCCTTGAATTGCAGGCCGCCGTGGGCAAACGGAAATTCAATCACCTCGGCCACTTGCGGCATGGCCCGGTACACTGGCGCGACCCAGGGCAGGGCGCCGACCGTGAGGCGTTCGCCGCGTACGTGCAGGCGGCGCAGCAGCGGCTCGGTCATCACCGCATCCCCAATCCACTGGGGCGCGATGATTAAAGAATTGGGGTCAGATTCCAATTCTTTAATGAACGCCGAAGTGTTCGCCGTCCTTGAGTTTGTAGACGGTGCCGCAGTAGGGACACTTGGCCGCACCGCTGCGGGCGACGTCCAGGAACACCTTGGGGTGGTTGTTCCAGATTTTCATGTCGGCTTTGGGGCTGGGACAAAACACGCCACCCTGGGCGTTCAGGTCTTTGACCAGCAGTTCAATATTCGCTTTGCTCATAGGGAGACTTTCGCCAGCCAATGGGCGTATTTTGGATTACGCCCGTTGACGATGTCGAAGAACGCGCTCTGGATTTTCTCGGTGATCGGGCCCCGGCTGCCCACGTAGTCGTCTTTGCCTAGCTCGATGCGGTCGAGCTCGCGGATTGGGGTGACCTCGGCGGCGGTACCGGTGAAGAAGGCTTCGTCGCAAATATAAACTTCATCGCGCGTGATGCGTTTTTGCACTACCTCCAGCCCCAGATCCTTGCAGATGTGGAACACGGTATTGCGCGTGATGCCGTTCAGTGCGCCGGCCGACAGGTCGGGGGTGTAAACCACGCCGCCCTTGACCACAAACAGGTTCTCGCCGGCACCCTCGGACACAAAGCCATTGGCGTCGAGCAGCATGGCCTCATCGTAGCCGTCGTCAAGCGCTTCCATGTTGGCCAGGATCGAATTGGTGTAGTTGCTCACCGCTTTGGCCTGCGTCATGGTGATGTTGACGTGGTGGCGCGTGTAGCTGGATATCTTGACGCGGATGCCGCGCTTCATGCCGTCCTCGCCCAGATAAGCACCCCAGGGCCAGGCTGCCACCATCAGGTGAATCGTGTTGCCCTTGGGGGACACGCCGAGCTTTTGCGAACCGATCCAGGTCAGGGGCCGCAGGTAGCAGGATTCGAGTTTGTTCTCGCGCACCACGGCCTTTTGGGCCTCGTTCACTTCTTCCTTGGTGAACGGAATTTTCATGCGCAGGATTTTGGCGCTGTTGAAGAGGCGCTCGGTGTGCTCTTCGAGCCGGAAAATCGCTGTGCCATTGACCGTGTTGTAGGCGCGCACGCCTTCGAATGCGCCGCAGCCGTAGTGCAGGGTGTGGGTCAGCACGTGGATTTTGGCGTCGCGCCAGTCCACCATCTGGCCATCCATCCAGATTTTGCCGTCGCGGTCAGCCATGGAGGGGGGTAGGGAGCTCATAAGTTCTTTCCTTTGGAACGCTGACGCAAGAAGCTTGCAAAAATGCCGATTTTACGGGACCGGGCTGCCGGTCGAGCCGCTCTGTGCTTCGTCATCCTGAACGGGTCGAACCAATACCCATTTTTTCAGCTTTCCGCCGTGAAATTCGCCGGTCACATGCGACTGCGTGCCATCGGTCCAGCGGTACAACTCGGGCTGGCTGTCTTTGGGGCTTTGGAGTTCACCCAAGGCCTTGGTCATGGCCACCACGTGCAGCAGCGTCACGCCGGGTTGGAGTTTTGCGTTGAGCATGACCGCGCTGCCGACATAGCCGATGGGGTGCTTGGCTGCGCGCTTGAGCACTTGCATCATGCGGGTGAAGTGCAGCAGCAGCCACATGACCAGCGCCCCCAGCGCAATGGCCAGGCCGGGCCAGCCGTAAGCGTAATAGGCGTAGGCCACCAAAAAGAGGCCGCCAGCGGGGATCAGGAATTTTTTAAATGGCATGGCGTGATTTTCTCAGGTTTGTCGGCACTCGCTGCCCGCGCTATGCTGCGGTTTTTTAAACAACACTTTAAGGAGATGCCATGACCCGTCTGACCGCTGCCGACTTTGACCAAGACCTGCTGATTCTGTTCGATGCCTATGTGCATGGCGACCTGGATCGTCGGGGGTTTTTGGAGCGTGCTCAAAAATTTGCTGTCGGCGGCTTGACGGCGGCGGGCCTGCTGGCCGCGCTCAGTCCCAATTTTGCCGCTGCTCAAGTGGTGAGCAAGGACGACCAGCGCCTCCAGACCGAACTGCTGGACTTTGCCTCACCCGCCGGTTACGGCACGGTCAAAGCCTACGTCGCCAAACCCGCCAACGTCAGCGGCAGGCTGCCCGCTATTTTGGTGGTGCATGAAAACCGGGGCCTGAACCCGCACATCGAAGACATCACCCGCCGCCTGGCGCTGGACGGTTACCTGGCGTTCGCCCCTGATGCGCTGACGCCACTGGGCGGTTACCCGGGCGACGAGGACAAAGCGCGCGCGCTGTTTGTCCAGTTGGACCAGAAAAAAACCCAGCAGGATTTCATCAGCGCTGCGGGCGTACTCAAAGCGCGCCCCGACTGCAACGGCAAGATCGGTGTGGTGGGTTTTTGCTACGGCGGCGGCATCTCGCATATGCTGGCCACTCAGCTACCTGACTTGGCTGCCGCCGTGTCTTTCTACGGTAACCACCCGCCAGCGCAAGACGCGGCCAAGGTCAAAGCGCCCTTGCTGATTCATTTTGCCGGCGTGGACGAGCGCATCAATGCCGCCTGGCCCGCCTACGAGGCCGGCCTCAAGGCGGCGGGTGCGCGCTACACGGCGCACAGTTATGGCGGCACCCAGCACGGTTTCAACAACGACACCACGCCGCGCTTTGACGCCGCCGCCGCCAAGCTGGCGTGGGAGCGAACGATGGCCTTTTTCGCCCAGCATTTGCGGGGGTAAGTGCCAGCGCGTGCCTTGAAATTTGGGTTGATCGGTGCTATTGTGTAAATCAATAGGAGACGCATCATGAAAACCCCTGTCTTCACGCTGACCTTGGCCCTGTCTCTGCTCACGGGGAGCGCGCTGGCCCAGGCACCCGCCAGCCCCAAAGCCCAATACGCCACCGACAGCAAAAAGGCCTTGGCGCGCTACGAGGAGGACAAAAAACTCTGCAATGACGAAACCTCGTCGAGTACCCGCCTGCAATGCCGACGCGATGCCAAGGCCGAATACGACCAGGCCCGGGCCGCCGCCAAGGCTGAGATGACGGCGGCGACCCAAGCGGGCAATGCCAAGCCGGTTGTTGCCAAAGCGCTCTGTGCCGATTGCGGCAAGGTGCTGGCCGTGACCATGACCGAAAAAGAAGGCGAAGGCGGCGCGGTCGGCATGATTGCAGGGGGTGTCACTGGCGCCATACTGGGTCACCAGGTCGGCGGCGGCTTGGGCAAAGACCTGGCCACGATTGCCGGTGCCGCGGGTGGCGCTTATGCGGGCAAGAAGATTGAAGAGAAGGTAAGGACCCACAAAGTGTGGACGGTCAGCGTGCAATATGGCGATGGACGCAAGAGCGCTTTCAATTTCGAGAAGGAGCCGGGTCTGAAGGTCGGTGACCCGGTCAAAAATTCGGGCAACTCGGTGGTTCGTTACTGAAGCGTTTGGAGTCGGAACCGTCGGCGCGACCTCAGATCAGCGAGCGCACCACTTCCATCGCCTGTTCAATCCGCTCAACGGCATGAATGGTCATGCCCTCGATCGGCTTCTTGGGGGCATTGGCTTTGGGTACCAGCGCCACGCTAAAGCCCAGCTTGGCGGCTTCCTTCAATCGCTCTTGCCCGCGCGGCGCCGGGCGCACCTCACCGGCCAGACCGACTTCGCCAAAGGCAATAAACCCCTTGGGCAGCGGCTTGCCACGCAGGCTGGAGGTGATGGCCAGCAGCACCGCCAGGTCGGCCGCCGGTTCGCTGATGCGCACGCCGCCGACGGCATTGACGAACACGTCCTGGTCCATGCAGGCCACGCCGGCGTGGCGGTGCAGTACCGCCAGCAGCATGGCCAGGCGGTCTTTGTCCAGACCCACGCTCAGGCGTCTGGGAGAAGGCCCGCCGCTGTCCACCAGCGCCTGAATTTCGACCAGCATCGGGCGCGTGCCCTCTAGCGTGACCATAACGCAACTGCCCGGCACCGGCTCTGCGTGCTGGCTCAAGAAAATGGCGCTCGGGTTGGACACGCCCTTGAGGCCTTTCTCGGTCATGGCAAACACCCCAATCTCGTTGACCGCGCCAAAGCGGTTTTTGATGGCGCGCACCAGCCGGAAGCTGCTGTGCGTGTCGCCCTCAAAATACAGCACCGTGTCCACCATGTGTTCCAGCACGCGCGGCCCGGCCAGCGCGCCGTCTTTGGTGACGTGGCCGACCAGCACGATACATACGCCGCTGGCCTTGGCCGCGCGGGTCAGGTGCGCCGCGCATTCGCGCACCTGCGCCACCGAGCCGGGCGCCGAGCTGAGTTGATCGGAATACACAGTTTGGATCGAGTCGATGACGGCGATGTCGGGTTGCATGACATCGAGCGTGGCCAGAATTCTCTCCAACTGGATCTCGGCCAGCACCTTCACCTGGCTGTTGTCCTGACCGAGGCGGCGCGAACGCAGCGCCACCTGGGCACCGCTTTCTTCGCCCGTCACATACAAAGTTTTTTGCCCGCTGCGTTGCAGCGAGTCGAGCGCCTGCAACAGCAGGGTGGACTTGCCGATGCCGGGGTCGCCGCCAATCAGCACCACGCCGCCTTCGACCATGCCGCCGCCCAGCACACGGTCCAGTTCCTCGTGGCCCGTAGGCGTGCGCGCCATGTCCACGGCGTCAATATCGCCCAGGGTGGCGACTTCTGCGGTCTTGGCCAGGGATGCAAAGCGGTTCTTGACCGGCGCGCTGTTCTCGGCGACCGATTCAATCAGCGTGTTCCAGGCGCTGCAACCGGGGCATTTGCCCAGCCATTTGGGGCTGCTACCGCCACAGTCGGAGCAAACGTAAACGGTTTTTTCTTTGGCCATGGTCGAATGTTACTGTATAAAATCACAGACCCCATTCGGATTTATATGAAAACACCTGTGACGGCTGGCGGGGGCGGGTTGCCAGGTCAGCGTGGTGGCACGCGGGGCCACACTCGATGCCTTGACGCACGACGGCTTGCGACTGCGCGAGAGACGGGGCAAACTTTCTCGCCTCTGTTCAGCCTGCGTTCACACAGGCACGCGCAAACTGCGTTTCATACCAACCCAAGGAGTATTTCATGAAACGTCTTGTCATCGCCAGTGTGCTGGCCACCGGATTGCTCGGCGCCCAGGCCGAGACCTTCACCGACAACGCGCGCGTTCGCAGCGCCGAGCCACAGTTTGAGAACTTCAATGTCCCGCGCAACGAATGCAGCAGCCACTGGATCAATGAACGAAGCAGCCGCCGCAGCGGCGAACCTCAGGATCGTCAATATGGGGGCGCTATTGTGGGCGGCCTGGCCGGTGGTGTGCTGGGCCACCAGATCGGCGGGGGCCGTGGCAAAGACGCCGCTACCGCGCTGGGCGTGGTGCTGGGTGCCATCACTGGCGACCAGTTCCAAAACCGGGATCAACGGAGCCAGTATGACAATGGACGGTACGACAACGGACAGTATGAGAGTGCGCAACGGGAGGTCAAGCGCTGCCGCACCGTGTATGACACGCAAACGCGTATCACCGGCTATCGCGTGGCCTATGAATACCGGGGACAGCACTACACCACGTTAATGCGCAGCAACCCGGGCAACAGCCTGCAGGTACGCGTATCGGTCGATCCGATTGAGCAATAGTCGGCGGGAGTACCATGGCGTCAACCCGCTGACCGCACCCCCATCACACCATGAAATCATTAATGACCCTGATCAGCGCCCTCCTGATGGCATTGGCCCTGCCGGCCTGGGCGAGCGTCAGCCGCGATGATGCCGCAGCCGTGGCGCAGCAGGCCAGCGGTGGGCGCGTCCTGGCGGTAGAAAAGACCGAGCGCGAAGGTCGCCCGGTCTGGCGCGTGAAAGTGCTCACCCCACAGGGTGAAGTCAAAGTGATCCTGATCGAAGTTGCCAGCGGGCGCACGCTCTAGGCGAGTCTGGGCCCTGGGGCACTATGCGCTTGCTGTTGATTGAGGACGATGCTGTTTTGCGCCTCGGCCTGAAACGCCAGCTTGAAGCCGATGGCTACCGTGTCGATATGGCTGCCGACGGTGAAGAGGGCTTGTTTCAGGCTAGAGAGTACCCGCTGGACCTCGCCATCGTGGACCTGGGCCTACCCAAGGTGAACGGCTTGACGGTGGTGCAGACGCTGCGCGCCGAAGGCCGCACCCTGCCGATTTTGATCCTGACCGCACGCAGCAGTTGGCAGGACAAAGTGCGGGGCCTGGAAACGGGTGCCGACGACTATCTGGTCAAACCATTTGAGTACCCGGAGCTGGCGGCTCGCGTCAAGGCGCTGCTGCGACGCTCACTCAAGGCAACGTCGGATGTTCTCAAGCTGGGCGCGCTGAGCATCGACTTTTCGGCCCAGAGCGCCCGGCTGGGTGAGGTGGTGCTGGAACTGACCACCTTCGAGTACCGGGTGCTTGAATACCTGGTACGCGAGCGCGCCCGGGTAGTGAGCAAGCAAGAACTGTCTGACTACCTGTACCCGCACGATGAAGACCGTGACAGCAATGTGCTGGAAGTCCTGATCGGGCGGCTGCGGCGCAAACTCGATCCCGAGGGCCTGCTGGCGCCGATTGAAACCCTGCGCGGGCGGGGTTACCGCTTCGTACTGCAATGAAGGCGCCTTGGTCTATTCACGCCCGTCTGGTTTGGGGGGCGGCCCTGGTGTTGCTGGCCTTTCTGGCAGGCGCTGGCTGGGCGGTGCAGCAGGCGCATGCGGACAGCGTGCGCGCGGCACACTTTGCCCGTTTGCAAACCACGGTTTACCTGCTGATGGCCGGTGCCGAACTTGATGCCAAGGGCTCACTGGTCATGCCAGCCGCACTGGCCGAGCCGCGTCTGTCCTTGCCGGCCTCGGGGCTGTACGCCAACATCGCCAATTTGGACAACAGTGAAGAATGGCAGTCCTTGTCCACACTGGGGCTCAATCTGCCCTTTCAGCGCCGTCTGGAGGCGGGCCAGTGGCGCTTTGACACCATCGTCGCGCCCCGGGCACAGAGCGACGACAAAGGCAAAGAAAGTCGCGCGTTTCTGGCCGCAAGCTATGCTGTCAAGTGGTCTGCCAACGACCGGGTGGCACCGCTGGTTTTTTCCGTGCTGGAAGACAAGGCCGAGTTTGATCGCGAACTGCGAGCCTTTGAGCGCACGCTGTGGAGTTGGCTCGGCGGCACCGCTTTGCTGTTGCTACTCACCCAGACTCTGTTGCTGCGCTGGGGCCTGGCACCGCTGGAGCGGATGGCGCGGGAAATCGGGCGCATTGAGAAGGGAGAGCAGGCCAGGGTGGAGGGCCGCTACCCGAGCGAGCTCGCAGCACTCAGCCAAAATCTCAATGTTCTGGTTGATCAGGAGAGGGCGCGGCAAACCCGCTACAAAGATGCGCTCGATGACCTCGCCCACAGCCTCAAAACACCGCTGGCAGTCTTGCGCGCCACACTCAACGAGCCCAGCCAACTGCCCGCCATGGTGGCGCAACAAGTAACCCGCATGGATGACATCGTCACGCACCAGTTGGGCCGGGCGGGCGCCAGTGGTGCTGCGCGCTTTGCGCCGCCTTTGGCGCTGGCACCCATCTTGAACCGGATTCGCGACACGCTGGCCAAGGTCTATGCTGAAAAGAAGCTGGTTTTCACGCTGGACTGCGCGCCGGAATTGAATTGGCGGATCGACGAAGGCGATGCCTTCGAGATGCTGGGCAATGTGCTCGATAATGCGGCCAAATGGGCCCAACACGAGGTGTCGGTACGGATCTGGCGCGACATCAACCGCTTGTGCATCCGCGTCACGGACGATGGTCCGGGTTTTAGCGACCCGCAGGCGGTGCTCCAGCGGCGGGTACGGCTGGATGAGCGGGTGCCCGGCCATGGCATCGGCTTGGCAGTGGTCAGCGATCTGGTTGCCAGCCATCAGGGCGAACTGACGCTCTCGCGTGCAGATTCGGGTGGCGCGCAGTTGGACATTGTTTTGCCAGCGGCGTGACGATGTCTCCGTTGCCCCTCAGGTCAGAAACGGTTCGATCACATTCCACAGCTTGTCCTTGACCATCACAAACCGGCATGAGCCGTCGGACAAGTCTGCCCACAGGCCGCCAATCAGCCGGTCGTCTTGCGCATCGGTCCAGCGGTCGGCACCTTTGTATTCCACGATCAAAAACTTGCCGTCATTGAGCTTGCAGACAAAGTCCGGGTAGAAGCGCCCGGTGGCTTTTTGCAGGAAGAACGATGCGCCTTCGCGCCGCGCGAGATTGCGGACCCAGTATTGCAAACGGCCCTTCTGCGCCTCGATGTCCAGCCAAACGGCGCATTCGAACTCTTCCTTGCTGTCAAAGTCGCCAATGCGGCTGTAAAAATGCTTGCGGAATGCGTGCAGCCCATAGCGGCCGTCATAGTCCCTGCTGGGCGCGTAGGCTTCGGGGCGAAAGTCATAGGGAAGCTGGGCGGTTACCGTCACGCGCCCGGCATGGCCATCGCCAAACAGGGTCTGCTGGTAAGCGCGATTGACCGCGTCTTTGCGCAGTTCACGAACGCGCGTTTCCAGCAGGTTGCGCATCAAAAACTTCTGCAAGTTCGCGCGCCCCAGGTCAAAGCCTGGCTGCACCAGCAGGTCCGACAACCAGCCCGACACAAACGCCAGTTTGCTCGCATGGGTCAGCGTGGGCTCGGGCACGTTGGTGCATAGCCAGCCGGCCAGCTTCACCGTGTCCCAATGCTCGGGCGTGTAGGCCAGCCCCAGGTCGCGCTGCAGGTTCGGCAGGAAGTTCTGGATCATCTTGCCACTGACTTCGTCCACGTCGATCACACCGCCTTCCGCCACCTTGAGCGCCGCGCCCAACGCCGCCAAGTCGCCGGGCGTGGGCTTGGCGTCGAAGGTGGACAACTCCCACGGGTAGTCCAGCACCTCCGGGTCGTCGAACAACTGTAGTTTGCCCTGCACGCGCAAAGCCATTTGCGGCACCAGCAGCGTCTTGCCCTCTTCGGCGGGTGTCCTGAAAAACTCGATGGCCGTGGTGCGGCTTTCCTCGGCGGCCTTGTCGATGGCCGCTTTCGCCAGTGGCGTGCCCACTGTCAGCTTCAGCGCCTCGGTCTCATCAACCGTCAGTGGAGCCCGAATGGTCAAGGTGCTGGTCTTCTTGTCAAAGTCGATCTTGTCTTCCAGCGTGTTGCGAATGTCCTTGGGTACCGCCTTCAGATCAGGCTTCTCGTGCAGCGTCACCACCACCGGCCGCACCACCACGCGGCTACCCAGCCCCTCCAGGTCAAACATCTGCTGGTCTTGCCGCGCGGCGGCCACGAACTCGGCTACGTCTTTGCGGTCGAAGCCCGCGCCCTGCACCAGCCGGTCGCGCAGCGCGCTGGCTGTCTCGGCAAAGCTGCGCGACACCACCAAGGCGTAGGACTGGTTCAGCTCTTTCGCGGCGCGATGCTCGGCGCCCGGCTGGCGCAGCACGCGCCCGAGCAGTTGCTCCACGGCCGTGGCCGAGTGCAGCGATGCCATGCTGACCAGAATGTAGGCAAACGGGCAGTCCCAGCCCTCGGCCAACGCCTTTTGCGTGATGACGAACTTCACCGGGCAAGCCGGGTCGCTGATGCCCTGCTTGTAGTCCGCGTCGATTTTTTCCAAGCCCTTTTCTTCACTGGTCGCCACCACGATCTCATCGTCGGGAATGCCGTGGTTGGTCCTCAGCTCCTGGCGGACCCGCTCAAAGTCCAGTGTGTCCATGCCCGCGCGGCGCGGCTCGGACTGGATCAACACGATG
This sequence comes from Rhodoferax sp., assembly GCA_030682475.1. GTDB lineage: Bacteria > Pseudomonadota > Gammaproteobacteria > Burkholderiales > Burkholderiaceae_C > Rhodoferax. The sequence continues at coordinate 41,986 of JAUXOA010000047.1, read as the reverse complement.
GGGCGCAGATATGGCGCGCCCTGGCGGCGCTCATCGTCGGCCAGCTTTTGCAGTGCGTCACGCCGGGCGATGGCGTCAGCCAGACACTGCTGCCAGTTGGGCTCGGTCTCCAGCACCACAGGCAGCTTGATCATCTGCTCGGCCTTGAGCTGAGACGCGCTCACGCTGTGCAGCACATTGCTGGGCGTGCGCTCCATGTCGGGCGTGGCCGTCAGTTCCATGATGCCGCTGGGCGAGAAGCGCGCCAGCGTGTCGAAGGCCAGCTCGGTGCGGCTGTTGTGCGCCTCGTCCACCACCACGAACGGCCGACGCAGGCGCAGCACGTTGGCCAGCGAATACGGTACCGTGTCGCCGTCTTTCAGCAACACCTCGCGCTGCGCGGGCAAGAGGTTTTCGAAGTGGTGCATCAGCGCGCCGCTGGACTCATACACCTTGCGGCTCTCTTCGTCCTCCACCTGAAAAGCCTGCCGCGTGGCCACGATCACCACGGTGGAGGTGTCCAGCGTGGCACGCGTGATCGATTTGGCCTCGGCCAGGTCCAGCACAGTGACGGGGCCTGCATCCTTCAGCGCTGCATACAGCGGATGGGCCCTGTCCTTCAGGCCGCGTAGCGTCTGTTCGCGGATCGGCTTGCTCGGCACCAGCCACAGCACCACGCTGTGCGGCACGCGCAGCAGGTGGGTGTTGACCAGCGCCACGCTCTTGGCGGCCAGCCAGGTCTTGCCGCCGCCCGTGGGCACACGCAGGCAAAAGTAAGGCATGTCGGGCGCGAAATCCTTCAGGGGGTGATAGGGCAAGCCCTGCCCCCACAGGTCTTCGGTGACTGCCGTGAAGGCCAGCGAGGCGCGGCCATGCTGGTGGCAGGCCTTGAAGTAAGCCTCCACGCTGTCGAGCACGCCGCCGCCGCTGGCCGGGTCTTGCTGGTATTTTTTGGGGGTGAACTGCGTCATGGTTTTGCGATGCGGTCGCGCCAGTAGCCAGGCTTTCGGTGCTGATGGGCGACGGCAATCACATACAAGTGATCAGTTTCGACCGAATACAGCAATTTGTAGGGAAAACGCCTCAGCACCAAACGGCGAACGTCATCGAATTCGACCGGGCAAGATTCAGGCTGCGCGAGTACACGTTGTAGCCCTTGGCGAACCGTCTCAGTGAAGTCATCGCCCAGCCCGGTCTTTTGCTGGTTGTAGTACCGACGCACATCGTCAAATTCTGCTTGCGCTTGCGGGTCAAAAATAGCCCGCATCAAAGGTGACCCAGCACGTCCTCAGCCGGGACCCCTGGAACCAGCCCGGAGCGGTGCGCGGCGAGACGACGCTGCGCCTCTTCTTTCCAGAGTTGGTCAATTTCCTCGTCTCGAGGCTCCAAAGTCTGCAAAATGATTTGAGCTATTTCAAGGCGTGAAGTCCAGTCAAGTTTGCATGCCTCGGCAACAATTTCTGCGGTTTGCATGGTGCGTCCCTTTCAATATCAAGAAAGCGTAATTTACACCGCCAGCGCATAAGGCGTCTGTTTGAATACAATCTGCTCGCGCAGCAGGCGTGGCGCGCCCAGCCGGCAGGCAGCGGCGTAGATTGTCTTGGGGCCATCGAAGGCGGGAAGTACATCGAACACCGGCCCGGTCAGCACATTGCCACCCGCGACCGATTTATCTTTGAGGATGCCGTTGTACAGCAGGTAAATTGCCCGGCCCTCGTGCACGCCCAGCAAGGGCGACCGTTTTTCTTCCTCTCCTTCGGGGAGAGGGCTGGGGTGAGGGCGCGCGGCACCCGTCTCGGCAAACCAGACGAACTCGGCCAGTTGCGCAAAGCGCACGTCCTCGCGGATCTGGCCTTGCGGGGTGAACAGCGGTTCGGCGGAGAGGGTGCAGAATTGGAAGCCGCCTCCAAGCGCTGGTACCGGGATGCGCTTTTTCCCTGTGACCGGCGTGTAGCCTTCAATTGCTGCGTGAACCCTCTTTCGCGTTTTTTCGCGCGCCACACCAGCGTCAAGCTCCACCAGGATGAATTTCAAGGGCGTTTTCAAGTTCCGGTTGTGCTTGAGCACGGCGTGGGCAGTGGTGCCTGACCCTCCAAAACTATCCAAGACAAGATCACCCGGCTCGGTCACCATCCCGACCAAGTCGGCAATCACGTTGGAATCCTTCGGGAACTGAAATTCGCCAGCGCCCAGAATGCTTTCCACTTCGAGTGTCGCTGCGCGCCCGTCTGTGTAAAACACGCTGAGCATGGGTTCCTCGTCGATTTCGAACAAATAGCTTTTCCGATTGGGAATAGTCGTGTGGTCTTTGCCGAAGTGGATGCGAGGCGGGGCCTCGGCCAGCGCCTGTTTGGTCGTCTCTTCCCCCCAGCGCCAACCCGTTGAGGGCATTGCGCACGGTTGACCCGTGACCGGATGCAGTATCGGATAGCGGGGCCTGTTTTCCCTGCCGTCGTCTGGCCCGTGAAAGTTATCGGGAAAGTACAAGCCTCGCTTATCGGACTGGTTGTAATGCTTGTGCGATTTACGCGGATCGCCTTTGGGCAATGCGCGGTACCAAGCCATCATCGCCTTGCGTACCTTTAGGTGCTCGTCGCCAAACTCTTTGCGCAGTGCATCGTATTGGGCGAGCACATCGTCAATCCCTGGTTTGCGTCGCCGCCATCTCACTCCGCGTTCTTTCAGCAATGCCTTGTTTCGCGCGAATGCGATGATGTATTCGTGGGTGACGGACACCAACTTGGAATCACCCTTCTTGCCCTTCTCCCAGACGATGCAGGCCACCTCATTCGCGGGACCGAATATTTCGCGCATCAACGCCTGCAGGTTCCCAACCTCATTGTCGTCAATCGACACAAAAATCGCGCCGTCATCCCGCAGAAACTGGCGCAGCAGCACCAGCCGCGGGTACATCATGCACAGCCAGCGGTCGTGCCGGTCCAGCGTTTCGCCTTCTTTGCCGACCACCGCACCCAGCCACTTGCGGATTTCGGGGCTGTTGACGTTGTCGTTGTAGGCCCAGCCCTCGTTGCCGGTGTTGTAGGGCGGATCGATGTAGATGCATTTCACCTGACCGGCGTAGCGCGGCAGCAGGGCTTTGAGGGCGTGCAGGTTGTCGCCCTGCACGATGAGGTTGCCGCTGGCGGCATCACCGCACGAGAGCTCGGGCGCGGGCTCCAGCAGGCGGAACGGCACGTCCTTGTGGTGTTTGACGACGGCATCCTTGCCGATCCAGTTGAGTGTGGGCATGAAGGAAGAGGGAGCGAATTAAGCGTGAAAGTGACTTCGGGAGTGTAGTTTCAAACCAAATAGGCCTCTATTACTGCGCCCCGAAAGTATCGGAACATGAAAGCGCGTCTTCGCACGCATGCCCGCCAGGCTGCGTTGAGGCCCATGCAACGGCGCCCCTCAAGCCACGTACGCACAAACACCCCGCAGTTTGGCCCAGCGTGACTCCCCCATACGTCCAATGCGGAGAATTGGAATGTAGTCGTTTTGACTGGCTGACAGGCTGTTGCGTGCCCGAAGCAGTCTTAGACCCAGTCAAAATCAGCATCCGTAAGCCGACATTGATCGGCTATTGGAAGAGGCTCACGCACAGTACGCTAATATGCTGTAATTTTCGCAGTGGTGGATCAGGTGTGCGCCCGAGGCCTAGACCGGGTCTTTGGCGGTTAAACTCTGCCGACGAGCAAATCGGCGATTGAGATCGTTGAAAGAAAAATCAACAAAACCATAACAATGACAGCAACCAACACGCCAGCGACGAGACCTGAGGGATATAAATATCCGCCTGTCACGGAGGCCGTGATTGGTATCAATTTTGCTGAAAATCTCAGCAAAACTCTGTTGAAGTCAGTCAGCGACAAGCTGGCCAAGAATTACCCTATACACCAGCAGCTACAGAACATCAGTGTGGGTATCGAACTGAGTCCTCAGGCTGGCAAGGATCGCAAGACAATCACCGAGGTTGCTGAAGGACATCGGCGTTCCTCGCAAGACATGACCGAGCTTGCTCTAGCGCTGCCAAACTCGCTAGTAGTGTCTCAGCTCGCCCCTTATCCTTCCTGGGCTACTTTTTCAAAACGTTTCATGAGAGATTGGAAGCTCTTGAAAAAAACGCTAGGGTACCGGGAAATCAAACGAATTGGCGTGCGTTATATCAACAGGATCGATATCCCGGCGACAGGTCCGTTGGTTCACAATGAGCAATTCCTAAACGTTTTTCCTCAGGTACCAGATATCCTGAGCCCGCTGATGGCGGGTGCAGTCCAGACAATTTCCTACTTCGAAGATATCAAGTGCCAGTTGACCTTGAACTCGGGCGTTGTTGAATCTCCCATCCTCAATCACAGATCTTTTCTCCTAGATCTGGATGTTGGTCGCGAACTTGATGTGCCGCAGAACGACAAGGAGATATTTGAGCTTTTAGAAGCAATGCGATTGAAGAAGAATCAAGTATTTGAGGCCTGTATCAGCCAGCGCGCCAGAGATGAAATTTTTAATGGGAACAGAAATGGCAAATGATCTCGTTTTCTCGAATAGTCCGGCTATGTACACAGTTGGTGCATTGACTAAGCAAACTTTTCTACCAAACCACTACAAGAGCCAAACACCCATCCACAGTGAACTGGCAGCAGGGCTATCTAAGTACTCGAGTCAGCAGACGCAGGAGATTGAAAGCCGCATTCAGCAATTGCGCAGTCCCGTGGCCCCTTCAATGTTGCGCTCTCAGGTGTATGAGAGCAGTCTTGAGGAAAAGCTTTTCGACGCGACGGCCGGCGTCAAAGTAATGACTTCACAAGTTGCGATGTACCTGGATTCGCAATGGCGAAGCAAACTTTTCAACCAGATCGACTCCCTTCACGATGTGGACGAATGGGAGCCAGGCGATGGGCCTCTTCAAAGGGAATCCTTTGCGACATTCCTCAAAGCGATCTGCGATCTAAAGCCGAAAAGGAGACCCGGCTTGGGTCTCACGCCTTCGGGGCAACTCATCGCCGCCTGGACGGCAGGCAGTAGTCGACTGACGATTGAGTTTTCAGGCAACAGTCGCGTCAAGTGGGTGATCTCACGCATGATCGACGATGAGATTGAACACTATGTAGGCGACACAACGGTGAACCGCTTGGCTGCCGGACTCCGGCCACATCACACCGAAGAGTGGTTCAGTTAAATGACCATCAAGCGTGGCAATTTTCTACCCTTGCAGGATCACATCATGCGGCACGTGCCACCGGCAAGATTGCGCAGAGATGAGGACGGCAATGTATTGGGAATCTTGCCTCAAGCGTTTTCTTATCGCAACGATGAGGACTTCCTCTCAGTCAACTGGCTGGAATACTTCAAGAATGACAAAGCGGCCAATTTACGTGATTGTGTAGATGCCCAACGCGCAACATTGAATGTCGGAAAAAATTGCGTGTACGCCGTGGCCGTGGTTGATAAAGTGAAGCAGGTTTGTGTAAGAAAGCAAAAACCTGTGAGGATCGTGTATCACCCCACAAAAGGCAACGCGGCCCATTCAGCTCTCCATGTGCAGCATAACGAAGACTTGAATGTCTTGTCTGATCTGGCGCTTGAGTTCGAGAAAGAAATGCATCCAAACTCAAAGTTCAAGTGACCGCCTATTGACTTGAAGTGAGGCTTGATCCGAAAACCGGTCACTCGTCAATGACTGCAACTGGTCGATCTCAGCCCGCCAATATTTTCAAAAGCGGACGGTCGCAGATGACCTGTAAACGTCACTCGCGTGCGGCCAAGGCAAATTTTCCAAAAAATAGGACCCAGGTAAATTAATTTCATTTACCAGTTTGGTATACTTATTTTCTCCATGAAAATTTCCTTCGTCAACACTGACGTTGAAGCGCTGTGCAAGCAATCCAAGTTGGCTATTCGGAAATTAGGTGCACTGTCAGGCAAAAAACTACAGCTCAGGTTGACTGAACTTTTCAATGCAGAAAACGTCACCGAGCTGGTGGCGGGTCGCCCGCACCCATTGGTGGGCGACAAGCGCGGCGGGTTTGCTGTGGATTTGCATAGCGGCGACCGGCTGGTGTTCAGATCCACCAAACAGCCACCGCCTGCCAAGACTGACGGATCCATCGATTGGGTCCAGGTGACCGACGTAACCATTGTTGAATTAGGGGACTACCATGACTAGCCAAACAAAACGGGCGGCGACCAGCTTTGGCTCGCTGGCTGACTTCGCGCCCGACTGGATTGCCACGCCGGGCGACACCATTGCTGATTTGCTGGGGGAGCGCGGTTGGACGCAGGTAGAACTGGCGCAACGCACGGGCTTTACGACCAAACACATCAACCTTTTGCTCAAGGGTGACGCACCCATCACCCAGGACACGGCTATCAAGCTGGAAAAGGTACTTGGCAGTACGGCCCGCTTCTGGCTCGGCCTGGAGGCGCAATACCGTGAGCAACTGGCGCGCAAGGCAGATGTGGCCGCGCTGGCGGCAGATGTAGGCTGGCTCAAGGAGCTTCCGCTGGCTGAAATGGTGAAGTTCGGCTGGGTTGCCAGGGTGCAAGACAAGGCTTTGCAGGTGCACGAGTGCCTGCGCTATTTCGCGGTTTCCGGTGTTGCTGCCTGGCGTTTGCAGTACCAGCAGCCCGTTGCTGCGTATCGCGCGTCACCCAGGTTGACCCGTGCGCCAGCCGCGGTGGCAACCTGGTTGCGGCAAGGCGAACGCCTCGCGGCCAATCGGCGTTGCGAAGACTATGACAAGACAAAGTTTGAATCAGTACTGGCGCAAGTGCGTGCGCTGACGCGCGAACGCGAACCCAAGAAGTTTTTGCCAGAGTTGCAGCGCTTGTGTGCACAAGCGGGTGTCGCGGTGGTGCTTGCCCCGGCGCCTACAGGGTGCCCGGTGAGTGGTGCTACCAAATGGCTTGGTACCAACAAAGCCTTGATTATTCTGAGTGTTCGAGGCAAATCGGATGACAAACTTTGGTTTACTTTTTTTCACGAGGCGGGACATTTGCTAAAGCATGGCAAGTCCCTTACCTTTCTCGACACTCTTGGTGAGGATGGATTAAATCCGGAGGAAGAAGCCGAGGCCGATGCCTTTGCGCGAGACTTTTTGTTGCCGCAGCAAGCGTACAAGAATTTTGTGACGCATGAGCGGCTTGGTGCACCAGCCGTACGCGCATTTGCACAAGCCCAAGGCGTGGCACCTGGCATTGTTGTAGGGCGTCTGCAATTTGACAAGCATCTACCGTGGGCGCAGCTCAATGAGTTGAAGGTGAAATATGTCTGGGGACATGAAAAGTCCGAATGATGTGATTGGCAACACAGCCGCGCCACTGAATCAACCGGATCCGCATCCGGCTGCAAAGAAAGCCTTGAAGGCACCGCGCAAAGCGTAAGGCGCGGTAAACATCTAAAACTACGCCCAAGGAGTACAATCCCGCCATGCTGACCGTCATCGAAACGCCGCTTTTCAGCAAGCTGTGGCCTGCCTATTGGAGCGAGGACGAGCGTGGCACCTTTGCGGCTTTCATGGCCGAGCATCCTGATGAAGGCGATGTGGTGCCCGGTTCTGGCGGTGTGCGCAAGGTGCGCTGGAGCCGTGCCGGCACTGGCAAATCGGGCGGCGTGCGGGTGATTTATTTTGTCCGCAACGATCTGGGTGAGCTGGTGTTGTTGTTTATGTATGCCAAGAGCAAGCTGGATTCGCTCAAGGCCAGCACTTTGAAGGAGTTGCGTGATGCCGTTAAATAAGTCTTTAAAGACCACATCAAAAAAGCCGATGACTGATGCGCAACTGGCTGCGTGGGAGGCCAGCCGAGACCTTGAGGCCGAGCTTGTGGAATCGGCGCGCCAAATGAAGCGGGGTGAAGGTACGGTGGTGCATTCGCCGGTGATCGCCGCGCGGCAAAACTCGAAGTTGTCGCAAGCCCAGTTTGCTCAATTGCTAGGCGTGTCGGTGCGTACTTTGCAGGGCTGGGAGCAGGGGCGCAAGCAACCCTCGGGCGCGGCGCGCACACTGATCACGCTGGCGCAGCGCAATCCGCAAGCTTTGCGTGATCTGGCGAGCACCTGATCCATCTGGAGCAGGTTGAAACAGCACGGCTTGAAAGACACCAAAAATGAAAATCTTGCCTGCTGAGTTCGATGGCCAGTCCATTCGCCGCGTGTACGACGAAGACACTGAAACAGGGTGGTTTTCGGTGATCGACGTGGTGCAGGTGCTGACTGAAAGCACCTATGCCAATCGGTACCGGTTTGATCTCAAGCGCAAATTGGCGCAGGAAGCAGGCTCTGAGCAACCTTACGAGAAAATCGTAAGGTTGAAATTAACTGCCCCGGACGGCAAGCAGCGCGACACCGACGCAGCCACCGCCGAGAAGCGCGACACCCAACAGGAGACATCGTGAACAATCCCATTTTTTCATCCACCCCAGAGTTGAGCGTGGAACAACGCGGCCCGGTTCTTTGGCTGACCATCACCCGCGAAGAGCGGCGCAATGCCATGAGCCACGGCGTGCTAGCCGGCATGACGCAGGCTATTGCCTCGGCACAAGGCCAGCGCGACATCCGCGCCATCGTCATCACTGGCGCCGGCGTCAAGGCTTTTTGCGCTGGCGTCGATTTGCAGTCGGCCCAAGCCTTTACCACCGACTATTCTGAACCCCATGGCCATCTGGCGCAACTGCTGCGCGCCGCGCGTGCCAGTTATGTGCCCTTGATTGCCCGCGTCAACGGCGCCTGTATGGCCGGCGGCATGGGCCTGCTGGCTATGTGCGACATGGCGGTGGCAGCCCGCCACGCGGTGTTTGGTCTGTCCGAAGTCAAAGTGGGCGTTTTCCCGGCCCAGGTGCTGAGCGTGTTGCAGCATCTGATCCCGCGTCGCACGCTCAATGAGATGTGTCTGACGGGTGAGCCCATTACTTCAGCGCAGGCGCTGGAGGTGGGGCTGGTGAATTACGTGGACGACGATGTGGACGCCAGACTGCAGTGGCTGCTGGAGCGTCTACTGGACAAATCGCCCGCTGCCATCCGCCGCGGTCTGTACACGCTCAAGAAAGTGGAAACCATGGCGTTTGAAGAATCGATCTCGTTCACCGAGAGCCAGATTGCCCTGTTTACCTTGACCGACGATGCCAAAGAGGGGCAAAAGGCGTTTCAGGAAAAGCGCAAGCCGAACTGGGTCGGGCACTGAACTCAAAATCTCCATGGGCGCCCCCTTCGACTACATCATCATCGGTGCCGGCACCGCCGGTTGCCTGCTGGCGAACCGGCTCTCGGCGGATGCCACCAAGCGCGTGCTGCTAATTGAAGCGGGTCGCAAGGATGACTACCACTGGATTCACATCCCGGTCGGTTATCTGTATTGCATTGGCAACCCGCGTACCGACTGGCTTTACAACACCGAGCCGGATGCCGGTCTCAATGGCCGCTCGCTGCGTTACCCGCGCGGCAAAACGCTGGGCGGCAGCAGCAGCATCAACGGCATGATTTACATGCGCGGCCAGGCCCGTGACTACGACCAATGGGCCCGGCTCACCGGTGACGACGCTTGGAACTGGGGCAACGCCCTGCCCTACTTCAAGCTGCATGAAGACCATTACAAAGGGGCCAGCGCCACGCATGGCGCCGGTGGCGAATGGCGGGTTGAAAAACAGCGCCTGCGCTGGGATGTGCTGGATGCGTTTTCACAGGCCGCGCAGCAGGCCGGCATCCCCGCCACCGAGGACTTCAACCAGGGCGACAACGAAGGCGTGGGCTACTTTGAAGTCAACCAGAAAGAGGGTTGGCGCTGGAGCACGGCCAAGGCCTTTTTACGGCCCACCTGTTACGCACGTCCCAATTTTGAGTTGTGGACCTCGGCCCAGGTTGTCAAACTGCTGCTTGAAACTAAAGCAGACGGCAGCCAGCGCTGCACCGGCGTGCAGGTGTGGGTCGGCCACGAAATGGTCAGCGCCAGCGCCACCGAAGAAGTGATCCTGAGTGCGGGCAGCATTGGTTCGCCGCAGATCTTGCAGCTCTCCGGCATTGGACCGGCAAAGCTCTTGCAGCAGCACGGCATTGCGGTGCTGGAGGACGCGCCGGGGGTGGGGGGCAACTTGCAGGACCATCTGCAGATTCGTGCGGTGTTCAAAGTACAGGGTGTCAAGACGCTCAACACACAGGCCAATTCACTCTGGGGCAAAGCCCTGATTGGTCTGGAGTACGCGCTTAAACGCAGCGGCCCGATGAGCATGGCGCCCTCGCAACTGGGCGCTTTCACCCGCAGCGACCCGGCCCAGCCCTACCCCAACATTGAGTACCACGTGCAGCCGCTCAGCCTGGAGGCCTTTGGCGAACCACTGCACAGTTTCAATGCTTTCACCGCCAGCGTCTGCAACCTCAACCCTACCAGTCGGGGCACGGTGCAGATCAAAAGCAACAAGTTCGAAGATGCGCCCGCCATCGCGCCCAACTACCTGAGTACCGAGGCTGACGCACAAGTAGCGGCCGATTCGCTGCGCATCACGCGCAACATCGTGGCGCAACCGGCGTTGGCCAAGTACCAGCCCCAAGAGTGGAAGCCCGGCATCCAGCATCAAACCGACCAGGACCTGGCCCGACTGGCCGGCGACATCGCTACCACCATATTCCACCCCGTCGGCACCACCAAAATGGGCGCGGCGGACGACCCGATGGCCGTGGTCGATTCGCGCCTGCGGGTGCGCGGCAAAGGGGGGCTGATTGCAGGCCTGCGCGTGGTCGATGCCGGCGTCATGCCCCTGATCACCAGCGGCAACACCAACTCACCCACCTTGATGATTGCGGAGAAGGCGGCGCAGTGGATTGTGGAGGACGCCGCCCGTGCCACCCACTAGCGGGCGCCTGGCGTGGCACGGGCGGCTTTGTCCGGCGCGCTGGCCGCAGCCAGTGCGCCCGGTGGCCAGGGCACTTCCGCCAAAGAACGCGGTTTGCCAATCGGCGCTCCCGCCTGCCCGGTTTTGACGGCGGCCATGTCCTGTTCATTGGGGTATTGGCCGAGCAGCCAATAGTCGAACACGCGCCGCGCAATGGGGGCGGCATGGGCCGCGCCGAAACCTGCGTTCTCCACAATCACCGCCACCGCAATTTTGGGATCTTCGGCCGGCGCAAAAGCGATGTAGAGCGCGTGATCGCGCTGGTGTTCCTCCATCTTGCCGGCGTTGTACCGCTCCTTCTGGCCAATCGACACCGCCTGCGCCGTACCCGTTTTACCACCCGAGAGATAGCCGGCGCCGGCAAAGACGCGTGCTGACGTTCCCTCCTGCGTGACGCCCACCATGGCTTTGCGCACGATCGCCACGTTCTCCGGCGTATAGCCCAGATCCTGCGGGGGCTCCGCCACAACCGGCACTTTGATCCGTGTCATCGCGTCCTGGGTGGCCATCACGAGTTGGGGTTTGTGTTTGACGCCATTGTTGGCCAGCGTGGCGGTGGCCTGCGCCAGTTGCAGCATGGTGAAGCTGTTGTAGCCCTGGCCGATGCCGAGCGAAATCGTTTCACCGGCGTACCACCTCTGTTGTTCGGGCTTTTTGTAGTAAGCACGTTTCCACGCCTGGCTGGGCAACAGGCCGCGCAATTCACCCTGGATGTCGATGCCCGTAATCTGGCCAAAACCCAGCGGCTTCATGAAGTCGTGCATGGTGTCCACACCCAGCTCGTTGGCCAGTGAGTAGTAGTAGACGTTGCTGGACTTGACAATGCTGGCGTACATGTCAACCGGGCCGAGCCCACGGTCACCATGGCTGCGAAACTGGTGACCCCCAAACATCCACGAACCCGCGTCGTTGATGACCGTCGTGGACGAGCGTTTGCCGGTTTGCAGCGCGGCCATCGCCATGAAAGGCTTGTAGGTCGACCCGGGCGGGTAGCTGCCCCGCAGCGCGCGGTTGAGCAGCGGCTTGTCGATCGACTCATTGAGGGCTTTCCAGCTCTCGGTGTCGATGCCGTCAACAAACAGATTCGGGTCGAAGGTGGGCTTGCTGACAAAGGCCAGCACCTCGCCGGTTTTCGGATCCAAAGCCACCAGCGCGCCGCGTCGTTCGCCAAACATAGTCTCAATCAGATGTTGCAACTTGATGTCAATCGACAGCTTGACGGTGTTGCCAGGGATGGCGGGGCTGCTGGCCAGCAGCCGCACGGCACGTCCGCCAGCCGAGGTTTCCATCGAGTCGACCCCGGTGCTGCCGTGCAACTGGGCCTCAAAACTCTGCTCCACGCCGAGCTTGCCGATGTAGTCTGTGCCACGGTAGTTGGCCTGCTCGTCGGAATCGTCAATCTTCTCTTTTTCGCTCTGGTTGATGCGACCGATGTAGCCGATGACATGGCTTGCCAGCTCTCCATACGGGTAGTTGCGAAACAACCGGGCCTTGATGTCGACGCCAGGAAAACGAAAGCGTTGCGCCGCAAATTTGGCCACTTCTTCATCGCTCAGACGGGTGCGCAGGGGCAGCGATTCGAAGTTTTTTGATTCTTCGAGCAATTTCTTGAAACGACGCCGGTCGCGCGTTGAGATGTCCATTACCTGCGACAACTCTTCAATCGTTTGCTCCAGGTTGGCTACCTTGGAGGGCGTGACTTCCAGTGTGTAGGCCGAGTAGTTGCTGGCCAGCACAATGCCGTTGCGGTCCAGGATGAGCCCCCGGTTCGGCACCACCGGCACAATCGCCGTGCGGTTGTTTTCCGCCTGTTCCAGCAGGTCGTCGTGACGCACGATCTGAAGGTACACCAGCCGGGCGGCCAGCAGTAAAAAGCAGACCAAAACGACAATGCTGGCCACCAGCACCCGCTCTCGAAAGCGGTACAGGTCGGCCTCAACGTTGCGAAGTTCCGTCATGCTCTAGAGTGGCCGGTGGGCATCGGGGTCGGGCGCCCTTCTTTGCGGGATCAGCAGCAGCACGCTGACGACCGGCCACAGCAGTGATTCAATGACCGGTGCCAGCAACATCAATAATCCCGGAAAGGCGCCGCCCGCCAGCATCCGAACGCTCAGCTCAATGGCGTGGGACGCCGCAAACAGCGGCAAGACCTGAAACGCCTGGGATGGCACACTGAACCACAGCAGGCGGCGGTGAATGGCAATCGCCAAAAAACTCAGCACCGTGTAGCTAAGTGCATGCTGCCCCAGCATCGCCCCCTGGTGGACGTCGATGAAGAGTCCAAATACAAAGGCCAGGCCAATGCCGACGCGCCGCGGTTGATGAATACTCCAAAACACCAGTACCAGGGCCAAAAAGTCTGGCATCCAGGCCGCGCGACCCCATAGGCCCATGTTTTGCAACAGGTTGAGGGTCAGCGCCCCAAGCAGGCTGCCCCAAATGAAGAAAGGATTGGCGGGCAGCAGCAATTGCTGCCCCGGGCGCATGATCATTTTCTAGCCCCTTTCCTGGCCGACCCGGGCGCTGCTTCTACGGCGGGACGTGGTGTTATCTGGGCGCTGACCGGCTGCAGCACCAGCACGTGCCCGACTCCTGAGACCATGGCCAGCGGTACACAAATGATTCGGGCGAAGGCCGAGTCCACCCGTCGTTCAACCTTCTCTACCCGGGCCACCGGCAAGCCCGGCGGGTAGACGCCGTCCACGCCACTGGTGGTCAGCAGATCGCCGGTCTGCACATCCGCGTTGGCGGCCATGAAGCGCAGTTCCAGCGCATTGGCACGCAAGGCAGGGTCGCCAAAGGCTACGCCACGCGCACCGGTGCGCGTATTGAGCACCGGAATTGCCTGGTCGCGGTCAGTGACCAGTGTCACTTCGCTGACCATCGGGTAGACCCTTGTGACCTGGCCCAACACGCCGCTTTCATCCAGCACCGGAGAGCCGGCCAGCACGCCCGCGAGCAAGCCTTTGTCGATGATCACTTTGCGGGTATAGGGATCGGCTGCGTCATACAGTACCTGCGCCGTCAGAGAGGGTGTCGTCACCCGGTCGCGCAGGCCGAGCAACTGGCGAAGACGCGAATTTTCCAAGGCAAGCTGCTCTACCTGATTGGCACGCCCGGATTGCAATTCCAGTTTGCGGTGAGCCGCTGCTTCGCTGGCCTGGGAGGTCTTGAGCGACTCGAAGTACTTGCTGCCGCCCTGGGCCCACAACACCGGTTGCAGGGCCAGCCATTGCACCGGGTAGAGCACGGTAGCCACCGCCACGCGCAGGGGCTGGGCGATCTCGAAGCGCGCGTCGGCCACCATCAGGAACAATGCCAGCGCGCTGAAGAACGTCAGTTTGGACAGGGCCGAGGGGCCCTGTCTGAAGAAAGAAGGAGGAGTTCCGTCCAGCGTACCAAGTGGCATCGCTGCACCTGAAATTATTCGTTAGTAAAAATGGAGCCCATACGGTCCATCCGCTCCAGCGCGATGCCGCAACCCCGCACCACACAGGTCAGGGGATCTTCAGCCACCAATACCGGCAGACCGGTCTCTTCGGCCAGCAGGCGGTCCATGTCACGCAGCAAGGCGCCACCACCGGTGAGCATCATGCCGCGGTCGGCAATGTCGGCGCCCAATTCGGGAGGGGTCTGCTCCAGCGCGTTTTTGACCGCCGACACAATGTTGTTGAGCGGGTCGGTCAAGGCTTCCAGAATTTCATTGCTGGAGATGGTGAAGCTGCGTGGTACACCTTCAGACAGGTTGCGGCCACGGACTTCCATCTCCCGCACTTCACTGCCCGGGAACGCCGAGCCAATTTTTTTCTTGATCGATTCAGCGGTGGGCTCGCCAATCAGCATGCCGTAATTGCGACGGATGTAGTTGATGATGGCCTCGTCAAACTTGTCGCCACCGACGCGCACACTGCCTTTGTAGACCATGCCGCCGAGCGAGATGACACCGACCTCGGTGGTACCGCCACCAATGTCCACCACCATCGAGCCGCTGGCTTCAGAGACGGGCAAGCCCGCGCCGATGGCGGCCGCCATCGGTTCTTCAATCAGGTACACATCGCTGGCACCTGCGCCGAGGGCCGATTCGCGAATGGCACGACGTTCCACCTGGGTCGAGCCACAGGGCACACAAATGATGATGCGCGGGCTGGGCCGAAAGATGCTGCGCGGGTGCACCATTTTGATGAATTGCTTGAGCATTTGCTCGGTGACCGTGAAATCGGCAATCACGCCGTCTTTCATGGGGCGAATGGCCTCGATATTGCCGGGTACTTTGCCCAGCATGGCCTTGGCTTCCTTGCCGACGGCCTGAATCGTTTTCTTGCCTTGCGGGCCCCCTTCGTGGCGGATGGCGACAACCGAGGGCTCATCCAGCACAATACCCTTGTCACGCACGAAAATCAGGGTGTTGGCAGTACCCAGGTCGATCGCCAAGTCAGTGGAAAAATACTGACGGAATGCTCCAAACATTAAAAATCCTCTCGGGTAGGGCGGACACTTCGGCCTGCCATCACCTTGTTAACTGGTTCAACATCGTATATTTCTGGCAAAAAGCTGCAATGTCGCAGACATCAGGCCAAAGGCGGGATAATACCTTATCCCCTGTGAAAACTTTAGCCGGTGACGCCTCTTTGGAGGTGTTTTACAACCGGTTTCGAATGAAGATCCGTCATGTCCCTGACTTCCGCTGACATCGCCCGCATTGCCAACCTGGCCCGACTGGAACTCAAGCCGATCGAGGCCGAGCGCATGCTGACGCAAATCAATGGCTTTTTCGACCTGGTCGAAAAAATGCGCGCGGTTGACACCACCGGCACCCTGCCACTGGCGCATCCGGTGGCCACTGTCCAGGATATTGCTTTGCGCTTGCGTGAGGACCGGGTAAGCGAGCCCGACAACCGGGAGGCTAATCAGCGCAATGCCCCGGCCGTTGAGCATGGGCTTTTTCTGGTGCCCAAGGTGATCGAGAATTAATCAGTTGAGGACAGAGCTTGCTCGCTGCGCGTAGCTGCGGTCTGTCCCACAAAAAATATGACCAATACCTCTGAACTCCATGACCTCACTGTGGCCCAGTTGGCCATCCGGCTGCGCGAGCGCGAAGTCTCTGCGGTCGAGACCGCACAGCACTTTCTGGCCCGCGCCAAAACCCACGCCTCGCTGGGTGCCTTTCTCGACATCAACGAAGAAGTGACGCTGACGCAGGCGCGCGCCGCCGACGCACGTTTGGCCAAGGGCACGGCGAACGCACTGGAGGGCATTCCGGTGGCGCACAAGGATATTTTTGTCACCCGCGATTTCGTCTCCACAGCGGGCTCCAGAATGCTGGCCGGCTATCGCTCACCCTTTGACGCCACGGTGGTGGCCAAGCTGGCCGAACAGGGCGTGGTGACCCTGGGCAAGCTCAATTGCGACGAATTCGCCATGGGCTCGGCCAACGAGAACTCGGCCTTTGGCAATGTCAAAAATCCGTGGAACCTTACATGCACACCTGGCGGTTCTTCCGGGGGCAGCGCGGCGGCAGTCGCGGCCCGTTTGGCACCTGCTGCCACGGGCACTGATACCGGCGGTTCGATTCGCCAGCCGGCCTCGTTTTGCGGCATCACCGGCATCAAGCCCACTTATGGGCGCGCCTCCCGCTACGGTATGGTGGCTTTCGCCTCCAGCCTCGACCAGGCCGGCCCCATGGCGCGCAGCGCGCAAGACTGCGCTTTGCTGCTCTCGGCCATGTGCGGCCCCGACCTGGATCGCGACTCGACCTCGCTGGATGTGCCAGCTGAAGACTTTAGCCTTCGCCTCAACGATTCGATCAAAGGTCTGCGCATTGGTGTGCCCCTTGAGTGGTGGGGTAGTGGCGTTCAGACAGAATGGTTTCCCGAAATGCCCGCTCAGCGAAGCGAGGGTGTTGATATAAGCGTTCAGTTGGCAATCGAAAGCGCCTTGAAGGAATACGAAAAACTCGGCGCCAAGCTGGTGCCCATTTCGCTGCCCCGCACCGAGCTGTCGATTCCGGTTTATTACATCATCGCCCCGGCCGAGGCTTCCAGCAACCTGAGCCGTTTTGACGGCGTCAAGTTTGGTCACCGTGCGCAGCAGTACACCGATTTGACCGATATGTACAAAAAGACCCGTGCCGAGGGGTTTGGTGATGAAGTCAAACGCCGCATCATGATTGGCGCTTACGTGCTGTCGCATGGCTATTACGACGCCTACTACCTGCAGGCGCAAAAAATCCGGCGCATGATTGCCGACGACTTCCAGCAGGCGTTCAAACAGTGCGACGTGATTGCCGGGCCGGTGGCTCCCACCGTGGCCTGGAAGCTGGGTGAAAAATCGGATGACCCTGTCGCCAACTACCTGGCGGACATTTTCACCTTGCCTGCTTCTCTGGCGGGTTTGCCGGGCATGAGCGTGCCAGCCGGTTTTGGCGAAGGCGGCATGCCGGTGGGTTTGCAACTGATTGGCAACTACTTTTCAGAGGCAAAATTACTCAACATGGCGCATCGCTTGCAACAGGCGACGGATTTTCATTCGCGTAAACCTCCAACCTTAGCGGAGGGCCTTTGAATATGAACACCTCTGTACAAACCACTGAGACAACCCCTTCCGCAACCGACTTCAAAGACGACCGCCAGGTCGATATGTCCTTGTTGGTGCGGGGTTATGAAGTCGTCATTGGCTTCGAGACCCACACCCAACTGACCACGCAGTCCAAGATTTTCAGTCGCGCGGCCACCGCTTTTGGGGCCGAGCCCAACACCCAGGCCTGCGCCGTGGACCTGGCCCTGCCTGGTACCTTGCCAGTGATGAACAAAGGTGCGGTGGAGCGCGCCATCCAGTTCGGCCTGGCCGTTGGTGCCCACATTGAGTCGCGCAGCATCTTTGCGCGCAAGAATTATTTTTACCCCGACCTGCCCAAGGGCTACCAGATCAGCCAGTTCGAGATTCCGGTGGTGCAGGGCGGTGCGGTCGAGTTCTATCTTGGCGATGAGAAAAAATCGGTACGCCTGGTGCGCGCCCATCTGGAAGAAGACGCCGGCAAGTCGCTGCATGAAGACTTTGTCGGTCAAACCGGTATTGACCTGAACCGTGCTGGTACGCCTTTGCTGGAGATCGTGACCGAGCCCGATATGCGTTCCAGCGCCGAGGCCGTGGCCTACGCCAAAGAACTGCACAAAATCGTGACCTGGATCGGCATTTGCGACGGCAACATGCAGGAGGGCAGCTTCCGCTGTGACGCCAATGTGTCGGTGCGCAAGCCCGGCGCGCCGCTGGGCACGCGCCGCGAGATCAAAAACTTGAACAGTTTCAAGTTCATGCAACAGGCCATGGACTATGAAGTGCGCTGGCAAATTGAGCAGATTGAAGAGGGTCACGCCATTCAGCAGGCCACGGTGCTGTTCAACCCGGACACCGGCGAGACCCGTGCCATGCGCACCAAAGAAGATGCGGCCGATTACCGTTATTTCCCCGACCCGGATTTGCCGCCGCTGGTGATTAGCGATGAATGGATAGAGCGCGTGCGCTCCGAGATGACGGAATTGCCGCGGGTGATGGCGCGACGTTTTGTAGCCGACTATGGTCTCTCCGACTATGACGCGAATGCATTGACCCAGAGTCGTGCGATGGCGGCTTATTTTGAAGCCACTGTCAAAGCCTGCGGCCAGCCCAAGCTGGCGAGCAACTGGATCATGGGTGAAGTTTCGCGGCGGCTCAATGCGGGCGAGATCGACATTGATTCGTGCCCGGTTGGCGCGCTTTATCTTGCGGGACTTATCAGTAGAATTTCCGATGGCACCATCTCCAACAATGCCGGCAAGCAAGTATTTGACAAACTTTGGCTACTGGAGAAAATAACAAACAGAATGGGCGGGGCTTCCAACTCTGACTGGCAGGCTGCGTTGGATCAAGTCGACCAAATCATCGAATCCGACGGCCTCAAACAAATGAACGACCCCGGTGCGTTGGAAAAAATCGTGGATGCCGTGCTGGCTGCCAATCCGAAAAACGTCGAGGAATACAAAGCGGGCAATGGCAAGGCGCTCAACGCCTTGGTCGGCCAGATCATGAAGGGCAGCCAGGGCAAGGCGAACCCGCAACAGGTGGGCGAGCTGCTGCGCAAAAAACTGGGCTGAACCCGCCTGAAGCAAGCCAAACCTTGAGCGTCAGCGCGTTTTGCCAGCAGCTGCTGGGGGCGTGGGTGACTGTAGCGCCCAAAGCCGCTTCAGGCGCAACAGTTCTTCGTCAAAGCGTGCATTGACGCGTTTGAGTTCGATGTCCTGATCGGCAATGAATCGCGACTGAATAGCCAGGCTTTGGGTCACCTCGTCCACCTGGCTGCGTACCGATGGCGGGGCTTTGCTCGGGTCTTTTTTGTAAAACTCCATCTCCCCAAAGATGGCAGTCCGCTGGCGCAGCAATTCTTCAACCCGGTTCACAGCCGCCTGCCTCACCACCCCGATCTGGGCCAGTGCCGCGGCACGTTCCTTGTCGTGCACAGCCTTGTTGGGGTAGCGGATCAGCAGCGCCCGCTCCCGCCGTTTTTCTTCGTTGACGCGGGCCTGCTCTTCCTGTTCTGCTTTCTCTTTGGTTTCCAGCTCAGTGCGTTCCTGTGCGGTCAGGGTGGGGCCCACCTTGGCCTTCACCGTGCCGCTGGGGTTGAGCACCTTTTGTTCGCGGTCGGTGCACTCGGCAATGGGTCGGTCAGATGTCAGCTTGCGACCCTTGGCATCGATGCAGGTGTAGATGCCCTGCGACCCTTGCGTCGCAGGCTGCTGCGCCTGCGTCGATGTCAGGCTTGACAGTCCCGTCAGCAATATCCCCTGGGTGATTCCCGTGAACACCTGCTGCAAAGCCCATCCCGTCGATCTGAACATGGTTAACTTTCTTCTACGCCATAGCGTTGCCGGTAGGCCAAAACGCGCTGCCGGTCGGCGACCAATCCTTCTGCGCTGTGCCGATCGAGATAGTGCATTAAATCAGCCAGCTTCGCAATCGCGCAAACCTGCAGTCCGAGCTGTTTTTGAACATACTGGACGGCACTGTGCGCAACATCGACACCGTTTTCGGTGGCTTTTTCCTGCCGGTCCAGGGCGATGACGACCGCGTGCGCGGTCGCACCGGCGGCGCGGATGAGGGCAATCGATTCGCGGGCTGCGGTGCCGGCCGACATCACGTCGTCGACAATCAGCACCCGCCCGCGCAACGGGGCTCCCACCAGGGTGCCGCCCTCGCCGTGGTCTTTGGCTTCCTTGCGGTTGTAGGCAAAAGGCACGTTGCGCCCCAGGCGGGCGAGCTCAATCGCCAGCGCCGCGCCGAGCGGAATGCCCTTGTAGGCCGGGCCGAAAATCATGTCGAACTCCATACCACTGGCAAGCAGGCGCTGCGCATAAAATTGCGCCAACCGCCCCAGCTTGGCACCATCGTCAAACCGGCCGGCATTGAAAAAGTAGGGACTCATGCGCCCCGCCTTGGTTTTAAATTCACCAAAGCGCAGCACGCCACAATCGAGCACAAACTGCACAAAATCCTGCGCCAGCGTATCTGGCGACGAGACTGGCCCCGTTTTTGTTGCGACACTCTCTGACATGGGAAATTCCTTGTTTAAATTAACCAGCCTCAACCTCAACGGCATCCGTTCCGCCACAACCAAAGGTCTCGAAGCCTGGCTGACCAAGGTCAGGCCCGATTGTATTTGCGTGCAGGAAGTCAAGGCGCAGGCAGTTGATGTGCAGGGCCGCTTTGAGGAGCTGGCTGGCCTGCGCGGTTACTTTCACTTTGCAGAGAAGAAAGGTTATTCCGGCGTCGGCGTCTACACCCGGCACGAGCCCAGTGATGTCATTGTGGGCCATGGCTCATCCGAATTTGATACGGAGGGCCGTTATGTGGAACTGCGCTTTGACACTGCCAGCGCCAAACGGTCCATCATCAGTTGTTACTTTCCCAGTGGTTCCTCCGGCGAGGAGCGTCAGCAAGCCAAGTTTCGTTTTCTGGAAGAGTTCTATCCGCACCTGGGGCTGCTCAAAGCCGGGCGTGAGTTCATCCTGTGCGGCGACGTGAACATCGCACACCAGGAAATTGACTTGAAAAACTGGAAGGGCAACCGCAAGAACTCCGGCTTTTTACCTGAAGAGCGGGCCTGGATGACGCGGTTGTTGAATGAGGCCGGCCTGGTGGACGTCTACCGGCAACTGCAACCCAGTGCCACCGACGCCGCCTACACCTGGTGGAGCAATCGCGGCCAGGCCTACGCCAAGAACGTGGGCTGGCGCCTGGACTACCATTTGGCGACACCGGCGCTGGCTGCCTTGGCGCGCTCTGAGGCCATCTACAAAGATGAGAAGTTCTCGGATCACGCCCCGTTGACTATCGAGTACGCGTGGTAGCGTTTCGACCTGTTGGTTGTCGACTGCTCCTGCGACCAAGAGCGGTCACTCGCTCGTGGAACTCGAATAACGCAAGAAGACTGAAAACGGGTAAGGCCCCTCAACCCCGTGATGCAAGATGGGTTTTACTACGCTGTTGGCCCCAGTTCCGTAACAGTCGCCCTGAGCCTTCCAATTTTTTCACGGACTCCCTGCGCACCAGCCCAGCGCTGGTGCGCACAGAGCGCCCTTGCGATGCGCGAACCGCACGCATCGGTTTCAGTCCGGTTTGCGAATCTCCGCAGCCAGCGTAGAGCTGGCTATGTGTTCCAGCTCCCGGAACGCGGGACTGAGCTGCTCGATGAGCATACCGTTAGCCGCGAACTCCTCAAAACACGTCTTCCACTGGCGCACCTCTGCCCAGACCTGCCGGATGAGGGCGAGCGCCCGGGCCCGTTCGGGAGTGAAGGCGGCAAAGTGGGTCATTGCGTTGTCCAGGCTGGCGAGCTTTCCCTGGGCGCCGACCTCCAAGTGCAGCATGCGCTCATAGGCGACGCCCGGGCGCGGAACCACATCGTAAAGCGGACTGAGAACCCAGCCGACCAGATGCGGGGCACGTACGAACCCGTGGTTTCTCAGATGGTCGTCGTCGTTGCTCACGAAGATGTTGAACACCATCCGAGCGAAAAGCTCTTCGCAGTCTTTGCGTATGACGTGCGGGTGCACGTACTGGCGAATGGCGTGCGCCAGGTCGTGATAGCCCTTGATGCGAGATTGGAACTCGCTGCAGGCAACCAGCGTGAGGCCACTGACAAACGGCAGCCTGCCTTCCGCGAGCCCCGCACCGGGACGGCTCTCAAACAGCGCCGTGCCTGGCGCAGGCGCCTGGCCTGCGCTAGCCCAGTAGCGGTCGAACCGGCGAATGAGCATCACGGGCCGCCCGCCGATGTCCAGATACTTCACTTCCGGCACGGTCAAGCCGCAGCGCCGGGCCAGCTCCAGGGTGCAGGATTCAGCCCGTGCTACATCGAAAGTGTCGCCCCGAGCGGGGAACTTGGCCAACCACAAGGCGCCGTTGTCGTCCCGCACCGATGCCTTGGGTCGAGCGCCGCCGGCAGAAGGTCCGGCGCCAAGATAGTCCACCAGGTTGGCAGGCACCGGCAAGCCTTGGTCCACCGCATCCGCGGCCTGCAGAACGTAGCCCAGTGAGTGCATGTCGCTCGCCGAAGGGGCGTCGGGGCTTGCGCGGTCGACTCGAATATCCAGCGCTCCGACCCGGTCGCCGCCGGCCTCGAGAAGGTAATCGGCCTCGGCCAAGCTGTTGGCAGGCGCTCTGCGACGTGCCTCGATGATTCGCCGCCCCCAGGCGTCGGGCGCCGCATCGCGAATCCCGCCGAACTCATCCAGGCCATTGACCGGAAAGAACTCCTTGCCGGTGGCCGCCTCGCGGTCCGTGATGGGCAGGCTCACCGGGTCGACCTCGATGGCCTCAGGCCGCTGGAGGTAGCCTGTTCCGTACGAAAACCGTGAAGCCAGCTCGCGGCTGCGCGCGCCGGCGCCTATGTCTTCGGTGAGCCTCAGTAGCCCTGCGGGCACGAATCGACTGCCGGTTTTCTCGGCGATGTTGGCAAAGACGTAGAGTTCGCGTTCTTGCTTGGCCATCAGAAATCCAGCTTTTCGAGCTCAGCCTTGCTGAGCGCCCGCACGCGTTGCGTTGCCTCTCGAGCGGCCAACATTTGCAAGGACGGGTCGTCTCCCTGTAGCAGGGACAGCAGGCTCACCCCTGGCGCGATGGCGTCCAGGTAGCGCAGGATTTGCGCTTGCGTTCGACCCAAATCGCCCTTTTCGATGAGCGCTGCCGTGGAGCGCGCAAGACCCGCACGCGCAGCTGCATCCGACTGGCGCAGGCGCCGGGCCACGCGAAGGCGCGCCAGCTTTTCGCCCGTGGCGCGGGCCTCATCGACCCGGGCAGAGGGCATAAGGGGGGTTTCGTTTCGCTTCATGTCTGCAAACAACGACCTTGGTAGCCGTTGCGTCCGTGATTACAGACAATATAGCAAGCTTCCAGGCGCCTGTCAAGTCCGCAAACGCAGATGACAGCGCAAAGTCGTAATGTCCCCTTTTGACCAGATTCAAATGTCCTGTTTGATGTTTAGGAGCAGTCATTTCACAGCAATTGCATAGATCAGATATTCTCCGACTACGCCCCGTTGACGGCCTTTGCTTGCGCCATAGTTCGTCTGGAGCGACCTTGTCGCGTTGTACTTCGAAATAGAGACCTGTGAAAGAGCATTCGATGAAAATCATCCGCATTGGCGCCGGCGCCGGCTACTCGGGCGACCGCATTCCCCCTGCCGTCGAGCTGGCAGAAAAAGGCGACCTGGACTATTTGGTGTTCGAGTGCCTGGCGGAACGCACGATCGCCCTGGCCCAGTTGGAGCGGAGCAAGGACGCCCGTCTGGGTTTTGATCCCCTGCTGCGGGACCGCATGGAAGCGGTGCTGCTGACATGCGCCGCCAAGGGGGTGAAGATCATCACGAACATGGGGGCGGCCAATCCGCAAGCGGCGGGAGAGGAAATCATCAACATCGCGCGCGAGCTCGGATTGGACCGCCTGAAGGTGGCGGTGGTGCAAGGCGATGACGTGTTGTCGCGCATTCGTGATGACAAGTTGATCCTGCTCGAGAGTGGCGCGCCGCTGCAGTCTCTTGGGAACTCGGTGCTGTCAGCAAATGCCTACATCGGGGCCGAGGCTCTGGTCAGAGCCCTGGGTCTGGGCGCGGATGTGATCATCACCGGACGCGTCGCCGATCCAGCCCTGTTTCTCGCCCCCCTGATCCATGAGTTCGGCTGGTCGATGTCGGATTGGCAGAAGATGGGGCAGGGCACGGTGGTCGGGCATCTGCTTGAGTGCGCGGGACAGGTTACGGGTGGCTATTTCGCTGACCCAGGCTATCGCGATGTGCCCGACCTGGCCCGACTCGGCTTTCCCCTGGCAGAAGTGTCGGCAGATGGGAGTGCCATCATTACCAAAGTGGAAGGTTCGGGTGGTTGCGTCACGACCGCCACATGCACAGCGCAACTGTTATATGAGATCGAAAATCCCGCCAGTTACCTGCAGCCGGATGTCGTCGCTGATTTCTCAGGTGTCACGCTGACCCAGGTTGGGCCCGATCGGGTACGGATCGAAGGTGCCAAGGGTCATCAGCGCCCAGCCACATTAAAGGTGACGGTGGGATACCGTGAAGGCTTTATCGGAGAAGGACAGATTTCCTACGCTGGCCTCGGGGCTGAGGCGCGAGGTCGGCTGGCCCTGGACGTGCTGCGGCAGCGCCTGGAGAGTTCCGGCATCCATGCTCTGGATAGCCGCTATGAGCTCATCGGGGTGAATTCCATTCATGGTCAAACCTTGGCTTGCGGCTATGAGCCCTACGAAGTCCGGGCCCGAGTGGCCATGCGCGTCGCAACCAGAAAAGAGGCCGAACGGGTGGCCAATGAGGTGGAGGCCATGTATCTCAACGGGCCAGCCGGTGGCGGAGGGGTCACAAAGTCGGTCCGCGAGGTTATTGCGGCGGTTTCCACGTTGATTCCACGCGAGCTGGTTCAGATAACTGTCACAACGATGGAGCTTTAAATGCTGCTGCGAGAAATTGCCCATTCCCGTACCGGAGACAAGGGAAACCGGGCCATCATTTCTGTCATTGCTTATGATCTCAAGGATTTCCCTGCAATTGAGCGCTGCGTGACGGCGCAGCGTGTGCGTGCGTATTATGCGGACATCGTCAAAGGCGAGGTTGAGCGCTACGTCGTGCCGCATCTGGGTGCGTTGAACTTCGTTCTGCACGACGCGCTGGGCGGGGGTGTCACCCGATCTCTGGCGCTCGATGCGCATGGCAAGTGTCTGAGTTCGGCCATTCTCGGCATGTCCATCGAATAGGCTCGGGGCCTCAACTATTTTTAACAGGAGACATCAACATGAAGTGCAAATCGATTCTTTTTCTGGCTGTGGCCAGTTTTTCTTTTGCCGTGTTCGGCCAGACCTATCCGAACAAGCCCATCAAGGCCATCGTGCCTTTTGCCGCCGGCAGCGCGACCGACCAGATTGGACGCGCTTTCGCGGCCAAGATGTCGGAAACGCTGGGGCAGACCATCGTGGTGGAAAACAAGGCCGGCGTCAACGGCATGCTGGGGGCCGACGCGGTTGCCAAGTCCGCACCTGACGGCTACACCATCCTGATCGGAACCAACAGCACCAACGCGGCCCTCAAGAGCTTGATGAAAAAGCTCCCCTACGACCAGGACACTGCCTTTGCACCCTTGGGCTACATGGGCTCGGTGCCGCTGATCATTGCGGTCAACAACGAGGTGCCGGCCAAGACCCTGCGCGAATTTGTTGATCTGGCCAAGGCCAAGCCGGGCCATGTCACCTTTGCCAGCGCCAGCACCTCGCAACTGGTCTCCTCTGAAGTGATGGCCGGCATGACGGGCATCCAGATGACCAATGTGCCCTACAAAAGCGGTCCTGCCGCCATGACCGACCTCATCGGTGGCCAAGTGATGATGTTCAGCGCCGACTTTGCCGTCATGCTGCCCCAGGTCAAGGCTGGCAAGATTCGCGGCCTGGCCGTGACCTCGGCCCAGCGCTCGCCGGCGATTCCTGAGCTGCCGTCGGTCAACGAGGCCTTGGGCCTCAAAGACTATGAGTTGATCGCCTACTTCGCCATGTTTGCGCCAGCCGGAACGCCAGCCGAGATCATTGGCAAGCTCAACCAGGCCATCAATGCCGCGGCACAGAGCAAGGAGATCCAGGACAAGTTCGCATCGATCGGTTTTGCGGTCGACCCCGGAACGCCTGAAGCCCTGGCCCAGCGCAGCCGCCTGGAAACGGTCAAGTGGGCCAAGGCCATCCGCGATGCCAAGATTGAGCCGCAATAAATAGTCGGCCTGGCTCCCATCAGGCGGCAATCGTCCCAACCATGCTGAACTACACCACGATCCCGGTCACCGATTTTGATCAAAACTGCTCTATCGTCTGGTGCGATGAGACCCTGCAGGCGGCCGTTATCGACCCCGGAGGCGATCTCGACCTGCTGCTCGCCGAAGTCAAGCGCCAGGGGTTGACGCTGACGCAGATCTGGCTGACCCATGGCCACATTGACCACGCCGGCGGTACGGCCGAGTTGGCCAACCAGCTCAAGCTGCCCATCATTGGCCCGCATCCGGCGGATCAGTTCTGGATTGATGGCCTGCCCGAGCAGGGCCGCATGTTCGGCTTTCCCCATGCAGACGTTTTCACCCCCACGCGCTGGTTGTTTGACGGAGACACCGTCACGGTCGGCCACTGCACGCTCAATGTGCGTCACTGCCCCGGCCACACGCCGGGCCATGTGGTGTTTCATGCGCCAGAGATCGGGCGTGCTTTTGTCGGTGATGTGCTGTTTGTTGGCTCCATCGGGCGCACCGATTTTCCGCAGGGTGACCACGCCACGCTGATTGCCAGCATCGTGCAGCGCCTGTGGCCAATGGGCGACGCCACCGTGTTCATTCCTGGCCATGGGCCGGAGAGCAGCTTTGGGCGCGAGCGCCAAAGCAACCCGTATGTCGGTGGGACTTGAGGCCGGCGCCGCCAGGCGCAGACGACACCTATTTCGGCGCGTTAAGTCGTTTGACCCCGGCCACAAAGCGGGTCAGGGTGTCGGACAGCACGCCCCGTGGCAGCGTGATGTCAATCAACTGAAAGCGCCCGCGGGTGGCCACCGCCCGGTCCAGCGCGGCCTTGAATTCGGCGCGGGTGTTGACGCGTACCCCGTCACCGCCCATGCCGGCCGCCATCTCGGCAAAACCCCAGCGGTCCAGGTCATTGAAGCTGGACTCGGGCTGGAAGGTGCGCAGCATTTCCCAGCTCGCGTTGTTGAACAGCAGCACGATCGGGTCCCAGCCGTAGCGCCGGCAATTGCCCAGCTCCCAGCCGGTCATCTGAAAGGCACCGTCGCCCACCAGAATCAGCGGGCGCTGCCCGGTGGCGGCCTGCAGGCCCAGACCGGCCGGCACGCCGAAACCCATGGTGGCGTAGTAGCCCGGCGCCACCAGCGCGGTGTGTTCGATATCCATGGCGGTGAACAGGCAGTCACCCACGTCGGAGGCAATCGGGAATTTGCCGTGTTCTGCCATCAGGTCGTTGACGGCGGTGGCAATGTCGGTCGGCGTGATGCCGGCCGCGTCCGCCACCATGCCGTGCGGGAAGGCCGGGCGCGTGACCGAAAACACCTTGCCGCTGGCCGGCACGCGTGCCAGCAGACGATCCACCAGCGCTGCCAGTGGCAACTGCGCATAGGTGTGGTAACCCAGGGTGACCTGACCGCCCAGCGCCTGAATGGTCTTGCGCATGTCGATCTTCTTTTCGGACACGGCAAAATTGGTGTCCGAGACGATAACGCCGAGCAGAAACAGGCCGTCCGAGTTCTCCACCAGCCCGGTGATCTCGGGCGCGCCGGCCACGCCCAGGTAGGTGCCCAGCAGCGGGGCATCGGCATCGGCCAGCAGGCCGCGCCCCATGAAGCTGGTGACCACCGGCAGGGCGAGCCGTCGTGACAGTTCCGCCACGCGGGCTTCCAGTCCGAAGCGACGCACTTCCACCCCGGCCATCAAGACCGGCGAGCTCGCTGCGGCCAGCCGCTGCAGTATGTCGGTGACGCAAGCGTCCAGGGCTTCCGGGTCCGGTTCGATGGCTGGCTCCGGCGTCACTGGCAGACAGGGCTCGGCCACCATGTCGCGTGGCATCTCGATGTACACCGGTCGCGAGTGGCGCAGGCAGTTGGCCAGGGCCCGGGCGATATCGGCGGGGGCACGCCGGGCGTCGTCCAGCCGGATCTGGTCGCAGGTGATTTCCTTGTAAATCTGGAACTGTGAATCGAGTGTCTTGGCCTGGTGGTGCAGTAAAAAGCCCGATTGCGACTCGCCCTTGCCCGGTCCGCCCGACAGCACCACCAGCGGCGATTTCTCGGCGTAGGCCGAGGCCACCGCGTTGACCATGTTCAGGGCGCCGGCACCGTAAGTGACCGCCGCCACGCCCAGACCGCCACTGATGCGGCCACAGGCATCGGCCGCAAAGCCCACGCCTGGCTCGTGCGACAAGGTGTGCAAGGGCAGGATGGCCGACTGCTCGATGATGCGGAAATAGGGCAGCGCAAAGTCGCCGGGGATGCCAAATATTTGCTTCGCACCGTGCGCCTTGAGGGCGTGCAGCAGGGATTCGGTGAGGTTC
This sequence comes from Rhodoferax sp., assembly GCA_030682475.1. Taxonomy (GTDB): domain Bacteria; phylum Pseudomonadota; class Gammaproteobacteria; order Burkholderiales; family Burkholderiaceae_C; genus Rhodoferax. Next base: position 13,507 of record JAUXOA010000047.1, on the reverse strand, counting down.
ATGGGAAAGGCTTTGTTGAGGGCCGCAGAATCATGAATTATCTCCCCTGTCGGGTGAAGAAAGCCCTCATGTTTTGCGTAGAAATGGCTTAATCAAGCACCTTTATTGCGTCAAGAATAGCTTTGACGCAGTAAATCGGGACCAGCGTTATCCCTTCTTGGCGCGCTCATAAAGCGGCATCACTTGAGGCAAATTCTTTTCAATATCGGCGATACGGGAGTTGCCGGAGGGGTGGGTGGACAGCCACTGCGGCGGTGCACCTTTGCTGGCGGCCGCCATTTTTTGCCATAGCGTGATACCCGCCCTGGGGTTGTAGCCAGCGCGGGCGGCCAGCTCCATGCCGACCAGGTCGGCTTCGGATTCATCGGAGCGGCTGAATTGCAAGCTCAGCAACTGGGCGCCGTAGTGGGTCACCGTTTGCCCGAGCTGGCCCAGGCCGAGTACCTGGCTCAACAGGCTGGCGCCGATGCCGGTGGCGGCGTTCTTGGCCATGCGAGCACGCGCGTGCTCGCGCAGGGCATGGGCAATTTCATGGCCCATCACCATCGCCACCTCGTCATCGGTGAGCTTGAGTTGCGCCAGAATGCCGCTGTAAAACACAATTTTGCCGCCGGGCATGCAAAAGGCGTTGATTTGTTGGCTGCCAATCAGGTTAACCTCCCAGCGCCAGTCGCGGGCGCGCGGGTTCCAGGCGACAGCAAAGGGAATGATCCTGTTGGCAATGGCGCGCAGGCGCTGCACCTGGGGGTGGTCTTTGGCGCCCAGCGCGTTTTTGGCAGCGGCCTGTTGCAGCATGTCGGCATATTGCTGGCCGGCGGAATGCTCCACGGTGTCGGCTGGCACCAGCTTGCTGAAGGCCGAGTTGCCGCCCACGGCAACGCCTTCACGCGCCACGGCAAGCGGGAGGGCTGCGGGTGACAGTAGCAGCCACAGCGCCAGGGTCGGCAGAACCATTCGACGCGGCAGACGCAGGGCGATGGCTTGGATAAAAGCTGGGGGGGTGTTCATGCGCGGTCTGAAAATTTTACAGGGCTGCGCGTATTATTCCCGTATGACACCCAATGCATCCGACGCCCCCCAAATCAAGCCCTCCTGGCCAGCCACGTTCAAGGTTTACCTGGAGCCGCCCACACTGCGCATGCTGCTGTTGGGGTTTTCTGCCGGGCTGCCCTTGCTGCTGGTGCTGGGCACCTTGAGTTTCTGGCTGCGTGAAGCGGGGATTGACCGCACCACCATTGGTTACCTGAGTTGGGTTGGCCTGGCCTATGCCTTCAAATGGGTCTGGGCGCCGTTGGTGGACCGGATGCCCATTCCGCTGCTGACGCGCTGGCTCGGACGCCGGCGCAGTTGGCTGCTGCTGGCCCAAATAGCCGTGATGGCCGGCCTGGTGGCGATGTCGTTCAATGACCCCCAGGTTGCCCTGCAGCCGGTGGTCTGGGGTGCACTGGCCGTGGCTTTCGGCTCGGCCACGCAGGACATTGCACTGGATGCGTACCGCATTGAATCGGCCGATACCGACCGCCAAGCCGCGTTGGCTGCGGCCTACCAAACCGGCTACCGTCTGGCCATGATCTGGGCCGGAGCCGGTGTGCTGTGGATTGCCGCGCGTGCCGAGGTGGTGCCCGCCCTGGGCGCCACCGGCTACCAGCACGGCGCCTGGCAAACCGCCTACCTGGTGATGGCGGCCAGCATGCTGCTGGGAATGCTGACGGTGTTGCTGTCACCCGAGCCACTTCGTCGCGCCATGCCACCGGCCAGAAATGCGGCGCAATGGCTCAAGGGCGCCCTGGTCGAGCCCTTTGCCGACTTTTTGCGCCGCTACCAGTGGCAGGCGTGGCTGATTCTGGCGCTGATTGGCAGCTACCGTATCAGCGACATCGTGATGGGCATCATGGCGAATCCGTTTTATGTCGATATGGGTTACAGCAAGGACGAAGTGGCGGCGGTGACCAAGATCTACGGTGTCATCATGACCCTGGCCGGCGCTTTTATCGGTGGCGTGCTGTCGATGCGGCTGGGCGTGATGCGGGTCTTGCTGCTGGGGGCGGTCTTGAGCGCTGCCAGCAACCTGCTGTTCGCGGTTTTAAGCACGCGCGGCCATGATGTGACGGCGCTTATTTTCGTGATCTCGGCTGACAACCTCTCCAGCGGCATTGCGTCAGCGGCGTTCATTGCCTACCTGTCGAGCTTGACCAATGTAGATTATTCGGCCACCCAGTACGCCTTGTTCAGCTCGATGATGTTGCTGGCGCCCAAATTTCTGGCCGGCTATTCGGGCCGCTACGTGGACGCCTTTGGCTACCCGCATTTTTTCGTCGCGACGGCCTTGCTGGGGGTGCCTGTGTTGCTGCTGGTGTGGCTGGCGTCCAGGGTCAAGCGCCAACCGCCCCCATCAGCCACACCGGTTGCTGATTGAAGCTACACCAGTAACGCCGCCAAGGCCGTCAAGGCGGCGGTTTCAGCGCGCAGCACACGGGGGCCGAGTGTGACGGGCGCAAAGCCGCAGGCCAGGGCGGTTTCTTCCTCGGTGGGGCTCAAGCCGCCCTCGGGGCCTGACAGAAAGGTGATGACCCCGGCCGGGTTGTCCGAGGCGCTAACGGCGGCACGCAAGTCGGCTGTGCCGCTCCGCAGGGACAGCAACCAGGCTTGCCCGGTCCTGGCAGCAGGTTGCGCCTTGACCCACGCGGCAAAACCCATGACCTCGTGAATCATTGGCACCCGGTTACCGCCACATTGCTCGCACGCCGCAATCGCCACGCTTTGCCAGTGCGCCACTTTTTTCCCGGCCCGCTCACCGCTGAGCCGCAGCACGCTGCGCTCGGTCATCAGCGGCTGGATGCTGGCGACGCCGAGCTCGCTGGCTTTTTCCACCAGCCAGTCCATGCGTTCATTGGCCGGCATGCCCACGGCCAGATGCACGGTGCGTGAGGCTTCACGTTCTACCGGGTGGTGGCTGCCGACCTGCACCTGCACGTCGCTGCGGCCCATGTGCGTGACAGTCGCGTCGAACTCGCCACCGCGGCCCGCCATGCCGGGCCCGCCATTGAACAAGATGATGCTGTCGCCGGGTTGCAGGCGCAGCACCTGCACGTGTCGAGCGGCACCAGCGGGCAGGTCCAGCAAGGCGCCGGGAATGAGGTGTGTGGGGCAGTAAAAGCGGGGCATGAGGGTTAATTGCTATGAAATTAATAGCTGTGAAATTAATAGCTATTAATTTAAATTCTGCCAAACGTATAGCCGCTGGCGACCTCAATGCCTTCAACGCGTTCGATCAGGCGCAGCAGCGGTTTGAGTTCGCGATAGCGCTCGCAGGTGGCACGTATGTAGTTGATAAAGCGCGGCGTATCGGCCAGGTACTGGGGTTTGCCGTCGCGCAGCGTGAGGCGGGCAAAAATACCGGTCACTTTCAGGTGGCGCTGCAGGCCCATCCATTCAACACCCCGGTAAAACTCGCCAAAGTCGTCGCCTACCGGCAGACCGGCCTTGCGCGCTTTTTCCCAGTAACGGATGGTGATGTCGAGGCAGAAGTCTTCGTCCCAGCTCAGGAACGCGTCGCGCATCAAACTGGCAATGTCGTAGGTGATGGGGCCATACACTGCGTCCTGAAAGTCCAGCACGCCCATGGCCTTGGACCCCACCATCAAGTTGCGGGGCATGAAGTCCCGGTGCACATAGACGCTGGGCCAGGCCAGGTTGCATTTGATGATGTGCTTGAAAGCGTCGTCCAGCGTGCGGCGCACCTCGCCTTCGACCGCCACCCCCCGGTGCCGGGCCAGGTACCACTCGGGAAACAGCGCCAGCTCACGCCGCAGCAGCACTTCATCGTACTCTGGCAGCAGACCCGGGGTGGATGCGGTTTGCCAGGCGATCAGCGCGTCGACGGCCTGCAGGTACAAGCCCTGGTTGGCCTGCGGGTCGTCCCGCTTGATCACCTGCATCATGGTCTTCTCCCCGAGGTCGGTGAGCAGCATAAAGCCTTTGGCCTGGTCCCATGCCAGCACCTGAGGCACCAGCACATTAGCCTCGGCCATCAACTGTGCGATCCGGACAAAGGGGTGGCAGTCTTCCTGGTCCGGCGGTGCATCCATGATGATGCGGCTACCCTGTGGCGAATCGACACGGAAGTAACGCCGAAAACTGGCGTCTGCCGAGGCACTGCGTAGCGAGTTGATGAGCAGGCCATGGGCGGATGCCAGACCGGTCAACCAGGCGTTGAAATTAGCTTCACGCTGCGCGTCAGACCAGACAGGGGCAACGAACAGGGTGGGTTCGGGGGGGTGGGCTTGGCTCATGGATAATCCATTCTACAAACTCGAACGCCTCTGCCTTCGTTTCCAACCTGCTCGAACAATCGATACCACCCCTGCCCGATGCGCTTTTTGATGCACGACCTGAACCACAGGGTGCCCCATTTCCGTTTTGTTCGAAGCCCGGTCGGCCTGGTCGCCTGCGCTTTGCTACAGGTGACGTCGCTCAGCGCGCAGGTGGCGCAGGAGGAGGCCCCGCTGCTGCTCAAAAGCAGCCCTTTGTTGCAGGAGCAGATTCCCCCCTCTCCACGCAGCGCCTTGCCGACGTTCATCTTTGGTGAACGCATCTTTGGCCGCCCGGATCTGGAAACCGTGGTCGAAGGCAATGCCGAACTGCGCCGTGGCGACATCGTGATCAAGGCCGACCGGCTGGAGTATGACCAGCCGGATGACCTGGCCAAAGCCCGCGGCCAGGTCCGCATCAACCGCGCCGGCAATCTGTACGAGGGGCCGCTGCTGGAGCTCAAGCTTGACGCATTTGAGGGCTTCTTCAAGCAGCCACGCTACTACTTTCTCAAGAACGACGCGCATGGCGAAGCCGATCGGGTGGACTTTATTGATGACAAAAGGGCGGTCATCCACAACGCCAGCCTGACCACCTGCCGCCGCTTGCCGGGCCCGAGCTGGATGCCGGACTGGATTCTGCGTGCCAGCACGATCCGCATCGACAACGAGGAAGACGTGGGCACGGCGCAAGGCGCGTTGCTAAGCTTCAAAGGGGTGCCCCTGCTGCCTATTCCCTACCTCAGTTTTCCCCTGAGTGACAAACGCAAGTCAGGCCTCATGCCACCGACCCTGGGGCTGGACAATGTCAATGGGATCGAGGTGGCGCTGCCCTACTACTGGAATATCGCACCGAACCGGGACGCCACGTTCACCCCTACTGCCATGAGCAAGCGGGGGGTGAATCTGGGCAGCGAGTTTCGTTACCTCGAGGCGGACTATTCGGGCCAGGTACGTCTGGATTTTATGCCGGTCGATCAGTTGCGCGACAGCCATCGCTGGGGCCTGGCCTTGGCGCATCAGGGCACACTCAAAAACCGTTCGATCAACCGTTTGACCGATGGCGGTATGGCCCTGAGTCTGAATCTGAACCGGGTCAGTGATGACAATTACTGGCGCGACTTCACCCGCACCGGGGCGTCTCTGACCCAGCGTCTGTTGTCCAACACCGCCGCGCTGTCCTGGACCAACGGCTATTTTGCGAGCAGTGTGCGCGCGCTCAAATGGCAGACCCTGCAGGATGTGGCCTCCCCCATCACGCCACCCTATGACCGCTTGCCCCAGCTGGCCACGCGCTATGCCCGTAGCAACGTCAGTGGCTTCGATTATTCGGTGGACGCGGATTACACCCGGTTTCAGTCAGACCGCACCCTCACCGCGCAGCCCAATGCCCAGCGCGCTTTCTCCTTGCTGCAGGTCAGTCGGCCCTGGCTTGCACCGGTCGGCTTCATCACGCCCAAGTTGCAACTGCACGCCGCCAACTACCAGTTTGATGAACCTTATAAAGGCGCTAATTCAGCCAGCCGCGTGGTGCCGACCTTCAGTCTGGACAGTGGTCTGGTGTTCGAGCGCGAGATCAGTTATTTCGGCAGGGGGTTTCGCCAGACGCTCGAACCCCGCGCTTTGTACGTCAACACACCGTACCGCGACCAGAGCCGGTTGCCCAATTACGATTCGGGTGCCAACGACTTTAATTTCGCCACCATCTGGGCAGAAAACGCCTTCGTCGGCAACGACCGTATTTCGGACAGCAACCTGCTGACTCTCGGGTTGACCACGCGCCTGCTGAATCCGGTAACCGGCGCCGAAGCCGCGCGTTTTGGCATGGCGCAGCGTTTGCGCTTCAAAGACCAGAACGTCACCTTGCCCCGGGGCACACCGGCGGCCGACCGGCTCAGCGATGTGTTGCTGGGCGCGTCTGTCAACTGGGACCCGAAATGGGCCTTTGACGCAACCGTACAGTTCAACCCGACAACAGAACAGTCGGTGCGCTCGACCATCGGTGTGCGCTATAACCCGGGTAACTACCGGACTGTGACGGCCGCCTACCGCTACCAGCGCGACGCCAGTGAGCAGCTTGCCGTCGGCTGGCAGTGGCCGGTGAATGATCTCTGGGGCGACCGGGGGCAGGACCTGGGGGCGGGACGCGGTCAGGGCGAGGGGCGCTGGTACAGCGTGGGGCGCCTCAATTACAGCCTGAATGAGCGAAAATTGGTCGATGCCGTCATCGGCTTTGAGTACGATGCGGGTTGCTGGTTGAGCCGAGCGGTGCTGGAGCGGCTGCAGACCAGTACCACTTCCGTCAATCAGCGCATCATGTTCCAGCTTGAGTTTGTCGGATTCACCCGCTTGGGTGTCAACCCCTTGAAGACCTTGAAAAACAATATTCCAGGTTACCAGTATCTGCGTGAGCAAACCAGTTCTCCCAGCCGTTTCAGCAATTACGATTGATCCATCATGACCCATCGCCTCGTGGCCCTGACCGTGGCCAGCCTTGCCACTCTTGCAACCTTGACTTCGCAGGCGCAGGGCCTGCGGCCGTCTGCTGGCGCCGGTGTCGTCACGCCCCCTATCCGCACGCAGCCCGCTGTTCAACGCCAAGCTGACTACATTGTGGCCATTGTCAATTCTGAGCCCATCACCAACAACGAGGTGCGCGGGGAACTGCAGCGCGTGACGCAACAACTGGCCCAGCAGCGCAGGCTGCAACCCGACAGCAAAGAGCTGGCGCGCCAGGTGCTGGAGCGACTTATCAACGAAAAAGTACAGTTGCAACTGGCCCGTGAATCCGGTATTCGAGTGGACGAGGCGGCGCTTGACCAGGCTGAGCAGAACATCGCGCGTCAAAACCAGATTGATGTGGCCGAGTTGCACCGACGCCTGGCGTTGGAGGGGGTTGTGCTCAGCCAGTTCCGCGCCCAATTGCGCGACCAGCTCTTGCTGACGCGCCTGCGTGAGCGCGATGTGGAGCCGCGCGTGCGCGTGTCAGACCTGGAAGTGGACCAACACCTGCGTGATCAGCAGAATAACAACGATCCAGCAGTTCAGGAAATCAACCTGGCCCAGTTGCTGGTGGCGGTGCCCGACGCCGCCACGGCAGAGCAGATTGCGGCCCTGCAGACCAAGGCGCAGGGCGCGCTAGACCGTGCCCGTGCGGGCGAAGACTTCGTCGCCCTGGTGCGGGAACTCTCGGATGCCTCAGACCGCGCCAACCTTGCCAATGGCGGCCAGATGGGCTTGCGAACGGCCGACCGCTACCCGCCGCTGTTCCTTGAGGCGACACAAAACCTGGCTGTTGGCGAACTCTCTGCGCTGGTGCGTTCGGGCGCTGGCTTTCACATCCTCAAAGTAATTGAGAAGAAAAGTGCGGGTGTGCCTGTCATGACGGTGACGCAAAGCAGGGCGCGCCATATTTTGGTGCGCGTCAGCCCGCAACTCAGCGAAACCGCCGCCCGCGACAAGCTGAGCGAATTCAAAAAACGCATTGTCGCGGGGCAGGCCGATTTTGCCGCTTTGGCCCGCGACCACTCGCAGGATGGCAGTGCCGCGCAGGGGGGCGATTTGGGCTGGGCCAGCCCGGGCATGTTTGTGCCGGAGTTTGAGGAAGTCATGAGCCAGTTGGCGCCCGGTCAGATCAGCGACCCGCTGGTATCACGCTTTGGTGTCCATTTGATCCAGTTGACTGAGCGTCGCAACGTCACTTCCAGCCCGCGTGAGCAACGCGAGACCGTGCACGCCATGCTGCGCGAGAAAAAACTCGATGAGGCTTACCTCACCTGGGCGCAGGACCTGCGTGGCCGCGCTTACGTGGAAATGCGCGAGCCGCCGCAATAATCTGTCATCGCGTGAAGCACGGCAAGCACATTCCCCGCAAACGCTTCGGCCAGCATTTTCTGGCCGATGTCGGCATCATTGAGGCCATCGTCAGCCAGATTGCACCCAAGCCAGGGCAGGCGATGGTGGAAATCGGGCCCGGCCTGGCGGCGTTGACGCAACCATTGGCGGAACGCCTGGGTCACCTCACGGTGATTGAACTGGACCGTGACCTGGCGGCGCGCCTGCGCTCGCATGCACAGCTCACAGTGATTGAATCTGATGTGCTGAAAATTGACTTTGCCGAGCTTGCACAAGCACAAGGGACCCAAAAGTTAAGAGTAGTGGGTAACCTGCCCTACAACATATCGACACCCATCCTGTTTCATTTGCTGAATTTCGTCGACCTCATCGAAGACCAGCATTTCATGCTGCAAAAGGAAGTGGTTGAGCGCATGGTGGCGCGTCCCGCCACCTCGGATTACGGCCGCCTGAGTGTCATGCTGCAGTGGCGTTACGCCATGGAAAACGTATTGTTTGTGCCGCCCGAGAGTTTCGATCCGCCGCCACGGGTGGACAGCGCGGTGGTGCGCATGCTGCCGCGCGAGAATCCGGCGCAGGTGGACGTCAAGTGTTTGAGTCAAATTGTGCAGGTGGCGTTTAGCCAGCGCCGCAAGTTGTTGCGCCACACCCTGGGCAAGTGGCTGCAGGAGAAAGCCTATACGGATGAGTTCGACGTGCAGCGCCGGGCTGAAGAAGTCCCGGTTGCCGAGTATCTGGCATTGGCCGGGCAGATCAAAAACGCGAGCCGATAGGGATTCGGCGGCAAGAAACGCTAATCAGTTGAGGACAGAGCTGGCGAACATCCAACATCTGACGATCAGTTGGGGACAGGGCTGGCTCGCTTCGCGTAACTGCGGTCTGTCCCGCAAAGTTTCAGGATTAGGCCGCGCTTAGCCAGTACCCGGAATTGAAGGGGCTGCTCATGCGCAGCGCCAAAGGCGATATATCCAATAGTTTGTCGGTCGGCATTTTCTCACCGGATTCGGTGGTGAGTTCAATGCCGGACACGGCGTGGCTGCCCATGTCTGTGCCTTTTGCCTCGTTCGCCCGTTCTGCTTGGCTGGTGTGTGCAGAACGGGCTACAGAAAAGAATAGAAGCATCGGAAAGGTATTTTTCGATCGCCCCAGTAGTCGGACGCGTCACGGAAGATATCAAGCAGCTGCTCGCGTGCTTCCTTGTCGAACTTGGCGTTGGCCGGGATGTGCTCCAGCACCACAATAAAGCCAGGCTGGAGGCCGGATTTGTGCAGCGGATCTGTCATGCTGTCATACAGCGCGTCAAAGTTCTTGCCAACATGCGCAGACAGCATGAATTGCTGACCGATCAGGTCCAGCACGTCCTGTTTGGTCTGGGCGTTCCCCAGGTTGGCGTACAGAAAATGCTGCCCCAGCGACTGGGCAGCGTCCTGCAACTCCGGCACCCGGAAGGCACGGATGGACTGGACGATATTGGTTCTCACGCCGCGTAGTGGCGTATCCGGTGCAGCACGCTGGGGTGCTGGTGTTTCTTGACGAAGTGACATATTCATTCCCGCTTCACTTTTCAAATGACAAAATCAAACTCAGGGCACAATTCTGCGGAAGCTCGCATAGTGATCGGCCGTGTAATAACAAGTATCCGGTGTTCCGGCTTGCCCGCCGCACACAATGCGCCGGACTCCACGATTGCGCGCACCGGGTGTCGTGACGGTGTATTCACGGTAGTAACCCCGCTTCTGGGCCGGTAGCAATCGCTCACGGTTTCCAAAAACCACCCCATCTTTTTCATGTGCAAACGGACCACCCTGGTGGATCAGTTCAAAAGTTTGCGCGCCTGGCCTGGGCAATTCGGCCACCGATATCGTGGCCGAGGGATCCGCCAGGGCAGGTCCCTTGGCCTGTACCCAACCAGAGGCTAAAACCGTCGCAAACACAAAGCCAGTAAGGACTAACTTGAGGACTGACAGACGCGACATGAAAAACACACCTCTCACAACACTCCGGGTTAACCCGGAAATTTCAAGTACCGTAGTGTCGCGCATTTGCCGGAAAAATGCAAGCGACTGCCCAATTAATGGGCAGTCATGACGGTGACCCAAGACTTGTAAGTGAGCGCAAGCTTGAGTTAGATCAATTAGCGGGTGGCATTTGCGTCGGCAACGGTCAGTGCTGTCATATTGACAATTCGACGCACCGTAGTGCTGGCCGTCAGAATATGCACCGGTTTGGCCGCACCCAGCAACACCGGGCCAATGGCAATATTGCCACCGGCTGCTGTTTTAAGCAGGTTATAGGCGATATTGGCGGCATCAATATTGGGCAGCACCAGCAGGTTGGCGTCTCCGGTCAGCGTGCTGTTGGGCATGAGGGCCGCGCGGGCCTTGCCGTCCAGTGCGACGTCACCATGCATTTCGCCGTCCACTTCCAGCCACGGGGCGCGGGCCCGCAGCAAGTCCAGGGCCTGGCGCATCTTGAGCGCGCTCGGATGGCCGCTGCCGCCGAAGTTGGAGTGCGACAGCAAGGCGGCTTTGGGCCGGATGCCAAAACGCATCATTTCCTCGGCCGCCAGGGTGGTGATTTCAGCCAACTGCTCGGCGCTGGGGTCGTAATTGACGTGGGTGTCCACCAAAAACAACTGGCGCTCGGGCAGTATCAGGCCATTCATGCAGGCATAGGTGTTGACGCCTGCTCGCTTGCCAATCACCTGGTCCAGGTACTGCAGGTGCAGCGCCGTACTGCCCCAGGTGCCGCAAATCAGCCCATCCACGTCGCCCTTGTGCAGCAGCATGGCGCCAATCAGGGTCAGGCGGCGGCGCATCTCGATCTTCGCGACCTGGGCCGTGACGCCCTTGCGTTCGGTCAGGCGGTGATAGGTTTGCCAGAAATCCCGGTAACGATGGTCCTGCTCAACATTTATCACGTTGTAATCAACACCCTGGCGCAGGCGCAAACCAAACTTTTCGATGCGTTCGGCTATGACCAGCGGGCGACCGATCAGGGTCGGCAGCGCCAGCCCCTCGTCCACCACAATCTGGGCGGCGCGCAGGATGCGTTCCTCTTCACCCTCGGCATACGCAACGCGTTTTTTGAGCGCCTTTTTGGCCGCCGTGAAAATCGGCTTCATCATGGTGCCGGAGGCGTAGACAAAGCTTTGCAGCTTCTCGCGGTAAGCATCCATGTCCTTGATCGGTCGCAGCGCCACGCCGCTCTCAAACGCTGCCTGGGCCACCGCAGGCGCAATTTTCATCATCAAGCGCGGATCAAACGGTTTGGGGATCAGGTATTCCGGCCCAAAGGTGAGCTGTTCGCCCGCATAGGCGGCCGCCACCACCTCGCTTTGCTCGGCTTGCGCCAGTTCGGCGATGGCATGCACAGCGGCAATTTCCATCTCGACCGTGATGCTGGATGCCCCGGCATCCAGCGCACCGCGAAAGATGTAGGGGAAACACAGTACGTTGTTGACCTGGTTGGGATAGTCCGAGCGACCCGTGGCAATGATCGCGTCGTCGCGCACCGCCTTGACTTCTTCAGGGAGAATTTCCGGTGTCGGATTGGCCAGGGCGAAAACCAGCGGCCTGGCTGCCATTTTTTTCACCATGTCCGGCTTGAGAACCCCGCCAGCCGACAAACCCAGAAAAACGTCCGCGCCTTCAATAACTTCGCTCAGGGTACGCGCCGATGTCTGCTGGGCAAAGACAATCTTGTCCTCATCCATCAGCTCGGTGCGGCCCTCATAGACAACACCGGCCAGGTCGGTGACAAAAATGTTCTCGCGGGGAATGCCCAGCTTGACCAGCAGGCCCAGACAGGCCAGTGCCGCAGCACCGGCACCGGAGGTGACCAGTTTGACCTTCCTGGGGTCTTTGCCTACCACTTTCAGGCCATTCAAAATAGCCGCTCCCACGCAGATCGCCGTGCCATGCTGGTCGTCGTGGAACACTGGGATCTTCATGCGCTCGCGCAGCTTGCGCTCCACATAAAAGCAGTCGGGGGCCTTGATGTCTTCCAGGTTGATGCCGCCAAAGGTGGGCTCCAGCGACGCGATGATGTCCACCAGCCGGTCGAGGTCGTGTTTTTCGTTGATCTCGATGTCAAACACGTCAATGCCGGCGAATTTTTTAAATAGCACGCCTTTGCCTTCCATCACCGGCTTGGCCGCCAGCGGGCCAATGTCGCCCAGGCCGAGCACGGCGGTGCCGTTGGTGATGACGGCGACCAGATTGCCGCGGCTGGTGTATTTGAAAGCGTTACTGGGGTCTTTGACGATTTCCTCACAGGGCGCCGCCACGCCGGGCGAATAGGCGAGCGCCAGATCGTGCTGGTTGACCAGCTGCTTGGTGGCGGCGATGGCGATTTTGCCAGGGCTGGGAAACTCGTGGTATTCGAGTGCGGCACGGCGTAACTCGGCGCGTTTTTCTTCGATGTTGGCCGTTGTAGGGGGCATTTTTGTCTCCTGCTGCAAATCAAGTATGACAGAACGGCCAGCCTGTCAGCGTCTCTATAGGAATGGAATTGTAGGCTCAGGCACGGGAAAACTCTAGTACATGAAGGTTCGTACAAGGGTGTTCCAATCAGGCGATGAGCAGTTTCGCCTGCTCCGCGCGCCGGGTGGTTTGTTGGCCGGTGAGCACAAAGCCGCCAACGCCTCGCACAGCTGCGCACTGGCCTCCACCTTGGCCAGTGCGGCGGCATTGCCCCCTCAGCCTCGGCCGTCTTGCGGAAACCGGGGTGCATCTCGGTGTACTCATAGGTTTCGCCGTCAATGGCGATCTGCAGCGCCTTGGTCGACGTCATCGTGGCCTTGGGGTAGAGCAAGTCCAGGTGGCCAAAGGCGTGCATCACTTCCTGGGCAGCAGTTTCTTCAAAGGTGCGGGCCTTGTCTTCGTCGCCGGCTTCACGGGCCAGTTGGGCGAAATAGCGGTACTTGATATGTGCCATGGGCTCGCCGACAAAGGCAGACTAAAGGTTGGCGATGGTTTTAATTTTGGGGCGTTGTGGTGTGGCCATCGTGGGCTCCTGGGTTTTAAACAACTTGCTAATAGGAGTTTTCAATCAGCACAGGGAAAATGGGAGGGTCAATCAATTAATAAAACCAATTATTTTTTTGCTAATTGATTGATAGAGGCTATCGAGCACCTTGTCTCGCTGACTGACGCAGTAGGTCCTGCGGGTGGCGGGTGATTTGAATGACGGGAATCGACCTTGGATTCAACCGGTCGATGCAACAAGTTGGCTGAATCGTTCAGCAGGCGTTTCGTAGTTTAGAGTTTTCCTTGGACGTTCGTTCAGTTTTCTCGCCACTGCATTAAGTTGTGCTTGTGAGTAATTCGAGATATCGATTC
>JAUXOA010000023.1 GCA_030682475.1 Rhodoferax sp. | reverse complement strand
GTGAGTTCGAGCTTGAGTTTCTGCGGATTAGCACCCGTTTCTTTGAGCACTTCAAACACCTGATCGACAAAGTCCGACTGACGGAACTGTCGCGCACTGACGTTGACGGCAAGCTGTAAATGACAGGTGAGCGGGTCGGCTTGCCACACCTTGAGTTGGGCGCAGGCTATTTGCAGCGCCCATTTTCCAATCGGCAAAATGAGTCCGGTTTCCTCGGCGAGCGGGATAAATGCCATCGGCAAAACTAGCCCCCGCTCGGGATGCTGCCAGCGCAGCAGCGCTTCAGCACCCATAACGACACCTTGCTCATTGACTTGACTCTGGTAGAAAAGCTTGAATTGCTGCTGCGAGAGTGCGTGGCGCAGGTCGGTTTCAAGTGTGGCACGAGCTTCGAGCGAGGCTTGCATATCCGGGTCGAAGAAGCGCAGGGTGTTGCGGCCAGAGGTCTTGGCCTGGTACATCGCGGTATCGGCGTGCTTGAACAGGTCATCCATGCCGGTCTCGTTGTCACGGAACAAACTGATGCCGATGCTGGCGGAGCTGTAGTGCTCAAACCCCTGGAAGTTGAAAGGCTGGTTAAGGATGGCAAGAACCTTCTCTCCAATATCCTGGGCTTGTGCTAGCGCTTGCAGGGTGTCTTCGTTCAGTTCATCAAGAACGACGACGAACTCGTCGCCACCCAGGCGGGCGACCGTATCGCTGCTGCGCACGCAACCCTGGAGGCGCTTGGCGACCTCGATCAGCATCAGATCACCGATGTTGTGACCCTTGGTATCGTTAAGCGCCTTGAAGTTGTCCAGATCGATGAACAGGATGGCGCCATGGTTCTTATGGCGTGTGCTGTGGGTCAGCGCACGCTGCACGCGGTCTCGCAACAGGCTCCGGTTGGGCAGGCCGGTCAGGGGATCATAAAAGGCGAGTTGCTCGATATGAGCGGCCTGGGCTTTAAGCTCGGTGATGTCCTCCACGACTACCAGCAGCAGGTCTTCTTCTTCTTCTGCAAGCCGGATTCCAGTGATGGTGAGGCGCAGCCATTTTTCGCCCAAGGCTGCCTCAATGCCGTGCAAGGCCCTCCCGCTGGCGAGGACGGCTTGCGCCTGTTGGCGTAGATCGGGTAGCGGCAGGATGTCTTCGAGTTCGCGCCCGGAAACGTCTTCCCCATTTTCCAATCTGAACATCTCGCGGAAGGAGTGGTTGACACTCTGCACCTTGAGGGTGTCGTTCACCACGATCAGCCCCGCAGGAAGGCTCGCAATGATGTCCTCGGCATAGCGCTTGAGGCCAAGAATAGTATGCCGGTCGACCTGGATATAGGTGTCGAGGGCAAGCCCCATGTCCAGGAACGCGATCTTCTGCAGCGCGTGGTAGGTGGCGATAAACTTGTCCGGGTCGTCGCCAAGCAAGCGCCACAGTTCGGGCAGTAGCCCAACGAGGTACTTGCTGTAGGCACCGATGTACCACTTGGGTTCGAGCCCGATGTGCTGATGGACGACGCCTACGCGCAGGCGGTTGAGAATGTATTCGTGGCCGTAGTCGCCTGCGGTCAGACTGTCGAAGTAGGCCGCCTGGGACTGCTTCAGGCGCTCCAGGGACTGGGCATCCGGGATGAAGTTGCTGGTTTCCTCGAACTTGGTGAGATGGGTATAAAAATCGTTCACGAAGCGCCGCGACACATTTTGCAGACGCGCGTGCAACTCCGTGAGCAAGCTGACATCGGTTTCGTCGAACTCCAGGAATGCCTTGCGCCGGGTGATCTCTTGCGCGTCGATCCCGATCACACGGGCCAGCGCAGCGACGGCTTCGTCCGAGAAATTCATCGTCCGGCTCCCGCTATAGGGCCGCAGACGGCGAGGTGGGCGTCAGGCTTGCTTGCTTGCGCAATATTTTTTCCACGATATGCTCCAACTTTTATTTATCTAAAATCGTCCATCGGGTTTACAAAGCCCATTATTACAGTGTCAGGAACCCTATAGCAAGCACCGAGACCCCGACCACAAAAAAGCCCGCACGAAGCGGGCTTTTTCAGCAAGGGAAAACCTGAATTACTTCAGCTTCATTTCCTTGTAATCCACATGCTTGCGAGCCTTGGGATCAAATTTCTTGATCAACATCTTCTCGGGCATGGTTTTCTTGTTCTTGCTGGTGGTGTAGAAGTGACCAGTACCCGCTGTAGATTCCAGCTTGATTTTTTCGCGTCCGCCTTTGGTAGCCATGATATTCTTTCAAGTTGGGGACAGAGCTAAAGGTCTGTCCCGCAAGGTTTCAGTTTAGTTGGGGACAGAGCTAAAGGTCTGTCCCGCAAAGTAATTGTTAAGCCTGACCACGTGCGCGCAGGTCTGCGAGCACGACATCAATACCGTTTTTGTCGATCAAACGCAGACCTGCGTTGGAAATCCGCAGACGAATCCAGCGGTTTTCGGTCTCGACCCAGAAACGGCGGTATTGCAGGTTCGGCAGGAACCGGCGCTTGGTTTTGTTGTTGGCGTGGGAAACTTTGTTCCCAACCATCGGGCCTTTGCCCGTGACTTCACATACGCGTGCCATGTGGACACTCCGATACTTCTTGAACGGCCGAAGCAGTGGTCAAAACGGTCTGTATTGACAGACGCGTGCAATCTCGCTCCAGCCTCACCTCGCCAATGAAAAGGGTGGCGGTAACCCAATTGCTGCGCTTTAGCCCTCGCGGGCCGAATTCAGCAAAGCCTTGGATTATAGCGGGCGTTGGGCACACGCCTGCCTTTGATGCCTATTCCTGTTCCAGAAAACGCTGTGCGTCCAGCGCCGCCATGCAGCCGGTGCCGGCGCTGGTGATGGCCTGGCGGTACACATGGTCCTGCACGTCACCCGCGGCGAAGATGCCCGGCACACTGGTCATGGTGGCGAAACCCTTGAGCCCGCCCTGGGTGACGATGTAGCCGCCCGCCATTTCCAGTTGCCCCTGGAAAATATCGGTGTTGGGTGAATGGCCAATGGCAATAAAGCAGCCTTGCAGCGTCAGGTCTTCGGTGTTGCCGGTGGTAACATTTTTCAGCCGAACGCCGGTCACACCGCTAGCGTCGCCCAGCACTTCATCGAGCGTACAGAAGGTTTTGAGTTCGATCTTGCCGGTTGCCACTTTCTCCATCAGCTTGTCCACGATGATGGGCTCGGCCTTGAATTTGTCGCGCCGGTGCACCAGGTACACCTTGCTGGCAATGTTGGAAAGGTACAGCGCTTCTTCCACGGCAGTGTTGCCGCCGCCGACCACGCAGACCACCTGGTCGCGGTAGAAAAAGCCATCGCAGGTGGCGCAGCCCGACACGCCCCGCCCCATGAACGCAGTCTCTGAGGGCAGCCCCAGGTATTTGGCCGAGGCGCCGGTGGCGATGACGAGCGAGTCGCAAGTGTACTCGCCGCTGTCACCTTGGAGGGTGAAGGGACGTTTGCTGAAGTCCACGGCACTGATGTGGTCAAACACGATCTCGGTCTTGAAGCGTTCGGCGTGCGCCAGAAAGCGCTGCATCAGCTCAGGCCCCTGCACGCCGTCAACGTCGGCGGGCCAGTTGTCGACGTCGGTGGTGGTCATCAATTGACCGCCCTGTGCGATACCGGTGATCAACAAGGGGTTGAGGTTGGCGCGCGCCGCATAAATAGCGGCCGTGTAGCCTGCGGGGCCAGAGCCCAGAATCAAAACCCGGGCATGTCTTGTGTTTGACATCGTAAAAACCTTCTTAGAAAAATCGGATCTGCCGTGTACAGTGCGGGATAGTATGACTTATTCGCTTAATACCCTGAATTCTTCCCGCTCTGCGGCCCCGCCTGCCCGTTCAGGGTGGCGACGTTTTGCCGACGAATTGGGTCTGCTGGCCGGCTTGGTGCTGTTGATTTTCTGGTTGCTCGCGCTCTTGAGTTACTCGGCGCAGGATCTGGCCTGGTCGACCTCGGGCAGTGGTGGGCCGGTGCTCAACCGGGCCGGTCGGCTGGGCGCCTGGCTGGCGGATGGCAGTTATTTTCTGTTGGGGTTTTCGGTCTGGTGGTGTGTCGCTGCAGGCTTGCGTGCCTGGCTCTCCAGCCTGGCGCGATGGTTGCGCGGGCGTGAACTGTTGACGTCGCAGGGCGAACCGGCTGCATCGCTGACCGCCAGATTCATGTCGGGCCGCGCCGCCTTCTGGTGTGGTCTGGCACTGTTGCTGTACGCCAGTGCAAGTCTGGAGTGGTCACGTCTTTACAGCCTGGAAGCACGCTTGCCGGGGCACGGCGGTGGCATTCTGGGCTATTTTGTCGGACCTTTGAGCGTGAATTGGCTGGGCTTTGCCGGTTCCGGACTGGTGGCCATCGCCTTCGGGCTGGTGGGGGTGGCGCTGGTCTTCCGTTTTTCCTGGGGGCAGGTGGCTGAACGCGTGGGCGCCTGGCTTTATTTTCAGATTGAATCACGGCGCGAGAAGCGTGAGGTGGCACAGGACATCGCGCTCGGCCAGCAGGCGGCACGGGAGCGGGAGGAGGGGGTGATGGAGGAGCGCGAGGACATTGCCGTGCATCACCCCCTGCCGGTCATGATCGAGCCGGTGCTGGTGGCTGTGCCCAAGAGCGACCGAGTGGCCAAAGAACGGCAAAAACCCTTGTTTATCGAGCTGCCCGACAGCAAGTTGCCGCTGGTCGATTTGCTGGACGGCGCGCTGCTGCGACAGGAGACGGTGGCGCCCGAGACACTGGAGATGACCAGCCGCATGATCGAGAAAAAGCTCAAGGATTTCGGGGTCGAGGTGCGGGTGGTACTGGCACAACCCGGGCCGGTGATCACGCGTTATGAGATTGAACCCGCCATCGGCGTCAAGGGCTCGCAGATCGTGGGGCTGGCCAAGGATCTGGCGCGTTCCCTGAGCCTGGTGTCGATCCGCGTGGTGGAAACGATTCCCGGCAAGAACTACATGGCGCTGGAGTTGCCCAATGCCAAGCGGCAGTCGATCAAGTTGTCCGAGATCCTGGGCTCGCAAATCTACAACGAGGCCAAGTCCATGCTGACCATGGGGCTGGGCAAAGATATTGTGGGCAACCCGGTGGTGGCCGATCTGGCCAAGATGCCGCACGTGCTGGTGGCCGGTACCACAGGCTCGGGCAAATCGGTGGGTCTCAACGCCATGATTTTGAGCCTGCTGTACAAGGCTGAGGCACGCGACGTGCGGTTTCTGATGATCGACCCCAAGATGCTGGAGATGTCGTTCTACGAAGGCATTCCGCACCTGCTGGCGCCGGTGGTGACTGACATGAAACAGGCCGCTTACGGTCTAAGCTGGTGTGTCGCCGAGATGGAACGCCGCTACAAGCTGCTGAGCAAGCTTGGGGTGCGCAATCTGGCGGGTTACAACCACAAGATTGACGAGGCCAAATCCCATGGTACGTTTATCTACAACCCCTTCAGCCTGACGCCCGAGTCGCCCGAGCCGCTGGACCGTCTGCCGCACATCGTGGTGGTGATTGACGAGCTGGCTGATTTGATGATGGTGATAGGCAAGAAGATTGAGGAACTGATTGCCCGCCTGGCGCAGAAGGCGCGCGCGGCCGGCATTCACCTGATTCTGGCCACCCAGCGCCCCAGCGTGGACGTGATTACCGGCCTGATCAAGGCCAACATTCCCACCCGCATTGCCTTTCAGGTCAGCAGCAAGATCGACAGCCGTACTATCCTCGACCAGATGGGCGCCGAAGCGCTGTTGGGCATGGGCGACATGCTTTACATGCCCAGCGGCACCGGGCTGCCGATTCGGGTGCACGGTGCTTTTGTGAGTGACGAGGAAGTGCACCGGGTGGTGAATTACCTCAAATCCCAAGGCCCGCCCAACTACATTGAAGGTGTGCTTGAAGGCGGTACGGATGACAGTGTGGGTGATTTGATGGGGGAGGGTGGCAGTGGTGGCGGTGAAAAAGACCCGATGTACGATCAGGCGGTGGAGGTGGTGCTGAAAAACCGCAAGGCCAGTATTTCGCTGGTGCAACGCCACTTGAAGATTGGCTACAACCGCGCCGCGCGGCTGGTGGAGGACATGGAAAAGGCCGGTTTGGTCAGTTCCATGAGCAACAGCGGCCAGCGCGAAATTTTGGTGCCGGTACGGGCGGAGTGAAAAGGATGAAGAAACATTTAGCTATTATTTGTATAGCTGCTTGCGCAGGTATGGCAGATGCTGGAGGTTTGGAAAGCCTTGAGCTGTTCGTGAAGACGGTGAAAACCGGCCGCGCCGATTTCACCCAGGTGGTGACATCGCCCGCCAAGGAAGGGCAGGCGCCGCGGGTCAAGACATCGAGTGGCAGCTTCGAGTTTTCCCGGCCCAATCGCTTCAAGTTCATTTACAAAAAGCCGTTTGAGCAAAGCATCGTGGCCGATGGCCAGACGCTGTGGCTGTATGACGTGGACCTGAACCAGGTGACGGCGCGCAAGCAGTCGCAGGCGCTGGGTTCCACTCCTGCGGCCTTGATTGCCGCCGCGCCTGATTTGCGCGCCTTGCAGGCGGACTTTACGCTGGCCGATGCGCCGGACAAAGACGGGCTGCAATGGCTTGCTGCGACACCGAAGTCCAAAGACGGTCAGTTGCAGACCGTTCGCGTTGGTTTTCGCACCGGCGACAAGAGCACCGAGCTCGCGGCGCTGGAAATTCTGGACAGCTTTGGCCAACGTTCGCTGTTGACATTCAGCAGCTTCGAGGTCAATCCCTTGCTGTCGGGGAAGACCTTTGAGTTCAAAGCTCCTGCGGGTGCGGATGTAATCAAGCAGTGAGCACTGAACAGGATTTTGCAGAGATTGGGGCATGGGCCCCCGCCTCATACTGTCAAATACCCAGAAATCGGCGGGGACCCACGCCCCAATCTCTGCGGATGACATCTCTGGTTCATGCAAAAATATTTGACTCTCGCGAAGGACAGGTTTGTAGCGGAAGCGGGTGTTGGCGACCGTCAGCTATCGGGCAGTTATCTGCATCACTCTAGATATTTCAGAGTTAGTCGCGATACACCTGTTCCCGGTGGTAGCGCAGATACGGCAAATGGGCTGTGTTGACTTTTCTAAGCCGCATTTCTGATGTAACCCCCAACGACTGGCAGGCCTCTGCCGATAACGCCGGGGCTATCAAAATGGCACCCTCATCAGTGAACGAGATGAGGCCGGCATCAAAAAGGGAGTCCAAGTTTGGAATCAATAGAATTCCGTTGAAAGCGTCCAACCGTTCCAATGCGTCAGAGACGGCCCAAGGCTTCACATGAGAGGACTTCAGTATCGAAGTCACGTTGCAACCCGAAACGGCGCAAGTCCTCCAGTATTTGATGACTTTCTCGCGGAACTTGTCTTGGCCGACACGCGTGGCCACCGTGGCTTGCCTTGAAGTGGACTTGGTCGCCACTTGCTCATAGGTCAAGGCCTTTTCGGTGGCAGCGGCAAGCCCTTTGCTCGCAAACTCTTCGCAGACGTCCAGGAATTTGTGAACTGCGTCGGCGTCTTTGAATTGGAAGCGCCACCCTTCGTACTCGGGTTCCCCGTTTGGGTATCGCTTCTTTCGCGAGCTGAATTGTTCGAATTTGCTATTCGGGGTTGCTCCGTGGTCTGGAGGCACTACGCCCTTTATCGCTGACAGCACCTTAGCCAGGTCGGCAAGTTTTGCGTCGATGAAGAGCTTACTGCTCCCATACTTTCCTTGGTGACAATAAAGCGCAAAGTCGGTTGCAACGTCCCATAGCCAGTAGTACATCCCCTTGACCTTTGTTTTTGGGTAGCCGCGCTCAGCTAGCACCAGGTCGAGCCTATGAAACGTTTTGGGACTAATGTTGCGGGGGGGGGTGAAGTAGCCATGGTGGTCTATTGTGCCGATTTGCAGCGCCGGTAAAAGCAGTGCAATCTAATGATGCCAATGTCAGGTTTAGAGAAGGTAGATCGAATAATCGAATTTCGGCCTTCAGTCTGAACCGGTAGTTGGCGCCTGCGCCCCAATGGCCACCCAGATCGGATCAAGCAGCAACGCAAGGCGGGAGTGGGGCGGATGTTGGGGGCGATTTTAAAAAGCGAAGCGTATGAGCCCCCGGCATCCGCCCCACTCCCGCCAACAGGAGGGGCCGTGTTCGCAATCATCGTGCGCGCCCACCGTTCACCAAGACGTTAACTGTCACCTATCGTCCGTTTGGCGTGCACGAGTCTGCGGACGAGTAAACTTGTTCAATTGTCTAGCGGAGAATGTTTATGTCCAGTTTGCTTACTGAGTTGTCTGAGCGTGCCCGCCATCTCCCGCCGGAAGAGCGGGCGCAGCTTGCGGAGGGACTCCTTGAGTCGCTGCAGGAATGGTCCTCGCCAGAAGTCGAAGCCGCTTGGGATACCGAGATTCTTAAGCGAATCGGGGAGTACGAGCGCGGCGAGGCGGCGCTTTCGCCCGCAGCCGATGTATTCGCTGAAGCTCGACGCCTTACGCAGTGACAAATGCGCGTTTTCATGGCGAGGCGCGTCTTGAGTTCCTGGACAGTGTTGCCTATTACGAGGCTATCCAAGCTGGCCTCGGAGAACGATTCCGGCAATCCGTTGCTGATCGATGAACTCCTCTCCGACCAATCACCAGCCACTGGCCGAGCGCCTGCGACCGAAAACGCTGGCCCGAGGCATTCGGGTGGGCAACGAGCGTGTCAGAAAACTGATGCAGCGACACGGCATCAAGGCCAGAGGCAAGAGGAAATTTGTTGTCACCACCGACAGCCAGCACAGCCTGCCGATTGCGCCGCCTGTCGCCAGTCCCCTCTGGGGCCTTACGAGGGGCAACTGCTGGGACAACGCGCCCACCGAGAGCCTATGGGGGCGACTCAAAGTTGGCAGACTGTACGGCAGAGGATTTGCTACCCGGCGCGAGGCCATGGACGAGGTGATTGACGGGCTAACTTTTTACAACCACAAGAGATTGCACTCG
>JAUXOA010000021.1 GCA_030682475.1 Rhodoferax sp. | reverse complement strand
TTGCTGCGAATGCCTTCGACAATCGAGCGATCTTCCTCGCTCAAGTTCAGTTCTGTCTGACGCATGACCACTCCTGTTTATGCCGACTGGCGATAGCTGGAGTGTACTAACGTTTCGTTATTTACGTGTCAATGTACTAGGATGACAATAGCGTAAAAAAACCGCCAGACCAGGAGTCCGCCATGGCCCACGATTTTGCCTACACCCTTAAAACCTTCAAGACTGCGTCGGGAAAAACCGGCAAATTCCACTCGCTGCCGACCCTGGCTCAACAATTTCCCAAGGTCTCGCGCCTGCCGGTGTCCATGCGCATCGTGCTCGAATCCGTGTTGCGAAACTGTGACGGCAAAAAAGTCAGCGCCGAACATGTCAGGCAGT
Organism: Rhodoferax sp.; assembly: GCA_030682475.1. Lineage (GTDB taxonomy): Bacteria > Pseudomonadota > Gammaproteobacteria > Burkholderiales > Burkholderiaceae_C > Rhodoferax. Next base: position 13,366 of record JAUXOA010000021.1, on the reverse strand, counting down.
TGGCCAACTGGTTTCCCAACGCCGACCGCACCGAAGAAATCCCTTTTGTTGTCTCGCGTGTGGTGCTGCAGGACTTCACTGGCGTGCCGCTGTTGGCCGACCTGGCCGCAATGCGCAGCGTGGCGATAAAGCTCGGCAAAAACCCCAAGCGTATCGAACCGCTGGTTCCGGTGGACCTGGTGGTGGACCACTCGATCATGGTGGACCACTACGGCAAAAAGAATTCGCTGGACTTGAACATGAAGCTCGAGTTCCAGCGCAACCGCGAGCGCTACGAGTTCATGAAGTGGGGCATGCAGGCCTTTGACACCTTTGGCGTCGTGCCGCCGGGCTTTGGCATCGTGCACAAGGTCAACCTGGAATACCTGGCGCGCGGCGTGCACCAGCGCGCAGACGGTGTCTACTACCCCGACACGCTGGTGGGCACCGACAGCCACACCACCATGATCAACGGCATTGGTGTGGTGGGCTGGGGCGTGGGCGGCATTGAAGCCGAGGCCGCGATGCTGGGCCAGCCGGTTTACATGCTGACACCGGATGTGGTCGGTTTTGAGCTGAGCGGGCGATTGCGCGAGGGCGTCACAGCCACCGACCTGGTGCTGCGTGTGACAGAAATACTGCGCCGCGAAAAAGTGGTCGGCAAGTTTGTTGAATTTTTTGGAGAAGGCACGCGCACCTTGGCGCTGCCGGACCGCGCGACGATTGCCAACATGGCGCCTGAATACGGCGCGACCATGGGATTTTTCCCGGTCGATGAAAAAACCATTGAGTATTTCACCGGCACCGGCCGCACCAGGACTGAAATTGAAGCCTTTGAGGCCTACTTCCGGGCGCAAGGCCTGTTCGGTGTTGCCAAAGCCGGCGAGATTGATTTTTCGCAGATCGTCAAGCTCGACCTGGGCGATGTCACGCCCAGCCTGGCTGGCCCGAAACGCCCGCAAGACCGCATTGAGCTGGGCAACGTGGCCGGCCAGTTCGCCTCGCTGTTCAGCAAACCGATTGCGGAAAACGGCTTTAATCAGCCGGCCGCCATGCTGGCCACGCGGCACTTGCTCCGGCATACCGATAACGACCGGGTCGATACGCCGCCCGGCGCACCGCCCACACCGGTGGGAGCGCCGCGCATGGTGGCAGAGATGGAAGGCAATCGCCCGACGCTGGCCGCCGCCCGCTCGGATGTTGCGGTACATGAGTCCAAAGCGAGCGGCATCAGCATCGGCAATGGAAGTGCACGACCGGCGAGCGCTGGGGCAAAGGCCATGCCCTTCATGTACCAGGTGGTCGAGGCGAACTGCCCGCTCGCACCCATGTACATATAGGCCGTGCCGCTCTTGCCTGCCGGCAGGATGGCGCCGCGGTCCTTGCCCGAAATGGCGATCACCTTGCTGCGTGCATCGACGCGGCGCAGCACGTCGCCCAAGGTTTCCACCTTCAGGTTCCTCGGGCTGGTGCCGTCCAGCGGGTTGGTCTTGTGGCCGATGTAGACCGCAGCCCCGGTAGTCACGTCGCGCCAGTCGTTGCCGATGATGCCGGTGCGGTGCGGGTAGGCGCCGGTGAGCAGGGTGGCGTGGCCGGCCGCGGTGACGGTGAAGGCATGGCCGTAGTGCGCGTCGGGGAACCAGGCGCCACGGTCCAGAAAGCGCGCCAGCCCGTCGGGCGCCAGCTGGTCGCGGTAGCTGGTGATCTGGCATTGCGGCAGGCCATCAACCACCAGGAACACAACGAGCTTTGGCTTGGGCGCCAACCGGCAGCACAGGCCGCGAGCACAGGGGCAATGACGAGGACAAGGCAAAGGCGGAGGATACGGATGATTTTCATTGCGCCAGCCTACGGAGTTTTTCCGCCTGCGACAACCGGGTTCACCCTTCTGAGAAACCCCCGCCGCTCGAAGCTCGCCATATCGCGCAGGATGGCGCAGGGTGATTGCAGCAGGGCAAGCTGCTCCGCACGCGCAAAGGCGCTGGACGCTGTGCCGGCAATAGGCGGTGGCGCCATGCTGCAACTACACGCCAAAAACCCCGGCGCCTGCCTGAGACACCGGGGCTTTGCTATTATATTGATAGCCTCTTGCGTCCGGCTATCAAGGACCAGAGGGCGTTTTTGTTATAAATCCGGTTAATCCGCGTAAACGCCGGCTTGCTTGATGACCGGCGCCCATTTGGCGATTTCAGCTTCCAGATGGGTCTTTAATCCGGCCGCAGAAATTTTTTCCATCGGTGGAATGTCAGCGCTCAGGTCTACCAACCGCTGCTTGACCATCGGGTCTTGCATGGCCACACGCAGAGCAGCATTGATTTTTTCAAGCACCGGCGCTGGTGTGCCTTTGGGCGCGTACATGCCGTGCCAGACCTTCACTTCAAAACCTTTGAGTCCCTGCTCGTTGAGCGTCGGCACATTGGGCAATGCAGCCAGGCGGGTCAGCGAAGTTACGCCGTAGACCTTGACGCGGCCGTCCTTGATCAGCGGCACGGTTTGCGTGGTCTGGTCACACAGCAAGTCCACTTGGCCGCCGAGCAGGGCATTCATGGCCGGGCCGGTGCCTGAATAGGGAATGGTGTTGAGCTCGACGCCCATCTGGCTCTGGAACAGCAGGCCGCACAGGTGCGAGACCGCGCCCAGCCCGGCGTTGGCGAGCGATACCTTGTTGCCCTGGGCTTTGATGTAGGTCTGCAGCTCGGCAAAGTTGGCCGCCGGAAAGTCCTTGCGAGCCAGCAATGTCATGGGCACATCAACCACCTGGCCGATGTATTCAAAATCCTTCAGCGGGTCAAAGGACAGTTTTTTGTACAGCGCCGGTGCGGTGGACATGCCCATATGGTGCAGAAAGATCGTATAGCCGTTGGGCGCCGCACGCGCCACTTTGGCTGCGGCGATGGTGCCGCCGGCTCCGGCGGCGTTTTCAACCAGCACGGTCTGGCCCAGCGCCTTGCTCATCGGGATGGCAATCATGCGGGCGACCACATCGGTCGGGCCGCCAGCGGCAAAAGGCACGACCAGCGCAATCGGCTTGTCCGGAAAAGCGGCCTGGCTGAAAGCTTGCGTGTTCAGGCCCAGCGAGGCTGCCGCGGCGCAGGCCAGCAGCATGGTTTTACGTTTGGTAATCATTTATCTCGTCCTTGTCCATATTAAAAATTAATTAACGGCTCGCGCCGCAATTCGGTTTACAGAGTCCTGGCGCTGTCTGCCGGACCCGCTTCACCCTGCGGCTTGCAGCGCCAGCGTACGCTCAGCCAACCGTAGCACAGGTGCATCGACCATGCGGCCGTCCAGGCTGAAAACACCGCCACCCGCATCAAGGCTATTTTCTACCACTCTGCGCGCCCATTCCAATTCGGCCGCTGTTGGCCCTAATGCCGAATTGACCACCGCCACCTGGGCCGGGTGAACACACAGCTTGGCGCCAAAGCCGCCACGCCGGCTGCGCCCGGCGTCGGCCTGCACCTGCACCATATCCCCAGTGCCAGGCGTGACGCCATCCACGGGGGCGACCAGGCCGGCGCGGCGCGAGGCCAGCACCAGTGCCAGCCGCACCGGCTGCAGCTCAACCTCATCGGCATCGCAGGCCATGCCCAGATCGGCCTGAAAGTCCAGATTGCCAAACACCAGCCTCAGTACCTGCGGGCTGCCGGCCAGCGCATCCAGCGCTGCCAGCCCGGCGGCCGACTCCAGCATCGGCAGCACCGCGCAGGCTTTACCCACACTGGCCGCTGCCTGGCTGATCTCGGCAGCAGACTCGACCTTGGGCAGTACCACACCGGCCAGTTCAAGACGGGCCAACTGCTCCATTAGCTGCAGGTCGTCTTCATGCCAGTACGTGCTGCTGGCGTTGATGCGCACCAGCACACGCGAACGCTCGCCTGCAGTCAGGCTTTCAAATCCGACCGCCAGTTGCTGGCGGGCAGAAACTTTGGCATCTGGAGGCACCGCGTCTTCCAGGTCAATGATCACCGCGCCTGCGCCCGAGGCGAGCGCTTTGGCGTAGCGTTCGGGGCGGTTGGCCGGCACGAACAGGAAGGAGCGCGCCAGCGCCAGCGCGGAGGGTGTGCCCTGGGCCAGGCCAGTAGCGCTCTTGCCGCTGATGCCGCTCATGTCAGACCTCCCAGCAAACGCCCGACGCTTTTTCTCTGCGCGATACTCCACAAGCCATCGATGGCCTGCGTCATCTCGGCCGCTGTGGCGCCCTTGCTGAAAGCCGCAAGACGCTGCGCCTTGGCAGTAATCTCCTCGCGGCTCAAGGTGTTGCCGGGGTCGCCCTTCGGTTCGTCTACCCTGCCCTGCAGAACGCGTCCGTCGGTGGTGGTGACGGTGACCTTGCCGATCCAGCGCCGCGGATAGGCAGCGTCGACCTCGGCGTCGAGCACCATTTCAACCCGCTTGCACAGCGCCGTGGTGACATCGTCCTTGAAGTGCTGGTCAAACTCGACCAGCCCGGCGTGGCCGAAGCGTGCGACCAGGCCCAGCACCGTGCCCATGGAAAACTTGCTCTGATGGACGGTAGCCGGGTTGACCACGGGTCCCAGCACGTCAATGGCGCCCTGGTGCACGTGCGTGACCACGCGCGCGAGGTCGGCCGGTTTGAGCTGGTGCGCCTGCATCACCTGCAGCAAGGCGTCGGCCGCCGGATGCGTGTGGCGGCAGGAGGCGTGGTATTTGAACGAAGTCTCGGCCGTGGCCCAGCGTGTGCCCAGCGCATCGGTCAGCTTGGCGGGGTCGGCGTCACTGGACATGCCGGCGGCCATGCCTTGCGGGCCTTCGAGAATTTGCGCCGCGCCGGTAAAACCGTCACGGGCCAGGCAGGCCGACATCAGGCCCGCAGCCGCCGCGTGCGCGGTGTGCAGCTGCTTGGAGTCAGCGGCGGTGCGCAAAAACTCCCACAGCCCGGCCGATTGCGTGCCGGCTGATCCGAAAGCGTGCTGCATCTGCGCCGGGCTCAAGCCAAGCAGGTTGCCCGCTGCCGCTGCAGCCGCGAGTGTGCCGGCAGTGCCGGTGGTGTGAAAAACTTTGTAGTGCGAGCGGCCCAGAAACTCACCGACACGGATGCCGACCTCGTAACCCGCCACCGCGGCCGTCAGCAGTTGCTGGCCACTGCTGCCCAGGGTTTGCGCCATGGCCAGCGCCGCAGGGAAGACCACGGTGGCCGGGTGAAACACCGATCCGTTGTGCACGTCGTCCTGCTCGGCGACGTGCGAGGCCGCTGCATTGGCCATGGCAGCAAAGTAGGCGCTGCTCTGGCTGCGATTGATCAGCACCTCGGCCGCGCCACGGTCGGGCCCCATGCTGGCGGCAAAACGGGTGATGGATGCAACCGGGCGTGAGCCCTTGCCGGCAATGGCGGAGCCGAACCAGTCCACCAGCAGGTCCTCGGCCTTGCGCACGACCGGCGTGGGGATGGCATCGAATGTCAAGCCGGCGGCAAAGGCGGCGAGTTGGGCGGTGGGGGTGGCTGGTGGGGTACTCATGGTTATTCCTCAAATCCTTTCAAAATCAGGCGCTGGCCCCGGCTTGTCATCCCGGACTCGATCCGGGATCCATGCCGCGCTGACTACCGCCTGGGCTCGCGTGACATGGATTGCGGGTCAAGCCCGCAATGACAGATGAGGGACGTTTTATCAGTAAATAGTAGCTCCAGCCCTTATTAAATATGCGCAAACAGCTATCAATTAAATAGCGCTCGCCTGCTGCAGGATGGCAATTTTTTCGTCGCCCTGCCCCAGTTCGCGCAGGATGGCGTGGGTGTGCTGGCCCACGGCCGGAATCGCGTCCATGCGGTAGTCAAAGCTGCTGATGCGCCCGGGCGGCAGCAGCGCGGGAATATCGCCAACCGGCGAAGCCACCTGGCGCCAGCGATCGCGCGCCTTGAGTTGCGGATGGTCCCAAAGCTCGGCCATGCTGTTCATGCGGGCATTGGCAATTTGCGCTTCATCGAGCTTGCTGACTACCTGCGCGGTGCTCATGCCGGAAAAAGTAGCGAGGATGATGGCTTTGAGTGCGTCGCGGTGTTCATTGCGCCGCCCATTGCTGTCAAAACGCGGGTCGCTCGCCAGTTCTGCCTGCTCCAGCACGACTTCGCAAAAAACCAGCCATTCTCGCTCGTTTTGCAAGCCCAGCATCACCGTGCCGCCATCCCCCGCTTCAAACGGACCATAAGGGTAAATGGTCGCATGCGAGGCCGCGCTGCGCGGCGGCGGCGTGGCGCCACCGTAGGCGTAATACAGCGGGTAGCTCATCCACTCGGCCAGCGATTCGAGCATGGACACATCGATGTGGGAGCCTTTACCAGTTCCACCGGTTTTGTCGCGCTGCATAAGCGCCGCCAGGATGCTGCTGTAGGCGTACATGCCGGCGGCAATGTCGGCAATCGAGTTGCCCGACTTGCTGGGTTCCTCGGGCGTGCCGGTGACCGACAAGAAACCGGCTTCGCTCTGGATCAGCAGGTCATAGGCCTTTTTGTCGCGGTAGGGGCCATCATCGCCGTAACCGGAAATGTCGCAGACGATCAGGCCGGGGTGGGCCGCGCTCAGCTCGGCAAAACCCAGGCCCATGCGCGCCGCCGCACCGGGTGCGAGGTTTTGCACCAGCACGTCGGCGCTGCCCAGCAACTGCTTGAGCACGGCCAGTGCGGCGGGTTGCTTCAAGTCCAGCGTCAGGCTTTCTTTGGATCGGTTGACCCAGACAAAATGCGAGGCCATGCCGTCCACGCGCTGGTCATAGGCCCGCGCAAAATCGCCAACGCCGGGGCGCTCGACCTTGATGACGCGGGCGCCCAGGTCGGCCAGTTGGCGTGTGCAGAACGGCGCGGCTATGGCATGTTCGAGGGAGACGACGGTGATGCCGTCGAGGGGTCGTGTTGCTTGTTGCGTCATTGTTTGTCTTGCGCTGGTGGCTGTGGGTACGCGCGGCGCCTGCCGGGAAGCTGGGGCTCGTCTTGACCCGACGGACTGTGGTTTGCCTGCAAGCCGGGGGTAGCCCGGCTTGCAGGCAAACCACTTCGCATCGGAAAAGAACAAAAAATTCATCTGCAATTCAACCGAAGTTCAAAACGACCGCGGCAACCCTAGCAAATGCTCGGCTACATATGAATAAATCAGGTTGGTGGAAATCGGCGCCACCTGGTAAAGCCGGGTCTCGCGAAACTTGCGCTCAACGTCATATTCATTCGCAAAGCCGAAGCCCCCATGCGTTTGCAGACAAACATTGGCGGCCTCCCACGAAGCCTTGGCAGCCAGGTACTTGGCCATATTGGCTTCGGCGCCGCAAGGCTGACCGGCGTCAAACAGCGTGCAGGCCTTGAAGCGCATCAGGTTGGCGGCTTCGGTTTCGATGTAGGCGTCGGCGATCGGAAACTGCACGCCCTGGTTCTGACCGATCGGGCGGTTGAACACCACTCGCTCGCTGGCGTAACGGCGCGCCTTGTCGATAAACCAGTAGGCGTCCCCAATGCATTCGGCGGCAATCAGGGTGCGCTCGGCGTTCAAACCATCGAGGATGTACTTGAAGCCTTTACCTTCTTGGCCAATCAGGTTTTCTGCCGGAATCTCCAGGTTGTCAAAAAAAACTTCGTTGGTCTCGTGGTTCACCATGTTGGCAATCGGCTGGACCGCCATGCCTTTGCCGATGGCTTCGCGCAGGTCGACGATAAAAATCGACATGCCATCAGACTTCTTTTTCACCTCGGCCAGCGGCGTGGTGCGGGCCAGCAGAATCATGAGGTCGGAGTGCTGGATGCGTGAGATCCAGACCTTCTGCCCGTTGATGACATAACGGTCGCCTTTTTTCACGGCGGTGGTTTTGAGTTGCGTCGTGTCGGTGCCGGTGGTCGGTTCGGTGACGGCCATGGATTGCAGGCGCAGTTCGCCACTGGCGATTTTTGGCAGGTAGAGTTCTTTTTGCGCGGTCGAGCCATGGCGCAGCAAGGTGCCCATGTTGTACATCTGGCCATGGCAGGCCCCCGCGTTGCCACCCGCGAAATTGATCTCCTCCATGATCACCGACGCTTCAGCCAGACCCAGGCCCGAGCCGCCGTAGTCAACTGGAATTAGCGCCGCCAGCCAGCCGGCTTCGGTCAGGGCATTGACGAAAGCTTCCGGGTAGCCGCGCTCGTGGTCAATTTTTTGCCAATAGGCCGAATCGAAACTGCCGAGCATGCCGCGCAAGGCCTCGCGCATGTCCTGGTAGGCATCGGGGGTGGGAATGTGGGTTTTCATGAATGGTTTTTATTTCTTGATTTCTTGATCTGGTTCAGGCCAGCGTGGCCGTGGCTTGCATGGTGAGCCAGCCTTCGTGGTCTTCGGTCCAGAGCCGCACGGTTTTTCCATCGGGCGCGGGAGCGCCATGCAGCTTGAAAGGTGCAACGTCAAAGACCGGCCGCACCGCGCGAAACTCAAAGTGCGACAGGCTGGCGTCTGGCAAGTTTTTTCGCAGCAGGTCCACCAGCAATGTGGCGATCAGCGGGCCATGCACGATGAGGCCGGGGTAACCTTCAACTTCGGTGACATAACGGCGGTCGTAATGAATGCGGTGGCCGTTGAAGGTCAGCGCAGAGTAGCGAAATAGCAGCACGTCGTCGGGCACGACCTGGGCCGTCCACGCGGCGCCCTGCTCTGCTGCCACAGGCGCAGGGCCGGCATTGAGTGCCGACAAGTGCCCGGTACCGAGCGTGGGGGCCATGCAATTTTTCGACGGGCCGCCCCCAGGAAAATTAGTCCCCTCGGGGGGCAGCACAGTACGCGAAGCGACAAGCGTGGGGGCCGCGTCTGCACGATAGACGATGTCGTGCTCCTCGCTCAGGGCGAGCCCTTTTGCGTTATGCACTTCGTGTTTGACCAGCACAAACAGCAGATCGCCAGTTCGACCAGCCTTGTGCGTCACAGACTCAATGCGCGAAACGCGCTTGACCACGTCACCGACCACCAGGGGATTGTCGGGATGCCATCGCAGCCGCCCCCCCGCCCACATGCGACGCGGCAGAGGCACCGGCGGCAAGAAACCGCCACGCTTGGCATGGCCGTCGGGGCCGAGCTCGGACTGGCGCGGCTGCGGCAAAAAGAAAAGCCAGTGCCACAGCGGCGGCAGTGGGGTTCCGGCCACCGGTGCCCGGTCATCACGGTCCAGCGTAGCCGACAGGGCGCGCACCGGCGAGGCGGTGATCTGGTCTGTCAAGGTCTCGGTCTTGCCAATCCAGCTTTGCAAATGGGTCAGGGTGGCGGCGTCGAGGGTGCGGGTGTTGGTATTCAAGATTCGGGCTGCGTGAGGGTGCAGTTGCGCATTAGTCAACCGACGCGCCGGAAGACTTGACAATGCGCGCCCACTTGACGATGTCTTCATTGAGCAATGCGGCGAACTGATCGGGTGTCACTGGCCGCTCGGGCGGGCCGGCCATTTCCACGCCCTGCTGTTCCAGTTTGTCCCGCAAGTCTTTGGCGGCCAGCGTCTTGGCCATGCCATCCTGCAGGCGGGCCAGCACGTCTTGCGGCACGCCGGCCGGCGCGAACAGGCCTATCCACAAAGTGCCGTTGTAGCCTGGCACCGTTTCGGCGAGTGCCGGCACATCGGGCAGCACGGCTGAGCGACCGGCGCCGCTGACCGCCAGCGGACGCAACTTACCCGCCTTGATGTGCGACAGCGAAGACGGCAGGCTCGCAAACAGCATGGGCAACTGCCCGCCCAGCACGTCGTTCAGGGCCGGGGCCACGCCCTTGTAGGGCACATGCTGCAAACTAATGCCGGTCATGCTGCCCAGCATTTCACCCAACAGGTGATTGAGCGTGCCATTGCCGGCCGAGGCGTACTGGTACTGACCTGGTTTGCTTTTGGCCAGCGCCACCAGCTCGGCGACCGACTTTGCCGGAAACGAAGGGTGTACCAGCAGCACGTTCGGCACCGCGCCAATCAGGCTGATGGGCTTGAAATCCTTGACCGGATCAAAACCTGCATTCTTGTAGAGCGCTGGATTGATGGCCTGGCTGCTGCTGATTGTCATGAGCAGGGTATAGCCGTCTTTGGGAGCCTTGGCCGCTGCCTGGGTGCCGATGTTCCCCCCCGCGCCAGGACGATTTTCCACCACCGCCGAGGTGCCCAAGACCTCGCCCAGCTTCTGGCTGACCAGGCGGCCGACGATGTCATTGGTGCCACCTGCTGCCTGCGGCACGATCATGACGATGGGGCGGCTGGGATACGGGGTTTGTGCGCCGGCCAGCATCGGCGCGGCCAGCACGGCCGCCAGCAATGTCTGGCGAAAAAGGCTGCGGATCAACTTGGACATCGGTCGTCTCCCTTTAATTTGAGCAAGCATCGTCGCCGATTGCGAGGCAGCATGCAATCACGAATTTCAAGACCAAGCCTTCGGAATATCAAAAGGCTCAGCTACCATGGGGCATGCAATTCGACCTGACCGACCTGCGCCTGTTCGTACTCACCGCCGACAAGGGCAATATCACGCGCGCCGCCGCAGGGCGTCATATGTCGCTCGCCGCAGCCAGCGCGCGCATCAAGGCGCTCGAGAAACAGGCCGGCATGCCCCTGCTTTACCGCGAAGCCCGCGGCGTTCGGCTCACACCGGCGGGCGAGGCCTTTTTGCACCATGCGCGCGGCGTCCTGCGCCAGGCTGAGCAGCTGCGCGCCGACCTGCAGGAATACGGCGGTGGCCTGCGCGGGCATTTGCGGATGTTTGCCAACACCACGGCGGTAACGAATTTTCTGCCAGAAATCCTGCCGGGCTTTTTGTCGGCCAACCCGAAAATCAACATCGACCTGCAGGAAAAACCGAATCCCGAGATTGCGCGCGGCGTGCTCGATGGCCGGGCCGACATCGGCATCGTCGCCGGCCCGGTCGATACGCTCGGCCTGCAAGCCATTCACTTCAGCACCGACCGCCTGGTGCTGGCCGTTGCGAAAAACCACCGTTTTGCACGCCGCAAGAAAATTGCGTTTGCCGAAACACTGGACGAAGACGCCGTGGGCATGCAGTACGGCAGCACACTGCAGACCTTTTTGGCGGGGGTGGTCGACAGACTCGGCAAGCCGCTGAAGCTGCGCATCCAGCTCTCCAGCTTTGATGCGATGTGCCGCATGATCGGTGCCGGTGTGGGGGTGGGCATAGTCCCCGAGTCGGCCGCGCGGCGGAACCAGGTCGGCATGGGCATTGCGCTGATTGAATTGACCGACGACTGGAGCGTGCGCGAGCGCTACATCCTGGTGCGCGACCGCGACACGCTGCCGCGTTACGCCGAGTCGCTGATCGAGACGCTGTGTGAGCACTACCGGGATGGGGTGGCCTGAAAGGCCGCACGAACAGGCCCTGACTGCACCGCAGCACCGGGTAGCACGTGGCAGGCTTGCCGCAGGCGCGCCAGCGATTCGGCAGTTGGGACGACAAACGCATCCACGCCTTCCTCAAGGTCGCTGCCGCCATAGCATCGGCGGGCCAGGTCTTCGCCATCTGGCACGTTTGCACCGGCAAGCGCCTCAACGGAGGTTGGCGCGGCGCTCAGTTTTGCAATTTGCCGTTGCGCATCACCATGCCGAGCTCCACATACTTGCTGCCGTGGTGCTGGTTGGGGCTGTAACTCACGGTAAAACCACCAGCGTCATAGCTGCCCAGTGCCATCATCGAGGCCAAAAGCGCTTTGGCGTCCCCTGCTTTCTTGCTGCGACGCATGGCTTCGGTCAGCACTTTTGCGCCTATGCAGGCTTCGAGGTGGGTGCTGTTCATGACTTGTGTCGCCCCTGCATCCTGCAGGGCTTTTGCGCACTCCCGGACCACCGGCAGGGAGGAAGCGGGGTTGGGAACCACCTGGGCAATGGAAACACCGGCGCCGGCCTCGCCCGCGGCCTGAATGTATTGCTGGGCACCAACAAAAGACAGGCTGGACATCGGTATGAACATCGGCGCGCGTCAAGCTACTTGTCGCCTCATTCATGCAGCCAACTGCTGAATATCGTTACAAGCCACCGAATGCGCTGTGATGATGGAGTCGCGTTCGGGGTTGAGCGTGACTGCGCCCACGGGCGACCAGTTACGTGTTTTGCCTGACCACCTGGATGGATTGAGTGCGCGCGCTGCTGTGTACAGCGTGTGGCGGGTCGCCAGAATGGCGTGATCGTCGCCGCCGTGGCGCTGCGCCGGACTCACGTAGCGAATACCGCTGTGGCGATGCTCGATGTTGTACCAATGCACGAAGCCTGCGGCCCAAGTGCGCGCTGCGTCCAGGTCGATGAAGCCCTTGGCCGGGAACTCTGGTCGGTACTTGGCGGTGCGAAACAGGGACTCCGCGTAGGCGTTGTCATCGCTCACGCGAGGCCGTGAGTACGAGGGCTTCACACCCAGCCAGTTCAGCATGGCCAACACCGTTGTCGCCTTGAGCGTGGAGCCGTTGTCACCATGCAATACCGGTTTGGCAGTGAGTGCAGCAATGCCCTCGGCCAGCGCCGTGCGTCGTACCAGGTGAACCGCATGGTCGGAATGATCACTGTCATGAACCTCCCAGCCCACGATCTTGCGGCTGTACAGATCCAGGATCAGGTACAGGTGAAACCAGCGCCCCATCACCGTGGCCGGCAGATAGGTCATGTCCCAGCACCAGACCTGTCGCACTGCACTGGCAATGTGCGTGGTGGGCGGGCGCGCTATCTTGGGCGCTTTGGCGCGTCCACGGTGAGTGGTTTGCCCTTGTGTCCGCAGCACACGGGTGAAACTGGACTCGCTGGACAGGTACACGCCCTCGTCGGCCAGCATGGGCACGATGCGCGCCGGCGGAACGGCACAGAAGCGCGCTTCGTTGGCTACGCTCAGCAACTTTTCTCGCTCGGTCTGGCTCAAGGCATGGCCGGGTGTTGGGCGCACTGCCTGCGGCCTGCCATCGCCCTCTACAAGACCCTCATGGGCTTTCCAGCGTTGCAGGGTACGTTCATCAATACCGGCAACGGCACACGCCAGGCGTAGCCGGGCCCCCGCGTTGTTGGCAGTCGCTATGTCATGAGCCAGACTACGGCGATCTTCGATGAGGATCATGCGTCCTCGCCTCTGTTGAAGATCGCCGTTACTTTTTTTGACAAAACCAGCAAAGCTGCAGTCTCACTCAGGGCACGATCTTTACGCAGCAGCTCACGCTCAAGTTCCTTGATGCGCGTTCTGTCTTTGCGCGTAGCCTGTGGACTGGCCCGCGCGTCCTGCGGGTCGCACAGCGCGGCCGTGGCACTGGTGCACCATTTGTCCAACTCAGCTGGGTGGGGTCGATTTGTTTTCGTTGTCAAAAGTGACGGTAGGAGATCGAGCACTGGCGTGGGGGTGCTTCGGTAAGCCATTGATTTCATTGACTTTCCTGTTCACTTTTTTCAGGCGTATTGTGTCCACCCCAACCAACGGAGA
>JAUXOA010000020.1 GCA_030682475.1 Rhodoferax sp. | reverse complement strand
CACGATAGGCAGGAACCTTGGGCTGCGATCGACTACCTTGTAACGGGCCATTGATTTCTCCAGTGAATGGGACCGGAGATTTAACGTTTCAGGCGCGGCTTAGGTGGACATAAAGAGACTAAAAATACAGCCTCAACGTCTGACATAACCGGTGCTGCGCAGCTTCATCGCGCAGCGTCCGTGTTGATGGATTGGTTCTCATGCATAGTGCTGCATAAGTTGGTACTGCTTCTTGCAATACGGAATGGCCAACTGTAAAAGAACGAAAGCCTGCTCACGGTCGATGATTTTCCCTGTGGGGTGCCCGGACTGGTTTCGAAAGGTCCTGATGACTGAAAGAATGCCAGCGAAATGGGTATCAAGATCCTCGCGAATGTCCAGGGGGAGTGTCTTCAGCATTGGATCAAGCAGATTTCGGAACTTATTGAACTTCTGCAACAAGGTGCGCTCCCCAAAGACGGACGCAAATGTTTTTTGATGTGTGGCGTTGTTCTCGATTACCTCGAGTAAGAGCATGAACGTGTGTTCAACAGCTACGCCGAGCATCACGGTTGCAGATAGCATGCAGCCTGACCTAAATGCTTGCATGGCTTCCTTCAAGTACAGAAGCGTCACGTCATTGATGTTGGGGACCTCGCGTCGAATCGCGACTTCGTAGGACGAAACATCGTGAAAGAAGTACGCAGCTTGGCCCTCAGCGATTTTTCGCCCAAGTCTAGTTGGCCGAAAAAACGGGAACTCGCGGTTACCGTCGTTCAGACCAAGTGTAATGATGCCTTGGCGGAACAGATCCCAAAACAGTTCGAGAAGAGACTCTTTGTCTTGGGCGTCAAGTGGATAAGTGGCGCCGTGGTGGCCTGGTTGGATTCGCCCCTCTCGCTGCGCGAAAACCTGGCCAATGCCAATGCTTAGGTGCTCGTACTGTGATGGGTCATAGGGAACCTTTTCTCGCCCTGCCAAGATGTCGAGTGCGACGGCACGTAGTTCTTCGTAGCTATGGGGCATGATCGGAACCTGTGAGAGCTAACGTTGTCGTCGCCTATCTTGGCGAAATTTGGTCAACATCGAGTTCGTTTCTCTGACTATAGCCCAAGAGGCCACACACCTGAATGGCCGCTTGCGCTGCCTACCCGCCTTGCGCGGAAATCCCCAACTTGCTGCGTGATCTACAAAAGCCACCCGCAGAGATTGGGGCATGGTTCCCCGCCGATTTCTGGGCATTTGACAGTATGAGGCGGGGGGCCATGCACCAATCTCTGTCCCCACAATCGGCCGACCGACAGCCTGAAAACGGCCTACTTGCGCTTCAGATATTCGGCCGCAATCGGTCGCAAGGCAGCAGGTGCAATACCCAGCGACTGTAGTCCCGGCAAGGTGCCGCTGGCCACGTTGTCACGCTGCATGGAATCCAGGTTATCCCGGCTCATCAGGGGCTCGCCCGGGGCCAGCTCCATCAACCTCGCCTGCAAACGCCCCATCCATAAAGGCAGCGAAATCACCGGGCGGCCACGTCCCTTTCGTATGCCGCTGAGCTGCGCCGCCAGTTGCACCAGCTCCTTCAGCGTAAACACATCCGGACCACACGCCTCCACGATTCGCGGCGTGTTGGCCACAGAAACCGTACCGTCACGCTCCAGACTGCGCACCACGGCGGCGGCCACATCCTGCACCCACACTGGTTGAAAACGTGCATCGGCGCGCGCCAGCGGCATCAACGGGAACACTGTTTGCAGCCTGGCAAAAAGGTTCAGGAACTTGTCTTCAGCGCCAAAAATAACACTCGGCCGCAGAATGGTCAGATCAAAAGCCGCCGCAGCCCCAATACCCGCCGCCTGCATCAAGGCCGCCTCGCCCTGCCCTTTGCTGCGCAGGTACATGGACGGCGCTGACTCGGGATGTTGCGCATCGGCTCCCAGGGCACTGACGTGGACAAGCTGCTTGATGTGCGCTGCAATACAGGCCCGCGCCAGCTTCTGCGGCAAGGCCACATGGACTTTCTCGAACGCCGCCTGGGTGCCGTGCAGGATGGCCACCAGATTCACCACCGCATCATGGCCCGCCACGGCGCGCAGGAGTGCCGCCTCGTCATGCACGTCCAGCTCCAGCAGCGTGACCAGCGGCAAGGGCAGCAACTGCCGGGCATTGGACAGCCTGCGCGTGGGCACAGTCACGTGCCAGCCCTGACGCACCAGTTTTTCGCACACATGGGAACCAACAAAGCCGGTTCCACCCACAAGCAAAATATTTTTCATGTCCCGAATCTTGCGCCTTGCGCAAGCCTCACTGTTGTCAAGGGTCAAAAATCTACACCACCACCGGCTCCGGCTCCAGCCGGATGCCAAAACGTTCATAGACACTGGTCTGGATCGCCTTGGCCAGCGTCATCACCTCGCCGCCCGTGGCATCACCCCGATTGACCAGCACCAGCGCCTGTTTTTCATAGACGCCCGCCTGCCCGACCGACTTGCCGCGCCAGCCACAGGCATCAATCAGCCAGCCCGCCGCCAGCTTGACCGTGCCGTCCGCCAGGGGGTAGTGCACCACCCTGGGGTCGCGGGCAATGATGTCGGCACACTGCTCCTTTGTCACGGTGGGGTTTTTGAAAAAGCTGCCGGCGTTGCCGATGCGCTGCGGGTCCGGCAGCTTGGCGCGGCGGATCTCGCACACCCAGTCGTATAGTTGCCGCGCTGTCGGGCTGGCGCTGCGCTGCGCTGCCATTTTTTTGTCAATATCGGCGTAACCCAGCACCGGTTTCCAGAGTTTGGGCAAGGCAAAGCGCACGCGCAAAATCAGGGTTCTGTCCTTCAGGCCGACCGTCTGATGGCCCCCTTTGTGTACGCCCGGTCCGCCAGCGCCATGCTTGAACACCGAATCGCGGTAGCCAAACGCGCATTGCGCGGCATTGAGCGTAAAAGCCTCTCCAGTGTGCAAATCGACTGCATCCAGCGAATCAAAGCGGTCTTGCAATTCGACGCCATAAGCGCCCACGTTTTGCACCGGGGATGCCCCCACGGTACCCGGAATCAGTGCCAGGTTTTCCAGACCCGGGTAGCCCTGCGCCAGCGTCCAGGTGACGAAGTCGTGCCAGTTTTCCCCGGCACCGGCCTCGATAACGAAGGCTTTGGTGGTTTCCTGCAGCAGCCGCCGGCCCATGACTTCCACTTTCAGGACCAGCGCTTTGACGTCGCCGGTGAGCACGATGTTGCTGCCACCACCCAGCACAAACTTCGGTGCGGCGCCCCATTCGGGGTCGGCCAGCAGCTCGTTCAGGTCCGATTCACTGGCAATGCGCACCAGCGTGTGGGCCTTGGCCACGATGTGGAAGGTGTTAAAAGCCTGCAGCGGGACGTTTTTCTCGACTAACATGGCGGGATTGTCGACCATTTTTTTGAGTACCCCAATGCCCTCTTTTGATATTGTTTGCGACGCCAACATGGTAGATGTCAAACACGCGGTAGAAAACACCGTCAAGGAAATCACCACGCGTTTTGATTTCAAAGGCACGCCCGCCGCGATTGAACTCAAGGACAAGGAGATCACCGTGATTGGCAACGCTGAATTCCAGTTGACCCAGATCGAAGACATTCTGCGCAACAAGCTCACCAAGCGCAGTGTGGACGTGCGCTTTCTTGACATGGGCGACGTGCAAAAAATCGGCGGCGACAAGGTCAAGCGGGTCATCAAGGTACGCAGCGGGATCGAGACTGAAATGTCCAAAAAAATCCAGCGTCTCATCAAGGACAGCAAGCTTAAAGTTCAGGCCGCCATTCAGGAAGATAAAGTGCGGGTGACCGGGGCCAAGCGCGATGACCTGCAGGCGGCCATGGCCCTGATCCTCAAAGACATCACCGACGTGCCCTTGAGCTTTGACAACCGGCGCGACTGATGAAACGCCATTAAGACATCGCCGTGACGGTCCAGAACGAAAACGAATACGAAGATTTGCTCAGTCTCTGGTCTGACCTGGAGTCGGGCCTGGGCATCATTCTGGGCAGCCCGGGCAGCATCCAGGAGTTCGAGCAACGCGTGTGGCAGTACGACCGCTGGATGAAAGACCTGCTGCAGCACGACACCGACGTCGGCCTGTATCTACTTTTCCAGTTGGAAAGCAACTCGCCCGTGGGCTACAGCGCCTCACACGCGCTGGTCAGCGCCGTCTTGTGCCACCTGATTGCAGTGGAACTGAAACTACCCCTGAGCGAGCGCAACAGCCTGGTGCATGCGGCCCTGACCATGAATATTGCCATGACGGCGCTGCAAGACCAGCTGGCCGGACAAATAGAAAAGCCCAGCACCCAGCAGCAGGACGCGATTCGGGCGCACGCCGTCAATGGCAGGCTGATGCTCCACAACATGGGGGTGACAGATGCGCTGTGGCTGGACATCATCACCCAGCACCATGATGAAAGCACTGACAAAGGCGAGTTGGGAGTCATACCGCCCGTGAAACGGCTGGCCCGCATCTTGCGGGTGGTAGACCGCTATGCGGCCATGATCAGTCCACGCAAATCACGGGAAGGTCGCAGTGCCACCGATTCGGCGCGCTCCATCACCACCACCTCGACCGAGCGCAATGACGAAGTCGGCCATGCACTGGTACGCGTCGTCGGCCTGTGCCCGCCTGGCACCTATGTGCGGCTCGACAACCGGCAAGTGGCCGTGGTGATGCGCCGCAGCAGCAAACCCAACCACCCCCACGTGGCGATCGTGCTCACCGAGGCGGGTGCCTTGATGAACCCGCCCCGACTGCACCGCACCGCCAACGGCAGCCCCGGCATCAAGGCCGCACTGGCCGCCTCTGCGGTGCGCGAACACCTCAACCACTACTTGATATTGCAGCTCGGTGCGTACGCGGCGCAGCATCCTTAGATGCTATAGTTTTGCATGGGTAGCGCCTCTGCGCTGGACCGCAAAATTTGGGAAGAGCTGCAAGCGAATTGGGACAAGATGGCTTAAGGAGTACGGAAAACAGGGGCAAGATCACTTGGGGCTACCATCAACCACTGTTTTTTTGACACTGGAACCCTTCCATGGCCTCTCACCTGATGGATGCTCAGCTCGAAACACCCGAGGCAGAAACTCTGCCATCGAGAGAAGTGCTTGCGCCGCACTGGTCTGCGCTGGGTCTCAGCACTGTGGTGTCCAGCCTACCGGGATGTGGTGGAGGTGGAGGTGGAATCGATGCGATAACACCGGTCGTCCCTCCGGTTACTCCTCCTGTGCCGCAACCCGTGGGCTACCGCTACACCACGGCCGGCACCGACGAAGAGGCGGCTCGTTTTCTGATGCAGGCGCAGTTTTCTGCCTCGGATTCGGACGTCGCGGCGGTCCGTTCCATGGGATTTTCGGCCTGGCTGCAGCAGCAAATTGCACTACTAGTACATTGACACGTAAATAACGAAACGTTAGTACACTCCAGCTATCGCCAGTCGGCATAAACAGGAGTGGTCATGCGTCAGACAGAACTGAACTTGAGCGAGGAAGATCGCTCGATTGTCGAAGGCATTCGCAGCA
>JAUXOA010000019.1 GCA_030682475.1 Rhodoferax sp. | reverse complement strand
ATCCGTCTGAGAAGTGGGGGGTCAGCCTGTGCTGCACTGGGACAGCGTCATGGCACTGGCGTGAGCTTGGCCACACTCAGCGCCAGCCACTTCACACCATGGCGCGGAAAACTGATCTGCGCCCGCGCATCGTCACCGACGCCTTCGAGTGTTTGCACCGTACCTTCGCCGAACTTGGCGTGAAACACCTTCGCGCCTGCGCGCAGGCCGTGCGCGGGCGCAGCTCTCTGAATCGGCACCGGCACCGCGGAGAATCTTGAATAATCTGTGCCCAATGAGCTTCTAGCCCCCGCTGAATAGGCGCTACCAGTGCCTGAATTGGCGGCAAATCCAGAACCGAACCCCTGCTTCTTCGGCGTAATCCACTTCAGCGCCGATTCCGGCAACTCTTCAAAAAACCGGCTCTTGAGGTTGTAACGCGTCTGCCCGTGCAGCATGCGGGTTTGCGAATGGCTCAGGTACAGGCGCTGGCGCGCGCGGGTGATGGCCACGTACATCAGGCGCCGCTCTTCTTCAAGGCCATCGCGGTCGCTCATCGAATTTTCGTGCGGGAACAGGCCTTCTTCCATGCCGGTGATGAAAACACAGTCAAACTCCAGGCCTTTGCTGGAGTGCACCGTCATGAGCTGGATCGCGTCCTGCCCGGCCTGGGCCTGGTTGTCGCCCGCCTCCAGCGCCGCGTGCGACAGGAATGCGGCCAGCGGCGACAGTGTTTCGCCGGTGTCGGCATCGGGCGAAACAAATTCCTCCGTTCGCACTGAGCCAGTCGAAGTGCTTGCGAGGTCTTCGACCCCTTCGACGGCGCTCAGGACAGGCAGCTCAGACCGAACGGAACCCACCTTCGGCTCCAGGCCCTGCGACGCCGGCGATTGCGTCAAGGGCCGCCCCTGTTCGTCAACTGGCAGCACCCCCGCATCATGCCCAAAGTTTTCCAGCGAGACAAAACTCTCTGCCGCGTTCACCAGCTCCTCCAGATTTTCGACCCGGTCAGCGCCTTCCCGATCGGCCTTGTAGTGCGTGATCAAACCGCTGTGGGCGAGTACCCGCTCGACGATTTCACGCAGCGTCAAGCCTTGTGTCTGCTCGCGCAACACGTCAATGCCAGCCAGAAAGGCGCCGATGTTGGTGCCAGCCTTGCCACTGAGACCACTCACGGCATCACTCAGCGAACAGCCGACGGCGTGCGCTACGTCTTGCAATTGCTCCAGGCTGCGCAGGCCGATCCCGCGCGGTGGAAAATTCACGGCGCGCAGAAAACTGGTGTCATCACGCGGGTTCTCCAGCAGGCGCAAATAGGCCAGTGCATTCTTGATTTCGGCGCGCTCAAAAAAGCGCAGTCCACCATACACCTTGTACGGCATCCCGGCATTGAACAAGGCGGTCTCGATGACCCGGCTTTGCGCATTGCTGCGGTACAGAACCGCAATCTCTTTTCGCCCGAAGTCGTCACGCACCAGTTGCCGCATCTCGTCCACCATCCACTGCGCCTCGGCAAAGTCGCTGCTGGCTTCAAACACCCGCACCGGTTCGCCCGGGCCTTGCGCCGTGCGCAGGTTTTTACCGAGCCGTTTGCTGTTGTGGCTGATGAGCTGGTTGGCCGAGTCCAGAATATTGCTGCCGCTGCGGTAGTTCTCCTCCAGCTTGATCTGATGGCGCACCTTGAACTCGCGCACAAAGTCGGCCATATTTCCCACCCGTGCACCGCGAAAGGCGTAGATGCTCTGGTCATCGTCGCCCACCGCCAGCACACAGCCGCTCGGGTTGAAGCTTGACTCGTCGTCGGCCGAGCCCGCCGCACCGGTGCCCGCCAGCATCTTGATCCACGCGTACTGCAGTTTGTTGGTGTCCTGAAACTCGTCGATCAGGATGTGTCGAAAGCGCCGCTGGTAGTGTTCGCGAATGGGGTCGTTGTCGCGCAGCACTTCAAAGCTGCGCAGCATCAGCTCGCCAAAATCGACCACGCCTTCGCGCTGGCACTGGTCTTCATAGAGCTGGTAAATCTCGATCTTCTTTCGGGTTTCTTCATCGCGAACTTCCACCCTGTTCGGGCGCAGAGCGTCTTCCTTGCAGCCGGCAATGAACCACTGCATCTGCTTGGCGGGAAAACGCTCGTCATCCACCTTGAACTGCTTGTACAGACGTTTGATGGCGGAGAGTTGGTCCTGCGTGTCCAGAATCTGGAAGCTCTGCGGCAGGCCAGCGAGTTTGAAATGCGCGCGTAAAAAGCGGTTGCACAGGCCATGGAAAGTGCCAATCCACATGCCGCGCACGTTCACCGGCAACATGCTGGAGAGGCGCGTCATCATTTCTTTGGCGGCCTTGTTGGTGAAGGTCACGGCCAGCACGCCGCCGGGCGATACCTGGCCACGCTGCAGCAGCCAGGCGATGCGGGTGGTCAGCACCCGGGTTTTGCCGGAACCGGCGCCCGCCAGAATCAGCGCATGTTCGGCCGGTAAAGTCACGGCGGCACGCTGCTCCGGGTTGAGATTTTGCAAGAATGGGGAATCCTGGACGCCCGCTTGTGTAATTTCTGAGAACATACGCGCATTGTAGAAAGAGCCTGGATGAAAAAATTATTAATCCTGATGAGTCTGAGCGCCTGGATGGCGCACGGTGCTTGGGCCCAATCGTTTTGCGCCAGCGACGGCCAAGCCACGCCCCTGACCCTGGTCGAGCGCTTCATTCGCGCTGACTGCGAGGCGTGCTGGAGTGCCCCGCAAACGCTCAAACCAGCAGCCGGTGCGCTGACCCTCGACTGGATCGTGCCGAGCGAGCAAGGCGAGGCAGCACCGCTGTCGGCGGCCGCCAGCCGGGACGCACTGATGCGGCTTGAAGCATTGGGGCGCGCCGCCCCTACCGCATCCTTTATCACGAGCACCCAGGTTGTCGGTGGCCGCGCCAACAGCCTGCGCGTGGCGCATGGCGTGCCCTTGGGCGGCTACATCGGTGCCTCGATTGAGTTGAAAACCACTTTAATGCCCCGCCGTCAAGAGGCCCACAGCGCGTGGCTGGTTCTGGTGGAGACCATTCCAGCCGGCACTGATGGCACCCCATCAGCAAGAAATCTGGTTAGAAATGTGCTGTTGTCCGAGTGGAATAAGCCTGATAAGCTATCAAAAACAGGGCAACAAATTTTTCGTGAAGCACGTCCACTGAACATCCCGCAAGGTGCAACAGCAGAGCGTCTGCGTGTGGTAGGCTGGGTGCAGGATGCCCACGGGCGGGTGCTGAGAGCCGCTCAGTCGGTCTGTCCCGCAAAGTGGACATCCAAACGTCCGACAATCAGTTGAGGACAGAGCTGGCGCACTTCGTGTCGCTGCGGTCTGTCCCGCAAAGTATCAGGGTAGGATCGGGCTATGGAAATTTTTGACTACGACAACATTCTTCTGCTGCCACGCAAATGCCGCGTGGAGAGCCGTTCTGAATGCGACGCCAGCACCCTGCTAGGCCAGCGCCGCTTTCGCATCCCGGTGGTGCCCGCCAACATGAAGACGGTGGTCAGCGAGCCGATCTGCGTCTGGCTGGCGCAAAACGGCTACTTCTATGTGATGCACCGCTTCGATCTGGACAACGTGCAGTTCGTCAAAAACATGAACGCCAGGGGTCTGTATGCATCGATCTCGCTGGGCGTCAAAAAACCGGACTACGACACCGTCGACCAGTTGCTGGCCCTCGGCCTGACCCCCGAATACGTCACGATCGACATCGCCCATGGCCACGCCGACAGCGTGAAGAACATGATTTGCTACCTGAAAGAAAAAATGCCCTCGGCTTTCATCATCGCCGGCAATGTCGCCACGCCGGAAGCCGTGATTGATCTTGAAAACTGGGGCGCCGACGCCACCAAGGTGGGCATTGGCCCGGGCAAGGTCTGCATCACCAAACTCAAGACCGGTTTTGGCACCGGCGGCTGGCAACTGAGCGCGGTGAAGTGGTGTGCCCGTGTGGCGACCAAGCCCATCATTGCCGACGGTGGCATCCGCGAGCACGGCGACATAGCCAAATCAATCCGCTTTGGCGCCACCCTGGTGATGATTGGCTCGATGCTGGCGGGCCACGAGGAAAGCCCCGGCCAGACCGTGGAAGTGGACGGCAAGCTGTACAAGGAATACTACGGCTCAGCCAGCGACTTCAACAAAGGTGAATATAAACACGTCGAGGGCAAGCGCATTCTGGAGCCGATCAAAGGTCGGCTGGCCGACACACTGATCGAAATGGAGCAGGACGTGCAAAGCTCCATCAGTTACTCAGGCGGCAAGAAGTTGATGGACATCCGCAAGGTGAACTACGTCACACTCGGTGGCGACAATGCCGGTGAACACCTGCTGATGTAACGCATATGCATTCCGGCCCAAGAGAAATTGTCACTCCGTTTCGCCCGATACCGCTCGATGTACCGGAGGGTATGAAGCCGAACGAATTTTTCAACAGCGCCGAGAACCTCAACGACCTGTCGCACAACAATGGCCTGCTGCAGAATCCGGAAGGCTTGCTGCTGTATCGCAAGGCGCTCGGCCACAGCAACGAGTTTGATGCCTCGATCATCTACAACACCTCGCAGAGCATCCTCGACCCGCTCGGCCGTCCGGTGCGCCGCACCCAGGTACCGGATCAGGTGAAGAACGTCTGGAACCGGATGAACCAGATCATCATCGACTACATGCTGGAGCGCTATCCCGATCCGGACGAAACCCTGGTGCTGGCGGGCGAAGCGAGCCTGGATGCGACCTGGCCGCTCACCTCGCCCGGCGTGCCGAGCATCCGCATGTTGCACAACCACTTCATCGTCTTCAACAAAGCAGCGTTGCGCGCTGCGCCGCTCGCCGACACGAACAACCCCAACCTCACCGATGGCGGCCAGCACTCGCTGTTTCAGTCTTACATGCGCGACGTGTACCGCGACTTCTTCGACGAGCTCGATCTGCAAATACTGCAACCGTGCCAGGATGAAAGCTGCAAAATCGCCCTCACCGGTTACCCGCAGGGCTTGCCCAGTTGGGAAGTTCATGGCGGCGTCGAAGCGTTGAAAGATATCCGCTTCTGGAAAGAATACGACACCCTCCTCAAGGGTTTTATCGACTTCTACCGCACTTTTTTCACCCAGGTCTCGACCCGTAACGCGGCGCTGCTGCGCGACATTTACTTCCCCGATCTGGTGGAGAGCAAACTGCAATTCAACAACGATTTCCTCAAGACTGCGAAAATGGTGCGCGACCGTTGCATTACCGATGCCAAGTACGCCAACGCGATACGCTGGCAGCCCGCCTTCAAGCAACTGATCTATCGCAACGACAAGGGCAAACTGATTGTCACCATCAGCCAGAACTCGATCGGCAACGCCATCACCGAGGTGCTGGGCGTGGTGGTCAAGCGCAATCCTGACGCCGACGCCTACGGGCGCTTTGAGCCGGCCCTGATCGAAAAATTGCTGGAGGTGCGTCGACGCCTGGTTGAGGCTGACCTGGGCGAGGGCATCGCCACTTTGTACTGGGGCGCCAAATAGCCGGTACAGCGTAGCAGGCCCTCAGCGCGTGAACGGCACCACCAGTTGGCGCTGCTCGCCCAGGCCCTCAATGCCCAAGGTCATCACATCGCCCTTCTTCAGATAAAGCGGCGGCTTCATGCCCAAGCCGACACCGGGCGGCGTGCCGGTGGTGATCACGTCCCCGGGCATCAAGGTCATGAACTGGCTGACATAGCTGACGATTTTGGCGACACTGAAGATCATGGTTTTGGTGCTGCCGGTCTGCACCCGTTTGCCGTTCAGATCCAGCCACATGCCGAGTTTTTGCGGATTCGGCACGTCATCGCGCGTCACCAACCAGGGGCCAAGGGGGCCGAAGGTGTCGCAGCCTTTGCCCTTGTCCCAGGTACCGCCACGCTCGATCTGGTATTCGCGTTCGCTGACGTCATTGATGGTGCAATAGCCGGCGACAAAGTTCAGGGCATCTTTTTGCGACACATACTGCGCTTTGGTGCCAATCACCACGCCCAGCTCCACTTCCCAGTCCGTCTTTTTGGAACCCTTGGGTAGCATCACCGGGTCATTGGGTCCCTGGAGGCAACTGGTGGCCTTCATGAACACGACCGGCTCCTTCGGAATCGGCAGCCCCGACTCGGCCGCATGGTCTGCGTAGTTCAGGCCGATGGCAATGAACTTGCCAACGCCGCCAACCGGGCTGCCCAGACGCGGCGCGCCACGCACCAGCGGCAGATTGCTCGTCTCGAGCCGGCGCAGCTTGGCCAGCGCCGCATCGCTCAGTTGATCGGGGCCAATGTCCTGGATCACTTTGCTCAAGTCGCGCAGCTTGCCTTCAGCATCGATCAGTCCGGGTTTTTCTTTGCCCGGGTTGCCATAACGAACGAGTTTCATGGTATTTTCCTTGGTTGATCGGGTATTTCAGGGCTTAACCGGCGACGCTACAAGCAGATCATCGGCTTCGCAACCACGGGCCGCCTCGATCAGTTCCGGATAAACAGGGTCACCAGCGGCGACGCCCCGGTCTGGCGACTCCAGTGGCCGTGCACCGCAAGGTCAAAGCGCGCACCCGCAGGCAGGGTGTCGGCCGAATAAAAATGCTCACCCGGTCCGAACACACGCGAACTACCGTCCTGCAGGCCAATTTCCATCGCACCGCTGAGGATGAACACCCACTGGGGACTGGTGGTGCAGTGGAACTGGCTGCGAAAGCCAAGCGGGCTGTGGCGCAACTGGTAGCCGCCCGAGGCGAATACCTGGGACAGCATGGCCGCTGGCGTGCCTTGGTTCAGTTCGATCACCTCCTCGCGGAATTTCGCGCGGCCATCGGTGTCGGTGAAAAGAACGACGCGGGTGAAAGCTGGCATGAATTTACGCGCTGCGTGCCGGGCGTTTCTTGGCATCGCGCGGCACAAACACCTTGCCACCATTGCCGGGCTTCACACCCATCGGTTTGCCAAAGGCCGGCTTGCGGGCGGCAAAGTCGCCACGGGGCGCTGGGCCATCGTTGCGGGCGCCAGCAAAACGGTTATTGAAACCGCCCTTGCGTTCATAGCTGAAGCCTTCGGGCGCGCCGCCGACGTTTCGGTCTGCAAAACCGCCACGACTCGCACCGAAACCGCCAGCACGCGCACCGCCACCAAACTTGCGATCACGCGAGAAATTGTCATTGCCAGCGCCACGGCTGTCACGGCCACCCATATTGGAGTTGGGACGCGAGTCCGGGAAACGCTGCTGCGGCTCCATACCGGGAATGGTCTCGCCCTTGAACTGATGATGGCTGTAGAACTCAATGTCCATGATCTTGCGACGATCGCGGAACTCGGCAAAGGTCACGGCCAGGCCATCACGGCCGGCGCGACCGGTGCGGCCAATACGGTGCGTGTAGTCTTCGGCCTTCATCGGCAAACCGAAATTGAACACGTGGCTGACGGTGGGCACGTCGAGTCCGCGCGCTGCCACATCGGTCGCCACCAGAATTTGCACCTGACCTTGACGCAGCGCCATCAAACGGCGGTTGCGCAGGCCCTGGCTCAAAGCACCGTGCAATGCCACGGCAGAGAAGCCTTCTTGCTGCAGGTCATTGGCCAGGCCGTCGCACTCGATTTGGGTGCTGGCAAAGACGATCGCCTGGTTGATGCTGGTGTCGCGCAACCAGTGGTCCAGCAATTTGCGCTTGTGCTGGGCGTTATCAGCCCAGAACAGTTTTTGCTGGATGTTCTGATGCCTTTCCTGCGGGCTGTCGATCTGCAGGCGCTGGGGTTCGCGCATCACACGGGATGCGAGTTGCTGGATGCGCGGCGCAAAGGTGGCGCTGAACATCATGGTCTGCTTGCGCCCGATGGTCAATTGGTTGATTTCAGCCAGATCATCGGAGAAGCCCAAGTCCAGCATGCGGTCGGCTTCGTCAACCACCAGGAATTGCACCTGGTCGAGCTTGATTTGCATGGAGCGTTGCAGGTCCAGCAAACGGCCCGGTGTAGCCACCACGAGGTTGGCATTTTGCAGCTTGGCAATCTGCAACTGGTAAGGCATGCCGCCCACGATGTTGGCAATGCGCAGGCCGCGGCAGTGCTGCACCAGATCAATGGCGTCGTGTGCCACTTGCTGTGCCAGTTCACGCGTCGGGCAAACAATCAGGGCACCGGGTGCGGCGGGCGAGAAATGGCGCGGGTTGGTAGGATCTTTGCGCTTGGCGCGTTTGGGCGGTGCCTCGCCCTTGGCCGCAGCTTCGGCCACCGCGCGTTCAAAATCGGCACGCTCTTTGGCCTCGGCTTGCGCCTGCTGGGTCAGCAGGGTGTGCAGCACGGGCAACAGGAAAGCGGCGGTCTTGCCACTGCCGGTTTGGCTGGACACCATCAGGTCGGTAAAACGCGCAGCGTCATCAGTTGCAGCATGGCCTTGCATGGCCAGGGGAATGGTTTTGAGCTGCACCGTGGTGGGCTGGGTGAAGCCCAGGTCTTTCACTGCCTGAATCAGCTCAGGGGCCAGGCCAAGGGCCAAAAAACCGTTCGGAACTTCTGCAACAGCCGTTTCGGCCGCGAATGCGGCAACTGGCGGGACAACGTTTTGCGTCATCTCGGCGCTGTCATTGGAAAAATTTTCGACAAGCGATGTATCGCCCGTCGCTTGAGAAGCGTCAGTCATGAATTTACTCACACGCGAGCGCCGCAGGGTATGCGACTGCTCCGTCAATGGTTAAAAAACATCAACCATCAAACGGAACCGGCTCTGACTTACGAAGAGCTCAATCAGCGCTGGGGGCTCTTCTTAAGCAATCTCGCAATAGCGAATCTGCTTTGAGCCCAGTGAATGAAGGGAGATGTACAAATATGCACTGCTGATTGCAGCGCAGCCTTAGATTATGGCATGAATTCGGGTTTCTACCTAATTTACCAGCTTGATGAAATGTTGGCGGTAGTGTTCCAGCTCGTCGATGGACTCGTGCGCATCGGCCAGGGCCGTGTGGCGCTGCTGCTTTTTGAACGCGTTATAAACCTCGGGTCGCCAGCGTTTGGATAACTCCTTGAGCGTGCTCACGTCCAGATTGCGGTAGTGAAAAAAAGCTTCCAGCTTGGGCATGTATTTCACCAGGAAGCGCCGGTCCTGCCCGATGCTGTTGCCGCACATGGGTGAGCCCTTCTTGGGCACGTACTGACTCAGGAAGGCGATCAACTGCGCTTCAGCTTGCGACTCAGACAAAATCGAGGCCTTGACCTTGTCAATCAGGCCGCTTTTGCCGTGGGTTCCTTTGTTCCATTTGTCCATCTTGTCGAGCAACTCATTGCTTTGGTGGATGACCAGCACCGGGCCTTCGACTCGGGGTTCGAGCTTGGGCCCGGTGACAATGACCGCGATTTCAATGATCCGCTCTGCCTCCGGTTCAAGACCGGTCATCTCGCAGTCAAGCCAGACCAGGTTTTGATCGGATTTGGCAAGCAATGTGCTTGCCGAGGGGGTGTTCGCAGTGTCCATAGCCGGAATTGTCGCTGATGGCCTAAACTCGGACGCCATGGCTGACTCAATTTTCTCTGTCCCCCCTTCATTGGTGCTGACCTTCGCATTTGCACTGACGCTGCTCGCCGGTCTGGTGCTGAAGTTCTGGCTCAGCTCGCGGCAGATCCGGCATGTGGCGCAACACCGCGCCGAAGTGCCGTCAGCCTTCGCGCGCACCATCCTGCTTTCGGCCCATCAGAAAGCGGCCGACTACACCATTACCAAAGCGCGTTTTGGCTTGCTGGAGTTGGCCCTGGGGGCTGCCGTTTTGTTGGGATGGACGCTGCTGGGCGGACTCTCGACGCTCAATCAATCACTGCTCGGCTGGCTGGGCGGCGGCATGGTCCAACAAGTGGCCCTGCTGGCGGCATTTGTGCTGATCAGCGGCCTGATTGATTTACCCGTGACCCTGTACCAGACTTTCGTGATCGAGGAGCGCTTCGGCTTCAACAAGATGACGTTCAAGCTCTGGCTGCTGGATTTGCTCAAGTCAAGCCTGATCGGCGTGCTCATTGGCTTGCCGATTTCTGCGCTGATCTTGTGGCTGATGGGCGCGGCTGGCAGCGGCTGGTGGCTATGGGCCTGGGGCGTCTGGATGGGCTTCAATTTGCTGCTGCTGCTGATCTACCCCAGCTTCATTGCACCGCTGTTCAACAAGTTTGCACCGCTGGAAGACGAAACACTCAAAGCCCGCGTGACGGCGCTGATGAAACGTTGCGGCTTTGCTGCCAAGGGCTTGTTCGTGATGGATGGCAGCAAACGCAGCGCCCATGCCAACGCGTATTTCACCGGTTTTGGCGCCGCCAAGCGCGTGGTGTTTTATGACACCCTACTGGCAAAACTGTCCGCTGACGAAGTGGACGCGGTGCTGGCGCACGAGCTCGGGCATTTCAAGCACAAGCACATCATCAAACGCATCGTTTCACTGTTTGCCTTGAGCCTGGTGGGTTTTGCGCTACTGGGCTGGCTGGCCACGCAGGCCTGGTTTTACACCGGGCTGGGGGTGCAGCCCAACTTGGGCGCCCCCAATGACGCACTGGCGCTTTTGTTGTTCATGCTGGCCGTGCCGATTTTCGGCTTTTTCATCGGGCCTGTGTTGGCCCAGTTCTCGCGCCAACACGAATTTGAAGCCGATGCCTATGCCGTGCTTCATACCAGTGGCCCCGACCTCGCCACCGCACTGCTCAAACTGTACGAAGACAACGCCTCCACGCTGACACCTGACCCGGTCTATGTGAAGTTCTACTACTCGCATCCACCGGCGTCGGAGCGGCTGGCACGGATGATGGCTTGAACACCGCAAACACCCAGATAAATACCTTAGCCATGCCCACCATGCTGAAGAAAATAGACGGGTCCGCCCTCACCCGACGAGCGCTGACAGCAACACAAGTTGTAGCCAAGCTGGCCCAACTGGAAGGCTGGACGCTGACCGGCGAAGACGCCGCCGTGGCAATTCAAAAAACCTTCACCTTTGCCAATTACTACGAGACCCTGTCTTTCGTGAATGCCGTAGCTTTCATCGCGCATGCGCAGGATCATCACCCGGATCTGTCGGTGCATTTCAGCCGCTGCGTGGTGCGCTTCAACACCCATGATGTGGGCGGCATTTCAATCACTGATTTTGACTGTGCGGCGCGGGTTGACGCCCTCTTGGCATGAGCGCCCACCGCAAGGCGAACAGTTGATGGAGCGGGCCACGCTCGACCGCGGCCTGATCGTCGCCAACTATGGCCGCCACTTTCTGGTTGAAACCCCTGAGGGCAAACGCCTGATCTGCCACTCACGCGGCAAGAAAAGCCAGGGCTTGGTGGGGGACCGGGTGCTGTGGCAGGCCTCGCGCGATGAAGGCACGATTGAGAAGATTGAAGAACGCCGGAACGTGTTTTACCGCCAGGATGAAATTCGCACCAAGTCATTTGCGGTCAATCTGGACCAGATACTGATCCTGATCGCGGCAGAACCCGAGTTCTCCAGCAGCCAACTCACACGCGCCCTGATTGCAGCGGAGGCCGAGCACATCACGCCCATCATCGCACTCAATAAAAGTGATCTGGTCGAGCCATTCGCCCGCGCCTGGGAGTGGCTGCGGCCTTACCGGCAAATGCATTACGGCGTGCTGCCGCTGTCGCTCAAGGCATCGGGTGAGGTCGATCGGGTGGAACTTCTCAAGCTGCTGCACGGCAAGACGACGCTGGTGCTGGGGCCATCGGGCGCCGGCAAGAGCACCCTGATCAACCTGCTGGCGCCTGGCGCATTGGCGCAGACCGGTGAAATTTCGCAAGCACTCAATTCGGGCAAACACACCACCACCAGCACCACCTGGTACTGGGTAGACGATGCCAAAACCACCGCTTTGATTGATTCGCCGGGTTTCCAGGAGTTTGGGCTGAACCACATCGACCCGGCGCAATTGGCGGCCTACATGCCGGACCTCAAACCGCATGTTGCGAACTGCAAGTTCTACAACTGCAGCCACCTGCACGAACCCGGATGCGGCGTGATGGCAGCCGTCAAATCAGACGGCAGCGCAGATGGAATAAGCGCAAACCGCTATAAAATTTACAGCGATTTATATGCCGAACTGAGCCAGGCCAGAAAGTACTGAACTTAGCGCCGCTGCAGCTTCGCGACGATCTCCGAGGCCGGCAGCGGCTCGCTGAAATAGTAGCCCTGGTACTGGTCGCAGCCTTGCTGTGCCAGAAGTGCGCGCTGATCTTCTGTCTCCACACCTTCAACGATCACTTTCATTCGCAGACTGTGAGCCAGGCCGATAATGCCAGCGACAATCGCGGCATCGTCTGGATTGGTGACAATGTCATGCACGAAGGATTGGTCGATCTTCAGCGTGTCTATCGGAAAACGTTTCAGGTAACTCAGGCTGGAGTAGCCGGTACCGAAATCGTCAATGGAAAGCTTCAGCCCCATATCGTTAAGCGTGCGCAGTGTCTCGACCATTTCATCAGAGTTGTCAATAAAGACGCTTTCGGTAATCTCCAGCTCCAGGAAGTGCGCCTCCACACCGGTCTCATTCAGAATGCGCGCAATGGTTTCTGTCAGCGTTTTCTGCAGGAATTGTTTGACGGAGAGATTGATCGCCAGTTGCGGCACGTCATATCCCTGGTCCTGCCATGCTTTCAACTGCATACAGGCTGATCGCAGCGCCCATTCGCCGATCGGCACGATCAACCCGGTCTCCTCAGCCAGCGGGATAAACTTGGACGGTGAAAGCAAACCCTGCTCGGGATGCTGCCAGCGCAGCAATGCCTCCAGTCCCGCCAGTTTGCCGCTGGCCATGTCAACCACCGGCTGATAATGCAGCAGCAGTTCGTTGCGCTCCAATGCGTGGCGTAGATAAGATTCCAGCGCCTGTTTTTCCACCGCCAGCTGATTCATTTGCCGCGCAAAGAACTGGCAGTTGTTGCGTCCGGCTTCCTTGGCGTGGTACATCGCGGTATCGCTGTGCTTAAGCAGGGTATCCGCATCTTCCCCATCGTCAGGGAACACGGCGATGCCGATACTGGCGCTGATATGCAGCTTCTTACCTTCGATCCAGTAAGGCAACAGCAAAACGTCCAGCAGCTTCTGCGCCATCCTTCCCGCATCCTGGGCATTGGCGACGCTGTGCAGCACCACGATAAACTCATCCCCGCCCTGGCGCGCCACCGTATCCTGGCTGCGCAGGCTGGCTACAAGCCTTTGCGCAACCTCTTTCAGCAGGAGATCACCGATGTCGTGGCCCAGGGTATCGTTGATGACTTTGAACTTGTCCAGATCAATGAACAGCACCGCTCCCTGGCTGCCATTGCGGAGCGCATGTAGCAGCGCTTGCCAGATGCGATCCTGCAGCAAATTACGATTAGGCAGATGGGTCAGCGCGTCATGGTTCGCCAAGTACACAATGCGCTGTTCCGCTTGTTTGCGTTCACTGATGTCGCTCACCATAGCCACGAAACACGGGTCCTGGCCCTCCAGGCGGACGAGCTGGAGAAAGGCTTCCACCGGCACGTCATGTCCGTCCTTGTGGCGCTGGAGGGTCTGGAAAGTAAGCGAAGGCAGCACACCCTCGATCAATGGCTGTACTACTTGCTGGAATTGTTCCAGGGTAAATTCGGGCGCGAGATCCGGCGGTGTCATCTGCATCAGCTCGGTTCCGCTGTAGCCTACTTGCTGCATCGCGCCTTTGTTCACATAGGTGAAACGCAGCGTATCCGGATCGAACATGAAGATGCAGTCCAGCGTCTGATCGAGCGTGTTTTTAAACTGTCTCAGTTCGGTGTGGAGCTGGCGCGTTATCCGCTCCGAATCGATCAGCTTGCGCACCAGCGGCCTCACCAGAACATGCAGCAGCAGCATGCCGCCAAGCACCAGTGCCGCCAGCAGCAGCACGATGAACTTCAACTGCGCTATCACCGGGGAATACAGTTCCGCCTGGTCTATCTTGATCACCATGCCGAGGCCGAACGCGCCCACTGGCGCATAGGCTGCGACCACCTGTTCCCGCCGGTAATCCTTGGCAAAGATGATGCCGGCTTCCCCGTTCAAGGCATTGTTCATCGGCAACGGTTTACCCTCGACCACCCGGGCAAGAGGCTTGAATTCTTTTCCGGAAGTCCTGCTCAGAAAACAGTCCATATTCTTTTTGTCGTCTTGCAATGGCGCGCACACGGCGAATTCGCCGGTTTTCCCGATTGACGCCGTATCGGCAAAGGCGCGAGTCAGCAGCGGCAGGCTCGCTTCTGTCATGACGGTGCCAATGCGGCGCCCCTGTTGATCGAGGATGTCGCTACTGGCTTGCAGAATGAATTGCCCGTCCCACAACAGGAATGCGCGGTGTTTTGTTTTCAGGGGAACGCGCAGTTCATGCTTCTGGGAAAAAAGCCCTGCACGCGCCACTTCATGATCCCGAATATCGTAAAAATATATTCCTGTGAAGCCGGTCAGCAGAAATGATTTGGCGGCCGATTGCAACGCGTCCAGTTCGGTAGCATTACCTGGTTTTGATGCAAGAAATTGCAGATTTTTAATCAAGAAAGGGCGGGTCGCCACTGTCTGCGTGTTGGTCAGTGCTTGATCAATCTGGCTTTCAAACAAACGCACGTTGCTCTGCAGCGCTGCCTCAAGGCTTTTGCTGAGCAGGGACACTGCCTGCCGCTGCATCACGACAAAGACGGAAATACCCGCCGCCAGCGTCAATGCCAGCAGAATAAGTCCGCTGAGGATGTCGATTCTGTGTTTTTCTCGCGCTAGAAACATAATGATTCCCGAATTTTCTGATATTAATTCCGCTGCGGGCCCGAAAAACCCATGGTTCATCGTTCATCCGCGTAAAAAGTCAGCCCAGCAGACGCGCCAGCGTCAAGAGCGCAAGCAGCACCATCCACATCACCACGGTGCGCCAGACCAGGCCAACGATGACCGACAGGTGCGCCAGCTCCGGAGTTTGCCCCGGCGCCGAATCGCTTTGCGTGTGCGCAGGAGCCGGGGGCATCACGTGTGCGCCATCGGCCGGAAAAACTGCCACGCTGGCGGCACCTCCCAATCTGATATTCACAGCGCCAGAAGTAGCGGCCAGAATAATGCCATCGTTGTCCCCCTCATAGCGCGGCTCATAGTTTCGCCAGCCATCAATCGCTTCCTCAAAGCTGCCAACCACCGCAAAGCTGATGGCGGTGATGCGGGCCGGCACCCAATCAATCGCCGCCCAGACCTGAGTGGCGGTCTGCTGCAAGGCCTGACTGACCGGCTGATGCTGCGTTTTGCTCTTGTGCTGCCAATAGCGGGCGACAAATTCACTCAATCGGTACAGCACCGCACCGGCCGGGCCAAAACCAAAAACAGCCAGCACCGAGAACCAGGCCAAGACACCGAAGACATGGCGATGGGCCGACAGCACCGAATGCTCAATCACGTGACGCACAATTTCGCTGCGAGGCAACTCGCTGGCATCGATCTGCTGCCAGTTTGCCAGCAATTGGCGGGCGCGGTCTTCATCACCGTCAGCCAGCGCATCCCTAATCTGGGTGAAATGGAAACTGAACTGCCGGAAACCCAGCGTGGCATAGAGCACCGCCACGCTCCAGATCATCGCCAGCGGCCAACCCAGAAAAGCATCGAGCAACCAATAAATCGCCAGTGCCGCCAATGACGGGCCAGCCACCGCAAAGCCCCAGGCCAGCCAGCCATGGAAGGACTTGCCAGCATCAAAATTGCGGGTACTCCAGCGCACCCAGGTGCGCAGGCTCGCGTGCACTGGGTTGCCCTGGCCCAAGGGACGCGCCTGCTCCAGCAGCAGGGCCAACAGCACAGAGATAAAGCTCATCCGGCCATCATAGCGGCAGCGCGCGTCAGGCCGACAGCAGACGGTAGAAGTTGCGCAGCATGCCCGCGGTGGCACCCCAGATGAAGCGCTGCGTTATGTGGCCATTGATGTGATCCTGGTACGGCATGGAGAACCATTCGCGCCGAATCCCTTCCGATTCAAAGGCCTGACGCTGATGATGCGCCGGGTTCATCAGAAACTCCAGTGGCACCTCAAAAACATCGGCCACCTCATCGGCGTTGGGGGTCAGCGTGAAGCCCGTCTGCACCAGCGCAACGACCGGCGTGATGATGAATGCCGATCCGGTTACGTAGTGTGGCAGCACGCCCAGTATTTGCACAAAAGCGGGATCCAGTCCAAGCTCTTCCTGCGCCTCGCGCAAGGCGGTGGCCGAAGCATCGGCGTCATCTTCGTCTGCCCTGCCGCCGGGGAAGGCTATTTGCCCGGAATGGGTTGAAAGATGCATCGTGCGCTCGGTCAACAAGACAGTCGGGTGTTCGCGCATCACGATTGGCACCAGCACTGAGGCATGCATCGGTGCCCGATCCAAAAATCTTTTCTCCGCCAGCAGTTCAGGCTCCCACACGGGGGGTGTCGCGAAGCGTTGCCGCAAGGCCGCAGGCTGCAACCTTGCCAATGCCACCGCCGGCAGATGTGAATCAACCCCCTCTACCGGGATCTGGCGCGGGTCGAAATGCGGCAAGCGTTATACGGTAGCGGTTTTGCTAACGATTTTCCTGGCTGGCAGCTTTTCCTTGATACGCGCCGACTTGCCGCTGCGATCACGCAGGTAATACAGCTTGGCACGACGCACATCGCCACGCCGTTTGACTTCGATGCTGGCGATCAGCGGGCTGTAGGTCTGGAACGTACGCTCCACACCTTCGCCGCTGGAGATTTTGCGAACAATGAAGCCGCTGTTGAGGCCGCGATTGCGCTTGGCAATCACAACACCTTCATAGGCCTGCACGCGTTTGCGCGCACCTTCAACCACGTTCACACTCACAATGACGGTGTCACCGGGAGAGAATTCGGGAATGACTTTCCCGAGACGAGCAATTTCTTCCTGCTCAAGGATTTGAATCAGATTCATGATGGCCTCAAATGATCTTGGCAGCGCCAGCGTCGGGATTGACGCAAGAGCTTCGTTGCAAACACAATGAAGCGGCCGGCCAGAGGATCGGTAAGCCTATGATTGTAACCCGATCCCGTGTCTGACCTTAAACTGGCCGACAGACCGGTGTCAGGCATGCGCGGCGAGAAAGGCTTCGTCCGCAGGGCTCAAGCGCCCATCCTGTCGCGCCTGGGCGATCAGTTCCGGGCGCAGGCGGGCGGTGAGCGCCAGCCGCTGCTCGCGCCGCCAGCGCTCAATCTGGCCATGGTGACCCGACAGCAGCACCTCTGGCACCGCCCTGCCCGACCAGTTCTCCGGACGCGTGTAGTGCGGGCAATCCAGCAAGCCATCGAGTACCGGATTAAAACTGTCCTGCTGGTGGCTGTCGGCCGTATTCAACACACCCGGCTGCAGGCGGGCGACGGCGTCCAGCAAGGCCATGGCGGCAATTTCGCCCCCCGACAGCACAAAGTCGCCGAGGCTGATCTGCTCGCTAACGTGTTCATCGATAAAACGCTGATCAAGCCCCTCGTAGCGGCCACAAATCAGGACCGCGCCCTGGCTGTCGGCCCAATGCGCCACCATGGCGTGGTTGAGCGGTTTGCCCGCAGGGGAAAAGAGCAGCACCGGCACGGCGTCAGTTCGCTGTGACTGGATGTTTTTCAGACATTGGGTCAGCGGTTCGGCCATCATGACCATGCCAGGACCGCCGCCAAAGGGGCGATCGTCCACCCGCTTGTAATTGCCTTCGGCAAAATCGCGCGGGTTGGACGTGTGGACATCGACCTGGCCTGACTCAAACGCGCGTCGTGTGATGCCGCTGGTCAACAACGGGGCGAATAGTTCGGGGAAAAGCGTGACAACATCGAAGCGCATCAGGCCATGCTCAAAAATCGGCTTGCCAGTCGACCAGAATGCGCTGGGCGGACAAGTCAACGTCATCGATGTAGACCGACACAAAAGGAATCATTCTCTCGATCGTCTTGCCATCCTGCTGGTAGTCCATCAGCAGCACGGTTTGCGCCCCGGTAGAGAGCAATTCCCTGACCGTACCCAGCGCCACACCCTCGCGATTGACGACGTTCAGTCCAATCAGGTCGACCCAGTAGTATTCGTCTTTGCCGGCCGTTGGAAAACTGGAACGGGCGACGAAAATTCGGGCCCCACGCAAGGCTTCGGCCGCATTGCGATCATCGACCTCACGTGCGCAAGCGACGACCGTATTGGAGTGAACCTTGGCCTCTGTGATGGCCAGTTTTGCGACACCGGCAAAGGTTTTTGCACCCTTTTCGGCGGGCAGTAGAAACCAGCGTTTGGACGAAAAAAGCGCCTCGGGATCGGCGCTGTAAGGCAGGACTTTGAACCAGCCTTTGATGCCCCAGGCATCAAGGATGCGCCCAACTTCGATGGCATCCGACGGCAGGTCGGCGGCTTCAAGGCCGGGCAACATCACTATAGAATCAAGCCGCTTTTTTGGCCGCTTGTTCGATCAGGCGCTCCACCGTGGGAGAGGCCTGAGCGCCAACGCTTTTCCAGTAGGTCAAGCGGTCCTGTGCCAGGCGGATGCTCTCTTCATTGACGGTCGCAATCGGGTTGTAAAAACCGATGCGCTCAATGAAGCGGCCGTCACGACGGGTACGCTTGTCAGCAACGACAATATTGAAGAACGGGCGTGCTTTTGCACCGCCACGGGCGAGTCGAATGACGACCATGATTTATCCTTTGGGGGGCGGAGTTTTATTTCCACCATTTAATTCAACATTTAATCCAGCGTTTGAGACACGCGACATGACCACCCGGCCAGCGACACACTGAATAGCCTTCCATTATAACGTTTCCTATTTTTATGCCCATCATTCGACCCAGCCAAGCCGCAGACATCCCGGCGATTACCGCTATCTACGCTCACCATGTACTTGTTGGTACCGGCACTTTCGAGCTTGATCCCCCCTCGCAAAGCGACATGACGAGCCGCCGTGCGGACGTGCTGGCCAAAGGCCTGCCCTACCTGGTGGCCGTCGATGGCGACAAAGTGTTGGGCTTTGCTTACTGCAACTGGTTCAAGCCACGCCCGGCCTACCGATTCTCGGCGGAGGACTCGATCTACCTGGCCCCTGACGCCCAAGGCAAGGGCCTCGGGCGGGCACTGCTGACGGAACTCGCAGCACAGGCTGAAAAAGCCGGCGTGCGAAAATTGATTGCAATCATTGGTGATTCGGCCAATACCGGCTCCATCGCGGTCCACCGCTCGGTCGGGTTTTCCTTGGTCGGGGTTCTCAAATCCTGTGGCTGGAAATTTGATCAATGGCGGGATGTGGTCATGATGGACAAGGCGCTGGGCTTGGGTGACAGCAGCGCCCCGCAACAATAAGAGGGATTCATGAAAAACAAAACTATCGCCGCCTGGCTGGCCCTCATCGGCGGTCCTTTGGGTCTGCATCGTTTTTATTTGCGCGGAATGGGCGACCTGCTGGGCTGGCTGCTGCCGATCCCAACGGCTTTGGGTCTGTACGGCTTGGAGCGGGTACAACAAAATGGACTGGACGATCAGTTGAGTTGGGTGTTGATCCCGCTACTGGGTTTTACCGTCGCCGGCTGCGCCCTGAACGCCATCGTCTACGGCTTGATGACGCCCGAAAAATGGAATGCCCAGTTCAACCCGTCAGCGCCGCTGGACGGCGCACCCGGGCGCACCCACTGGTTCACCATTGGCGCGATTGTGTTGGCGCTGCTGCTTGGCACCACGGTGCTGATCAGCAGCATCGTGTTCAGCTTTCAACGCTACTTTGAATCAGCAGTGTCCGGTCAAGCCAGCGCACGTTTGAGTCGAATTTCTTCAATTTTGACCGCGCCCATGGGCACGGTTTTGGCGCTGGACAACTCCCGTTTGAAGCCCGCCAGTTCGTGAAAGCGCAACGCGCGCTCGTTACCCAGTGGCACCCACAGCGTCACTTTGTTGCAGCCCTCTTCCAGCAAACCTTCGCGGGCCGCATCCCACAACGCCAGGCCAACGCCCCGGCCCCAGTGTGAGGTGGCCACATAAATGGCCCAGATTTCACCCGTGGTAGGCGGTGTACCCTGGTCACGCGAACGGTCGAAACCGACAAAGCCGACTACTTCTCCATCATCGAGCGCCACATACACTTGGGGTTCGTTGAAATCAATCGCTTCGCGCCAGTAGGCCTGGCGCTTGTCGGCTGACACGGTATTGATCTGATCGTCAGACAACAGGCCCTGGTAGGCGGCCTGACTGGCACTGACATGAATGTCAGCGATGGCCTTGGCATCGAGCAGAGTCGCGGGCCGGACTTCGTAGTTGGACGTACTGGACATGAAAAATGCCTGGGGTTGTCCCAAACGAATAATAGAAATTGGAACTGGATTGTCACCGCAATCAGCAGAGAAGTAGCTGCTACACCCCGTGGCTTGTCGTATTTGGCGTGAAGCCCGCCTCGTTTTCTGATGAAATCGAAAAACAGGCGCCTGTCGGCCGATAATCAAAAATGTGCCAGCCTCAATTCGAATCGCTGGGCATGTAACTCAGGAGCAAAAAATGGCAAAAGGTCAACAAAGCAACAAAATGGTGAAGAAGCCCAAAAAAGACACTTCACCACCCAAGACGGTGTCGCCTGACGCCGTGCGACCGACCGTCACCACGGTAGTGCCGGTGCGCGGAAAACTGAAGAATGCCCCAACCCGCGGCTAGCCGGAAACGTTGAAGCGGATGCCGTCTGGTTTGAGGTCCGCGTGCCGGGCTGACGTCAAGGTGGTATCGCTATTTTGCCGGAGGTCCGGCTGATTCGCCCTGCTGAGCTCACGCTGCTGTACGCCGACGATGCCATGCTGGTGCTGGACAAGCCTGCAGGTCTGCTGTCGGTGCCGGGACGCGGCGCAGACAAACAAGACTGCCTGAGCGCGCGGGCACAGCGCCTTTACCCGGCTGCCTTGATCGTGCACCGGCTGGACATGGCGACCTCGGGCTTGATGGTTCTGGCGCTAGGCGCTGCCGCGCAACGCACATTGAACCAGGCCTTCGCCCGCCGTAGCGTTACCAAACGGTACATCGCGATCGTGGACGGGCATCTGGCGCCGCCCCCTGAAACCTGGGGCGTCATCGATCTTCCGATCATGGTGGACTGGCCGAACCGGCCGCGCCGCGTCATTGACCACCAGATTGGCAAGCCCAGCGTGACACGCTGGCGCGTGCTGTCACACAACGGTCCCCCTGATACCACCCGGGTTGAACTGGAACCCGTAACCGGACGCTCCCACCAATTGCGCGTGCACCTGATGACATTGGGGCACGCCATTGTCGGCGATGCCCTTTACGCCAGCCCGCGAGTTCAGGCCATGGCCGACCGGCTGCTGCTGCACGCCCGCTCGCTTGAACTGAGTCACCCCGTGACCGCCCAAGCCATGCGCTTTGTCAGCGCTGAGAATTTTTGAAAAACTACGCCCTGCTGTCAACATGGGTTGCCGCAACGCATACCGTTCATCAGGCAAAGTGTGAAGCCCACCGATAAGCCGGATTCTGTGCAACTGCACACCCTTGCGGGCCTGCAGAAGTGACTGCCATTACTCTGGGCCGCTGGTCACCCAACGGCTCGGTGCTACCTACCCGCACACTCCGGGGGCCCCGGTCATGGCGCTGCGGCGAACCGCCTCGCTTTGCGTGTGCCTACTTGGTATTGCTGCGCGTAGAGATTGCCCGTTTCACCCGAACTTAATCGGCTCGTCTCTGTTGCTCTGATCCTCACCTTATACCCCTCGCTTGCGCTTGGTGTTTTCAGTGGACAGCCGTTAGCTGCTACGCTGCCCTGCGCAGTCCGGACGTTCCTCCAGTGCCTTGTTTCCAAGATTGCACCAGCGGCAGTCTGGTGGGCTTCACGCCCCGATTATCGCGGCTATCCATAACGGTATATCGAAATATCTCCGTAAAGTAGTCGAAAATACCGCCTTGACCATGATCCGCCTGACCGAACTCAAACTGCCACTTGACCACGCCGCAGACGCCTTGCCCCAACTGATTGCCAGGACGCTGGGCGTTGCGCCCGACGACTTGCGCGGATTCACCGTTTTCAAGCGCAGCATTGACGCGCGCAAGGCCGCGCTGGTGCAGGTCTACATTGCCGATGCAGACCTGTCACCGGTGATGCAAGCTCGACTGCTGCAACAGTTCGCGGGCAACCCCCACGTCTTTGCGACGCCCGATATGGCGTACCACCCGGTAGCTCAGGCGCCGGTCAACTCAGGGCCACGTCCGGTGGTGGTGGGCTTTGGGCCCTGTGGTATTTTTGCGGGGCTGGTGCTGGCCCAAATGGGCTTCAAACCAATCGTGCTGGAGCGCGGCAAAAAAGTGCGTGAGCGCACCAGGGACACCTGGGGTTTGTGGCGCCATGGCATCCTCAACCCTGAGTCGAACGTGCAGTTTGGCGAAGGCGGCGCCGGCACCTTCTCGGACGGCAAGCTCTACAGCCAGATCAAGGACCCGCGCTTTCTTGGCCGCAAGGTGATGAACGAGTTCGTCAAAGCGGGCGCACCGCCGGAGATTCTGGTGGAAGCGCACCCGCACATTGGCACCTTCAAGCTGGTGAAAGTGGTCGAACACCTGCGCAAGCAAATTATTGCCCTGGGTGGCGACATCCGCTTTCAGCAGCGCGTGACGGACGTACTGATTGAGGACGACGCCCGGGGCCGTCACGTGCGCGGCCTGACGGTGCTGGACCAGGCCACCGGACAATCTTATGAACTGGAAGCCCACCAGGTGGTGATGGCGCTGGGGCACAGCTCGCGCGACACCTTCGCCATGCTGTTCCAGCGCGGCGTGGCGATGGATGCCAAACCGTTCTCGATCGGCTTTCGCATCGAGCACCCGCAAAGCGTGATTGACCGTGCCCGCTGGGGCCGCCATGCCGGCCACCCGATGCTGGGTGCGGCCGACTACAAACTGGTGCACCACGCCAGCAACGGCCGCTCGGTCTACAGCTTTTGCATGTGCCCCGGCGGCACCGTGGTGGCCGCCACCTCGGAGCCCGGCCGTGTAGTCACCAACGGCATGAGCCAGTACTCACGCAACGAGCGCAACGCCAACGCCGGCATCGTGGTCGGCATTGAGCCGCGCGATTTCCCCTCCGACACGGCAGCCTTCCATGCCGCGTTAGGCGAGCAGGTACCCACCCCGGCCGCGCTGGGCGGCGCGCAGCACCCGCTGGCGGGCATCGTGCTGCAACGCCAGCTTGAATCAAATGCTTATGTGATGGGCGGCGCCGACTACAACGCGCCCGGCCAACTGGTGGGCGACTTTATAGCGAACAAGGCGTCAACCCAGCTTGGTGGCGTGGAGCCCTCCTACCAGCCCGGTGTCAAACTGGGCGATCTGGGCATGGCCCTGCCGGCCTACGCCATAGCCGCGATCCAGGAGGCGCTGCCCGCCTTTGCCAGCAAGATCAAGGGCTTCGACATGCCGGATGCGGTGCTGACTGGGGTCGAAACACGCACCTCATCGCCCTTGAAAATCCCGCGCGGTGACGACTTGCAGAGCACCAACACACGCGGCCTGTACCCGGCGGGTGAAGGCGCCAGTTATGCCGGCGGCATCTTGTCGGCGGGGGTGGATGGCATCAAAGTGGCGGAGGCGGTGGCGCGAAGTCTGTTGGGCTGAAACCGGGCCCCTCAGAGCTGCGCATTTTGCAGCGCGGCAATGCGCTCTTCAATCGGCGGGTGGGTGGAGAACCACTTGCCAATGCCCCCAGCAATCCCGAAGGCCGCCATACTCTTGGGCAACTCGCCCGGCGTCATGCCGCCCAAGCGCGCCAGGGCGTTGATCATGGGTTGCTTGCGGTTCATGAGTTGCGCGGCACCGGCGTCGGCGCGGAATTCACGCTGGCGCGAGAACCAGGCGACGATCATCGCCGCTACAAAGCCGAGCAGAATGTCGAGCACGATGGTGGTGACCATGTAGCCAATGCCGGGGCCGGAGGAGCGCGCGTCGCCCTTGCGCAGGAAGCTGTCAATGGCATAGGCTATGACGCGGCTCAGGAACACCACAAAGGTGTTCATCACGCCCTGGATCAGCGTCATGGTGACCATGTCGCCATTGGCAATGTGGGCGATTTCATGGCCGATGACGGCTTCCACCTCTTCGCGCGTCATGCCCTGCAGCAAACCGGTGGACACCGCTACCAGCGCGGAATTTTTGAACGCACCGGTGGCGAAGGCGTTTGGAGCGCCTTCAAAAATACCCACCTCCGGCATGCCAATACCGGCCTTGTCGGCAAACTTGCGCACGGTTTCGACAATCCAGGCTTCATCGACGTTTTGCGGCTGATTGATGACGCGTACCCCGGCACTCCACTTGGCCACGGGCTTGCTGATCAAGAGCGAAATGATGGCACCACCAAAACCCATGATCAGGGCGAAACCCAGCAAAGCGCCCAAGTCAAGGCCGTTGGCCGTCAGATAGCGGTTGACCCCGAGCAGGTTGGCCACAATGCCCAACACCACCACGACGGCCAGGTTGGTCATAATAAACAAAGCAATACGTTTCATGATTTCTTTCAATAGCAGCCCGAAACCGACAGGCCGTTGACGCGAATGGTAGGGGTGATCAGCCGCAAATCAAGCATTACCGGCTGTAATCCCACAAATAATCTGGTTATTTGCCCTGTGACGACCCTTCGACTAGCTCAGGGCGAACGGTTTAAACTAACAGCATTGAGGCCTGTCCCGCAAACATTTATATCATTCGCCACGGCAGGGCTTCGCCAGAACGCAGGGGTTTGAGCTGCGCCTCACCATAGGCAAAACTCTCGGGCGGCGTCCAGCTTTCGCGCCGCAAGGTGATGTGGCCGGTGTTGTGCGGCAAGCCGTAAAAATCGGCACCATGGAAGCTGGCAAAAGCTTCCAGCTTGTCCAGCGCGTCAGCAGCGTCAAAGGCCTCAGCGTACATCTCCATGGCGGCGTGCGCGGTGTAGCAGCCGGCACAAGCGCTGGCGTGTTCTTTCAGGTGGGCGGGATGGGGCGCACTGTCGGTGCCCAGGAAGAACTTGCTCGACCCGCTGGTGGCCGCCCGCACCAATGCCAGGCGATGTGTCTCGCGCTTCAACACCGGCAGACAGTAGTAATGGGGACGAATGCCCCCTGTGAAGATCGCGTTTCGGTTGTAGAGCAAATGGTGTGCGGTGATGGTGGCGGCAGTGAAACGATCCGCTTCCTGCACATACTGCGCGGCCTCGCGCGTCGTGATGTGCTCAAAGACAATTTTCAGCTCGGGGAAATCACGGCGCAGCGGAATAAGCTGGGTGTCGATGAACACCGCCTCGCGGTCAAAAATATCAATCTCCGGCGCGGTCACCTCACCATGCACCAGCAGCAACAGGCCTTCGCGTTGCATCACTTCCAGCGTGCGGTAGGTCTTGCGCAGATCGGTCACACCGGCGTCGCTGTTGGTGGTGGCGCCCGCCGGGTAGAGTTTGGCCGCCACCAGGCCGGCGTCACGCGCGCGTTTGATTTCATCGGGCGGCAGATTGTCAGTGAGATAGAGCGTCATCAGCGGCTCAAACTGCAGGCCTTCGGGTACCGCCGCTTTGATGCGATCCCGGTAGGCCAGTGCCGCCGCTGTCGTGGTGACGGGCGGCCGCAGGTTGGGCATGATGATGGCGCGGCCAAACTGGGCGGCGCTGTGCGGCACCACCGTGCGCAGGGCGTCGCCATCACGCACGTGCAAATGCCAGTCATCGGGTTGGGTGAGAGTCAATTCCTGAATCAATTTTTGGATCATGTTCATATTGTCCCA
The DNA here is from genome assembly GCA_030682475.1 of Rhodoferax sp. Classification (GTDB taxonomy): domain Bacteria; phylum Pseudomonadota; class Gammaproteobacteria; order Burkholderiales; family Burkholderiaceae_C; genus Rhodoferax. The sequence continues at coordinate 24,717 of JAUXOA010000019.1, read as the reverse complement.
AAAACCGGAAACACACTACCAATCAGCCGGCTCAGGGTGAACGGATTGACTGCGTCAGCAAATAATCCCACAGCGCCTGCGCGTTTCGCTTAGTGCTCTGCGCTGCGCTGCGGTTGGTGTGTACACCCGCTTTACCCACTTCCTTGCCAGATGGCCGCTCGCGGTAGACCCGTACCTCCATGGTGATCTGAAGATCCTTCATGTCAGGTGCTAGCGCGCTCACCAGTTTCCTGGCGCGCAAATCCTTCTTGACGGCGCTAGAGGGTAAAAAGGCGACGCCATGCCCTTCCAACGCCATCGCCTTGAGGCCCTCTGCCATATCGGTCTCATAAATACGGTCAAAGTGGATGGCGGTACACGACTGCTTGAGGATCAGTTCGACCATCTGCCCGAGGTAAGCGCCTGGTGCGTAGCCCAAGTAAGGCAGGGGCTGGCCCGAGCGTCCCGGCAACTGGAACAGGGGGGCACCGTCTGCACCCGGTTTGACATAAGGTGCCATGACCTCTTCCCCCAGGCTCACCATCTCGTACCGCTCAGCATCGAGCTGGTAGGGCTGCGAAGGATGGTGATAGGCAATCAACAGATCGCAACTGCCCTCCACCAGGCGCATGACGGCATCGTGCACATTGAGCGCAATCAGGCGGCTCTTGATCGGGCCGAACTTCTCACGCAGGGTCGATACCCAGGCCGGAAAGAAAGTGAAGGCCAGCGTGTGCGGCACCGCAAATTCGATCACGTCCTTGTCGGCGGTCGTTTGCCCGCGCAGCATGGCACGCGTGCTTTGCAGCGCCTGCAACACCTCCAGCGACTGGGAATACAGCGTTTCGCCGGCCGGTGTCAGCCGCGTGGGGTAGCTGCTGCGGTCCACCAGGTCGGTGCCGGCCCACGCTTCGAGCGACTGGATACGCCGCGAAAACGCCGGCTGGGTGACGTGCCGGAGTTGTGCCGAACGGCTGAAACTGCGCGTTTCAGCCAGCGAGACGAAATCTTCCAGCCATTTGGTTTCCATGGGCTGGATTATGCGTGGATTGCATGGATTGAATCTCTCGTGTGGCGGACCCGGCCATTGAGCGGATAGGCGGGATCGGTATAGCCGGGCGTGGACGAGTGCCCCGGTTTGACGAAGCCGTCCACCAGCGCCTCGTCATCACTTATGAACACATAGTCCAGCGCGGGCAGGTAGTCTTGCCACTGCTTGAGCGTGCGCGGCCCGGCAATGACCGAGCTGACCACCGGGTTGGCCAGCACCCAGGCGGTAGCGAACTGCGCCAGGCTGACGCCCTTGGCCTCGGCATGGCGTTTAAGCTGCTGCGCAATTACCAGCGATTCTTCCCGGAACTCGGTCTCCGCCATGCGCTTGTCGGCACGGCCTGCGCGCGTGGCGGGGTCGGGCGCCTGGCCCGGCAGGTACTTGCCGGTGAGCACGCCGCGCGCCACCGGGCTGTAGGGCGTCACGCCAATGCCGTAATGCGCACAGGCCGGCAGCACCTCCACCTCAGGGCTGCGGTTAAGCAGGTTGTAGTAGGGCTGGCACACCACCGGGCCCGGCATGCCAAGCTGACCAGCCAGACGCATCAACTCGGCGATGCGCCAGCCCCGGAAGTTGGAGACACCCCAGTAGCGGATCTGGCCCGCGCGCAGCATCGCGTCCAGCGCGCGCAAAGGCTCTTCCAGGTTCATGCCGTTGTAGTCGCGATGCAGGTAGAGGATGTCCACGTAATCGGTTTGCAGGCGCTTCAAGCTGGCCGCTACTTCGCGCAGCATCCATGGGCGCGAGTAATGGCCCTCGTTCACCCGGTCAGACATCTTGTTGCCGAGCTTGGTGGCCAGCACCCAATCCTGCCGTTGGCCCCTGAGCAGCTCGCCCACCATGGTTTCAGACGCACCCTTGGTGTACACGTCAGCCGTGTCGATGTAGTTCACGCCATGGGCGTGGGCGTCAAGCACGATGGCAGCAGCCTCGTCACGCGCAGTCTGGTCGCCAAACATCATGGTGCCCAGGCACAGGGCGGAAACTTTCAGGTTGCTGTTGCCGAGGGCGCGGTATTGCATGTAATTCCTTTGCGGGGATAGGGAGTGGATGGCAGTTTATGCCAAAGGTTGAGTACTTGAAGGCAGCGCTGGAGGAACTGGGCAACCCGACCTTGAAGACGCTACTGGTGGTGCTGATCCGTAGGGTGGCGCAGTTTCCGGATATGGTGCAACGGCTGGAGGCGGTTTGAATCCCTCCGCACAGCGAAAGTAAGTCCAATGCTGGCATAATAACTATTAACATATTCAGGAGAAGTTATGCCAACCAGCGTCGCCCTCACTCCGCATTTTGAGTCGCTGACACAGCAGTTGGTGGCCAGTGGACGCTACAACAATGTGAGCGAAGTCGTCAGAGATGGTTTGCGCTTGCTCGAATCCCGTGTGCTGGAAGACAAGGCCAAACTGACGGCTCTGCGCGACGCAGCCAAGCTTGGGTTTGACGCCATTGGGCGCGGTGAGTATCTTGCCCTGCAGTCTGACAATGACATTCAAAATTTTATTCGGCAAGCGGGACTGAAGGCCAAAGCTGCGGTGACACCTGCGCGAAAGACCACCTGACATGCCCGCCAAATTGGGCCTGACCAGCTACACGCTCGTTTTGTCTGCCGCAGCCCAACAGGACATCAGCCGCATTCTGGAGTGGACCCAAGACGCGTTTGGCGATAGCGGGCGCGCCCGCTATGAAAATCTGATCAGCACCACATTGATCGACCTGCGCGCTGACCCGACCCGCGCAGGCGTGCGGCAGCGGGACGACATCGGCAAGAGCGTCTGCACCTACCACCTGGTTTCAAGCCGCAAACGCACCGATGCCAACAAGCACGTTGCCAAGCCGCGCCATTTGGTTCTTTTTCGGGTGAAGAAAAATGTGATTGAAGTCGCACGCCTGTTGCATGACGCGATGGATTTTGTTCAACACTTGGTTTGACTCGCGCATGCCATCGGCACGTGTTAACGTTTATACTTGTATCAACAAAGTACAAAGGGTCAGTCATGATTGCAACCGTAACGACAGAGCAAACAATCCAGGCATGGGGCAATGGCCTTGGGGTGCGAATCACTGCGCCAATCGCCAAAGCAGCACGCTTTGCCCGCGGCCTGCCCATCAAGGTGGAGGTGGTTGAAGGCGGCGTTTTTCTTCGGGCCGCAGGCAAGCCCCAGTTAACGCTGGCACAGAAGCTAAAGGCTTTTGATCCGGCGATCCATGGCGGCGAAGTGATGGCAACGGGTCGTATCGGCGCCGAAGTGTTCTGATGAAAACGCCAGGCAAATTGTGGGTGCCGGATCGGCGCGACATGATCTGGATTGATTTCAACCCCCAGGTCGGCGGCGAAATGAAAGACGAGCATCCTATGATGGTGCTGTCTCCAAAAGCTTTTAACGAGCGGACAAACATTGTCATTGGGCTGCCGATGACGCACGCTCAATCAAACGACAGCAACCCCTTTGCAGTCAGGTTCACGACACCCAAAGGCAAGGTTTGCTACGTGCTGGCACACCAACCCAAATCATTTGCCTGGCGCAGCCGAGGTGCCCGCCCGCATCCCTGGAAACAAGTGCCGCCGACTGTATTCGAGTCCGCGTGTGAAGAACTGAACGGGATTATTTCCATCGGTGTTTGAAACATCAGGTACCGCCAAACCCAATGCCCAGGCGGCGCTGCTGATTCGCATGGTGGCGCAGTTTCCGGACATGGTGCAACGGCTTGAAGCTGTTTGAACCCGCGCGCCGAGTGTGGTTTCCGACGCAGATACCAAGCCTATCCAATCCCTTCAACAACAAGAGCTTGCCGCCGTCAGCGCCAGCCATTTGACTTCCCCGACTCGCAGCCAGCTTGAGACGGTTGGCACGCAAGCTGGCGGCACAATCGAGCACCTGAGAGCTCACCGCCACAATGACCACGCCGGAGGCGGCAAACTGTGCCTGAAAAAGGGTTTCAAACTGTTGGGCAACCGAAGCTTCGGGCAAGCGACGCACAGCCACCAGACACTCGGCCACGCAAATCCCGCTTGTCGCCATGACTGCACCGGGGTATTTCAGACGTAGCGCGGCAAGTTGGGCCGCTACCTTTTCGCGCATTGGCAGATCACCCAGAATCAAGTGGCTCCAGACATTGGAGTCCAAAAGCAATACGTGGCTCATGACTTGCTGCCATCCTCGGAAATCTCCCTTTTGCGCCAGCCTTCGCGTTCACCGCGTAAAAAGGCGCTGAGTTCAGCCGAATCGGCGCCAGCAAGGACCGGGCGATCAGTGCGCAACAGTTGGTCCCAGGTTGCGGCGCTGTCCAGCAGATCACGGCCGGTAGAAATGGCTTCCACCAGCGCGTCGATCTGGCCCATCAAGCCAGCGATTTCGCGGCGGATGCTGGAGCGCAAGCGGCCTAGCGTGCGCGGGTCAAGCTCCAAGTCTTGTTGCGTACCCAGAATACCCTGCACCGCCTGCGAGGCGCTGCGACCCAGTTCGATGAGCCGTCGGTGTGACGGGCGGTTACGGGAGAACTCTGGCCAGGGGAGTTCGAGGATTTTTTTATGCACATCACGTGGCCCGAACAAGCCACGCGATTGAAATTGTTTGATCGCCCGGTTGATGTACCCACAGTTCAGGTAACACTCAAGGTAACGTGCTTCTTCCTCGCTCTCGACAAAAGTAACGTAGGTTTTGTGGTCCGCCAAAAGTCGTAACGAACCGCCCCCAACCTCCATAGCTACTGCCGATGCATCAGTTCCGGACGCGGTGTACAGGACAGTCCAATCAGCATCGACAGGCTGCTCCGTCAGTTTTTTCTGCCAATCAAGCCAGTCCGTCATGCTGGACTTCTGCTTCTTCGCACTGTCACTGCGCCGCTCGTCCCACAGCTTTTCGCACTTGCCAAACCACTGCGCCGCTTCAACGTCACCACGAGCCGTCAACTCTGCTGAGTTCAGCAGACGCCAGCGCAGTTTTCCCGGCAGTGGTTGGCCGTTCGAGCGATCAACTTCATCCTCCTGCACCAACGGCAAGGCGACCAGCGGTGGGTTGACCAGCGCAAATGGCAAGACATTACGCGCCAGGGCAGTGCGGTAAAGGTATTGGCCTTGCATCTGGCCAGTGAGCGAGATGCCATCCCACGGTTTTTTTGCGCCTTCAACGGCCAACGGATGCGTGCAAATGTTCACGATGCGCTCACGCACATCAGTTTTCGCGCTGATGACCGTGCCTTGCGGCTCCACAAAATAAAAAGCGCGCGGCACAATGGTGGCACCCTGCTTGAAGCGCGGTGCATACACGTTGCCGCCACTTTCACCAGTGATTTTCTGCTGCACCAGGGCCGAACGTTTCTTTTTGCTTTGCGCGTTGCCCAATTCCTGAAAAAACCAACACGTTGGTTTTTCTATGACGAACTGCTGCGCGTCACTCCAATGCATGTGCGAGCGAGGCAGCTTGCCACTGAACACACTGCCCAAAATGCCGTTTTTCGGCAGACTGCGGGCGCGCCTTGCGTCGTCGCCTTCAGGCTGCGAAGCGGTGGCCATCAGCACGCAAGCCGGCACGTTGAACAAGGGGCTAACGCCGTCCAGGTCCCACACCTCGGTCAATTTGAAGCCGCTGGCCTCGCCACTGCGCGCATTGGCGTGCTGGTCAGCGGTGAGAAAAGAGCGCGGCAACACAAAGGCCAGTTGCGCACCGTCTTTGGCAAGATATTTGCCACAATGCGCCAAAAACACGGCAGCCAGGTCGATGTGCGGGTTGTTGGCCTTGGCGGACGGCATCAAGCTATAGACACGCGCAATATCACGCACCAGTTGCTGGTAGTCGCCACTGCTGATGTCGGCGTAGGTGAGCCATGGCGGGTTGGCCACGATGGCATCAAACACCCGGTACATAAAGACAGGCTGGTAGAGGTTTTGCAACACAAACTGCCAGATGCTGTCGCGCCCGTCCAGCTTGGCCTGGCGCATGGCTCGGTAAATGGCATGCAGCTCACCCATGTTTTGCTTGTCCAGCGTAACGCTGGTGATGCGCTTGCGCATGGCCACTTCGAACATTTCAAACGGCTGCTCCGTATTGAGTTGCGAGTCTACAAAGTGCTGCGCCAGGTCAATCGCCTTGACGAAGCGATCAGGCTGGCCGATGAAGGGGGACATGTCCAGCGACAAACGTGTTTTATCCACCTGCACTAAAAAGTGATGGCCCGAGGTGTAGAGCGTTTTTTTGCCTTCGTCCTGCGATAAAAACAAGGTGTTGGCCAGGTAAACATTCAAGGTCACGGGCGCACTGGCGCGCGCCACCTCTTCGCCCAAAGCCAGCAGCAGCGTAGTCTTGGCAATTTGCACCGACAGCGGATGCACATCAATGCCGGTCACCTGGTTGGCGATTTGCTGCACCGGCATGTTGGGCCAGTCAGCGCGAAAACGTGCCACCAGCGCACGCAGGAAAGAGCCCGATCCACAAGCCGGGTCGAGCGTGTGGGAGCCGCGCTCCAGGTGCAGGCTTGAGACGACGCGCTCGCACAGCCAGTCAGGCGTGTAGTACTCACCCAGGGAGTGCCGGGTGTCGATGTCGATCAGCTCCTGGTACACGCCCTTGAGAATGTCTTCTTCAACGTCGCTGAAGTCGTACTCGGTGATCTGGTTGTAGAGCTCGCGCAACGCAGGCGCGACGCGCGGGAAAACCGCAGCGTCAGACACCCAATAGAAAAAGTCACCTTCCACAAAATTTGCAACGTTCAAGGCATTGAACGCGTCACCCGTCAGAATGCTGCGCAGTTCGTCGTCGCTGGGGCGCGCCGCCGGACGCAACACCGCATAAGCCAGCAGCTTGGAAAATACACTCAGGTAGGTGTGAATCAGGTAGACGCCACGCCGGTCGTCAAACTTGCCATAGGCCAACTCAAGGAAGCGCTGCCACTGCTCAAAGGCCACCTGCACCGGTGAAGCCACATCGGGCGCAGGCATGACACGCTGCATCGTCTGCACCGTGTTGATGAAGGCGCGCGAGGTGTCGCCAAAATCAAGTTGAATCGCGTCGAGCGTCGCCCTCTGTTTGGTCGAGCGAAACAGAATCCGGTCCAGAAAAAAGAAAAACTTCTCTTCGTTGTCTTTTTTGACCTCGAAGTCTTCTATCTTGCGCAAGCCGGTGCGGTTGGGTGTCTCCTGGCCCAGCAGCACTTCAAGATTTGGCGCGTAGGTGCGCCAGACACGGCCGTCGGTGGCGATCAGGATGTAGTCGTATCGGTCCCCGGTGTGCCAGCGGCCCGCCAAGTATTCCGCTAACTGATCTTCGGCATGGCGACCGGTTTTTGCCAAGTCTTTTTCCCATTCGATGATGACGTTGCTATAGGCAATGTCCGCATACCCCGTTTTGAGAATGCCGGGACGAGGTATGTTGAAAATGGTCTTCTCACCGCCTTGTGCCAATTGATTGACAACGTCTTTGGCGGCCTGACTGTCCTGGAACAGACGGCTAAGCAGGTTCTGAAACCGCAGCTTTTTCGCCTCTTCGCTATTGGCCAGACGCAAACCATTCAAATAGTCTGCGACTTCTTCTTGAATCATGTGTTTCGCCATGTATTTTTCAAACTTTCTGAGCTGGTGTTTCCTGGATTTTCGCAGTAGAAACTTTGAAGCTTTCAACGCAATCCCAAAACTCCCTGGTCTCTCCTGAGTCTTCCCGGCGATGTCTATGCCGCTTCAGCATGAAGCTTGACCCCGAGCGCACGTACCACTTTGATCACCGTGGCAAAGCTTGGGTTGCCGTTAGCGCCAAGTGCCCGGTACAGACTCTCACGGCTAAGGCCAGCATCTTTGGCGACTTGGCTCATTCCCTTCGCGCGAGCAATGTCTCCGAGCGCCCGGGCGATGCCGGCCACATCGTCAGGTGCATCGACGAGCCACGCATCGAGGTAGGCGGCCATTTCTTCTGGCGAGCGAAGCTGTTGCGCAACGTCGTAGGGAACTGTCTTCGTCTTCGTTGTCATCTTGGCTGCGGATTTCGTCATGGTTTATTTTCCTCAAAGTTCTTGGCCAGGTAGATTGCCAACTCGATGTCCTTTTTCTGCGTTGACTTGTCGCCACCAGCGAGCAATAACAAAAAGTAGCTCCCTCGCTGCGTGTAATAAACGCGGTATCCAGGCCCAACGTCAATCTTCAGTTCAGACACACCGTCGGTCAAATCCCGGTGGTCGCCTGGGTTGCCATGAACCAGCCGATCAACCCGAACCTGAATTCGTGCCCGTCCGACACGATCCCTGAGTGCGTTGATCCAGTCACGATAGGTTTCAGTCTCTTCGACGCGCATGGAGGAAGTGTAGCTCATAGGCCACACCAATGCCAAATCGGGCGGGTACCCTCAAAATGAATGCTCTGCCACCAAATTCAGCCGTCTGAATCACTCCGACGACTGCTGCAACGCCCACATCTGCGCATAGCGCCCGCTCAAAGCCAGCAGCTCCGCATGCGTTCCGCGCTCCAGAATGCGCCCGGCCTCCATCACCAAAATCTCATGTGCATCGACCACGGTGGACAGACGGTGCGCGATCACCAGCGTGGTCTTGTTCTGCGCCACGCTTTGCAGCTCGGCCTGAATGGCGCGTTCATTGGCGGAATCGAGCGCCGAGGTAGCTTCGTCAAAGATCAAAATCGGCGGGTTCTTCAGCAACGTGCGGGCAATCGCCACGCGCTGCTTTTCGCCGCCCGAGAGTTTGAGCCCGCGCTCGCCCACCATGGCGTCGTATCGGCCATGGATTGCAGCGAAGTAGTTTAAAAACTACAATTGATCATGATCGAATTGCGCCGATACCAACTTGAGGACGAAAGCACGCCCGTCACCGAGTGGTTACGCGGCCTGCGGGACACACGAGCCCGGGCGCAAATTGAGGTTCGGCTGCGGCGCATATCAACGGGCAACTTCGGCGACTGCAAAGCGGTAGGCGAAGGTGTTTCGGAACTGCGGGTCGATATTGGCAGCGGCTACCGCGTGTATTACGGAAAACATGGCCAGACGCTGGTGATTTTGTTGTGTGGCGGTGACAAGGGATCGCAGCAAACCGACATCACGCATGCCAAGAGTTACTGGACGGACTGGAAACGGAGAAATTCATGAAAAAAGCATTGCCCGCATCGGTGTCTCACACCGACGAAACAATTAAAGAATTGCGCGCTGACCGGCAGTTTGCCGTGGCGTATTTGAAGGCTGCGCTGGAAGAGTTGGACGATCCGAACAACCGTGCGGCAGGCCTTTTGGCCTTACGTGATGTGGCCGAGGCTTACGGCGGTTTGGGGATGGTTGCGGAGCAGGCAGGTATCAGCCGGGAGGCGCTTTACCGCTCGCTGTCGCCAAAGGGCAACCCGACCTTGAAGACGCTGCTGGCGGTGTTGAAGTCTGTCGGGATGCGACTGTCGGTCGAACCGGAAAACCCCACTCATGCGTAAATCCAGTTGGTTGGGGACCGGTGTTGCCATCCGCCTCTTGGGGAAACTATGAACTAAATAAGTATTGACATTTGGGGCCACTAATGGCACCATTGAACTCGCATGACAAGCTTTGAAAAAATTCTGGAACATATGCGACGTGAACCCGCCAATGTCGGTTTCAACGATTTAAAGAAAGTTTGCCAAACCTACTTTGGCAAACCCCGGCAGAACGGCAGCAGTCACGCCATTTTCAAGACCCCCTGGCCCGGCGACCCACGCGTCAACATCCAGAACGCCAAGGGTAAGGCCAAGCCCTATCAGGTCAGGCAAGTCCTACAGGCCATTGAGAAAATTGAAGGCAGATCATGAACACCAAACACTACACCTACCGCGTAACCTGGTCACCCGAAGACGGCGAGCACGTCGGCCTGTGCGCCGAGTTGCCGTCTCTGAGCTGGCTGGCCAAGACGCCTGAGGCTGCGCTCAAAGGCATCCAAAAAATAGTGTCTAACGTGGTGGTCGACATGCTGGCCAGCGGTGAAGCCGTGCCCGTGGCACTGGCCGAAAAAAACTACAGCGGTGAGTTTCGTGTGCGCATCCCGCCGCTGGTCCACCGCAACCTTGCGCTGATGGCCGCCGAACAAGGGGTCAGCTTGAATCGGCTGGCAAGCGCAAAGCTGGCGGCTTGAGAGAGCCGCGCCAAACCGAACGCGCAGGCGGCGCTGCTGATTCGCATGGTGGCGAAGTTTCCGGACATGGTGCAACGGCTGGAGGCGGTTTGAGCATACGGCGACAAGTTCCGGGTGCGCATTCTGCCGCTGATAGCTGCCGATCAAAGGGTGCCGCCTGAATCGCCAGGCAAGCGCAAAGCTGGCGACTTGAGGGGGGAGCGGCGGCGCAAACTCTTTGGCTTGAGGTCGCCTTAGACTGACAAGCGACATTCAGCTTTTGGCGGCCACCGGCAGGTCACGACCCAAAGCGGTCGTGCAGTTCCATGGAAGCAACTCACGAAAGCAGGCACATGGCGGGCGGCGGATGATGAGAGCACCAATTCCTCCTAAGCTGCATCACACACCATCTGGCCGTTCTGATGTTGAGGCAAGAAATGACGGCACAATGCCCCAATGATGTCGATCTTTCCTGGTGGATCAAAGAGCCGTGTAAACGCTGCTGGAAATTCTGTGCGTAAGAACTGCGCCACAGAGGAAGACCTGCGGGTGATTGATGAATGGCGGTCTGCTCATTCGGCTGTGCTTAACACTTTTCAGGCCATGCTGCGAAATCGCGCAAAGGACTACGGTGGCAGTGTCGTCCAGCGCTTGAAGCGAAAATTCACGATCTTTGACAAGCTCAATCGTCAAGGAAAGATGGAACTCTCACGCATGGAGGATATTGCGGGTTGTCGCGTGATCCTCCCAGATATCAAGATTCTGCAAGAGTTCAGAGCCAGTCTCCACCATGCCACAATTAAGCACGTCCTAAAATACGATCCCGACAAATACAACTACATCCGACAACCGAAGCCAGACGGTTACAGAGGCATACACGATGTCTATGAATACAACGTAAATTCAACCGAAGGTGCGCACTTGAAGGGTCTTCGCGTGGAAATTCAGTACCGAACCTTTGTGCAACATTCCTGGGCCACCACCAACGAGATTCTGGGATTCATCACGGAAAGTCACCCCAAATATCACCGTGGCGATCCTCGATTTGTCGAAGTGATGGCTCTGACCAGCGAGATTCTGGCCAGAGGTCTGGAAGGACGCTCGGGGCCGTTTGGCAGCTGGACTAAATCGCAAGTTCTAGGGCGCTTTTATGAGCTTGATGAGGAGCTCGGTCTACTTCTGAGACTAAAGGCGCTTCAAGTCGTCGATCAAACAAAGAGCTCAACCCACAGACACGTAGTTCTCTCAAAGTCGAAGCGTTGCCTGACAGCTACCAACTTTGAAACATCTGAAGCCGCGATGGCATACCTGTTCGAAAAGGAAAGACTAGACCCATATTCCGACACGGTATACGTAACTGGCGAAACAGTCGATGGAATTAGGCTTGGCTACAAGAATTATTACGATGACGCAACCGAGTTCCTCACAATGCTCGAAGACGCGAAACACGAAATGTGGTTCAGACCGTCTCACATCTAGAACAAGAAACGCCCTGACTTCCCGAGACCGCTCATTGACCAGTGACCGCACCGCTGCATCGCCGCCCTTCGGAGCAGCCCCAAACTTGTTACGTAATCCCAGAACGTCACCCGCAGAGATTGGGGCATGGCCCCCGCCGATTTCTGGGCCTTTGACAGTATGAGGCGGGGGGGCCACGCCCCAATCTCTGCCGCCAAATTCAGCCGTCTGAATCACTCCGACGACTGCTGCAGCGCCCACATTTGCGCATAGCGCCCGCTCAAAGCCAGCAGCTCCGCATGTGACCCCCGCTCGATGATGCGCCCGGCCTCCATCACCAGAATTTCATGCGCGTCCACCACGGTCGAGAGCCGGTGCGCGATCACCAGCGTGGTCTTGTTTTGCGCCACGCTTTGCAGTTCGGCCTGAATGGCGCGTTCGTTGGCGGAATCGAGCGCCGAGGTGGCTTCGTCGAAGATCAGGATCGGCGGATTTTTGAGCAGGGTGCGGGCAATCGCCACGCGCTGCTTTTCGCCGCCCGAGAGTTTCAGGCCGCGCTCACCCACCATGGTGTCATAGCCCTTGGGCGTGGCGCTGATGAAGTTGTGGATGTGTGCAGAACTGGCCGCCTCTTCCACCTCGGCCCGCGTGGCGCCGGGTTTGCCGTAGGCGATGTTGTATTCCACCGTGTCGTTGAACAGCACCGTGTCTTGCGGCACGATGCCAATCGCCTGGCGCACACTGGCTTGCGTTACCTGTTTGATGTCCTGCCCGGCAATCAGAATCTGGCCCTGCTGCACGTCGTAAAAGCGGAACATGAGCCGCGCCAGGGTGGACTTTCCCGATCCCGACGGGCCGACCACCGCCACCGTTTTGCCAGACGGTATCTCAAAGGAAATGTCATGCAGAATCGGGCGTGCCGCCTCATACGCAAAGTTGACGTGGTTAAACGTGACGTTGGCACCGTCGACCCTGAGCGGCACTGCGCCCGGCACATCGGCAATTTCGCGCTCGCGCTCGATCAGCGTGAACATCTTGTCCAGATCCGTCAGGCTTTGCTTGATCTCGCGGTACAGCACGCCCAGAAAGCCCAGCGGAATATAGAGCTGGATCATGAAGGCGTTGACCATCACCAGATCCCCCAGCGTCATGCGGCCATCCACCACGCCCTGGGTGGCGCGCCATAGCATGGCGATCAGGCCGGTGGCGATGATCAGTTGCTGGCCGGTGTTGAGCAAACTCAAAGTGGTCTGACTCTTGACGGCGGCGCGGCGGTAACGCTCCAGGTTCTCGTCGTAACGGCGCGCCTCGAACTCTTCGTTGTTGAAGTACTTGACCGTTTCGTAATTGAGCAGCGAATCAATGGCGCGGCTGTGGGCTTTTGAATCCAGCTCGTTCATCTCCTTGCGAAAGTGGGTGCGCCATTCGGTCACCACCACCGTGAAGCTGATGTAGAAGACCAACGCAACGATGGTGATCCAGGCAAACCAGATGTCAAACTTGACGGCCAGCAAGGTGAGCACCATGGCCACCTCGATCAGCGTGGGAATGATGCTGTAGAGCGAATAGGAGATCAGCGAATTGACCGCCCGCGTGCCGCGCTCGATGTCGCGCGTCAGGCCGCCGGTCTGGCGCTCCAGGTGAAAGCGCAGGCTCAAGGCATGCAGATGGCGGAACACTTGCAAGGAAATAGTGCGCGATGCGCCTTCCGTGGCCTTGGCAAATATCAGCTCGCGCAACTCGGTAAACAAAGTGGTCGACAGACGCAGCAGGCCGTAGGCGAACAGCAAGGCCACTGGCACCACCAACAGGGCGCTGGCGTCGATGCCGCCCTTGGGGTTCATGGTGTCAACCAGTTCCTTGAGCAGCAGGGGCACACTGACATTGGCCATTTTGGCGCCAACCATGAACGCCAGCGCCGCCATCACACGCCATTTGTATTGCCACAAATAGGGAAACAGACGTTTGAGCGTGGCCCAGTCAGAGCGGGGGACGGCCGGGGTTGGCGTCGATGCCGCGCCTTCAGATGGGTGGGTGAGTTCGCCAGAGCGGCGCATGGGTGACAATCTCGCTTTAACAAAGTTTTACGGATTGTCGCCCATGTCTGCAAACACAAACGTCCAGTTGCCGACCGACCAGGAGCTGGTGCTCAAAGTCATCCCCATGCCCTGCGACTGCAACGCCAATGGCGATATTTTTGGCGGCTGGGTGATGGCGCACGTTGATCTGGCCGGCGCGGTGGTGCCGGCGCGCTATGCCGGTGGCCGCATGGCCACGGTGGCCGTCAATGAGTTTGTGTTCAAACACCCGGTGCGGGTCGGCGATATACTGTCGTTTTTTGCCAAGCTCACGCGCATTGGCCGCACCTCGATCACGGTCAAGGTCGAGGTTTTTGCCGAACGTTTTGGATCGCAAAATGAATACACCAAGGTGACGGAAGCGTCGCTCACCTATGTGGCGATTGATGAGGCCGGCCAGCCGCGCGAAGTGCCAAAAAGACCCAACACAGCCCAGCCATGAAGCATGAACCTCCGATATTTTTTCATCTGAAGCTGGTCGCCAAGATCAGTCTGGCCATCGGTGCCATCGCGTTGCTGGCGCTGCTCATCGCCTTGACCCTGATTACCGATCAGAGCGGCGACACTTACAGCGCGATTGTCCAGCTCCAATACCTGAAAAGTGAAAACCTGGGCAAAGTCATGCTACTGGCAGGGCTGGTGCTGGTGACCCTCACCAGCCTTGTCACCTGGCTGATCGCGCTGTACAGCAAATTTCGGATCGCCGGACCGCTGCACCATTTTTCCCAAAACCTGCGGCTGGCGACGGTCGATGAATCGGCGACCCTGCTCAACCTGCGAACCGGGAATTCGCTCAGACAGGAGGCGAACATGATCAAGCAGACGGTACTGAGCGTGCGCGCTTACCATGCCGCGGTCAGCGCCGCCGCCCGGCAAGCGGCCGACGCCCTCGCCGCCGCCGACGCCAGCGGCTACACGCAGGCCGTGGCCCGCCTCAGGACGCTGGATGAAAAAGTACGGCTTTAGCCTGGTCGTGGCGCTGGCCCTGCTCGTGCTGCTGATCGGCGGCAACCGGCTGTACGCGATGCTGGGGACCAACAGCAGTGGGCATCTGGCCAAATCCGACTGCACCAGTTGCCACATGGCGGGCAAAAATGTCAGTGCGCAGCAGGCCAGCATGCTGATTACCAGCCAGGAAGCCCTGTGCCGAAAATGCCACCCGACCGCGCTCAAGCTCAGTCATCCGAGCGGCTTCAGCCCCAAGGGAAAACCGCCGGAAACCTACCCGCTGGACTGGAAAGGCGACCTCACCTGCAGCACCTGCCACGACATCCACGGCAGCAAGCCCGGTCTGATGCGCGGCAGCAAGCAAGGCAAGGACCTGTGTCTGAGCTGCCACGATGCCAAGTTCTTCCAGAAAATGCGTGATGGTGGCAGCTCGATGATGGTGGGCCACTTGAGCAACGGTGCGGAGGTCAATACGCCGACGCTGGACAGCTACTCGCGCCAGTGCATGGAGTGCCATGCCGGCAGCGGTGACCAAAAATTATCAAGCAGTATCCGCAATGGCGTCTTGCGCCACGCCAGCAACTCGGTCAACCACCCGATCGGTGTCAACTACCAGCAAGCCGCGGCCTTTGGCGGTTACCGCGCACGGGCCATCGTCGAGCGAAAGATTTTCCTCCCGAACGGCCAGATCGGCTGCGTTTCCTGCCACCTCGGCTACTCCAAGGAGCACGGCAAGCTGGTGTCGGGGACCGCGCGCTCGAGCCTGTGTTTTGAATGCCACGATCTATGAACGCCACCCACCATCAGAGCCGCCGCCACATCCATCATGGGGACCACACCCTGCAGAAATGGCTGCTGCTGGCCTTGGTCGTGCTGGAAGCGGTACTGGTCTCGCTCGCTATCTGGGCCCTGTACCAGGCCTTGGACACCATTATTGAAGAGGACATGTACCGCGTCCATTATTCGGCCGACACCGAGGTGCTGTCCCTGTTGCTCAAGGAAGGCTTGGTGGTGCTCGGCTGGATGTTGCTGGTCAATGTGATGGCGCTGTTGGCCGCCGACCGGATCTGGGCCATTTTCGTGCAGGACATTCTGAAACAACTGAGCCACCTGATGCGGGCGTCGCAGGACCTGGACTTTGCCAGCCAGCACAGCAACCGCAGCAAGCACGCGGTACTCGCGCAAGCGCAGAGTTGGCGCGACACGACGCGCCAGCGCCTGCAACAAAGCCGCAGCCTCATATTGTCTTTGCCGCCCGCGCTGCCCGCCTCGGCCGAAGCACGCGCCGAGCTGGCCGCCAGGCTGAGGGCTTAGGAGACGATGTAAACCCCGGCACCGGTCGACAGCAGTTTGCCGTCCGCCCCTAAAAACTCCATGCGGGTGGACGCCACCCGCGAGCCCAGGCGCATCACCTCGGCACGCAACTCAAAGTACTCTCCAATGCCGGGGCGCAGGTAATCGATGCGCAAATCGATGGTGCCGAGCTTGCCAAAGCGGTGCAAACGCTGAGTCGGCGTCTCATCCATGTGGCGCGCACCAATGGCGGCCATCACGGCCAGGCCGCCCATGGTATCCAGCCCGGCGCTGATGACGCCACCGTGAATCCGGTTGAGACTGAAGTGGCCAATCAAATCCGGCTTCATGTCGATGCGACCCCTGACCTGGGTCGGCTTGAGGGAGGTGATCTTCAGGCCCAGAACCTGGTTGAAAACAATCATCTCTTCAAAGATTTTTTTAAGTCCGGTGACGAATTCCTCTTCGAACGGGGTCTCTGCTGGGGCTGCAAGGGCTTCGGTCATGTGCTGATTGTCATATGATATTTGCTACAAAAATAACAGCCGTATGCGATTATTTGACGGGGCTACGGGCTAATTTTGTCTAAATTTTCGAGAAATCCGGCTTCCGTTTCTCCATGAACGCCGTGAACGCCTCGCGCGCCGCCGGCTCGCGCAGCAGGCGGCCCAAACTGGTGCCCTCTTCCACCATGCGCTCGGCGACCACAGCAGCCTGGGCTTTTTTCATCAGGCGCTTGGTCTCTATCAGTGAAGTCAGGGGTTTGGCCGCCAGCTTTTGCGCCTGGCGTTGCGCCAGTGCGGCCGCTTCCGAGGGCGGCACGATGCGGCTGATCAGTCCCATCTCGAGCGCCGCCTCGGCCAGGAACGGTTCGCCCAGCAGCAGCGCCTCGGCGGCCCGGCCATAGCCCATCAACTGCGGCGCCAGATAACTGGAGGCCGCCTCAGGACACAGGCCCAGGTTGACGAAGGGCATGGAAAACGCCGCATTGTCACCGGCATAGACCAGATCGCAGTGAAACAGCAGGGTGGTGCCGATGCCGACCGCTGGACCACACACCGCCGCCAACACCGGTTTGGGAAAAGTGCTGATGCCGCGCAAAAAGCGAAACACCGGTGAGTCCTGGGTTGAAATGGGCGCATTCAGGAAATCGCCAATGTCATTGCCAGCACTGAAAATGGTCTCGTGGCCCTGGAACACGAGGGCACGAACCGCCGCATCCGATTCGGCCTGCATCAGTGCATCGGCCATGGCGGCATACATCGCGCTGGTGATGGAGTTTTTCTTGTCCACGCGGTTCAGGGTGATGGTCATCACACCGGCAGTGACATCGGTCAGAATTTCGTTCATGGGTTTACTCCTGGATTTTTTTGGATCAGACAAACAAGGTCAGACTCGCTCAAAAATACCGGCAGCGCCCTGCCCCATGCCG
Organism: Rhodoferax sp.; assembly: GCA_030682475.1. Taxonomy (GTDB): domain Bacteria; phylum Pseudomonadota; class Gammaproteobacteria; order Burkholderiales; family Burkholderiaceae_C; genus Rhodoferax. Next base: position 7,418 of record JAUXOA010000019.1, on the reverse strand, counting down.
ACGCACATGGAAACCATGCTGTACCTGAGCTGGTTGCGATGCAGGGCATGGATGGCAGTGGCGGCCCGAATAGCACCGGTGGCGCCCAGCGGGTGGCCCAGCGCAATGGCGCCGCCCACCGGGTTCACCTTCACCGGGTTGAGTCCGAGGGTGTTGATGACGGCCAGCGACTGCGCCGCAAATGCCTCGTTGAGCTCGATCCAGTCGATGTCATCCTGCTTCAGACCGGCGTAGCGCAGTGCCGCCGGGATGGCCTCGATCGGTCCAATGCCCATGATGTGGGGCGGTACGCCTTTGGCCGCAAAGCTGACGAAACGCGCCAGTGGTTTAAGTCCAAACTGCTGGACCGCTTTCTCGCTGGCCAGAATGAGGGCGCCGGCACCGTCCGAGGTTTGCGAGCTGTTGCCCGCTGTGACCGAACCGCGCGCCGCAAACACTGTTCTGAGCTTGGCCAGACCTTCCATCGAGGTGTCCAGGCGCGCCCCTTCGTCCAGGCTGACCAGGCGCTTTTTCTCGACCACTTCACCGCTGCGCAGATCGGGCGCGCGGTCAACCACTTCCACCGGGGTGATTTCATCGGCGAAGTGGCCCGCTTCCATCGCGGCCAGGGCTTTCTTGTGGGACGCAACAGCAAACTCGTCCTGCGCTTCGCGGCTGATTTTCCACTGCGTGGCCACCTTCTCGGCCGTCAGGCCCATGCCATAGGCAATGCCGATGTTCTCGTCGTTATTGAACATGGCAGGCGAGAGCGACGGCGAATTGCCCATCATCGGCACCATGCTCATGCTCTCGACCCCGGCGGCGATCATCACGTCCGCTTCGCCCACGCGGATGCGGTCAGCGGCCATCTGCACCGCACTCAGGCCCGAAGCGCAAAAGCGGTTCACGGTGATGCCGCCGACGCTGTTGGGCAAACCGGCCAGCACGGCACCAATGCGGGCGATGTTGAGACCCTGCTGGCCTTCCGGAATGGCGCAGCCGCAGATCAGGTCTTCGATCGCTTTCGGGTCGAGACTGGGCACCTGCGCCAGCGCCGCCTGCAAGGCCTTGACCAGCAGATCGTCAGGCCGCGTGTTGCGGAAAAACCCACGGTGCGAACGACCAATCGGCGTGCGCGTGGCAGCAACGATGTAGGCTTCTTGAATTTGTTTCATTTTGATCTTTCAGAGCAATTCATGAGGTGACTTTGTTCGTGGTTGAGAAAGCGTAGCGAGCGGTCGTCAGGCTAGGCGGACGGAGCGCAGGAACCGGAACGTACTCCCTGTACGTGAGGATTGCGAGCACCGCCCAACGACGCATGGCGACCGCGCAGTAGCTTTATCAATTTCGAACCGGCTTGCCGGTGGACATCATGCCCATGATGCGTTCCTGTGTTTTGGGATGTACCAGCAGTTCGCAGAACGCTTTGCGTTCCAGCGTCATCAAATATTCTTCGCTCACCAGACTGTCGGCATCCACATCGCCGCCGCACACCACGTTGGCAATCAGGCTGGCGATATGAAAATCATGTGCGCTGATAAAACCGCCATCCCGCATGTTGACCAGCGAGCCCTTGATGGTGGCCACACCACTGCGTCCCGCCACCGCGAACAGGCGCTTGTGCGGCGCACGGTAGCCCGAGTGGTACATCGCCCTGGCTTCATTGATGGCCACAAACAGCAACTCGTCCTTGTGCGGTACGACCACATCGCTCTCCAGCAAATAGCCCAGCTTGCGCGATTCCAGCGCGCTCGTTCCCACCTTGGCCATCGCCGCCGCCGTGAAGCCCTCGGTCAGGAATGGCAGCAAGTCCCGTCCGGTGGAGGTGGCCGCATTTTCGGCAGCACGGCGCGCAATGTAGGTCAAACCACCGGCGCCGGGCACCAGGCCCACACCCACTTCGACCAGGCCAATGTAGCTTTCCATGGCGACCACGCGCCGGGCCGAGTACACCGCCAGCTCACAGCCGCCGCCCAGCGCCAGACCACGAACCGCAGAGACGACCGGTACGTTGGCGTAACGCAGCTTGAGCATGGCCTGCTGCATCTCCAACTCAGCACCGTCAATCGCTTTGGCACCGCCCATCATGAAAGCCGGCAGCATCGCCTGCAGATCGGCACCTGCCGAGAACATGTCGTCGGGCGACCAGATTACCAGGCCCTGATAGCCACCCTCGGCCAGCGCCAGGCCCTGCATCAGTCCTTCGACCACAGCGGGGCTGATCGCATGCATCTTGGTCTTGATGCTGGCAATCAGCACGCTAGCGCAGGGGCTGTCATGGCTCGCGTCCAGCGTCCAGAGGCGAATCGCTTCGTCCTCGTGCAGTGTTTTACCTGCTGTTTCGGCCCTGGGTGCGTTGGCACCGAGCACGCTCTCGGGGAAGTGCTGACGCGCGTACACCGGCAAGCTGCGGGGTGCGACAAACTGGCCGGTGCTGGGGTTCCACGAACCTTGCGGGGTATGCACGCCACCCGCATCGGCGACCGGGCCTTTGAAAACCCAATCAGGTAGTGGCGTTTTGCACAAGGCTTTACCAGCGTCGATATCCTCTTTGATCATGTTGGCCACCGTCAACCAGCCGGCTTCCTGCCAAAGCTCAAACGGACCTTGCTTCAGGCCAAAACCCCAGCGCATGCAAAAATCCACATCGCGCGCGTTGTCGGCAATGGATGCCAGATGGACGGCAGCGTAGTGAAAACTATTGCGCAGAATGGCCCACAGGAACTGGCCTTGATTTTGTCCGTTCACGCCTTCACTGTTACGCAACAGCTTGAGGCGCTCGGCGGCAGGCTTTTTCAGCATGCGGGCATAAACTTCGTCGGCCTTCTGCCCGCCTGCGACATAGTCCTTGGTGGCGGGATCAAAGCGCAGAATATCGCGCCCGACCTTCTTGAAGAAACCAGCCTTCGTTTTCTGGCCCAGGTTGCCCATTTCCAGCAAGGTCTTCAACACTTCAGGCGTGGCAAAACTGGCGTAAAACGGATCAGTCTCCAGCGTCAAGGTGTCCTGCAAAGTCTTGATCACGTGCGCCATGGTGTCCAGACCCACCACGTCGGCGGTGCGGAAGGTGCCGGAACTGGCACGGCCCATTTTCTTGCCGGTGAGGTCATCCACCACGTCATAAGTCAAGCCAAAATTCACCACCTCTTTCATCGTGGCCAGCATGCCGGCAATGCCGACGCGGTTGGCAATAAAGTTGGGCGAATCTTTGGCGCGCACCACCCCTTTGCCCAGCGTGCTGGTGACAAAGACTTCCAGGTCATCCAGGATTTTCGGCTGCGTGCTGGGCGTGTTGATCAGCTCCACCAGCATCATGTAGCGCGGCGGGTTGAAGAAATGAATACCGCAAAAACGTGGCTTGATTTCCTGCGGCAACGCTTCACTGAGTTGGGTGATGGACAAGCCCGAGGTGTTGGAGGCGACGATGGCGTGAGGGGCGAGAAAAGGTGCGATCTTTTTGTACAGATCGAGCTTCCAGTCCATGCGCTCGGCAATGGCTTCGATCACCAGGTCACAGTCCTTGAGCAGCTCCAGGTGCTCTTCGTAGTTGGCTTGGCTGATCAAACCCGCATCATCCACTACGCCCAGTGGCGCGGGTTTGAGTTTTTTCAGACCGTCGATGGCGCGCGTGACGATGCCGTTTTTCGAAAACGCGGGCGACGGGGTCCCTCCCCCGTCTTTGTCCTTGGCTGGCAGATCAAACAAAATGACCGGCACCTTGACGTTGACCAGATGCGCCGCAATTTGCGCGCCCATCACACCGGCACCCAGGACGGCGACTTTTTTCACTTGAAACTTGGACATTGCCATTCTTCTCCGTTCGGGCTGAGCTTGTCGAAGCCCTTGAATGCGTTCACAAATTCCCTTCGACCCTTCGATAAGCTCAGGACAGGCCAAGCTCAGGGCGAACGGTTGGTTAATTACGGTACGCGAACCCAGGTTTGCGTGCGTCCAAAGAAGGCAATCGAGCCTCGCACTTCAAGCTTTTTGCCGCCCTCGATCGGGGTCATGCGCAAGGTGTAGTCCTTGCCGTTTTCGGGGTCCAAAATCTTGCCCCCTTCCCACACGTCCTTATCCGCAGCCTTCCTGGCACCACGAATGATCTCCAGACCCAGCAGAGCCTTGTCCTTGCGGTCATCGGTGCATTCCTTGCAAACCGCCTTTTGATCGGCCTCCTTGCGCAACAGCTTGTCGATGCGGCCAGTCACCGCCCCGTTGCTCTCGGTGATCTGAATCAGGCTTTTTATTTCTCCGGTTTTGTCATCAATGTTGTGCCAGTTGCCCACCGGCGTCATCTGCGCCTGAGCGCTGGCAAAGGTGCAAATCGCGGACAATGCCAGCGCGCTACGTACCATGGTTCGAGTGAATTTCATCAAGAGACTCCTAAAGGGCAGGTTACAAAATGGGTTCATGCCAACGCGGCATCCGTGTCCAGCAACACCTTGGCTCCAGCACGCGCGGTTTGCATCAGTGTCGCCGTTTCCGGGAACAATTTGGCAAAGTAGAAACGGGCGGTTTGCAGCTTGGCCAGGTAGAACGGGTCGATGCTGCCCGCGCCGCCTGCAGCGCTCTGTTTGTCGATTTCGCGCAGTGCCACTTGCGCCATGCGGGCCCAGAAATAGCCAAATACCAGGTGCCCGGCCACGCGCAGGTAATCCACGGCGGCGGCGCCGACTTCGTCCGGGTTCTGCAAGCCCTTGAAGCCGATCTCGGTGGTGAACTTGCTCATCTGGTCGCCCAGGATGGCAATCGGCGTGATGAATTCGGCCATCCTCTCGTTGACGCCTTCTTCCTCCACCAGTGCGCCCACCAGTTTGCCAAACTTGCGCAGCGTGGCGCCGTTGTTGCCCAGCACCTTGCGCCCGAGCAAGTCCAGCGACTGAATGGTGTTGGTGCCTTCGTAGATCATGTTGATGCGGGCATCCCGCACAAACTGCTCCATGCCCCACTCCTTGATGTAACCATGACCGCCGAACACCTGCAAGCAAGCCGATGTTGCGGTCCAGCCATTGTCGGTAATAAAGGCTTTGACGATGGGCGTCAGCATGGCCAGCATTTCGCCGGCGTCCTTGCGCACTTTTTCATCCGGGTGGTTGAGCTCTTTTTCCAGCAGCATGGCGCTGAAGCACAGCAAGGCCCGGCCGCCCTCGGCGTAGGCCTTGGCGGTGAGCAGCATCTTGCGCACATCGGGGTGCACGATGATCGGGTCAGCCGCTTTGTCCTTGGCCTTGGGGCCTGAGAGCGAACGCATTTGAATCCGATCCTTGGCGTAGGCGAGCGCGTTTTGATAGGCCACCTCGGTCAGCCCCAGAGACTGGTTGCCGACGCCCAGACGCGCCGCATTCATCATCACAAACATCGCGTTCATGCCCTTGTTGGGCTGGCCCACCAGGGTACCAACAGCGCCGTCCAGCACGATCTGGGCCGTGGCATTGCCGTGGATGCCCATTTTGTGCTCCAGGCCGCCGCAATAGATGCCATTGCGAGCGCCCAGTGAGCCATCCTTGTTGACCCGTATCTTGGGCACGATGAAAAGGCTGACACCCTTGATGCCGACAGGCGCATCAGGCAGACGGGCCAACACCAGGTGAATGATATTCTCAGCCATGTCGTGTTCACCCGCGCTGATAAAAATCTTGTTGCCGGTAAGCTTGTAGCTGCCGTCGGCCTGCGGCTCGGCTTTGGTGCGCATCAGGCCCAGATCGGTACCGCAATGCGCTTCGGTCAGGCACATGGTGCCGGTCCACTCGCCACTGGTCATCTTGTGCAGGTAGGTTTGTTTTTGTTCGTCGGTGCCGTGCGTGACCAGCGCGGCATAAGCCCCGTGCGTCAGGCCGGGGTACATGGCCCAGGACTGGTTGGCGCTGTTGAGCATTTCGTAGAAGCACTGGTTCACCACCAGCGGCAAGCCCTGGCCGCCAAACTCAGGATCGCAGCTCAGCGCCGCCCAGCCGCCTTCGATGTACCTGGCGTACGCCTCCTTGAATCCCTTCGGGGTGGTGACGGCATGGGTGGCCTGGTCAATCGTGCAACCTTGCACGTCACCGCTGATGTTCAGGGGAAAGGTGACCTCGGCAGCAAATTTACCGCCCTCTTCCAGCACCGCGTTGATGGTGTCAGCGTCGATGTCCGCGTGCCGCGGCATCTGCTTGAAATCGTCAACCACCTTGAGCAGTTCGTGCATCACAAACTGCATATCGCGCAGGGGCGGGGTATAGGTAGGCATGCTGATTACTCCTTAAGGGATGGTTTTAAAACCTTGGGGGACAGACCGCAGCTACCAAACGAATACCTTGCGGGACAGACCGCAGTTACGCGAAGCGAACAAGCTCTGTCCTCAACTGATTGTCGGGTGTTAGATGTTTGCAAGCTCTGTCCCCAACTGGTTAATGGATGGTTTTTATTTTGGGGAACGTGTTGATGGGGTGACGACAGACTTGCCGTAGCGCGCCAGAATGTTCTCGAAGCCCTTGTTGGCGTGCCTGAGGGAGCCGGGATTCTGCAAAAACCGGGCCTCATAGTGCAAGGCCAGAATGAGTCCATGAATCTCGAAGGCCATCTGCTCTTCGTCGGCCTCATCATTGAGCTGGCCCATCTGCTTGGCCTGAACGACGGCGCGGTACATGGCCGCCAGCCAGGCCTTGACCGAGCTGGCCAGTGCGTCCCGCACCGGCCCGGGACGGTCATCAAACTCAACCGCCCCACTGATAAAGATGCAGCCGGACTGGATTTCGACGGCCACGCGTTTCATCCAGTTGGCAAACAGCGCCCGCACGCGCGGCAAGCCGCGGGCCTCCTCCATCGCCGGAAAAAAAACCTCGTTGGCAAAACGCGTGTAGTACTCGTGGATGACTGAAATCTGCAGTTCTTCGCGCGATCCAAAGTGCGCAAATACACCTGATTTACTCATTTGGGTCACCTCGGCCAAGGTGCCAATGCTCAAGCCTTCCAGCCCGATCTGTGCCGCCAGCCCCAGCGCAGCATCGACGATGGCCTGCTTGGTTTGCTGCCCTTTTTGCAAGGCACGCCCACCGCGCGCGTCTTGGCGACCGCTCGAGCGTACGGGTTTGATGGTTAATTCGGAGGGGGACATGGCGCGAAAAAAAGAACGATCGTGCTATTTTACATTGGTTTTGATAGCCCACGCGGGGGGACTCCGAAGGCTGTGCTTTTGCCAGCACCTGTCAACTCACGACTCACCATGAACAACGCGGTGGCAGCTCTGTGAGAGACAACCACCGCGTAGCGGTTTAGTTCCAACGTTGACGATGACCCGCGCCAGTCGGGTCGATCAACCAGTGTGCGCCCAGCATGGGCGCGAACTTATGGGGTGAAAGTCCCCTGTGGGAGAACCGAATTGGACTCATGAGAGCAATCTTAACCACTAGCCGACGGCAAGTGCATGACCGCGAGGGAGTGTGCAAAGGAAGCCCGAGTGC
>JAUXOA010000016.1 GCA_030682475.1 Rhodoferax sp. | reverse complement strand
CTCCGTTCCAAACTTCCTTCGGGTAGTTCCCATTTCTCACTCTCCTCGCTCTTTCAGCGTTTAAGAAAGTGTCCGTTATTTCAGGGGAATCCCAGACACAGCACACCAGACCACCGAGGTGATTGAAGGCGGCGCGCTGATTCCCGCCGGGCTTTCAGAATCAAATACGCCGTCAGCGCAGAAGGGGCGTGCGCCAGCAGCTATGAATACGCTAGCGGTTCGCGCTGCCGCTGAAGCCATCGCCCGCGCCGCCAAGCGCCTGAACGAGTTGCGCGAAGCCTGGCTGAACCCGCCCGAGTGGACGCAGCGTGTGCCCGAGGTAGTGCCGCTGGGCATGACGGTCAGCCCCTACCCGGACCGCATCCTGCCCAAAGACGGTTTTGAAAAAGAGCTGGCCGAACGCACGCTGACCAAGCTCTATAACCAGCGCCCGGCCTGGCTGGACGCTGCGCACAAGGAACTGGACGCCGCAGTGGCGGCGGCTTACGGCTGGGCCGACTACAGCGCCGACATGCCGGACGAAGAAATTCTTAAACGTCTACTGGCACTTAATCTGATGAGGAGCGGGTAAGCAAGCCCGACCCGTCCGCAGATATCCAAGCCAACTGCCACCGTCGCATGGACGACTAAGCTGCTGTCCCTATTCCTTGTCTTTGGGTGGGCAGGGGTCGTTGCCGAAGCTGTCGCGATGGCGAATTTGTCCCTGTCGGTTGTGGATCAGTAACTCGCTATGGTCGCGCTGGGCAACCTGCCGGCCATAGTCGATAGCCTGTTGCTGGGTATCGAACACCTTGGATACCCGATCCGTATTGGGGCGGCGTGCTGCCCAGTCTTCGCCATGACGAACGATGTGAACGTCTTTCGGTTTGCTCATAACACTCTCCTTGAAGAGGGGTTTGTACAGGACTTGAAGTTTACAAGACAATGTGTAAAATGTCAATTTGTAAACATTGAATCAAACCCCCAAGGAGAAACACCATGATTGGAAACCGCCTAAGACTGGCGCGTGAAGCGGCTGGTTTGTCGCTGCGTGCCATGGAGGATGCTATTTCCGGCAAGGTCTCTGCACAGGCCATTGGGAAGTATGAAAACGATCAAATGATGCCTGGCTCTGACGTGCTGCTCGCGCTGGCGCGGGCACTCAAAGTCTCACCTGAATATCTGCTGAGCAATCGGGACATTGCGCTGTCCGGGGTGGACTTTCGCAAAGATCCCGCCACGGGCGTCAAAGAAGAAAAGGCTGTTGAGGCAGTGGTCATTGACCACCTGGAGCGGTATCTGGAGGTCGAAGAACTGTTGCCTGACGCCTTGCTTGATTGGCTGGCCCCCACCGCTAAGGAATTTTCCATACGTTCGGCCGAGGAGGCGGAAGCCGCCGCAGACGCCTTGCGTCGCTTGTGGAAAATTGGAATTGATCCTATCCCCGCCATGGCTGAGCTGCTGGAAGACAACGGGGTGAAAGTGATCGCGCTTGACTTGCCGCAGACGGTGTCTGGGTCCAAGGCATTTGCCAGTCGTGATGGGCAGCACCCGGTCGCCGTCATTGTGGTGAATAAAAACCACAACGGGGAGCGGCAACGCTTCACGCTGGCGCACGAGTTGGCTCACCTGGTGCTGCAGCTCAAGGGAAACTGGGAAGAAAAAGAAGGTGAAAAGGCCGCAGACCGTTTCGCCGGAGCTTTTTTGGTCACGAGCGAGATGCTTTTCAAGCGCCTGGGCAAGGTCCGCACGGCATTGTCTCTGGGCGAACTGCTGGAGTTGAAAGCATTCTTCCGGGTCAGCATTTCAATGCTGGCAGTGCGATGCAAGCAACTGGGCATCATCAGCAAGGCCGTGTTCAACAGCCTCTGGGGAACCATGGTTCGGATGAACTGGGTCGGCAAAACGGCTGTTGAACCTTATCCTTTCGAGGCAGAAACGCCTACGCGCATGGAGCGCTTGTGCCTAAGAGCCGTGATGGAGGAGGCGATGTCGGGGGCCAAGGCTGGCGAGCTGCTTCAAATCAGCGTTAGGGAGCTGGACGCACGTTTGTCGCCAGCAGGGGTTTGAAAAGTGATTCTCCTCGTCTCGGATACTTCAGTATTGATTGATCTCGAGCGGGGAGACTTGCTCCCGATGGCCTTCGCCACGGGAATCCCCATGGTTGTTCCTGATTTGTTGTATGAGAAAGAGTTGGAGGCTTATAACGGCCCTTACTATCAAGCACTGGGGCTGCAGATAGTTACCTTGCAACCTGACGAAGTGAGCTTCGCGCAGCTTGTCAAAAACGAGCGCAAGCCGCTGAGTTTGCCCGATTGTTTTGCGCTCTCATGTGCGCGCCGCCCAGACCATGTGCTGCTGACAGGCGACGGCCCGCTGCGCACTGCCGCCAAACACTACGGCGTGGAAATGTACGGTTTATTGTGGCTGCTGGATGGGCTGGCTGAAAGTGGCGAAACCACGCATTCAACCCTCCACGAAGGACTGACAAAAATATCGCAAGGGCCACGTTGCCGACTCCCGCGGGCCGAGATTCAAAAGCGGCTGAAGGCTTGGGGCGGAGAAGGCTAGGCATTGAGCGACATGCTGAACTTTGAAGGAACTGCCTGTGCCCAACACAAAATCCCAACCCCCAGCCAAGCCCGGCAAACCCGTGCTGCTGTCCGGCGGCAACCCGCAGATCCCGAAGGGCGAGGGCGACGCGCCGGTGCAGGCTTATATCGCCGCCATGCCGGGCTGGAAGCAGGGCATCGGGCGCCAGCTGGACGCATTGATCGTTCGCACCGTGCCCGGCGTGCGCAAGGCGGTCAAGTGGAACTCGCCGTTTTATGGGGCGCCAGGGCAGGAGGGCTGGTTCATCAGCTTTCATTGCTTCAACAAATACGTGAAGGTGACCTTCTTCCGCGGGCAGTCGCTCTCGCCGGTGCCGGCCGGTGCGTCCAAGGTGAAAGACACGCGCTACCTCGACGTTTATGAAGACCCCGGGCTCGACGAGGCCCAGTTCACCGCCTGGGTGAAGCAGGCCAGCGAGTTGCCTGGGGAGAAAATGTGAGCCGGCTCAACCCCGTTTGCTCTTCGTCAAGCTCAGGACAGGCTTCGACAGGCTCAGCCCGAACGGTTGGGTTGTTAGCTACTTGTGCCCTGAGATATCCTCACAAAAATCCAAGCAGACCAGATGCAAACCACACTCACTTCCAAAGGGCGGGTGACGCTGCCCAGTGCCGTTCGAAGGCGCCTTCGCCTGGAGGCGGGTGACCATTTGTTGGTGACCATCCAGGACGATGACACCATTATTCTGAAGCGGCCCCCCAGTGTCGGCGGGGCGGCTTTGCGCGGTTTGTTGGCCAGGCCCAAGCCTGCACTCACCGTGGAAGAAATGGATGCTGGCGTTGCGGTGCATCTGGGTGCCAAATACCGGCCGGGCGGCAAATCTTGATTGCGCTGGGAACCAAACTTCTGAAGATGCGACCATGAAACAGAGCACAGCCAGCCAGGACGAATCACCTTCGCGCCTGATAGACGCAAAAATCAAAAGCCTGGACGACTGGCGGGGCAAGACGCTGGCCCGTGTTCGCGCGCTGATCAAGCAGGCCGACCCGGCGGTGGTCGAGGAGTGGAAGTGGAGCATTCCGGTCTGGTCGCGGGACGGCATCATCTGCACCGGCGAGACCTACAAGGCCAAGGTGAAGCTGACCTTTGCCAAGGGCGCCGTTATCAAGGACCCGGCGGGCCTGTTCAATTCCAGTCTCGACGGCAAGGTCAGACGCGCCATCGATCTGGGGGAGGGCGACGCCATCGATGAAGCGGCCTTCAAGGCGCTGATACGCGCTGCGGTGGCGGTGAACAAGGCTGGTTCAAAGTAAAAGCGCTAGTATTTTGATAGCTGCTCACGTTTGCTGTATATGGGCTAGTGGCTGATTTCATTCAAAAAAATCATGCAAACCCTCCCGATCCGCCTGAACCCCGGCGACGACCTGCGCGCCGCCATCGAGGCGGCGGTGCGCGGCGCGGACTGCCGTGCGGCGTTTGTGGTCGCTGGCATCGGCAGCTTGTCGGGCGCGGGCCTGCGGTTTGCGGGCGCGGAGCAGCCGCGGCGCTTTGCCGGCGATATCGAAATCCTCAGCCTGGCCGGCAGCATTGCTTTTGACGGCGCGCACAGCAGTTCGCACGTGCACATGGCGCTGTCGACCGCCAGCGGTGAAGTGTTTGGCGGCCACATTATGCCCGGCTGCACCGTGCGCACCACGGCGGAAGTCCTGCTGGCGCTGCTGCCGGAGTGGGACTTCTCACGTGCGCCGGATGCGGCGACGGGGTATCTGGAGCTGGTGGTGCGGGCGCGCAAGGGCGACGGGGACGAGCCCTGACGCTATCTAATTCATAGCTGCTTGCGCACGGCTGGCGGGCGCTGAAGCCCTCTTTCCTGGAAATGCCGACTGGCGAGGATTGTCATGCCGGGCCTGACCCGGTATCCAGGCTACTGCGTTCACGGGTTGGCTGATCGCATGCATGGATTGCGGGTCGAGCCCGCAATGACAAAGCGGGTGGCCGCTCAAGTGGCGAAGATCAGGCCGAACCCCAGACCTCTTGCGTATCAGGGCTCAGACCAGCCGCGCCCACCACAGCCGCAGGCGCATGCCCAACTCGGTGGTGTAGCCGGCGCTGGCGTTGCGCAGCTGGCCTTGCCCGTCGATCACCACAAACGAGGGCACCGACTGAAAGCCGAAGGCGCGTGTCAGTTCGCCGCGCGCATCGACGGCGGTCTGCCAGGGCAATTGGCGCTGCTGCTGCACCTGGTTCACTTTGGCGGCGGGGCCGGATTGCATGGCCACCGTCAGCACCGGCCAGTCCTGCGCCAGCCGGGTGACGCTGCTTTCCTCGGCGCGGCAGATCGGGCACCACTCGGCCCAGAAGTGCAGGGCGACTGGCTGGCCGGGGTGGGCTTGGCGCCACTGGGCCAGCGTGGTGCTTTGCGTCGTGCCGTCGGGCTGCAGCACGCTGATGGCCAGATCCGGCGCCGGCCCGGCCGGCACGTGCCGTGTCTGCCAGGCCTGAACCGCAATCACGATGGCCGCCAGCAGGGCCAGATTCAGCAGATAACTTTTCCAGTTGTTGCGCAGGTGGGTGGCAGAGCGGGCGATCAGGGGTTTGGGCATGGGCCCTGAGTATCGGTGGGGCGCTGATGACGCGTATTGGCCATGCGCAAAGCCCTGGGCACCGAAGGTTTAGGGGCGCCGGTGCGGCTGTGGGCGGGTGTTCGGGAAGTGCGCAAACTCGGGCTAATCCTTGGGGCAGTCACGGGACTCAGCTAGTATGTTTGCGCGGGCATGAAGTTCATGATTCGATCCCCCTTCTCTTCCGGCCTTTACGGCCACGCCCGTCAAACACCAAGGCTGAATTTGCCATGAAGCACTGGGTCATCCCCGCCGTCATCGTTGCCATCATGTTGCTGTGCTGGCTGCTGAGCCGCTCAACCAGCAAAAAAACGCTAACGGCCTGGGCGCGCAGCCAGAATGCTGTGCTGCTTGAACTGGGCGATGTCCACGACTTTGATGGGCGCGGCAAAAGCCCGCTGCGAGACGAAAACATTCAGGAGTATTTCGTCAAACTGCGCCTGCGCAGCGGCGATATCCGGCAGGGCCATGTGGTGCTGACTCCGAAGCTGTTCGCAAAAACGCAGGTGCAGTGGCGCGAGGATTTTGAGCAGGCATAGGCCTTTTTGGGTGGGCGGGCGCGCGAGGGCGCCGGTGGCGAGCCCGGATGCTATCCAATTCGTAGTTGCCAGTCCCCGTCCGCCAGAGGCTGGAGCTAGATCTCATTCTGAATCCTTCTGCTCTGCGTCTTCCGGAGCGTTGTAGGGGGCCTAATTTCTGTTACTTTTGTTCGTCGAATAGTTGTAATCGACGAATAAATGGAACATACTGCATCACCATGCCCACCGACACCCACAGCCAACGCATTCTCGATCTGGCGCGCCAGAAGGGCATGCTGCGCGCGGGCGATCTGAGGGAAACAGGCGTAGCGCGGGTGACACTGACGCGGCTCACAGCCAGCGGTCAACTCGAAAAAGTAGGCCGTGGCCTGTACCGGCTGCCGGGCAGCCAGACCTCTGAATACGAAACCCTCGCCACGATTGCGGCCAAGGTCCCTCAAGCGGTGTTTTGCCTGCTCACCGCCCTGCAGTTCCATGGCATCACGACGCAACTGCCGCGCCAGGTCTGGATCGCCATGCCCCGCGGCAGTCATGTGCCCAAAATTGATTACCCACCGGTCAAGATGATTCAGTCCACCGGCGAGGCTTATGCAGAAGGCATCGAGGTGTTTGAGCGCGACCAGGTGTCTCTCAAGGTGTACGGCGTGGCTAAAACTGTGGCCGACTGCTTCAAGCACCGCAACAAGATCGGCCTCGACGTGGCGCTGGAAGCGCTGCGGGATGCTCGCTCGCAAAAAAAGGCAAGTGCCGACGAGCTCTGGCACTTCGCAAAAATCTGCCGCGTGGCCAACGTGATGCGCCCTTATCTCGAGTCGGTTGAATGAGCAAGGACCTGGCAGCTTCGGTGCGCGCGCGACTGCTGAATCTGGCGAAGGCTGAGCAATCAGACTTCAATGGTGTGCTGGTGCGTTACGCGCTGGAGCGCCTGCTGTACCGCATGGGCCAGTCAGCGCATGCCGACCGCTTTCTGCTCAAAGGCGCCATGCTCTTCACGCTCTGGTACGACATGCCTCACCGGCCGACGCGGGACGTTGACCTGCTGGGCTTTGGCGCCAGCGACCTGCCTTCCATAAAGCAGACGTTCAGGGAGATTGCCTCGGTAGTGGTTGAAGACGGCATCCACTTTGACCCGGCCAGTGTGAGCGCTGAGGCGATACGCAAGGAGGCAGGCTACGCAGGCGCACGTGTACTCATCAGTGCTGAGCTGGCCGGTGCACGTGTGAAGACACAGGTGGACGTCGGCTTTGGCGACGCAGTGACGCCCGGGCCCGTCACTGCGAGCTATCCGGTCCTGCTTGACGACTTTCCCGCGCCAAGCCTGAAAACCTACCCGGTGTACACCGTGATCGCAGAAAAGCTGCATGCGATTGCGCTGCTGGGCATGACCAACAGCCGCTTGAAGGACTATCTGGACTTGTCGGTGGTGCTGGAGCGCGAAACGCTGGACGCGGACATCCTGGCCTCAGCCATTGCTGCCACCTTCAGGCGCCGCGTCATGCCTGTGCCGAGCGAAGTGCCGGTCGGGTTGAGCGACGAGTTTGCTTTCGACGCATCACGCCAATCGCTTTGGCGGGCTTTTCTGAACAAAAACCAGTTGGTGGCGGCGCCATTGCCGGAGCTGCTTGGCTTGTTGCGCGCCAGGCTGCATCCTGTGTTGCGACAAGCGGCTGCTATGAGTTGAGTGCTGGCTAATTTGCTACTGAATTCATAGCTGCTCGCGCTTTTCCGACATGGGCTGGGGGTCGATTCGGCATAAAAAAAGCCGCTGGTGGACACCAGCGGCTTTTCTGTTCAGGCAGCAGCCTGCAGACGATCAGACCGAACCCCAAACCTCCTGCGCCGTCTCAATCACCAGGCGCAGCTTGGTGCGCTGGGCTTCGACGGCGATGTCGTTGCCGTGCACGGTGCTGCTGAAGCCGCACTGCGGTGACAGCGCCAGTTGCTCCAGCGGCGCGTATTTGGCGGCTTGTTCGATGCGGTTTTTCAGCTCGTCCTTGTCTTCCAGCGTGCCGAACTTGGTGGTGACCAGGCCCAGCACCACGGTTTTGCCCTTGGGCAGGAAGCGCAGCGGTTTGAAGTCGCCGCTGCGGATGTCGTCGTACTCCATGAAGTAGGCGTCGAGGTTCATTTCTTTGAGCAGCGCCTCGGCGACCGGTTCGTAGTTGCCGCTGGCGGCGTGGGTGCTCTTGAAGTTGCCGCGGCACAAATGCATGGCCAGCAACATGCCGGGCGGCTTCTGCGCGACCACCAGGTTGATGAACTTGGCATAACGGTGCGGCAGTTCGTTGGGGTCGTCGCCGCGCTGGCGGGCGGCTTCGCGCATTTTTTCGTCGCACAAGTAGGCGAGGTTGGTGTCGTCCATCTGCACATAGGTACAGCCGGCGGCGGCCAGGCTGCGCAGCTCGTCGCCGTAGGCATTGGCCACGTCCTGGTAGAACTCTGGGTCGAGCTCGGGGTAGTGCTCGCGGCTGATGCCGGCGCGGCCGCCGCGGAAGTGCAGCATGGTGGGCGAGGGAATCGTCACCTTGGGCGTGTTGCCGGCGCTCACCTGGCTCTTGAGGTACTGGAAGTCGGCGAGCTGGATGTCCTTGACGTGGCGCACCTTGTCGATCACGCGCATCACGGGCGGCGCCAGTTCCTGCGTGCCGTCGGGTTTTTGAATCGTGACCGGGATGTCGGACTTCACGCCGCCGATCTGCTCCAGGAAGTCGACGTGGAAGTAGGTGCGACGGAACTCGCCGTCGGTGATGCTTTTCAGGGCCACGTCTTCCTGGAACTTGACGATCTCGGTGATGGCCTTGTCTTCCACCTTGCGCAGCTGCTCGGGCGTGATCTCGCCCTTGGCCTTCTGCTCGCGGGCTTCCAGCAAATATTTGGGGCGCAGAAAACTGCCAACGTGGTCGTAACGGGCGGGGAGCTGGGTCATGTCTCATTTTCCTTTGAGGTCGTTGAAATCGGGCAGGGGAAGGTGAATGATATTAGGGCACAGCGACCGATG
>JAUXOA010000108.1 GCA_030682475.1 Rhodoferax sp. | reverse complement strand
GATGGCCGTCCATCGCGGCGGGCGTGTGCAGGCCGTGCCAGTGGATGATGGTCGGCTCCCGGAGCGCATTGTCCAGGCTGGCCGTGAAGCGCGCGCCGCTCTCAATGCGCAAAATGGGGTTCTGGTAGGCCTTGCCCGCCTGCTCGGTCTGGTACAGCAGGAACGGCGACTCGCGGCCGGGCAGCAGCGGGAAGCTCGCCACCGTAGCGCGGATTTTCAGGGGACCAGCGACATCAAGTACCCCGAACGGCCCGCTGCCCCCGGGGATGAACAGTTTTTGCTGGAAATTTTCTGCGGCCACCGGATCGAAGGGATAGTGGCGAAACGGCCCGCCCGGCAGCGTCCCGAAACGAGGTGATCCGTAATACATCCAGGCGGCGCCCCCGGCGGCAGCCACGGCCGCCACACCGGCAAACTGAAACAGCTGTCTTCTTTGCAACATGAAATTCTCCTTAACGCGCAGGCGCAGCCGGCATCTGGTCCATCATCATTTTCATCATGGTCTGCATCATCGCCATGCGTTTTTCCATCATTTGATGATGCACACCCATGTCGCCAGACATGCCCTGCATGCCTTTCATGTCGCCCATGCCAGCGCCGGACATGCCGTCCATCATCGCCATGCCATCCTGCATGGATTTCATGTGGCCGGCCATCAGCTTTCTGCGCTCCTCCGGAGTCTTGGCAGCCATCATCTGTTCATGCACGCCTTGCATGGTCTTCATCTGCGCGTCCATCCTGGCAATCTTGTCGGGCGAAACCATGCTGCGCGTAGCTGCGGAGTCCATGGGCATCGCTGGAGCGGTATTGCAAGCAGCCACAGTGAGAGTGGCAGCAAGAGCGATGGCAAGGGAGATCAAACGAAAATGGGTCATGACAGACTCCTGGTTGGTGCGTAAAAATAAGGAATACGGCGGTTCTGGGGCGGCAAGGCGCGGACGCGCCGACACACGTTACCAGCTTTGGCTAGCTACATTTGCCCAGAGGGGCGGGAAGGCGCGCAGACGAAGGAACTCGAAACTCCGCGTCCGCTTGAGCGCCGGCTAGAGTGCCAGTCGCGAGTAGCGGACCCGGATGGACCGCTCGGGTGCAAGGGGCTCCACCGGGTCCGTCCGGCGAAACGGCAAAACCACGGGCGTGGCTGCGGTCCAGAGAATCGAGACCAAGGGCGCTGGACCTGGGTCTGCCTGCGCAGCCTTCAAATCCTGCTTGGGGAGAGATTGCGCAACATCCTCACACGCCTTCAGGCACGGGGCCCTTGAGGCATTCGCGTCATCGTCATGGCCGGCGACGGCGCCCGCATGACCGGCCGAGACCTCGGGCGTAGCTTCTGCTTCAGACCCGGCGAAAACCGTGAGATGACCATAGGTTCCGCGCACTTCCAGCAGACAGGCATTGGCGACACCGGAAACCAGGGCAAACACCCACACCAGCAACACCAGGAAAGCGGTGCTGCGTTTGGCAAAGGTGCTGGCGAGAAGTTTCATGAGAATATGACTAAGGGATGATTCATCCTATCCAATGCCCCCAGGGGATTTGTTGATCTTTGTCAAGCGGGCGCAGTATGCAGAGCCCTCCGGGGCACAATTTGCAGCCAGCGTGACCCTTGCTCTATGCACCGCTTTGAACTTTCTCGCCGGCGCGGCACTCCATGGGTTTAAACTGCAATTCGACCATCGCATCCTGTTACAACCACTTTTTCGCCCTGTCCCCATGACCTGGAACCGCCACAAACGCTTTGCCATCGTGCTGTTCGCACTGGTGAATCTGTTGTTCATGCAGTTGGCGGTGGCCGCCCATGCCTGTCCGGGCGCGATGTCCGCCGGGGCGGGGGCGCAGCAGGCCGACATGGCTGCAAGTTCCGGCATGCCTTGCGCTGAGTCGATGACGCTCACGATGGACGACGAGCAGCCCAGCCTCTGCGCTGCCCATTGCAAGTCTGACCAGCAGACCACCGATAAATACCAGTTGCCCGGCCTCGCATCGCTGGCCGTGATGGCCCGCGACTACCCGCTGACCCGCGTGAGCTTGCCGCCTTTGGGAGTCCCCCTGCAGGCGCCACTGCTGGCACGCACCACCATGCAATCGGTGGCTGTCCGCCACTGCTGCTTCCGCCTTTAAGTCCTCCCGCTTCCTGTTTTCTGTTTTCTGTTTTCTGTTTTCTGTCCGGGCACACCCTGTGCCCGGACGGTGACCACGTTGTCTGGAGGTTTCATGTTTTCCTTTTTCATGCTTTTTCGGGCGCGCACGATGAGTGGCCCCACGGCCTGCAAGCCGACGTGTTTGCAGAACGCCGCCGCGCAGATTGAGCCCAACGACTGGCCGAGCCAGATCAACCGCCCGCCTGATGCGGATGATCTGGATTGGTGCAGACGCGCGCGAGCCCCTGATCGGGCGCCCCCGCCTGGAGGGGTTGTAGGGAGGGCAACCCTCCGATGCGATGCTTCACACTAGATTCTTGCCTTTAAAAGGAAATCATATGCAATCCGTTTTACGCATCTGCGCTGTCGCAGTGACCTTGGCGCTTGGCGCACCGAGTGTTGTACGGGCTAGCGAAAAAGTCGTCGGAGGCAGCGTGGAAAGCCTTCTCGACTATGCAAAGGAGCGCAATCCCGAATTCGCGAGCATGCGCCATGAAACCGACGCCGCCAGCGAGCGCATCGGACCAGCCGGTGCATTGCCTGATCCCAGGCTGCGCGTGGAATGGATGGACATCACCCGGGCGGGCGAACAAAGCCCGACCCTCTCGCCAAGCCGAGCAGGAAGCACGGCCTATACATTGATGCAGGACGTGCCCTGGTTCGGCAAGCGCGACCTCAAGCGCGACATCGCCGCGCTGGAAGCCGAAGGCGCAAAGGGGCGCGCTTTGGGAATCTGGGCGGAACTGTCGTCACGCATCAAATCCGGCTACGCGCAGTTTTACTACGTGCACCGGAACGAGCGCCTGACCAATGAACTCCTGGATCTCATGTCGCGCCTGGAGAAGGTGGCGCAAGTCCGCTACGCCGGCGGCCTGGCTGCGCAGTCGGATGCTATCCGCGCGCAGGTCGAGCAAACCAGCCTCAGGAACGAACTGATCGCCCTGGAAAACGAGAAACGCATGACCCAGGCACGTCTGAACATGCTTTTATCTCGCCCGCCGGATGCGCCGCTTGCCGAACCTGAGCGCCTTCGGGTGCTGCCGGCACCAGTCCATCTCGACCATGCGGCCTTGCAAGATCGCGTGCGCGGACATAATCCGCAGTTGTTCACGGAAGATGCGCAACTCAAGGCAGCGGAGAAAAACCGCGACTTGACCTACAGGAACCGCTATCCTGATTTCACGTTCGGCATCACCCCCACCCAGTCCCGTAATTCGATCAAGGACTGGGGATTGATGGTGGAAATCAACATTCCTTTGCAACAGTCGTCGCGTCGCGCCCAGGAACGCGAAGCGCAGGCCATGCTGTCGGCGGCTCGCGCGCGCAAGGACGCTACCGCCAACCAGGTACTCGCGGAACTATCGGAGAACCTGTCTGCTCTCGACGCCGCACGGCGCACGGAAGCCATCATCACGAGCAGCCTGTTGCCGCAGACCGAACTGACGTTCAAGGCGGCGCTGGCCAGCTATGAAAACGGCAAGGTAGATTTCGCCACCTTGCTCGACGCCCAGCGGCAGATCCGCCAGGCAAAACAAAACCAGATCAAGACGCAGGCCGAAGCACAGACGCGCCTGGCGGCCATCGAACGACTCCTGGGAGAAGAATTATGAAACAAGGCACGAACATCACCATCGGCCTGGTCCTCGTCGCCGTACTGGCGGGTGGCGGCGGTTATTGGGCGGGCAAGCGCGGCACGGGTGCCAGCCATGATGCCGGAGCCAATGTCGGCGAGGCCGGCAGCAGCGCGAAGCAGGAACGCAAAATTCTTTATTACCGCAATCCAATGGGCCTGCCCGACACGTCACCGGTGCCGAAGAAGGACCCGATGGGCATGGGGTACATCCCGGTCTACGAGGGAGAAGCGGATGCCGGGCCGGCATCCGCCAACCAGATCAAAATCAGCACCGACAAAGTCCAGAAGCTCGGCGTCAGGACGGAAGCGGCCAGCTTGAAGGCGATCGACAAGATCGTGCGCGCCGCCGGACGCATCGAGCCGGATGAACGGCGCGTCTACACCATCTCGCCCAAGTTCGAAGGCTATGTGGAACGCCTGCATGTCAACGCGACCGGTCAGGCGGTCGGCAAGGGGCAGCCGCTGTTCGAGGTCTACAGCCCCGAGCTGGTGTCCGCTCAGCGCGAATACGCCATCGCGGCGCAGGGCGTGGAGTCGCTCAAGGGCGCGCAAAGCGATGCGCAGGCCGGCATGAAACAGCTTGCCGAATCGGCCTTGATGCGCCTGAAGAATTGGGATATTTCGGAAGAACAGATCAGGGCGCTTGCAAAATCCGGAGACACGAAGCGCACCCTGACTTTCCGTTCGCCGGTTTCCGGCATCGTGGCGGAAAAGAAAGCGCTGCAGGGCATGCGCTTCATGCCCGGGGAAATGTTGTATCAGATCGTCGATCTTTCTTCGGTCTGGGTGTTTGCCGACGTATTCGAGCAGGACATCGGCCTGGTCCAACCGGGCGCCAGGGCCAGGGTGAAAATCAACGCCTATCCGGACAAGGAGTTTGCAGGTGCCGTCACTTACGTTTATCCGACCCTCAAGGCCGAAACGCGCACGGTTCAGGTGCGCATCGAGCTCCCCAACCCCGGCCAATTGCTCAAGCCCGGCATGTTCGCCCAGGTGGAGCTGGCCGTGCCGGCAAGGAGCAACACCGTGACCGTGCCGGTGTCCGCCGTCATCGACAGCGGCACCCGCCGCATCGTGCTGGTGCAGGTGAAAGACGGCCTTTTCGAGCCGCGCGAAGTCAGGCTCGGCGCGCGCAGCGACGACTATGTCGAGGTGCTCGATGGCGTCAAGGATGGTGAACTGGTGGTGGTTGCCGCCAACTTCCTGATCGACGCCGAAAGCAACCTGAAGGCGGCGGTCAGCGGGTTCGGCCAGGCCGCCCCCGCGCCGGCAAACACCGGCAGCAGCGGCGCGGGCCACAAGGCCGTGGGCACGGTCGATTCAATCGATGCCAAGAGCGGTACCGTGGGCATCGCGCACGGCGCGGTCTCCAGCCTCAACTGGCCGGCCATGACGATGGAGTTCAAGGTCGCCAACGAGGCGCTGCTGAAAGACTTGAAGCCGGGCGCTGCGGTCGCGTTCGGGTTCGTCGAGCGCCAGCCGGGCGAATGGGTGATCACCGGCATCCAGCCGGCCCCAGCCAATCCGAATACCGTTCGTTGACGGGGACGCCATGCTCAACAAGATCATCGACTGGTCGGGCCGCAATGTGTTCCTCGTCCTGCTCGCCACCCTGTTCGTCACCCTCGGCGGCATCTATGCCGTCGTGAAAACCCCGATCGATGCGCTGCCCGACCTGTCGGACGTGCAGGTGATCGTCTATACGGAATACCCGGGCCAGGCGCCGCAGGTGGTGGAAGACCAGGTCACGTACCCGCTCACCACCGCCATGCTGTCGGTGCCGAAGTCCAGGGTGGTGCGCGGCTTCTCGTACTTCGGCGCGTCCTTCGTCTACATTATTTTCGAGGACGGCACCGACATCTACTGGGCGCGCTCGCGGGTGCTGGAGTACCTGAACTTCGCTTCCGGCCGCATGCCCAAGGGCGTGGCGCCGCAGATCGGGCCGGATGCCACGGGGGTGGGCTGGGTCTATCAGTACGTGGTGCTCGCCAGGGACAAGACGCTGGCC
>JAUXOA010000048.1 GCA_030682475.1 Rhodoferax sp. | reverse complement strand
TTTGAAGAGGCCCCTGATCCATGCGACAAGTTGTTCTCGATCTCGAAGAGTCCCTGATCCGTCAGGTGGCCAACGCCGGCATGGGCCGCAGCGACGTGCTCAAGTTCTGGTTTGGTGAAAGCGACGAAGTCACGCCGGCCTTCATCCGCGAAGCAGCTGCGCGCTCGCTCAGCGAGGGCGAAACCTTTTACGCGCACAACCTCGGGCTGGCCGAACTGCGCGAAGCCATTGCCGCGTATTGCAGTGGTTTGCGCTGCGCCGGTGCGGCGCCGGTGGGGGCCGACAGGATTGCAGTCACCTCAGGCGGTGTCAGTGCGCTCATGCTCGCGGTGCAGGCGGTGGTGGATGCCGGCGACGAGGTGGTCGCCGTCACCCCGGTCTGGCCCAACCTGACCGCGCAGCCGGCCATCATGGGCGCGCGCGTGCGCTGCGTGAGCCTGAAGCCGGTTGCTGGCCGCTGGCAACTCGACATGGACGAACTGCTGGCAGCCGTGACATCCCGTACAAAACTGCTGATCGTCAATTCACCCAACAACCCGACCGGATGGACCTTGAGCCGTGCCGAGCAGGAGATATTGCTGGCGCATTGCCGGAAGACCGGTACCTGGATACTGGCCGACGAGGTCTACGAGCGCCTTTATTTTGAAACCAGTCCCAATGGCTGCGCCCCCAGTTTCCTGGACATCGCCTTGCCCGACGATCGGTTGATGGTCGCCCACAGCTTCTCCAAAAGTTTTCTGATGACCGGCTGGCGGCTTGGCTGGCTGGTGTTGCCGGCGGCGTTTACCACCCACATGGGCAAGCTGATCGAGTTCAACACCTCCTGCGCGCCGGTGTTCATCCAGCGTGCCGGTGTGGTGGCGCTGCAGCGCACGGACGAGGTCACGCCCCAGGTCGTGTCCCATCTGAAAAGCTGCCGCGATACCCTGGTACCGCTGCTTCAGGCTGTGCCCGGGGTCGAACTCGCCGCCGCGCCGGGCGGCATGTATGCCTTTTTTCGCCTGGCCGGGCAGGGCGACGCTTTCGAGACCGCCAAACGGCTGGTGCTGGAGGCCGGGCTCGGGCTGGCGCCTGGCGATGCCTTCAGCGCCGACCGTTCGCCGGTCATGCAGGGCTGGTTGCGCTGGTGTTTTGCCAGCCAGGACCCGGCCCGGCTGCGCGAAGGTGTTGACCGTCTGAGGGACTGGCTGGCGCGGGCGTGATGTCGCTGGCTTCTGGGCTATAATCCAAGGCTCTGCATAAAAAGCGGGCGCCTCTCGCGAGGCACCGCTGCAGAACACGACGGTACCGGTCAAATCCCACTTCGGGAACACTGCGCCGCTCGCAAGTTACACAAGGAATATCCATGATCGAAAAATCCATCAAGGCCGAGATTGTTCAGGCCAACGCACGCGCCGCCGGCGACACTGGTAGCCCTGAAGTCCAGGTGGCCCTGCTGACCGGCCGCATCAATGAACTGATGCCCCATTTCAAAACCCATGCGAAAGACCACCACGGCCGCCGCGGCCTGCTGCGCATGGTGAGCCGCCGCCGCAAGCTGCTGGACTACCTGAAGTCCAAAGATGCGGCCCGTTATGTTGCGCTGATTGCCAAACTTGGCCTGCGTAAATAATCGCTGATACGACTGCAAAGCGCCTGAGTTAGTTCACTAGCTCAGGCGCTTTGCACTTTAAAGAACCAAAAAACTCAATTTCAGAAGCGCCAGCGGCGCCGCTGACTTACTTCGGAGCAAGGCAAAACGACCACGCGCTGTGTCATTCCACAAGAAAAGCCCTGCAATTGCAGGCATTTTGTGGAATGGCATCGTGTTCTGCCAGCCACCACTCCGGGCCTTCTGCACTGCCTCAAGTGCTTGAAAACTAGTGGAGAAAAACATGAGCATTTTCAACAAAGTCACCAAGTCTTTCCAATGGGGCCAGCACAAGGTCACGATGGAAACCGGCGAAATCGCGCGCCAGTCCGGCGGCGCTGTGATCGTCGACATGGACGGCACCGTGGTGCTGGCCACCGTGGTTGCCAAGGCCGATGCCAAACCCGGCCAGGACTTCTTCCCCCTGACCGTCGATTACCTCGAGAAAACCTATGCGGCCGGCCGCATTCCCGGCAGCTTCTTCAAGCGTGAAGGCCGCCCCAGTGAATTCGAAACGCTGACCTCGCGCCTGATCGACCGCCCGATCCGCCCGCTGTTCCCTGAAGGTTTCTTCAACGAAGTGCAGGTTGTGATCCATGTGCTGTCGCTGAACCCTGAAGTCGAAGGCGACATCCCTGCGCTGATCGCTTCGAGCGCCGCGCTGTCGGTTTCGGGCATCCCGTTCAACGGCCCGATCGGCGCCGCACGCGTGGCCTACATCGACGGACAGTACGTGCTGAACCCGGGCAAGACCCAGCTGAAAGATTCGCAGATGGACCTGGTCGTGGCCGGCACCGAAGCCGCCGTGCTGATGGTCGAATCGGAAGCCCAGCAACTGTCCGAAGAAATCATGCTTGGCGCCGTGGTGTTCGGCCATGAGCAGGGCAACATCGCGATCAATGCGATCCACGAACTGGTGCGTGACGCCGGCAAACCCGTCTGGGCCTGGCAAGCGCCTGCCAAGGACGAGCCGCTCATCGCCAAGGTCAATGAGCTGGCCGCTGCCAAGCTGCAAGCTGCGTACCAAATTCGCGCCAAGCAAGCCCGTACACAAGCCTGCCGCGTGGTGACTTCCGAAGTCATGGCGGCGCTCAAGGCCGACGGCGCTACCTTTGACAGCGTGGCTGTTGAAGGCATGCTGTTCGACATCGAAGCCAAAATTGTCCGCAGCCAGATCCTGGCCGGCGAGCCGCGCATCGACGCACTGTCGGGCGATTACGAAGACCGCTTCATGCTGCACTACAACATGCCTCCGTTCGCCACCGGCGAAACCGGCCGCGTGGGCTCGCCGAAACGCCGCGAGATCGGTCACGGCCGTCTGGCCAAGCGCGCACTGATCGCCGTGCTGCCGACAAAAGAAGAGTTCCCTTACACCATGCGTGTGGTCAGCGAGATCACCGAGTCCAACGGCTCATCGTCCATGGCTTCGGTTTGCGGCGGCTGCCTGTCGCTGATGGACGCCGGTGTGCCAATGAAAGCCCACGTGGCCGGTATCGCCATGGGCCTGATCAAGGAAGACAACCGCTTTGCGGTGCTGACCGACATCCTGGGCGACGAAGATCACCTCGGTGACATGGACTTCAAGGTGGCTGGCACGACCGCCGGTATCACCGCGCTGCAGATGGACATCAAGATCCAGGGCATCACCAAGGAAATCATGCAGGTCGCACTGGCCCAGGCCAAGGAAGCCCGCATGCACATCCTCGGCAAGATGCAGGAAGCCATGGGCGAAGCCAAGGCCGAGGTCTCCGACTTCGCACCGCGCCTGTATGTCATGAAGATCAACCCCGAGAAAATCCGCGACGTGATCGGCAAGGGCGGCGCCGTGATCCGCGCGTTGACCGAAGAAACCGGCACGCAGATCAACATCGAAGAAGACGGCACCATCACCATCGCGTCCAACGACAGCGCCAAGGCTGACGAAGCCAAGCGCCGCATCGCCGAGATCACCGCTGAAGTTGAAATCGGCAAGGTCTACGAAGGCGCCATCACCAAGATCCTGGACTTCGCAGCGCTGGTCAACCTGATGCCCGGCAAGGATGGCTTGCTGCACATCAGCCAGATCGCCCACGAGCGCGTCGAGCGCGTGACCGACTACCTGAGCGAAGGCCAGATCGTCAAGGTCAAGGTTCTGGAAACCGACGAAAAAGGCCGGGTCAAGCTGTCCATGAAAGTCCTGCTGGACCGCCCTGCCCAGGGTCAGGACCAGGCTTGATGCTATTGATTTTGTAGCTGTATGCCCACGCCAGACGTGGGCTGCAGCCACAAAACATTTAAGAGTTCTCCATGAAAGCAGTTGAAATCACCTCCTATGGCGCGCCCGACGTCTTGCGTCTGGGCGAGCGGCCTGATCCGGTCGCCGGCGCGGGTGAGGTGCTGATCCGTGTGGCCGCCTCCGGTGTGAACCGGCCGGATGTGTTGCAGCGAACCGGCAACTACCCGGTGCCCCCGGGCGCCTCCGACATCCCTGGACTGGAAGTGGCGGGAACGATTGTCAGCGGTGATGCCGCCGCCATGGCACAAGCCGGCCTCAAAGCCGGTGACCATGTTTGTGCGCTGGTCGCCGGTGGTGGTTATGCCGAGCTGTGCGTGGCGCCGGTTGGCCAGTGCCTGCCGGTGCCTCAAGGCTTCAGCGACATCGAAGCGGCGTCCCTGCCGGAAACGTTTTTCACGGTCTGGAGCAATGTGTTTGACCGCGCTCGTCTGCAAAAGGGCGAGACGCTGCTGATCCAGGGCGGCTCCAGCGGCATCGGCGTGACAGCCATACAGATTGCCAAGGCCATGGGCGCCACCGTCATCGTGACGGCCGGCAGCGACGACAAGTGTGCGGCCTGCCTGAAAATCGGGGCCGACCACGCGATCAACTACAAGACAGCTGATTTTGCCGAAGAGGTCAAGACGATCACTGCCGGCAAGGGCGTGAACGTGATCCTGGACATGGTGGCCGGCAGTTATGTGGCGCGAGAGATCGGCTGCCTGGCCGAGGATGGCCGCCTGGTGTTCATCGCAGTGCAGGGCGGTACCAAGGCCGAATTTAACGCCGGCTTGGTGCTGCGCAAGCGTCTGACCATCACCGGCTCCACGCTGCGTCCGCGTTCTGTCGAGTTCAAGACCGCGATTGCCCAGGCGCTCAGGGACCAAGTCTGGCCCTTGCTGGCAAAGGGCGCCATCAAGCCGGTGATTCACAGCACGTTCGCGGCGGCCGATGCGGCTCAGGCGCATGCGCTGATGGAGTCCAACCAGCACATCGGCAAAATCGTATTGACCTGGCAGGCGAACTGATCATGAAAAAACTGATTGCGGGAAACTGGAAGATGAATGGCAGCCTGGCTGCCAACGAGGCCTTGCTGCGCGAGATCGCGGCTGGACTGCCCACGCAGGCTGCATGCGCGATAGCGGTATGTGTGCCTGCGCCTTACCTGGCGCAGGTCCATGAACTGATCGCAGCAATGCCAGCCGTCGCGCTGGGCGCGCAGGATGTTTCCAGCCAGGCAGCCGGTGCGTTCACCGGCGAGGTCAGTGCTTCCATGTTGCGGGAGTTTGGTTGCCGTTATGTGATTGTTGGTCACTCTGAGCGCCGCCAGTACCACGGCGAGACTGACGCGATGGTGGCCGACAAGGCCAAGGCTGCGTTGGCCGCAGGCGTTACGCCGATTGTGTGTGTGGGTGAAACCCTGGCCGAGCGCGAGGCCGGGCAGACGGAGCAGGTGGTCAAGCGACAGCTGGCGGCCGTGATCCACACCAACGGCCATTGCATCAGCGAGATTGTCGTTGCTTACGAGCCGGTCTGGGCCATAGGTACCGGCAAGACTGCAACGCCGGAGGAAGCACAGGTGGTGCATGCGGTGCTGCGGACCCAGCTCAAGGCGGCGACCGATCAGGCCGCGCGCGTGAAGATTTTGTACGGCGGGAGCATGAATGCTGCCAACGCCGCATCGCTGCTGGCTCAGGCCGACATCGATGGCGGGCTGATAGGCGGTGCCTCGCTCAAGGCCCCGGATTTTTTGAAGATTGTTGCTGCAACCCCCGTCTGACGGGAAGAGTGTGCTATTAAATTAGGAGTTGATATGGGAAATGTATTGGTGACAGCTATTCTGGCGATCCAGATGATTACAGCCCTGGTCATGATTGGCCTGATTCTGGTGCAGCATGGCAAGGGGGCGGACATGGGCGCCGCTTTCGGTAGCGGTGGCTCGGGCAGCCTGTTCGGCGCCAGCGGCAGCGCCAACTTCCTGTCGCGCACAACAGCGGTGCTGGCAGCCGTGTTTTTTGCTTGCACCCTGGCGCTGGCTTATTACAGCAACGCGGGTCCGCAAACCGGCTCCAGCGTGTTGGAGGGCTCCACGCTGACGGCACCTGCCCCGGCAACACCCGCATCAGGCGCGGCCCAGATCCCCGGCACAACGGCCCCTCCCGCCGCACCAGCCACCACCTCGGCGCCAGCTGCGCCGGGTGTTCCTGACTCAGGTCAAATTCCGACGAAATAGAGTCAGGACCGCGCCGCTTTCCACAGGGAGCGGCGCAATTTCAGGGTAAACTCTGAGACTGCCCGGAAAGCCAAAACCGCAAGGTTCCTCATGCCATCCGGGCACTTAAAAACCGCGGACG
>JAUXOA010000097.1 GCA_030682475.1 Rhodoferax sp. | reverse complement strand
CTTCAGGCGCTATTTCATTCTCAATCCAGACGGCGCTCATTTTCTTTTCCTTGGGTTCAATGGGAGTGATTTTCTCCTACTTTGCGATTTCTCCCCCACTCACTCCCCCCGCCCTCTCCCGCCCCGCCGGGCGGAAGAGGGGGCCAACAGCCCTATTTGGCCGCCTGTTTGAACGAAAGAAGTACTCACGCTATGGCACGTTGAGAGTAGACGATTAGCGGGGGGTGTTTGCTACTTGCGCCAAGCCGATTTGAGGCCAGTCAAATGCAGAACAGAGGCCGCTAAAGAGTAGTTCTCTCAAACCCAATTAGGCAACAAAGCGCACCTCTTGAGCACACTCAAGCCGAACCACCGGGCCGAAGCTACTGATGTTCGAAAGAGTTTCGTTGTGATGCTCAATGATTTGAGCGGCGGACAAGTGCTTGTTATTCAGCGTGGTATGGCCGTCGGATACGAGCACTACAGGGTATCCGAGTGCAAGAGCCCGTCGCGTCGTGGTGTCCACGCAAAAATCGGTTTGCATGCCGCCAATGACCAGCTCGGTGACAGCACTTCGCTGCAAAAGCGCGTCGAGCTCTGTGAGGTGAAATGAATCAGCTGCCGTTTTGCGAAGCAAGGTGTCAATAGCCGCCGTGTGCAGGGCGGGTGCGAGCTGCCAACCCTGACTTCCGTGGGTGAGTGGCCCGGACTTTGACTCGTGTTGGATGACCACCACGAGTGCGCCAGCCGCCCTGGCCCTTGATGTAACTTGGTTGATGTGGTCGATGATTCGGGCCGATTCGAACGTTTCGTATTCCCCTTCGCAGAGGCCGCGTTGAACATCGATTACGAGGACGGCACGACGTACTGACTCTGCCCCGGTTGGTTTTCGCATCTTGTTGCCTTGCGTGATTCATTTTGCATATCCGAAGAATAACAGTTGTCACCACCTGCCTGGTGCGTGATGTTGAAGTACACAAGCCCTTCGTCGAAGACACCAAACCCCAACGCGCCGGGGCACGTGTACTTCCTTTGTTCAAACACGCGGCCAAATAGGGCTGTTGGCTCCTCTCTTCCGCCCGCCGGGGCGGGAGAGGGCGGGGGAGAGTGAGTGGGGGAAAAAGAAAAGAACAACTCACCACTCCCCCGTCTCAACCCGAATCGCCACTTCGCAATCATCAAAAATTTCCAGTTTGGCAATCTTCACCCGCACGCCCAGCACACCGGGCAACTGCATCAGCCGGTTGGCGAGTTTGCCGATCAGGCTCTCCAGCAGGTTGACGTGTTCGGCGGTGCACTCGTCGATGATGATTTTGCGCACTTTGCGGTAGTCCAGCACGTGGTGGATGTCGTCATCAAACGGTAGCAGTGGCTGGGGGCCCAGGCTGAGCTCGGCATCGACCTGAATCGGCTGCGGTGCGGATTTTTCAAGCTCCAGAATTCCCAGGTTGGCGTCAAAACGCAAACCGGTGAGCGTGAGGGTCTGGCTACCAAAAGTGTGGGGCATGGTGGAAGGAGTCAGTTCGCTACAGGACATCACAGCATGGAAAAATCACGCTCGAATTTCATCAGGTGCTGGCCGCCATCGACCAGCAGCGTGGTGCCGGTGATGGACTGGTTGTCGATTGCAAATTTGACGGTGGCGGCCACATCGGCCGGCGTCGACGATCGGCCCAGCGGGGAGAGCTGGTGCAGCGCCTCGAACTTTTCCTGGGACAGCAGGTG
Source organism: Rhodoferax sp. (assembly GCA_030682475.1). GTDB lineage: Bacteria > Pseudomonadota > Gammaproteobacteria > Burkholderiales > Burkholderiaceae_C > Rhodoferax. The sequence goes on along the minus strand of JAUXOA010000097.1, from coordinate 55,214 downwards.
GCTTGTCAGCGTCAGGCCGGGGGCCACACCCACCACGCGAAGCTGCGGGCCAAGCGCCATGGCCAGCATGGTGGTGGCCGCTTCCAGTGCGGCTTTGGACAGCGTGTAGCTGAAAAAATCGGGGTTCTGGTTCCACAGCTTCTGGTCCAGCAGATTCACCACCACACCCTGGGGTCCGCCGGTCTGCGGTGGGTCGGTCCCCGCGCGCGCCAGCACATGTGCATGCAGGGCCTGCGCCAGCAGAATAGCGGCTCCCGTGTTGCTGCGTAAGTGCTTGTCCATGACGCCAAAGCTGAAACTGGCCACCGTATCGTGCTCAAAGGTGGAGGCGCTGTTGACCACGGCGTCAACCCGGCCAAAGTGATGGATGACTTGGGGCAGCAAATTGCGGACCGCCGCCTCATTCGCCAAATCTGCATGAAAAGCATTGCTGGCCCCCGATAATCGGACGCAGTCGGCTACTGTTTTTGTAGCATCCGCCAATGAATCCCGGTAATGCACCGCCACTTGCCAGCCCGCTGAGGCCAGTGCCAGCGCAATTTCACGCCCCAGCCTTTTGGCTGAGCCGGTAACAAGAACCGTGCGGGCAATAGTGGGGCTGGACATTCGGGGACAATTCAGGCTGTGATGACAACACCCCACAGTTTAACGAGTGCCCTCTCAGTCCATATTGCGCAGGCGATTGCCGCGCAGGGCGGCTGGATCGGGTTTGATGAATTCATGGCGCTGGCCCTTTACACGCCGGACTTGGGCTACTACGCCAACGACAGTGCCAAATTCGGCACCCTGCCCTACGCCATGCAGGCCGGCGTGAGGGTGGCGGGCAGCGACTTTGTGACCGCCCCCGAGATGACGCCCCTGTTTGGCCAGACACTGGCGGCTCAGGTGGCACAAGCCTTGCAGGTGACGCACACCCATGAAGTGTGGGAGTTTGGCGCGGGCTCCGGGGCGCTGGCGCTGCAACTACTGGAGACGCTGGAGGCGCTTGGGGCACCCTTGCCACGCTACAACATTGCTGAGCTGTCGCAGAGCTTGCGCGCGCGCCAGCAAAAGACGCTGGAAAAGTACGCCCACACCGTGCGCTGGGTGAGTGAACTGCCCGCCACCCTGCAAGGGGTGGTGCTCGGCAACGAGGTGCTGGATGCCATGCCGGTGAAGTTGCTGGCACGCAAGGGTGGCGTCTGGTACGAGCGCGGCGTGGCCCTTCACCCTGAGCGCAGTGAGACCGTTCGGGCTGAGCCGCCTGTCCTGAGCTTTGTCGAAGGGGTCGAAGCCTGCTTTGCGCCGCCTGCAGAAGTTCTTGCGCCGGTTCAGCCTGGGTTCATCTGGCAAGACCGCCGCACCGATCTGCGCCCGCCCATGGCCATTGACGGTGCCCATGACTATCTGACGGAAATCCATCCCCAGGGAGAATCCTTTGTCCGCACGCTGGCCGACAAGCTCACCGCCGGTGCCGTGTTTTTGATTGACTATGGTTTTCCCGAGCAGGAGTACTACCACCCGCAGCGCCACATGGGCACGGTGATGTGCCACCGGGGCCATCGGTCTGATACCGATCCCCTGGCGGATGTTGGGCTGAAAGACATCACCGCCCACGTCAATTTCACCGGCATTGCCCTGGCCGCCCAGGAGTCGGGTTTGGGTCTGCTGGGTTATTGCACGCAAGCCCGGTTTCTGATCAATTGCGGCCTGTTGTCCAGACTCGAGAATGCGTCTTTGTCGGAGCGGGTGGCGGCGCAAAAGCTGATCATGGAGCACGAAATGGGCGAGCTGTTCAAGGTCATCGGCCTGTACCAGGGCGAGCCGTGGCAGGCCATCGGCTTTGCCCAGGGTGATCGAACCCACACGTTGTAAGCTATGCTGCGCTGGTTCGTCGTCATCCTGCTGGCCTTGCTGCTGCTCAGCTGGCTTTCTCCCTGGCTGCAGAAGATCGGACTGGGCAAGCTGCCGGGTGACTTGCGTTTTCGGCTGTTCGGCCGCGAATGGAATGTTCCCTTGGCCAGCACGCTGCTGCTCAGTGTGGTGGCCAACTTCGTGGCAAAAATTATTTGAGGACAGAGCTGGCGAATATCCAACATCTGACGATCAGTTGAGGACAGAGCTGGCAGACAACCAGCACCCGTTTCAAGTTGAGGACAGAGCTGGTTCGCTTCGCGTAACTGCGGTCTGTCCCGCAATCTGTTCGGCTTGTAGCTGCGGTCTGTCCCGCAAAGTTTCAGGAGGCACAAAAATGGATTCGACACGACGACTGTTACTTGAGCGCACTGCGGCCATCGCGGGCATTGTGGGGCTGGCGGCGGCGGGCGACTGGGCGCAGGCGCAGAGCATGCCCGCCAGCGAAGCCAGCGCGCCGCCCCTGCCCGCCCTTGGCAGCCGCTTGCGGCTGTCCGAGGTGACCCTGCTCGATGGCCGCGTGTTCAAGCCGGCCCAGGCCGACGCGCAGGTGCTGGTGCTGTACTGGTGGGCCAGTTGGTGCCCGTTTTGCGCCCTTCAGAGCCCATCCATGGAGAAGCTCTGGCGCGAGCAGCGCACGCGCGGGCTGCAAATGCTGACGCTCTCGATCGACAAAAAGCCTGAGGATGCGACCACCTACCTCAACAAAAAGGGCTATACCTTCCCGGTTGGCCTGGTCACGCCGGAGGTGGCCCGCGTCATGCCCAAGCCCAGGGGCTTGCCCGTGACCCTGGTGCGTGGCCGCGACGGCCGGGTCCTCATGGTTGAATCGGGGCAGATGTTCCCCGAGGATGTAGCGCAAATCGCTAATTTGCTTTGACCTCTGTCTGAAGCGTAGAAAGGTATTCCGATGAGCGACTCCCTGCACATTGTTTGTCCGCACTGTCACACCACCAACCGGGTGCGCAGCGACGACCTGACCCAGACGCCCGATTGCGGCAGTTGCCACAAGCCGCTGTTCGTGGCGCATTCGCTGGCGCTGGATGAAAGCAATTTTGAGCGCCACATCAGCCGCAGCCAGATTCCGGTGCTGGTGGATTTTTGGGCACCCTGGTGCGCACCCTGTCGCCAGATGGCGCCGGCGTTTGAGCAGGCGGCTGCACAACTGGAGCCGAAGGTGCGGCTGGTCAAGGTCAACACGGAAGAAGCGGAGGCGCTGGGCGCTCGCTTCAATATTCGCAGCATTCCGACACTGGCCCTGTTTGCCAATGGCATTGAGGTGGCGCGTCAGGCAGGGGCCATGGGCGCGGCTGACATCGTGCGCTGGACCCGTGAACAAACACGTGTTAGCTGACGAATTTCACCGACCCGAGGGCGCTATGCGCTGCCATGAAGGTTTCAAACTCCGACGCTGACATCGGTCGGGCGAACAGGTGGCCCTGAGCGTAATCGCAACCTGCAGCGGCCAGCAGATCCCGCTGCAGCAATGTCTCAACCCCCTCGGCAATCACCTTGATGCCCAGTTCATGCGCCATCACGATGATCGCTTTGCACAGGGCCAGATCGGCGGAGTCCGCAATCAGGAGGCGCACGAAGGACTGATCGATCTTGATGAAGTCGATGTCATATTTTTGCAGGCAGGACAGCGACGAATAGCCGGTGCCGAAGTCGTCCAGTGACACCTGAATCCCGACCTCGCGCAGTTCCAGCAACTGCTCGGCCACGCTGGTGCTGGAGCCCAGCAACAGCCCTTCGGTGATTTCCAGCATAACGCTCTCCCCCGGCAAACCCAGCGCTTGCAGTTGTTTGATCCACGCCTTGCTGGCACTGCCATCATGGTGAAACTGCACCCGCGACTTGTTGATGCTGATCTGAAAATGGGGGTCCAGCGCTGTGCGCCACTGTTGGACCTGATGGGCCGCCTGCTGGAACACCCACTCACCGATATCGACGATCAGGCCACAGGCTTCCGCGATCGGGATGAAAGCGGCCGGGCTGATCAGTCCGTGTGTCGGGTGTTGCCAGCGAATCAGCGCTTCCGCCTTGTGAATGGCGCCGGTAGCCAGCTCGATAATGGGCTGGTACAGCACCCTGAACTGTTGGTCGATCAGCCCGACGCGCAGGTCATTGGCCAGCCGCACCCGGGTTTGCGCGGTTTCCTGCAGTGCCGGTGTGAAAAAGCTGAAGCGGTTGCGCCCGGCACCCTTGGCCACATAAAGCGCCTGGTCAGCGTTTTTGAACAGGTCTTCGATTTCGGTGCCATCCAGCGGGTACATCGTCACGCCAATGCTGGCAGAAACAAAGACCTGTTCGTTGCCGAGCTGGAACACGGACGCCAGCGCATGCAGGAGTTTTTCCAGGATACCCTCCAAGTGGCTGGCGTCAGGCAGCTCGGTCAGGACGACGGTGAACTCGTCGCCGCCCATGCGGGCCACGGTATCGGACTCGCGCACACAGTCCCGGATGCGGCGGGCGGCTTCGACCAGCAGCAGGTCGCCGCTGTCATGGCCGAGCGTGTCGTTGACCTCCTTGAAATGGTCGAGGTCAATGAACAGACAAGCGAGTTGCAGGCCGTCGCGTCGGCGCTTCTTGATCTCATGTTCCAGCCGGTCGCGCAGCATGTTGCGGTTGGGCAGGCCGGTCAGCGCGTCGAAATGGGCTTGCTGCCAGATCAGCGCTGCTGATTTTTTCCGCTCGCTGATGTCGGTGTGGGTGCCTATCATGCGCAGCGGCTTGCCCTGGGCATCACGGCTGATGACCATGCCCCGGGCCAACACCCATTTCCAGTTGCCATCCTTGCAGCGCACGCGGTGTTCGTTGACGTAGGTGGGCGTGAGGCCGTCAAAATGGGCCTGGCGGTCGTGCTGCATCTGCGCCAGGTCATCGGGGTGGGTGCGATTGTCGAGTTCGTAAGCGCGATCAGGTAATTCGTCTCCGTCAAAGCCATACATCTCCAGCAGGCGTTGCGAGTAAAACTCCTCGCCGGTCTGGACATACCAGTCCCACACACCGTCACCGGTGCTCTCCAGCGCCAGCTTCCAGCGCTCCTCGTTTTCCCGCCATGCTGCCTCAGTCTGTTTGCTCGCGGTGATGTCAACCATCAGCCCGCGCAACCACCGGGGTTTTCCGTTTTCTTCGACGACCTTCACAATGTCGTGTAGCCACACCGTTCGACCGTCCTGAGCGACGAAACGGTATTCGAACTCATGGTCAGCCAGTCGTCCAGTGCAGGCTGCGCAGTATTGGACGGCCTGATCGCGGTCCGGTGGATAAATATGGTTGGCCCAGAAGTCGGGTTCAAGCCAATTCGCTACCGGGTAGCCGAGGATGCGTTCGGCGTTTCCGCTCACGAAGTTAAAGGTAAAGGTGGTGGCGTTGGCCTCCCAGACAATGCCATCGGTGGAATCGACCAGGTCGCGGAATCGCTGGTTCGCCTCGCGCAACTCGGCCTCGGTCTGCTTGCGCTCGCTGATATCGGTGTGGGTGCCTATCATGCGCAGCGGCTTGCCCTGGGCATCGCGGCTGGCGACCCTGCCACGGGAGAGAATCCACTTCCAGGAACCGTCCTTGCAGCGCAGGCGCAGGTCAACCGCGTAACCCTCGGAGCGGCCCTCCAGGCAGGCCGTGATGGCGGCCTGCACATGGGCGAGGTCGTCCGGGTGGACCCGGCTGGCAAATTCATGGTAAGCCGGGACAAGCTCATTGGCCGCATAGCCGAGCATCTCTTGCCAGCGACTGGAGTGGGTCTGCTCACCGGTCACCACGTTCCAGTCCCAGATCCCTGCGCCTGAACTCTCCAGGGCCAGTTTCCAGGGGTTCTCGTGATCGTTCAAGTCTTGCACCGGTGGGTGCGGCGCCGACGGATGGCCCGGCGGATCTTGGGAGGCTTGACTGTCAGAAGGTGGTGTCAGGTCTTCGTTCACACTTGTACAGACAAAATTGAAATAACGGGAAAAGGGTCAACCGGCGCGATCAGGGTGCAGTATCCCACGACTTGTAACGTAATGTCACATGCCTACAGACTGGCATTCACCGCTTCCACCCGGGCCAGGTGGATAAGTTGACCTGTATTTTTGCCACTGGCCCCTGCGATAATTGCCTGTTCAGCTATCAAATGTGTAGCCACACGCTGCGCAGCCGACAAGGCTGCCAACAGCCGTGGACCCTGGGTGTAGGGGGACTCAGCCAGCCCTAACTGCCCACGTGCAGCACACGCGCAAGCCAGCAATACATCGCCAAAGCGCTGCGGCTTGCGAAAGGCGTCGCAGCGTTCCAGCAAACGCACCAGCGCCGCCGCACCCAACTCGCCGCTGCGGTGGATGTTGCCGTACTCGCGCGCCACCACCTCGGCCAGTTCGCGGCATTCGGTGGGGATGCGCAGGCGTTCGCAAACGCCTTTGAGGGAAAAATGGGGGTCGGAAAAATGGGGGTCAGATTCCAATTTTTCTTTGTCCAGATCGTGGGTCAGACAGGCAAAGCGCACCGCCAGTCCAGCGCCGAGGCGGGCCGCCATGTCCAGTACCCTCATGAGGCGAATTCCGGTGTCGATCTCGGGCAGCAGCCGCGCCAGGGCGCCGCAGTCGCGCAGCACCGTGAACATGCGCGAGGGTGTGTTCTCCATCAGGCCTTTGGCTAACTCCTGCCAGACCCGCTCGGCCACCAGATGATCCACTTCACCTGATTGCACTATCTCAAGCATGAGTTGCAGGGTTTCCGGCGCCACCGTGAAGTCGGCAAAGCGCGCCGCTAACCGGGCCACGCGCAGGATGCGCACCGGGTCTTCGCGAAAGGCCGGTGTCACGTGGCGCAGCACTTTGTTGGCAATGTCCTGCCTGCCACCAAATGGATCGACCAGTACGCCAGGGGTTTGCCACAGAGTTTTATCAAAAGTGCCGTCAGCTTTTATGTGGTCTGCGCTAACAGCGATTGAATTGATGGTCAGGTCGCGCCGCGCCAGGTCTTCTTCCAGCGTCACATCGGGCGCGGCGTGGACGCAGAAGCCGTGGTAGCCGGGGGCGGTCTTTCGCTCGGTACGGGCCAGTGCGTATTCTTCTTTGGTCGTGGGGTGCAGAAACACCGGGAAGTCTTTGCCGACCGGCAGGAAGCCCTGCGTAACAAGTATTTCAGGCGTGGCGCCCACCACCACCCAGTCGCGGTCTTGCACCAGCAAACCCAGCAAGGCATCCCGCACCGCACCACCCACCATGTAGATTTGCATGTCAGCGTGCCAGACGATAGGGCTCTTCAAAATCGAGAAAGTCTTTCTCTGCCATCGCGTCAGTCATCCAGGCCTTGACCCCGGGCAGGGCACAAACACGTCCCACGTAATCAGCAATGATTGTCGGTACCGGCAGGGTGTAGGTTTTCAGGCGCATGCAGACCGGGGCGAAGTAGGCGTCGGCCACGGTGAAATTGCCAAACAGCAGCGGCCCGCCATGCCGTGCCAGCAAGCCCTGCCACATGTCCACCAGGCGGGCGACGTCCGCCCGGACGGCGGGTTTGTCGCGCCAGATCAGGGCGCCGGTGTCCGGCAGGGATGCTTCAATGTTCATCGGACAGTTGCTTCGCAGGTGAGTAAAACCGGCATGCATCTCGGCGCAGACGCTGCGGGCCCGGGCCCGGACGTTCTTCTCAAGTGGCCACAGCGCCTTCTCCGGAAATTGCTCCGCAACATATTCTGCAATCGCCAAGGTGTCCCACACCACCAGATCGCCGTCAACCAGTACCGGCACCTTGCCGGTGGGCGTCAGGGCATTGACCGTGGCCTTGAAGGCGGAACCCGCCTCAAACGAGTCAAAGCGTACCCTAATCTCTTCAAACGGGATGCCCGCCTGTTTGAGAAGCACCCATGGGCGCATGGACCAGGACGAGTAGTTTTTGTTACCAATAACGAGCTTGAGCATGGGGGTCTCCAAAAGCGCCATGCTAGCGCACGGGGTCAGTGGCGCGCAGGTTTTTTCAGGGTAGATCGCTGCTCATCGCCGTTGCGCTGGCATCCCTGGGTCCTACCACTCCCAAGCGGCTTTTGAGCGACTGCGGCTGGCCGGAAATCAGCGCCGCATAGCTGGTGGTGTTGGACAACACTTTTTTCACATAATCGCGCGTTTCTGTAAACGGCACGTTCTCGGCCCAGATGGCGGCTTCCAGCACCGGCGCGCCATTTTGGCCGCGCCAGCTTCGGGGTCGGCTGGGGCCGGCGTTGTAGGCGGCGGCGGCCAGCGGCAGGGAGCCTGCAAAGTCGTCCAGCACCAGCTTGAGGTAGCCCGTGCCAATGGCAATATTGGTATCGCGCTCGGTAATCTGGTGCGGTTTGAAGTTGCTCAGGCCAATTTTTTTGGCGGTCCAACTGGCGGTTGGCGGCATCACCTGCATCAGACCGGAGGCGCCGACGCCAGAGCGGGCGTCCATGACAAAGCGGCTTTCCTGCCGGATCAGGCCGTACACATAGGCCGGGTCAAGGCCAATCTGCCTGGCGCGGCTAAGCACGGCATCCTTGTGCGGCATGGGGAAGCGCTGCTCGAAGTCGATCACGGTTTTGGTCCGCTCACTGGTGTTGATGCAGCGGTCCCAGACCTCGTGCTGGCAGGCCAAATCGGCCGCTGCCAGCAGTTCGCGCTCGCTCATGCCGCCGCGTTGGTGCAGGTTGGTGCTGTAGTTCCACTCGCGCACACCCTCGCTGCGCAAACCGATTTGAATAGCGTACAGGGCGCGGTTGAGGCCGGCGTTGCGACGGACGGTTTCCTTCTCTTCGGGCGTGAGGGCTGTCGGCCGCTCGGGCGTGGTGATGCGCTGGCCCAGTTCTTCCAGCGCCAGTTGCTCGTAAAAACCGCCGACGCCGGCAATGCTTGCCAGTAGACGGGTGGCTTCGGCACGGTCCGCCTCACCCATGGCCAGGGATAGCAGCGCGCGGGCCCGCCAATAGACCCATGTGGCGTCTTTGCGCTGGCCCTCGCTCATGGCGGCAATGGCGGTGGAAACCTGCACCCAGTTGCCGGCCCGAAGCGCGCTGCGGACTTTCCATGCCAGTTGGTCGTCGTGCATGAACTTGTCCTGCCCGTTCAGGAAATAGGCCATCGCGCTGTCAGACAGGCGCATGGCGGCACGCTTGCCGATCACGCCCCACACCCAGCTGCGTTCTTCCTGCGTGAGCTGGGTTTTCCAGCGCAGCTTGTCGATCTCGGTTGCGGCTGCGGCCGGGTCGCCGACGGCCAGGCGAATCAGGGCCAGCGTGACCAGTTCTTTGGTGCGGGGCCGCAGGGCCAGCAACTTGCCGTCGAGGAAGTGCGCAGGGTTGGCGTAGATGGCGCTGACCGTGCTGGCCCATTTGGTGTTGAGCAAGTCAAGCGCCTGAGTGGCAACGCGCAGGCGGTCGTTTTCCATGCCAAGGCGCGCCCGCAGCCAGGCGGTCTGGGGCGGGAGCTTGCCCGCCCTGATTTGCTGCTCTGCCGCCGCGGCACAGCCGTCATCCGCCTCGCGCTGCGCCAGCCACAGTTCTTCGACCTGGCGCGCGACATCGAGTTCGCGCGAGTTGAATTCGGTCAGCAGGGCATAGCAACGCACGGAACGGTCGTCGTTCATGCGGAAATTGGGATATTCGGCCATGAAGCTGCCCCACTCCCGTCTCTGGCCGAGCAGCAGCAGCCAGTCGTTGCGCAGGCGGTCTTCCTGGTAGGTGTCGGCAAAGCGGGTGAGAAATTCCTGAATCTCGCCCGGGGTCGCCGTCTCCAGCCGGGCGCGCAACTCCCAATAAGCAGCCCAGGGTTCCAGCACATGACCACGCACCTGAGGCAACAAGGCGCTCAGGCGCCTGGCATCTGCTTTCCTGAAGGCCTGGCTCATTTCCAGAATCACCTCGTCCGTCCTGGCATGGCCTGCGTCCCTGGACTGGGCGTGCGCCGGGGCCTGGGGCCACAGCGCGAGGCAGCTCAGCAGGGAAATCGATGTCAGAATGGTGTGAAACTGCATGGGGGATTATGGATAATTCTGATGGAAAAAGGGCGCTTGAAAAAAAGGCCTTGCGCAAGCGTCTCGTTGAACAACGTCTGAACCTCCCGGATCGCCTACAACGCGCCGACCTGTTGCAGCGTGTGATGCGCATTTGGCTGGTCGGTCGCCCGGATACGGTGATTGGCGCCTATTGGCCGATCAAGGGAGAGTTTGACCCGCTGCCGGCACTGCACCGCTGGAAGGAGGATGGCGAACTGCTCGATCAGCCCCAGCCCCGGCGTATTGGATTGCCGGTGGTGGACAAAGTTCACAAGACCATGACTTTTCATGCCTGGTATCCCGGCTGCCCGATGGAAGAAGATGCTTATGGCATCCCCAAACCCAAGGACACCGAGCTGATCGTGCCCACGCTCCTGTTTGCGCCCTGCATCGGCTACGGCGCAGGCGGCTACCGGCTGGGCTATGGTGGCGGCTTTTACGACCGCATGCTGGCCACCCTGCAACCGCACCCCTTGACCGTGGGGCTTGGGTTCACGCAGGGTTTTCTGCCTGATTTTGAACCCGAAGCGCATGACATGCCGCTCGATGCCATCCTGAACGACAACGGTGTCGTTTGGCCGGTGTAAAGCGCGGGGTTCAGCGCCTGGGCGCCAGCAACGTCTGGGCATCGGTCTCGTAGTCTCGCAAAGTTCCAATCGCCTTGCGCCGCTGGGCCGACGTGCTGCTGTTGTGCAGGGTGGCAAACGCCTTGCAATTCTCGCGTGTCATTTTTCCCAAATAATTTTGGTAGGCGGTGTCGGGCGAGTTCATGACGCGCCCCAGCAGGGCACGCACCTCTGCTCTGGCGCGCAGCTCAGTCAGCGTGCCGCTCTGCAGGGCGCGCAGCGTTTGCAACGCGTCCTGCTGGCGGCGCAGGGTTTCGCGGTAATTGAAAGCGGCATCGAAACCCGACGCCACCACACTGGTGCGCAACACGGCCAGTTGCGGTTCTTCCAGTCGTCCATAGAGCATCTCGGCGCGTTCTACCAACTGCTTGACGCGCCGGGCACTGCGCTCGGCCAGACTGCCCGCCAGCCACTCGTCACGCCATTTCTGGTTGCGCTTGTCAAATTTCCGCGCCAGGTGATCGAGCTGTTCGGCCTTCAGCGTCGGTGCCAGGGCGACGATGGTGGGCTCGGTCTGATCGAGGATGACCTGAAAGCGGGACTTGAAGTCGGTAAACAGATCGCAAACCTGCTCCGGCGTCACGCTGGACGAGGCCATGCGTTGCAGCTTCTCCAGCGTGCCGACATAGAGCGGGAGTTCGCTGGACCGGTGCCAAGCCAGCAGGAGTGCCAGATCGGCCCGTACCCTGAGCGACTGCGTATCGTTGAAATCGAGGTAACTGTTGAGCCGCCAGTGGCTTAATTCAACTGCGTTGTTGTAGCTCAATTTGACGGCACTGCAGCCCGCCATGCCCAAGGTCAGCAACAGGGGCAGCAGCCCGCCGATAATGCGCCATGGTTGGCGTAGTTGAGTGACGGGATGAACGGAGAGCGGCATGACAGATATTTCAGAAAACACCAAAACACTCGGCGCGGTGGATGTGGTGATTATGGCGGCAGGCAAGGGCACGCGCATGAACAGCAAGCGGCCCAAGGTGTTGCATCTTTTGGCCGGTCGTGCATTGGTGCAGCACGTGGTGGACACGGCGGCTCAACTCTCAGTCCGTCAGGTGGTTGTCATCACCGGAAACGGCGCCACCGAGGTTGAAGCGGCGCTCGCCCACTCTGCCGAGCTTGGCAGCGGTTTTAAAATGGACTTTGTGCGCCAGGAGCCGCAACTGGGGACTGGCCACGCGGTGCAGCAGGCGCTGCCGGTGCTGCGCGATGACGGCATCGTCGTCGTGCTCTCGGGCGACGTGCCCCTGATACGCGCGGACACCCTGCAACACCTGATTGCAGCCTGTGGCGGCAGCCGGCTGGCGCTGTTGACGATTGATTGCGCCGACCCCACCGGTTACGGCCGCATCGTGCGTCAGGGTGAAGTGGTGCAGGCCATCGTGGAGCAGAAGGACGCCACCGATCAGCAGCGCGCTATTTCGGAGGTCTACAGCGGCATCATGGCGCTGCCCGCGACTCACCTCAAAACGTGGCTGGCGCGGCTGGACCCGCAGAACGCCCAGGGCGAGTATTACCTCACTGACATCGTGAAATTTGCGGTGGCCGACGGGGTGCCGGTGGTGGCGCACCAAATAACCGACCCGTTGCAGGTGGCAGGTGTCAACAGCCCGCTGCAACTGGCGGAGCTGGAGCGGGCTTATCAAGGGCGCACGGCTTTGCAATTGATGGCGCAGGGCGTGCGGCTGGCCGACCCGGCGCGTTTTGATGTGCGCGGCCAACTGCACTGTGCGCAAGATGTCTTCGTTGATGTGAACTGTGTCTTTGCGGGCTTGGTGACACTGGGCGAAGGCGTGACGATTGGCGCCAACTGCGTGATTTCCAACGCAGCCATAGCCGCCGGTGCCGTGATTCATCCGTTCACCCATATCGAAGGCGGCAAGCCCGGCACCCAGGATTTCATTGAAGTGGGCGCCGGCGCACTGGTCGGCCCGTTTGCCCGTTTGCGACCGGGTGCCCGGCTGGGCGCCGAGGTTCATGTCGGCAATTTTGTCGAGGTCAAGAACTCGACCCTGGCCCGCGGCGCCAAGGCCAATCACCTGGCCTATCTGGGCGACGCCACTTTGGGCGAGCGCGTGAACTATGGTGCGGGCAGCATCACGGCCAATTACGACGGCGCTTTCAAGCACCGCACGGTGATTGAAGCCGACGCGCACATTGGCAGCAACTGCGTGCTGGTAGCCCCGGTCACCATCGGCGCCGGCGCTACCGTGGGCGGCGGCTCCACCATCACCAAAGACACGCCTCCCGCCGCCTTGAGCGTGGCCCGGGCCAGGCAGGTGAGCATTGCCAACTGGAAGCGGCCCACGAAATGACGAAATTAAAAAATTGCACGAAATATAAATTTAAATTAATACAAATTTCAACTGCACATTTCTTCAATATGCTTTTACCATGGGCTCACTAAATTCTGGAGCAGTCTATGTGTGGCATTGTCGGTGCGGTATCAGTTCGCAACATCGTTCCCATCCTGGTGCAGGGTCTGGCAAGGCTGGAGTACCGGGGCTATGACTCCTGCGGTGTGGCGGTGGTTGCCGACGGTTTGCAGCGGGCCCGCAGCACCTCCCGCGTGGCGGAACTGGCCGAGCAGGTCAGTGCCAGCAAACTCGAAGGCACGACCGGCATTGCCCACACGCGCTGGGCCACGCACGGTGCGCCGCTGGTGCACAACGCGCACCCGCATTTCAGCCACGGCACCGGGCTTGATGCCGCCAGCCGGGCGGGCCGTATCGCACTGGTGCACAACGGCATTATTGAAAACCATGACGAACTGCGGGCCGAGCTTCAGGGCAAGGGCTATGTGTTCCAGAGCCAGACCGACACCGAAGTCATCGCCCACCTGATTGACAGCCGGTACGACGGTGACCTGTTCGAGGCGGTCAAGGCGGCGCTCAAGCATTTGCAGGGGGCCTATGCCATTGCCGTGTTCTGCAAGGACGAGCCGCATCGCCTGATTGGCGCTCGCGCCGGTTCACCCCTGATTCTGGGTGTCGGCCAAGATGGGCTGGAGCATTTTCTGGCCAGTGATGCGATGGCGCTGGCCGGCGTCACCGACCAGATTGTGTACCTGGAAGAAGGCGACGTGGTGGATGTCCAGCTCGGCAAATACTGGCTGGTGGACAAGGCCCACAAACCCGTTTCGCCAGCACAGCGCCCGGTTAAAACGGTGCTGGCGCACAGCGGTGCGGCCGAGCTGGGGCCGTACCGCCACTACATGCAAAAAGAGATTTTTGAGCAGCCCCGCGCCATTGCCGATACCCTGCAAGGCGTTGACGGCATCGTGCCTGAATTATTTGACGGCAGCGGCAGTGCGGCGGGGGTGTTCAAGGACATTGATTCGGTGCTGATTCTGGCCTGCGGCACCAGTTACTACAGTGGCTGCACCGCCAAATACTGGCTCGAGAGCATCGCCAAAATCCCTACCCAGGTGGAAGTGGCCAGTGAATACCGCTACCGCGATTCGGTGCCCAATGCGCGCACGCTCGTTGTCACCATCACCCAGTCCGGCGAGACGGCCGACACGCTGGCGGCGCTGCGTCATGCCCAAAGTGTGGGCATGACGCACAGCCTGACCATTTGCAACGTGGCCAGCAGCGCCATGGTGCGTGAATGTGAGTTGACCTACATCACCCGCGCCGGTATCGAGATTGGTGTCGCCTCTACCAAAGCATTCACCGCGCAACTGGCTGGCCTGTTCCTGCTGACGCTGGCGCTGGCGCAGGCCAAGGGACGCTTGAGCGCGGCGGAAGAGGCGCGTCACCTCAAAGCTTTGCGGCATTTGCCCACGGCGCTACAGGCCGTGCTGGCGCTGGAGCCACAGGTCATCGCTTGGTCTGAAGACTTCGCAAAAATGGAGAATGCGCTCTTTCTGGGCCGCGGACTGCACTACCCGATTGCGCTGGAGGGGGCGCTCAAACTCAAGGAAATCAGCTACATCCATGCCGAGGCTTATCCAGCGGGCGAGCTCAAGCACGGCCCGCTGGCGCTGGTGACCAGCGCCATGCCGGTGGTGACAGTGGCGCCGAACGACGCGCTGCTGGAAAAGCTCAAGAGCAATATGCACGAGGTGCGCGCCCGCGGCGGCGTGCTCTACGTGCTGGCCGATGCCGATAGCCGGATCGAATCCGGCGAAGGTCTGCACGTCATCCGCATGCCCGAGCATTACGGCGAGCTGTCGCCGCTCTTGCATGTGGTGCCCTTGCAGTTGCTGGCTTATCACACCGCTTGCGCCAGAGGAACAGATGTGGACAAACCCCGCAATCTGGCCAAAAGCGTGACCGTGGAGTAGTTTTCGTTAGTGGGACGCGGGGCCGGGTGTGTGCTATTTCCGAGCAATTAAAGTCGCAATGCGCTCAAAAGCTTATTTGGCGACGCTCTCCAGCATGTCCAGCAGCAGCGGCGTGGCGATCTTCACGGCTTTCTCCACTTCGGCGTGAGGGTAGAGCACCTGCATGTAGGCCGGGTGGAGCATGGAAATCTCGGTTTTTCCCTGCTTCTGGTACACGCCGACATTGCCACATGGCAGTATGGCGCTGAGCTGTAGCCCCAGCGGCCAGAGCACTTGCCCCACCTGCGGCATGCAGACTTTCACCAGCGTGACCTCACCATTTTTGACCTTGCTCGCACCGAGGTACAGCCATTTCTTCTGTTCCGAATAGGCCTTGATGGCATCTACCACTTCGTTCGGCTCCTTGGCGGTTTGCTTCAGCACCAGCATGTCCGCGCCGGGTGCGGGAGTTTGTGCAAGAGAAGTGAGGGCCGTGAAAGACAGGGCGCTGCAAAGCAGCAGGCGCAGGATGGATGGTTTCATTGCAAATGGATCTTTCTCAGAAATCGTGTCATCGTTTAAAGCCGGCTTGGTCAGGAGGATGACACACTCCCAGCCGGAATAGGCGACTGCCATTATCAGGGAATGCAGATGAGGAGTTGAATTGCCCGCCCCGTAAAATCAACAAGACTGAAAAAATGTAGGCTGGTTCGGGTCGGCCTTCGCCCGGCTTCCCCTACCATTGGGGTATGCACACCACAGCACTTGTTCTTTTTTCGGGCGGTCAAGACTCCACTACCTGCCTGGCCCAGGCACTTTCCAAGTACCAGCGGGTCGAAACCATCGCCTTTGATTACCGCCAGCGCCATCACGTCGAGCTCGATGCGCGGCTGAAGGTGCTGTCTGAAATCAAGCGCCAGTTTCCCCAGTGGGCGGCCAAACTGGGCGACGATCATCTGCTGGACCTGGCGGTGTTGGGTGAAGTGAGTGATACCTCACTCACGCGCGACACCGCGTTCAAGATGGAACAAAGCGGCCTGCCCAATACCTTTGTGCCCGGGCGCAACCTGCTGTTTTTGACCTTGGCCGCCGCTGTCGCGTACCGGCGTGACCTGCAAGTGATGGTGATGGGTGTCTGCGAGACCGACTTTTCAGGTTACCCCGATTGCCGCGATGACACCATGAAGGCGATGCAACTGGCGCTCTCGCTGGGCATGGACAAGCGTTTTCTGATTGAAACCCCGCTGATGTGGATCGACAAGGCCGCCACCTGGGCGCTGGCGTATGAGCTGGGGACCCAATCCGGCACGCCGTGTGGCGGTGAGGCCCTGGTGAACCTGATTATTGAGCACACCCATACCTGCTATCTGGGTGACCGCGAACATCGCCACGCCTGGGGCTACGGCTGCGGCGAGTGCCCGGCCTGTGTGTTACGGGCGCACGGCTATGAGCGCTTTTCAGCTACCACCCTGCGACTGTCGGGCCGGACCTGAACCGGTAGCTATGTTCTGGAAGCCTCAATCATTGCGTACCCCGCTTGCCACATGGCCCGAGGGCACATGCTGTGAGGCTGAATCAACGTGTCCGGTCTGGTCGTCAAAGAAAAAATCAGGCTCAAACTCGCGCAGAAATTCGCCTTTGGGCAGGCCACCAAGGAACATCGCCTCATCGATCTCGATGTTCCAGTTCATCAGCGTGCGAATGGCGCGTTCGTGCGCCGGGGCGCTGCGCGCCGTCACCAGCGCGGTGCGAATGCGCATGCTGGGCGTGCCTTCTTTTTGCAGGCGCTGCAGCGCGGTCAGAAGTGGTTTGAAGGGGCCGGCCAACAAGGGTTGCTGTGCCTTGTCGGACTCGTGCTTTTGAAACGCACGCAAGCCCTCGGCCTGGTACACACGTTCGGCTTCGTCGCTGAACAGCACGGCGTCACCGTCAAAGGCGATGCGCACCTCATGCGGGTATGCATCCCCGGCATGGGCTGACTGGGGATAGACCTGGGCGGCGGGCACACCCGCGTCCAGCGCGGCGCGCACGTCGCTCAAATGGGTGCTCAGGAACAGATTGGCGCGCAGCGGTTTGAGGTAGCGCCAGGGCGATTCACCGCGGGTAAAGGAGCAGCGGATGATGGGCAGGTCGTAGTGCGCCGCCGACTTCATGACCCGCAGGCCGCTGACCGGATCGTTGCGCGAGAGGATGACTACTTCAACCGGTTGACTATTCACACCGTTCGGGCTGAGAGTACCGTTCGGGCTGAGCTTGTCGAAGCCTTTATACCCTTCGACAAGCTCAGGGCGAACGGTATTTGACTCAGGGCGAACGGTATTCGAATTGGCTGCAATTTGGTTAAAAGCCAGCAACTTCTTCACCAGCGAGAACGCCACCCCCGGCTTGGCCGGAATTTCCAGCCGCTGCAGTTGCAGCGCCATGTAGGCGCGGTCGTCGCCCTGCTCGAAGACTTCGTTCTCCTGTTCAAAATCAAACAGTGCGCGGCTGGAGATCGCCACCACCAGCTTGCCGTCCAGCGAGGCGCTCATGTCTGCAAAAACATCCGGTAAACCGGGTTGCCGGTTTCTTCCACCCAGGGGTAGCCCAGCGTCCCCAGGAATTTGGCAAAAGCCTTGTTATCGGCCTCGGGCACCTGCAAGCCCACCAGAATGCGGCCATAGTCGGCGCCCTGGTTGCGGTAGTGAAACAGGGTGATGTTCCAGCCCGGGCGCATCAGGCTCAGGAATTTCAGCAGGGCACCGGGGCGCTCGGGAAAGACAAAGCGCAACAAGCGCTCGTCCTGCGCCAGTTTCGAGTGCCCCCCGACCATGTGGCGAATGTGCTCCTTGGCCAGTTCGTCGTGCGTCAAATCCAGCGCCTCAAAGCCGTGCCGTGTGAAATTGGCGGCAATCTTGGTAGATTCACCCTTGCCGTGCGTCGTCAGGCCGACAAACACGTGGGCGCGGCTGGCGTCGCTGATGCGGTAGTTGAATTCGGTCACGTTGCGCGGGCCGCCCGGCAGGTTACCGATCAGCTCACAAAAGCGCCGGAAACTGCCACGCTCTTCCGGAATCGTCACCGCCAACAGCGCCTCGCGCTCCTCGCCCACCTCGGCGCGCTCGGCGACAAAGCGCAGACGGTCAAAGTTCATGTTGGCGCCGCACAGAATGGCGGCATAGGTCTCATTCTTGGTCTTGTGCGTGGCCACGTACTGCTTGATGGCCGCCACTGCCAGGGCCCCGGCCGGCTCCACAATGCTGCGGGTATCGACAAAAACGTCCTTGATCGCCGCGCACACGGCATCGGTGTCGACCGTGATGAATTCGTCCACCAGTTTGCGCCCGATGCGAAAGGTTTCCTCACCCACCAGTTTGACGGCGGTGCCATCCGAGAACAGCCCGACGTCGGGCAGCGTCACCCGTTTGCCTGCCGCCACCGACTGCACAAAAGCGTCCGAGTCGTTCATCTGCACACCGATCACCTTGATCTCCGGGCGCACCGCCTTGATGTAGTTGGCCACGCCCGCAATCAGCCCGCCGCCGCCAATCGCCACAAACACGGCGTCGAGCCGGTTCGAGCCATGGCCCTGCAACTGGCGCAGCATTTCCATGGCAATCGTGCCCTGGCCGGCAATCACGTCCGGGTCGTCAAACGGATGCACAAAAGTCAGTTCCTGTTTTTTCTCCAGCTCCAATGCGTGGGTGTAAGCATCGGAATAGCTGTCGCCATGCAGCACCACCTCGCCGCCAAAGCCGCGCACGGCATCCACCTTGACCTGCGGTGTGGTGGTGGGCATCACGATAACGGCGCGCGTACCCAGTTTGTGCGCGCTCAGCGCCACACCCTGGGCATGGTTGCCAGCGGAGGCGCAAATCACCCCCTTCTTTAATTGTTCCGGGGTCAGATGCGCCATCTTGTTGTAGGCGCCGCGAAGCTTGAAACTGTGCACCGGCTGCTGGTCTTCGCGCTTGAGCAGCACCGTGTTGTGCAGGCGCCGGCTCAAGGCTTTGGCCGGCTCCAGCGCCGACTCCACCGCCACGTCGTAGACGCGGGCGGTCAGGATCTTTTTCAGATAGTCGGCGGGGGTGAGGTGTGGTGTTTTCATGGAGGCTCGATGATAAGCGCCTGGCAAAGGCGACAATCATCACTTTTAAAGCAAAGGGCGAACATCATTATGGAATGCACAGTGAGCTGGACCGGGGCGCTTGGCACGCGTTCCGGCATGGGGTTTGTGGCTGAGACCGGCAGTGGCCACACCCTGGTGATGGACGGCGCGCCGGACGCTGCCCAACCTGAAAACGGGGGGCAGAACCTGGCGCCACGCCCGCTGGAAACGGTACTGGCCGGCACCGGCGGCTGCAGCGCTTTTGATGTGGTGCTGATCCTCAAGCGCGGCCGGCATGACGTGCGTGGCTGCTCGGTCAAGCTGACGGCCGAGCGGGCCGATGTCGATCCCAAGGTGTTCACCCGCATCAACATGCATTTCACGGTGACCGGCAAATCTATTCCGGCGGTGGCGGTGGAGCGCGCCATCGCCATGAGCCACGAAAAATACTGTTCCGCCAGCATCATGCTGGGCAAGACAGCCGAAATCAGCACCAGTTTTGAGCTGATCGAGTCGTGATTACACCCGGTGCGCCACCGTCGTCATCACCCGGGCGGCGGCGCGCATGAGACGCTTGACGACTGGCGGCAGCTCAACCGCCCCGGCCTTCTTCGCGTCCAGTGCATGGCGCGCCTCGTCATCTTTCATCTGTGCCACGATCGCGCGCGAGGCGTGGTCATTGGCCGGCAGCAGTGTCAGGTGGCTCTCCAGATGCGCGCCTACCTGGTTTTCAGTTTCCGCCACAAAAGCCAGACTCACCCGGTCGCCCAGCCGCGCAGCCAGCAGGCCCAGCCCGAAGGCCCCGGCGTACCACAGCGGGTTGAGCAGCGAAGGGCGTGCGCCAAGCTCGTCCAGGCGCTGCCTCGTCCACGCCAGATGATCGGCCTCCTCGGCGCTGGCTCTCGTGAAATACGCGCGCAACGCGTCATTTTGAGTAGCAAATGCCTGCGCCGTGTAAAGCGCCTGGGCGCACACCTCGCCCACATGGTTGACCCGCATCAGGGCGCCCGATTGGGCTTTTTCAATGGCCGACAGCTCGGTCGCTTCGCTGGTGAGCGTCGGGCAGGCCTGGGTGGCGCGCGGTGTGGCAAACAGGGTGCGCAAGGCGGCGTCGGCGGCCGTTAAAAGTGGGTCCATCAGGGTGTTTCGAGGTTGGCAAACGGATTAATCACATGAACCCCAGGGGGCGCTTCAAAGACCCTGTATTTTCCTCAGAAAATTGTATAACATGGAATGCTTGTTTTTCAGTCCCCTTGGAAATTGGCGGTCCAGTGCGTTTCATGCCTCAACTTGTTGCAAGCCCACAACGAAAGCGCAGGATTTTCCCGTTTTTACCGTCGTTTCTTTGCCAAGCCCTCCGGCCTCTGGTTCAATAGAGCCAACTTCCTGAAATAGGAGGTTGGCCCGGGGTCCGAGACTCATAAACCGGCGCCCTATGTTTAACCTTTGGAGAATTCTGAAATGAAAAAAACCCTCATCGCTCTGGCTGCTCTGGCTGTTGTCAGCGCCGCTTCTGCACAATCCACCGTGACGATGTATGGCGTGGCTGACCTGTCGCTGGTCAAAGCAACTGGCACTCCCACTCAAATGTCTGGTAACGGCTTTAACAACGGCAGCAGCCGTCTGGGCGTGCGTGGCACCGAAGACCTCGGCGGTGGCCTGAAGGCTTCCTTCAACTTCGAACAAGGCATCAATGCTGAAACTGGCGCAACCAGTGTCGCCGCTTTCGATCGTGCTGCCAACATGTCCCTGTCAGGTAACTTCGGTACTGTCTTGCTGGGCCGCACCCTGACCCCCTCGTTCTTCGGCTTCGTCGCCTGGGAACTGACCGGTAGCGCCAACTACAGTGTTGTTGCTAACCAGTTCGGCTTTGCTGGCGCAGGTCCGCGTAACAACAGCCAAATCAGCTACACCACCCCCAAGATGGGCGGTTTTAGCGCGACCCTCGGTTACGTTACCGACGCTGATATGGGTGCCCCTGTCAATAACTCCAAGGTTGACATGAACGCCATCTACGGTGCTGGCCCGCTGACGGTTGGTTTTTCGTACAACAAAGTTGCCAATGCTGCCCGCAACGTGGCTCTGGGCGCCAAGTACAACTTCGGTGCTTTCCAGGTGGCTGGCAGCCTGCAGGATCCAGCCGGTGCCAAGAAAGGCTTTACCATTGGTGCTGGTGCCAACTTGGGTCCTGTGAGCCTGGTGCTTGATATTGCCCGCGACACTGGCAGCGCGGTCAAGAGCACCGACTGGCTGGCTGAAGTCAAGTACCCTCTGAGCAAGCGCACTACCGCGTATGGTGCTTACCTGCGTGATGGCTCCTCTGTTGTTGGCGTCTCTGCTGTCAACACCTACGGTGTAGGCCTTCGCCACAACTTCTAAGCCCCACGCTGACATCCGTCAGTTAAAGGTATAGAAACATAAAAACCCGCTGTGGCGACACAGTGGGTTTTTTGTTGTTAAGTTAATTGGGGTCAGATTCCAATTAATTGGTTTGAAATTGTACATGCTGCTGAAGTATTTTTCTCTTTGCCTGTTGCTGCCGCTTGCTGCCTGCAGCGTGCTGCCCGATTCGGGCAAGCAGGCTGATGCGGGTGTGGGTGTGGACGCCAATGCATGGACTCTGACACCACTGCAGCCGGGTGTTGCGCCGGCCAGCACTAGCGCGCCCTTGTGGCAACACTACCCACTGCCCGGCAAACAAGCCTCCGAATTTGCCTACACCCGACTGGATGGCCGCCATGCCATGGCAGCACACGCCAACGCTTCGGCCAGCCTATTGCGCCAGGCCGTGCATATCCCGCCCCCCGCTCTGGGCAGTGTCAAATTCTCCTGGAAAGTCCCCGCATTGATCGCCCAGGCCGATATGGCGCAGCGCGAGCTTGATGATTCGCCGGTGCGCATCGTGCTGACTTTTGACGGTGACCGTTCCAGGTTTTCAGCCAGGAACGCCATGCTCTCCGAACTGTCACACACCATCGCCGGTGAGCCCTTGCCCTATGCCACGCTGATGTATGTGTGGTGCAACACGCGCGCACCGGGCGCCGTCATCGTCAACCCGCGCACCGACCGCATTCGCAAGCTGGTGGTGGAGTCGGGCGGTAAAAACCTGAACCAGTGGCTGGACTATGAGCGTGACATCCGTGCCGATTTCGAGGCGGCCTTTGGCGAACCCCCCGGCGCCTTGCTGGGCATAGGTATCATGACCGACAGCGACAACACCCGAGCCACCGCTGTGGCATGGTATGGCCTGGTGCGGCTGAGCCCGGCGCTGCTGGCCAAAAAATAGCCGTCCGTGACACGCGGGCAAAAGGGCTCAAGGAAACCCCCTATAACGCCCCGACCGTTCTTGAGGCATAGTAGGCGTCTTTCAATTCATAAGGTGTTCTATGAAACTTAAACTGACACTCTGGTCTGCTGCCGCGCTGGCGGTCTTGGCAGTTGCACCGGCGGTTCATGCCAAGCCGTTCAAATGGTCTAGCGCCAGCGACATTCCGACGCTGGACATCCATTCGCAGAACAATGCGCTCGGCAATGGCGTGCACGCAGCCATCTATGACTCGCTGGTCTATTACAACAGCCAGACCTTCAAGCTCGAAGGCCAGCTCGCGACCAGTTGGAAAGACATTTCGCCGACGCAGTTGCGCTTCACTTTGCGTTCCGGCGTGAAGTTCAGCGACGGCATGCCGCTCACCGCCGATGACGTGGTGTATTCCATCACCCGCGCCATGTCCAAGAGCTCGAACTACGCGGTCTACACCCAGGGCATCGACAAGGTGGTGAAGGTCAACGACAACACCGTCGATCTCATCATGAAAGGCCCGAACCCGGTGCTGCTGAACCAGTTGACCGAGCTGCGCATCATGAGCAAGGCCTGGGCCGAGAAGAACAAATCGCAGGAGCCCAAGGACATCCGCACCAAGGATGAAACTTTTTCCCACCGCAATGCCATGGGCAGCGGACCCTACATGGTCAAGGAGTGGCAGCCCGACCAGAAGCTGGTGCTGGTGAAGAACCCGAACTACTGGGGCAACATTCCCACCAACGTCACCGAGATCATCTACACGCCGATCAAGTCAGAGGCAACGCGGGTGGCGGCGCTGCTGTCGGGCGAGATTGACTTTGTTCTCGATCCCAGCCTGCAGGACCTGAGCCGCATGCGCAACCACGCCAACCTCAAGGTGATGGACGGCGTGGAAAACCGCACCATCTTCTTTGGCATGGACCAGTTCCGCGATGAGCTGCCGGGCTCTAACGTCAAGGGCAAAAACCCGCTGAAAGACCTGCGTGTGCGCAAGGCGCTGTACCAGGCGATCGACATCAACAGCATCAGCCGCGTCACCATGCGCGGTTTGAGCCAGCCCACCGGTGCGCTGGTGGCGCATCAGGTGACCGGCTGGACCAAAGGGGTGGACAAGCGTCATCCCTACGACCCGAAAGCTTCCAGAAAGCAGTTGGCTGAAGCGGGTTATCCGAATGGTTTTGAAGTGGACTTTGCCTGCCCGAACAACCGCTACATCAACGACGAGGAAATCTGCCAGGCCGTCACGGCGATGTGGGCCAAGGTTGGCATCAAGGCCAAGCTGCGCACGCTACCGCTGGTGACCTACTTCCCGATGATCCAGCGCTATGAAGCCAGCATGGGCTGGGGTGTGCCGACGTTTGACGCGCTGTACAGCCTGCAGTCGCTCACCCGTTCGGTGGGCGCGGGGGGCGATGGCAACTACAACGCCGGTCGCTACAGCAACCCGCGCATGGACGCCCTCGTTGAGCGCACCAAAAAAGAAACCGACCTGAAGCTGCGCACCAAACTGCTGACGGAAGCGTTGCAACTGCAAAATGATGATGTGGCCCACATCCCCCTGCACAACCAGGTGATCCCCTGGGCGATGAAGAAGAGCATCGACGTCGTGCACCGGGCTGACAACCGGCTTGACTGGCGACTCATCAAGGTTAATTGAGCCTGCCACGAAAAGGGCCCTGCGGGGTCCTTTGCTCTGCTAGCATCGGTTCTCGATAAAAACCTTACCCGATGTTTGCATTTATTATTCGTCGCCTGCTTCAGGCCGTGATCGTGATGGTCACGGTGGCCTTCATTGCCTTCATGCTTTTTCAGTATGTTGGCGACCCGGTGGTGTTTCTTCTCGGACAGGACGCAACGCCCGATAAAATCAGGGAGCTGCGCGCCGATTTGGGGCTGGACCAGGCTTTTTTTGTGCAGTTCGGCCACTTTCTGGTGAACGCCGTGCAGGGCGAGTTTGGTCTGAGCCTGCGCCAGGGGGCCAAGGTCTCGCGCCTGATCGCCGAGCGCTTGCCCGCCACATTGGAGCTGGCGCTGGTCGCGGCCTTGCTGGCATTGCTGATAGGAGTGCCCATGGGGGTCTATGCGGCTTTGCGCCGGGGCAGCTTCATGAGCCATTTGTTCATGACCATTTCTCTGCTGGGGGTGTCGCTGCCGACTTTCCTGATCGGGATTTTGCTGATTCTTTTTTTCGCGGTGGGCCTGGGCTGGTTTCCCAGTTTCGGGCGCGGTGAGGTGGTGCAGATGGGCTGGTGGAGCAGCGGCCTCATGACGGCCAAGGGTTGGCAGCACATCGTCTTGCCGGCCGTGACGCTGGCCATTTTTCAGCTCACGCTGATCATGCGGCTGGTGCGGGCCGAAATGCTCGAAGTACTGCGCACCGACTACATCAAGTTTGCCCGCGCGCGGGGCTTAAGCAACCGCGCCATTCACTTTGGACATGCGCTCAAAAACACCCTGGTGCCGGTGATGACCATCACCGGCCTGCAACTGGGGGGGCTGATTGCTTTTGCCATCATCACCGAAACCGTGTTCCAGTGGCCCGGCATGGGGCTGCTGTTTATTCAGGCCGTGACCTTTGCCGACATTCCCGTGATGGCGGCCTATTTGTGCCTGATTGCGCTGATCTTCGTCGTGATCAACCTGGTGGTTGACTTGCTGTATTTTGTCGTTGACCCGCGCTTGCGCGTGGGTAGCGCGGGAGGCCATTGATGCTGGCGCCTCGTCCTGCGCCAACGCTGAAGGTCAAGGGGCGCGCCTTTGCCCAAATCTGCGAGTTCTACCCGGAGCTCACCGCCTTTCGCCGTGACCTGCATGCGCACCCTGAACTGGGCTTTGAAGAGGTCTATACCGCCGCCCGTGTGAAAGAAGCGCTGCAGCGCTGTGGGGTGGATGCGGTGCACACCGGCATCGGCAAGACCGGCCTGGTGGCTGTCATCAAGGGCCAGCGAAGCAGCAGCGGCAAGATGATCGGCCTGCGCGCCGACATGGACGCCCTGCCCATGACCGAGCACAACGATTTCGCCTGGAAATCAGCCAAGGTCGGCCTGATGCACGGCTGTGGCCATGACGGCCACACGGCGATGCTGGTGGGGGCGGCGCGCTACCTGGCCGCGACGCGCAACTTTGATGGCACAGCGGTGCTGATTTTTCAACCGGGTGAAGAGGGCTATGCGGGCGCCAAGGCCATGATCGAGGACGGCTTGTTTGAGCGCTTTGCGGTGCAGTCGGTGTATGGCATGCACAACTGGCCGGCCATGCGGCCCGGCACGATTGGCATCAACCCCGGGCCGATGATGGCGGCGGCGGACCGCGTCACGATCGAGATCAGCGGCCGGGGCGGGCATGGTGCCCATCCTTACCAGGCGATTGACCCGGTGCTGGTGGCGGCCCACATCATCACGGCGGTGCAAAGTATTGTGTCGCGCAACGTCAAACCCATAGACAGTGCCGTGATCAGCCTGTGTGCCATGCGGGCGGGTGAGCTCGGCGCCATGAGCGTGATACCGGATTCGGCCACGCTGGTGGGCACGGTACGCACCTTCAGCCCCCTTGTGCAGGCGCTGGTGGAGCGGCGTTTGAACGAAATGTGCCAGGCCGTGGCGCTGGGTTTTGGTGCTACCGCCACGGTGCATTACGAGCGCATGTACCCGGCCACCATCAACAGCGCACCTGAGGCCCGCTTTGCCGCGGACGTGGCGCAAAGCATGGTCGGCGTTCAGCATGTGGTGCGCGACCTGGAACCCAGCATGGGCGCAGAAGATTTTTCATTCATGCTGCAGGTCAAGCCCGGGGCTTACATGCGCATCGGCCAGGGCGAAGAAAATGGGGTGGGGAGTTGCTTCCTGCACAACAGCCGGTATGACTTTAACGACGCTATTCTGCCTTTGGGCGCGGCTTTGCACGCCAGTCTGGTGGAGCAGGCCATGCCAATTTGATCAGTTGAGGACAGAGCTGGCGAACATCCAACACCTGACGATCAGTTGGGGACAGAGCTTGTTCACTTCCCCGCAATCGGCAAGAGCCGATTGCGCATGTAACTGCGGTCTGTCCCGCAAGATTTTTGGGTCGGTAGCTGCGGTCTGTCCCGCAATTGTTAGTGTTTATTTAACCGGAGATGATCATGAAATTTAAGAGAAATATGAGATCAACCAGCGTCGCATCAGCGCTGTTCGCTATGAGTTTCTCAGCGTCTGCGGTCAAATAAATAAGCCCGGTTGATGCAAAGCACGCTTGCCCGTTTCTGGGACAGCGACATCGGCTACAGCTTTCGCACCTCTCCGGTGGCGATGGCTGCGGCTGCGGTCGCTTTGACCTGTATTTTCGCTTCGGTGTTCGCGGGCTTCGTGGCGCCGCATAACCCGTTTGACCTAAGCACGCTGGAATTGAGTGATGCGCGCCTGCCGCCGGCCTGGTCGGCCGGGGGATCGTCGAAGTACCTGCTGGGGACCGACGACCAGGGACGCGACATTTTGTCGGCCCTGATGTACGGCGCGCGCATCTCGCTGGCGGTGGGTTTTGCGTCGGTGTTGCTGTCGGTCGTGCTCGGCGTCGGCTTGGGTTTGCTGGCCGGGTTTTATGGCGGCTGGATTGACTCGGCCCTGATGCGCGTGTGCGACGTGATGCTGTCTTTCCCGGCAATACTGGTGGCCTTGCTGATTGCCGGCGTCGGCCGGGCGCTGTTTCCCAACGCGCACGATTCGCTGGCTTTGGCGGTGCTGATTGTCTCGATCACGCTGACCGGCTGGGTGCAGTACGCGCGCACCGTGCGCGGCTCGACGCTGGTCGAACGCAACAAGGAATATGTGCAGGCAGCGCGAGTAACCGGCGTGACGCCACTGCGCATCATGCGCCGCCATGTGCTGCCCAATGTGATGGGCCCGGTGCTGGTGCTGGCGACGATTCAGGTGGCGACGGCCATCATCACCGAAGCGACCCTGTCTTTTCTGGGGGTGGGCGCGCCGCCGACCTCGCCTTCGCTAGGCACCTTGATTCGCATCGGCAACGATTACCTGTTTTCCGGTGAATGGTGGATCACGGTATTTCCCGGCGTCATGCTGGTGACGATATCACTCAGCGTGAACCTGCTGGGCGACTGGCTGCGCGATGCGCTCAATCCGCGCTTGCGCTGAACAAGATTCGCGCTACCTATAAATGCACAACTGCACCTGCCCATGAGCTCCCGTCCCCTGCTCCAAGTTAAAAACCTGATCGTCGAGTTCCCCGGCCGGCGCGGCACGCTGCGGGCGCTGGACGACATTTCATTTGACATCGCGCCGGGTGAAATCCTCGGTGTTGTCGGTGAGTCGGGCGCCGGCAAATCGCTGACCGGCGCCGCCATCATCGGGCTGCTGGAGCCGCCGGGACGCATTGGCAGCGGCCAGATCCTGCTCGAAGGCGAGCGCATCGACAATCTGCCTTACGAGCAGATGCGGCACATTCGGGGCCGGCGGATTGGTGCGATTTTTCAAGACCCGCTGACTTCGCTCAATCCGCTGTACACCATCGGCCGGCAACTGATCGAGACGATACAGACGCACTTGCCGGTGAACGCCAGAGAAGCGCGCCAGCGCGCTATTTCGCTGCTGCAGGACACCGGAATTCCGGCGGCCGAGCAGCGCATTGAGCATTACCCGCACCAGTTCTCGGGCGGCATGCGCCAGCGCGTGGTGATTGCGCTGGCGCTGGCCGCCGAGCCCCAACTGATCGTTGCCGACGAGCCGACCACGGCGCTGGATGTGTCGATTCAGGCGCAGATCATCATGCTGCTGAAAAACATCTGCAAAAAGCGCGGCGCCGCCGTCATGCTGATCACCCACGACATGGGCGTGATTGCGGAAACCTGCGACCGCGTTGCCGTGATGTATGCCGGGCGCATTGCCGAGATTGGCCCGGTGCATGAGGTCATCAACCACCCCGCTCACCCGTATACCGAGGGCCTGATGGCGGCGATTCCCGACATCACGCTGGAGCGCGAACGTCTGAACCAGATTGATGGCGCCATGCCGCGCCTGAACGCCATTCCGCCCGGTTGCGCCTTCAACCCGCGTTGCCCCCAAGTGTTTGAGCGCTGCACGCAGGACCGGCCGGACCTGCTGCCGGCCGGTGCGACACGCGCTGCCTGCTGGCTGCATGCCGGGAGCCCGGCATGAGCGAAATAACAGGGATCGCCGAAGAATTTTCCGCCGGGCCGCCCCAAGGAAACGAAATTCGGCGTAAGCCAAAATTAGCCCTCTCGGGGGGCAGCGCAGTACACGAAGTGACAAGCGTGGGGGCTCCCTTAGTTCAGGCGCATGACCTGGCCAAGACCTTCGATGTGTCGCCACCCTGGCTGAACCGCGTGCTCGAAGGCAAGCCGCGATTGATGCTTAAGGCCGTTGACGGTGTCAGCTTCGAGATTGAAAAAGGCAAAACACTGGCACTGGTCGGTGAGTCGGGTTGCGGCAAAAGCACGGTCGCCCGCCTGCTGGTGGGCTTGTACCAGCCAACCCGCGGCGGCCTGACCTTTGACGGCCAGGACGCGCATGCCGCCTTCAAGACGCCGCAAGGCCGGCAGTTGCGCCGCCGCATCCAGATGATTTTTCAGGACCCCTATGCCAGCTTGAACCCGCGCTGGATTGTCGAAGATATTGTGGGCGAGCCTTTGAGAGAACACGGCTTGATCACCGACGCGGCAGAACTCGAATCACGCGTCGGCGAACTGCTGCAGTCGGTCGGCTTGTCCCCGCTGGACATGGTGAAGTACCCGCACCAGTTCTCGGGTGGCCAGCGCCAGCGCATCTCGATTGCCCGCGCACTGGCCACCAAGCCGGAGTTTCTGGTCTGTGACGAACCCACCTCGGCGCTGGACGTGAGTGTCCAGGCGCAGGTGCTCAACATCATGAAAGACCTGCAGCAGGGGCGCGGGTTGACTTATCTGTTTATCTCGCACAACCTGGCGGTGGTGCGCCATGTCAGCGACCAGGTCGGGGTGATGTACCTCGGGCGGCTGGTCGAGCTGGCCGACAAGCAGACGCTGTTTGCCGACCCGAGACACCCCTACACCCGCATGCTGCTGGACGCGATCCCGAAAATGCACGACACTGGCCGCGCCCGCACCCCGGTGCAGGGCGAAGTGCCCAACCCTTTGAGCCCGCCGACCGGCTGCACCTTTCACCCGCGCTGCCCGCATGTCAATGAGCGCTGCCGGGCCGAGCGACCGCAGTTGCTGACGATTCAGGGCGTGCAGATCGCCTGCCATGCGGTGCAAGAAGGACGCCTCTAGCATGACCCGCACCCGTTG
The DNA here is from genome assembly GCA_030682475.1 of Rhodoferax sp. GTDB lineage: Bacteria > Pseudomonadota > Gammaproteobacteria > Burkholderiales > Burkholderiaceae_C > Rhodoferax. The sequence continues at coordinate 25,781 of JAUXOA010000097.1, read as the reverse complement.
TGACCGCACCCCGGCCTGGGAGGCGTTGCAGACTTCATTCAACGCCAGTGGCCGCGCCTTCGATTTGCGTGCCGCGTTTGCCGCCGACCCCGGCCGCTTTGAGACCTTCAGCCAAACTGCGCCCCATGTTTTTGCCGATCTGTCCAAAAACCTGATCGACAGCGCGACGCAGCAGTTGCTGTTTGATCTGGCGCGCCAAACCGGTGTCGAGCAGCATCGGGACGCCCTATTTGCCGGTGCGGCGATCAACCAGAGCGAGCAGCGTGCGGTGCTCCACTGGTTATTGAGATATCCACCGCTAGCCGCCGCTGATATTTCGCAAACGACTGTCAATGTCGCCAGCGAATTGGCGGCGGTGCACACCACGCTGAACGCCATGCTGACCTACGCGCAAACCGTGCGCGCTGATGATGCGATTACCGATGTGGTCAACATCGGTATTGGGGGCTCCGATCTGGGCCCGCAAATGGCGCTGCTGGCGCTGGATGAATTTGTGCTGCCGGGCAAGCGCTTTCACTTCGTCTCGAATGTGGACGGACACGAACTGGCGGCTGTGCTAAAACGCGTCAAGCCGGCCAGCACGCTGTTTTTGATTGCCAGCAAAACTTTCAGCACGATCGAGACCATGACCAACGCCCAGTCCGCCAGGGCCTGGTTTGAGGCCCTGGGCGGAACCGATGTCGCCCGGCATTTTGCGGCGCTCACGACCAATGTGGCCGCTGCCAAGGCCTTTGGCATCCGCACCACCTTTGGTTTTTGGGACTGGGTGGGTGGGCGCTATTCTGTGTGGTCGGCGATTGGGCTGCCCTTGGCGATTGCCATTGGCGCGCAAGGTTTTCGCGAACTTCTGGCCGGTGCGCATGAGATGGATGAACACTTTCGCAGCGCGCCACTCGAACACAACCTGCCGCTGCGGCTGGGCTTGCTCGACGTCTGGTACCGCAACTTTCATGGCTTTAGCAGCCGCTCAATCGCGCCCTATCACAGCGCCTTGCGCCGCCTGCCAGCCTACTTGCAGCAACTGGAGATGGAGAGCAACGGCAAGCGGGTGGACGCCGCCGGTGCGGCCCTGCCCTTTGGCACCTCACCGGTGCTGTGGGGCGAGCCCGGCACCAACGGCCAGCACACTTATTTCCAGATGCTGCACCAGGGCACCGACGTGGTGCCGGTGGAGTTTGTGGCCGTCAAAAAGGCCCCGCACGCTTTGCCAGGTCACCACACCTTGCTGCTGGCCAACGCGGTGGCCCAGGCCCAGGCGCTGATGGTGGGCAAAGCGGATGCGGGCGGCCATAAACACTTTCCCGGTAACCGGCCCAGCACTTTTTTGCTGCTCGACGAGCTCACACCCACCAGCTTGGGGGCTTTGATTGCCTTGCAGGAGCACCGCGTCTTTGTCAGCGGTGCGCTGTGGGGCATCAACAGCTTTGACCAATGGGGCGTGGAGCTGGGCAAGCTACTGGCCAAAGACGTGCACGCTCGCCTGACTAATGGCGATTTGGCGGGGCTGGATGGCTCTACCAAAGGTTTGCTCCAGAGGCTGCGGACGGTATAGAAGCGAATGAACCATGTTTCCCCAATGGTTTGGGCGCAGCATCTGATTGGTCTAGTACATCAACACGCAAGTTTGGAAACATAATGTCGTCCCAACTTTCGATCCGCATCCTGTCGAGTGAAGTTCCACTCGATGGTTCGCTTTTCTTTGTTGCGGGCTTGCTGCCAGGCATCGACTTCTGATTCCAGAAGTTCTCGGCTGGCAATGCGCCGATCCAAGCATTGGCGGCTGAGGATGCCGATCTCAATCTCCGCCATGTTCAGCCAGCTCGCGTGCTTTGGGGTGTAGTGAAACTGCACGCGACGCAGGAGCTTGGCGGCTGCGCACTTGCCCAGCACATCGTCAAAGCACTTTCTGAAGTGAGTGTTCAGGTTATCGAGTACCAAGTGAATTCGTCGTGCCTTGGCGTATGCGCCAGTGAGCAACTCATTGATGAAGGCGACGAAGTCAATCTTGCCTCGACGCTCGGTGACCGAAACGACTCGCTGGCCAGCCTTGGGCTCGACGGCCACAAACAGATTGGTGGTGCCGTTGCGCACGTACTCGTAATCCTGCTTGGTTGGGTTGTGCGAAGCCATGGGCAGCGCAACGCGGCTGTGGCCGATGAGTTGCAGGCTCTTCTCGTCAATGCAAATCACTGGCTCCGCACGAGACATCGGTCGCGCATACAGTTCGAGCAGAGCGTACATGCGAGCACGGTACTCTTGGGTCAGCGCCCCGATGCACCACATCACCCGGCGCCAGGGCTTGAGATCGTTTTTTTGAGCATGCGCCGCACGGTTTCCCGGCTCACGGTGCCCATGCCAGGCTCTTGGCGAGCAGCGCGTTCGAGCTCCACCATCGTCCAGCGCTGCCTCCCCGTGGGTGGCGCCGAACACGCCAAAGCCGTCACGCGTGCTTCGGCGTTGGTGTCGTACTGGCACGGGCGTCCTGAACGCGCTACATCGAACACCGCCAACTCCACGCCGCCTTGCAAATATGCCGCACGGGCGCGCCATACCGCTGTGCGACCAATGCCAAGCACAGCCATGATTTGGGCTTCCGGGATGCCCAGGTCCAGGCATGACAGAACATGAGCACGATTGACCTCTCGTGCCTGATGCAAGCCCTTGCTGCGAATGCCTTCGACAATCGAGCGATCTTCCTCGCTCAAGTTCAGTTCTGTCTGACGCATGACCACTCCTGTTTATGCCGACTGGCGATAGCTGGAGTGTACTAACGTTTCGTTATTTACGTGTCAATGTACTAGCCCCAAGCGCGCGGCCAGCTCGGGCAGCGGTGTGCCGTCGTCGCTTCGCTGGCCGAGCGTTTCCTCGTACAGGATGACGCCGCTGATGAACGCGCCGAGCCCGGGCGTCCCCAGCAGCAGGCTGCGGTATGCGCGCCGGTTCTCTTCGGTCGACTCAACGCCGATCGCCTTGAACCGCTGGGCGATCGTCGGGCCGCTTTCATCGGCAGCCAGGATGCCCTTGCCGGCCTGGACCAGCGAATCGACCGTCGTCTGCAAATAGTCGCTATCGTTCATCATGCATTCCTCCATGTGGTTACAAGCGTGCGCCCGGTGGCAACCGTCACGCGACCAGAATCCCGTTCAGCCAATGGACGATGGTTCTCAAGGCCAGGCCATAGTTGCCCACTTGGCAGTGGTTCTGCGCACTTTCGCCGCGCGTAAACAAGCGCGCGGTAACCGAGCGCGCGTTTTTGAGCATTCTTATCTGCTGGTGCCACTGTTCCATCGGGACATAGTGGTCTTCGCTTCCAGCCAATAGCAGAACATCCTGTCTGATCGACGCGGAGACATCCGCCGTCCGGAATTGCTGGATGGTTTGAAGGTAGTCGAACGCCGTGGTCGTGCCGGTCACGTGTTTTCCTTGTTGAATGCCCCATTGCACGACCGGACTTCCGCGGGCAACCCGGGCGATCATCCCGTTGACTGAACTGGCCATTCCGAGCCCCAGCAGAGCTTTCAGCAGTCCACCCAGCAGTGCATGGGTCTGTCGAAGATTGGTGTCCAGAAAATCAGTGAGGACATCGTAGGCAACCACACGTTCGACCCGTGGTTCGGAGGCCGCGGCACGCAACACGAGACACGCGCCGAGCGACATACCTATCAGCGCTACGTGTTCGACGTCGAAATAGTCGAGCACGGCGCTGACCGGTCTACGCCACTCGGCGGTCATGGGCAGACCTGATTCGTGCAGCGCGCCGCCCTGGCCGGGACCTTCGAAAGCAATCACGTCATAGCCGGCGTCGCGAAGATAGATGAACGCCGGCGTCAACTCCTCGATATAGCTGTCGAATCCGCCAATAAAGACAATCGTGCATTTGGCGCGAGTCGGCGTGAAGCGGTATGCCGGAAGAAATCCTGTGATATGACCAGCGGCATAAGGCACGGCATGGCGCTCACCCAGTTCAAGTCCGTACACCGACCGTAGCGCTCCCAGAAATTTTTCTCGGGCGCTCTTTCGTTGCGGATCGTCTGCCCGCATGAAAAATTCCGCGGAGCGCCAGTAGAACCCGGCTCTAAGCACATGGCCGTGTTGCGAAGCGCGCTCCGCAAGCGCCAGAAACTCACGTATCCAATCGGAATAGGTCGCGATTCGCGCAGCGGCGATTCGCATTTCCTCCAGCATATCGGGCTCGCCCACCGAGCCGAACCAGCGGTTCATCTGGAAGTTCATGCTGACGTCGGGATGGAGACTGTGATAACCGATGGGAAATATCATGGGTTTGGTCGCCCTACGTGGTAGGTCAGTCGTGCCATTCATGTACCCACGCTCACCGCCATCCATACGGTGGATGGATCCATAGTGAACTCCTGTCAGGCAATTTGTGAAACGAATAAGAAGGTTCGATATATCTTTGTGAAATTATTGAGTGTGGCCGATTTGCACTGGTATCAGCGCGCTTTTGCCGAACGGCGCTCGAGGATCACGAAGAACGTGATCGCGAACAGTCCGAGGGCCGCGAAGATCACCGGCGCACCGACCCCGAGCAACTCGGGCAGTTGCACCTTGCCCATCGCCCAGACCGGGAGGATGGCCTGCGACACCCAATCGAAACTCAGCGCGTAAAGGATGCCGCCGAGGATCATGCCGAATGCGCCGACGAGCGCATGCACGCTACCCGCGCCGATAGCGGCGAGCGCCGTGCCGGGGCAATAGCCGTAGAGCACCATGCCGATGCCAAACAGCCCTGAACCCAGCGTGATTGCCAGCAAATCGGCCGGCTTGATGTGAAACTTCGCGTAGCCCATCTGCACCAGCACGAAGACGCCGATGCCGCCGACAATGATCGCCGTCAGCATGACCTTGAGTACGGTGAAATCCTTGAACAGGAACTGCCGGACGATAGTGTTGTAGTTGGCAACGCCGCCGCGATGCAGCAGCCAGCCGAAGGCAAAGCCGAAGACGACGGCCAAGATGAGTGAGGTGGTGCCGGTGATGGGGAACATGGATGTAACTCCTGATCAGGATGTTTTTGGGCGGAACATGATGAAGGCGGTGATGGTGCCGGTCGTGAACATGACCGCGAGGAACACCCAGCCGATCAGCGCGAGCTGCAGGCCGCCGGAAATACCGTTCCCGCTGGTGCAACCATTGGCGAGACGTGCGCCGTACATGATGATGATGCCGCCGATGAAGGCAACCACATAGCGCCTGGCGGGCGACGGGCCGAAGCGCTCGGCCCAGACCTGCGGAACGGTCTCGATACGCCAACTGCCGCCAGCGAGCGCCGAGCCGAGGCCGCCGAACAGCGTGCCGACGAGGAATAGCGTGCCGTAGTCGAGCTTGAAGGCGTTCTTTGCCCAGTACGTGTTGGCGGCAACCACATCGGTGCCAACAACGAGCGAGGCCACGCCGCCCGATACTTGAGAGAGTGCCGTGGTGATGCCGATCGGATTGTTGACGACGACGAACACGATCCAACTCAGGACGCCGATGCCGATGCCGGTGAGATAGGGTGCCCAGTTGATCCGCGTGGCCGTGGCCGACGCGGGCGTATGAATCGCGTTGATGGAAATTGCAACCATGTGTGCTCCAATTTATCAATCAGACTTCCTGGAGATCGGTGAGTGTGCCGAGCCCCTTTGCTTAATCCGTACGTAAATCGATCCCGTTTGAGTGGCGGAACGAGACGGGCTGCGTCACCACTACCTGTAAACAGGTTAACGCGCATGCGGCAATGGTTTTTGAGGTAGATCAAACGAAGACCATTTGCTTCTTTCGAAAATCAACAATGCCGCAAGGCCAAGCACCGGCGCGCTTCTCCAAGGCTATGCAATGAAGCGCCGCACCAGCGCCCGGCAAGCGCAGCGCCGGATTCGACGCACTGCCCATCGTCGGGCTGCTGTCGTTCCTGCTCGGGATCGTTGTCGCCTACAGGGCGCTGACCAACTCAGGCAATATGGCGCCAACATCTTTGTTGCCGATCTCGTCGCTTGTCGATGCTGCGCGAGTTCGCGCCCTTGACGGTTGTCGGCGCGTTCGTGCTTGTTCTCGGCGCCATGTTGATCGTCAGCGTGCTCTGGCTCGCCTCGGACGGTGCTTTCCAGAAGAAATACGCCGGTCGGCGAGCAGTTTCGCTGCGGCCCGGGCGCGCTCAGCGCTGCAGAGCTTGCTCCAGCTGCGCCTTGTTCATCCTGGAGCGGCCTTTCACGGCGCGTTGCGTCGCCTCGTTGCGAAGTTGAGCCAACGTGCGCCCACCCGCACCTTGATGCGATCGCAGACCGCCGCGCCGGCTTGCCGACATGTCATTGATCGACGAGGCGCTCGACTGCTCGGACTCGCCGTGTTGCGCCCGCTCCTTGTTGACGGTGCGTGCCGCAATCTCCTCGGCTACTTTTTCTCCCCTGCCGCTTCCGAGCAGGCTATCCTTGATGTGCGCATACTGGCGCTCGCGCTTTGCGCTCCAAGACTTTCGTGGCATGTCGGCTCCTTGGGCAGACCCTAGAAAATGCGAATGAGCGAGGCCGCTGCCGGACCTCGATTCGCGCGGACGTGACGGCCACCGGCGGCCTATCGGAGGGCGGCTCTCGCACCGGATCGGGATGCTCCGGGAGGTGCGGATCGCGCACTGGCTCTGGCGTCCTGTCGGGTGACGGCGGCGAAGGCGAAGGCGGCGGAGGCGACGGCGGACGACTCGGTGGGTCCTGCACGCCATCTCCACTGTGATCACGGGGGGGCATCGGGTGACCATGATTTGGGCGTCTTTTTGCAATCAGCGCAACTGGAAGCAGCGCCGCCCCGAACCCCGGTAAAGGCGGCGGCACCACGGCATCGAGCATGTCGGTACGCGGAATCGCGCACACTTTCGCTTTGAGTAGCAGACTGTCGACGATAAATCCGTCGTCTTCAATCACCTCGCCCAACAGATGCTTATCGCTGTCAATCAGCAGAGCCGGACGCGCGGCATCCAGTAAAACTAGAAATTTGGCTGGAGCATTCATTTAGTTGTGAGCTTATGAACGATACCGCATTCAGTCCGTGCGGCAGCGTACAAAGGGGGCGCATCGACATGCCCATCTTTCAATGGACAGGAAGTCATCTGAGAATCTCGCTGCTCTATTGGGCTTTCACTTGACAAAGGTCAACACTCAGATGCCGCGAACCTGCAGCATGAAAAAGTCATCCTCTGACGTACGCAAGCAGGTCTCAGATCGCAGTCGGCAAGGGCGCGATGCAGGTGGGTTTCACGCCCGATGGTCGACTCTCATCAATTGATGACGCGCTGTCCTACAGACACGGTACGCGCGCCGCGTTTAATATATGTGTTTGTGAGGTGAACATCATGCATAGCGTCAACACCACCCTGGCCCCTCGCGAAGTCCGTATTCCCGTTGGTGACACTTGGCTCTATGGCGACTTGGTGATGTCCCCTGGGTTCCAGGGCTTGGTGCTGTTTGCGCACGGCAGCGGCAGCGGGCGCCACAGCGCCCGCAACCGACAGGTCGCCCAACACCTTCAGCACGCCGGCATCGCCACTCTGCTGTTTGATCTGCTGACCGCGCAGGAAGAGCAAAGCGACCTGCACACGCGTGAGCACCGCTTCAACATCCCCTTGCTGACCGGGCGAATGCAGGAAGCCACCGCCTGGGCCGCTGCGCAACCCGAGTTGCAGCATGCTGCCATAGGGTATTTCGGCGCCAGCACCGGCAGCGCGGCCGCACTGATTGCGGCCGCCCGGCTGGGCGACCAAATCGCTGCCGTGGTCTCCCGCGGTGGCCGGCCGGACCTGGCCGGGCCGGTGGCGCTGGCTGCTGTGACAGCGCCCACACTGTTCATTGTCGGTGGTGCCGACTACGAGGTGATCGAACTCAACGAGCAGGCCCACGCGCACCTGCGCTGCGAAAAGAGCCTGGTCATAGTGCCCGGCGCCACGCACCTGTTCGAAGGAGCGGGCGCGTTGGAGCAGGTCGCGCAACTGGCCTCCTCCTGGTTCACCACCCACCTGACTTCTCTGCAGTACACAACATGACGGCCGTCAATTTGCCCTTTCGCGACCGGCGGCATGCTGGTCGGGTACTGGTCACCCACCTGGAGCAGTACCGCGGTCGGGCAGGCTTGCTGGTGCTGGCCCTGCCGCGCGGCGGCGTTGCCGTGGGGTTCGAGGTGGCTAGAGAGTTGCAGGCGCCGTTGGACATCTTTGTGGTGCGCAAGCTCGGTGTACCCGGACACGAGGAGTACGCCATGGGTGCCATCGCCAGCGGCGGCGTGAGGGTCATGAATCCAATGCCGGGACTCACCGTCAGGCCTGAGGCAATTGCGGCAGTGGTCGAGCGCGAACAGGCCGAGCTGGTGCGGCGCGAACAACTCTACCGCAAGCAGCGCCCGGCAGTTCCCCTTCAGGGCCGCACGGTCATTGTGGTCGATGACGGGCTGGCCACGGGCTCGACCATGCAGGCTGCGGTATTGGCGATTCGCCAGCAGCATCCCCTGCATCTAGCCGTGGCGGTGCCGGTGGGCGCGCTAGACACCTGCGCCGCCCTGCGCCAGCAGGCCGATGACGTGATTTGCGCCGCGACGCCCGAGCCGTTTCGCGCCGTCGGACTGTGGTACCTGGATTTTCCGCAAGCCACGGACGACGAGGTGTGCGCGCTGCTGGAAGAAGCGCGGCGAGAGCATGCTATTGCCACCCGCCTCTCCGGCCATTGACTGTTCACATAGGAATCGCAGAGATTACAGAGGATACAGAGGAAAAGGACTCACCATGACCCCGCAGCAAACCCACCACGACCTCAGCAATACCGCCTTGCTGGAAGGCCTGCGCACGCACCTGCAGCCGTTGGCCGGCGATGCGCGCCAGTATGACGGGCTGCTGGATCTGATCGGCCGGGCGCGCTTTGCCCTGCTGGGCGAAGCGTCGCACGGCACCCATGAGTTCTACCGCGAGCGGGCAGAGATCACCAAGCGACTGATCACCGAGAAAGGCTTTACTGCCGTTGCCGTGGAAGCCGATTGGCCCGACGCCTGGCGCGTCAACCGCTACGTACGCGGCCTGTCAGATGACGCCGACGCTGCCCTGTCGGGCTTCCAGCGCTTTCCCGCCTGGATGTGGCGCAACACCGTCGTGCGCGACTTCGTCGAGTGGCTACGCGACTACAACACCGGCCTCAGCCCTCTGCGCCAGGTGGGCTTCTACGGGCTTGACCTGTACAGCCTGTTCAGCTCCATCCAGGCCGTGTTGACCTACCTCGATGATGTGGACCCCGAAGCCGCGCGCCGTGCACGGTACCGCTACGCCTGCTTCGACCATGCAGCAGAAGACACCCAAGCGTATGGCTATGCCGCGAGCTTTGGCCTCAAGGGGAGTTGCGAGGACGAGGTGGTGCAACAACTACGCGAAATGAACCGCCGTGCTGGCGAAGTGCTACTGACGCCCGGGCTGGAGCGTGACGAAGCCTTCTACGCGCAGCAGAACGCGCGCCTGGTGCGCAACGCCGAAGAGTACTACCGCACCATGTTTCACCGGCGTGTGTCATCCTGGAATCTGCGCGACAGTCACATGGTGGAGACGCTGCATGCGCTGGACCGCCACTTGACCACAGGCGGCGCGGCGCCACGCATCGCCCTGTGGGCGCACAACTCGCACCTGGGCGATGCCTCGGCCACCGAAATGGGCGAGCGGGGTGAATGGAATGTGGGTCAGCTGGTGCGCGACCGCTACGCGGACGATGCGGTGCTGGTGGGTTTCAGCACCCACCGCGGCTGGGTCACGGCTGCTTCGAACTGGGACGAGCCGCCCCAGCGCAAGTGCGTGCGCGAGGGTTTGTCCGGTAGTTGGGAGGACGTGTTCCATCAAACCGGAACTGCCCGCTTTCTGTTGCCCCTGCGCGACGATGCGGCGCTGCGCTCGCTCGTGACATCACAGCGGCTGCAGCGTGCCATCGGCGTGATCTACCGCCCCGACACGGAACGCCAGAGCCACTATTTCTACACCCGCTTGGCCCAGCAGTTCGATGCAGTCATACACATCGACGAAACCAGCGCACTGGAGCCGCTGGACATGGACCAGGTGTGGATCGACGGCGAGGTGCCAGAGACGTTTCCGTCAGGCCTTTAGCCATAAAGGAAGTGCGATGAAAACGAGCGTTATTGAAGTTCACGGCATGCTGTCAGCATTGAGCGCGGACGCAGTGGAAAAGCGAATTGGCAAGGTGCCGGGTGTCCAAAGCGTTACCGTGAATGACGCAGCGGGAAACGCCACGGTGCGCTACGACGAAACCCTTCTCGAGATCGCCGATATCAAGGCGGCCGTGCACCAATCCGGGTATCAATCGGCAGACGGATCCCAACGCAGGCAAGTGAGCGAAGGCAAACCTTCACGCCAGCGTGCTGCAGTGCCAACGCCGCAAGCTGCGCCGGACGCCGCTCCGACGCCTGTAGCCGCTGTGCCGCAAGCTGCCCTCGTCGCGTCCGCTGCGGCGCCCGCTGCCCCAGCAGGCAACGGCCACGAGGGCCACACCGCGCCGGACACGCAGGCCACGATGCCGGCGGATATGGCGCATGAGATGGGACATGGCGGCAAGGACTTGCCGGCGATGGTGCGCGACATGCGAAACCGTTTCTGGATATGCCTGATCTTTACCGTGCCGATCTTTGTGTACGCACCGATGGGAGATATGTTCGAGCCGCCGGCGCCGCCGTTCGGGCTCGATATCAGCCTGTGGCTGTTTTTCTTCGCAAGCGCCGCGATTCTCTATCCGAGCTGGCCGTTCTTCGTCTCCGCCTGGCACGGGCTCATGAAGGGCACCCTGGGCATGGCGGCGCTGATCGTGTTGAGCGTGGGCACCGGCTATCTCTTCAGTGTAGTCACGACGTTCTTCTTCAAGGAGAGCGGGCAATTCTTCGAAGCTGTGGCGGTCCTGCTGGTCTTCATCCTGCTTGGTCATTGGCTGGAAATGCGTGCCCGCGCGGGGTCTTCTTCCGCCATCACGGCGCTGATGGATCTCGCTCCGGCAATGGCCTCGGTGATCCGCGACGGCGCAGAGGTTGAAGTTCCTACGGCGCAGGTGTTGGCGGGCGAGATCGTCGTGATCCGGCCGGGCAACAAGATTCCCGTCGACGGCACGGTGGAGACCGGCGAATCACTGGTCGACGAGTCCATGCTCACCGGCGAGTCGATGCCGGTGCAGAAGGGGCCGGGTGCCACGGTGATCGGCGCGACCATCAACACGAGCGGCAGCTTTCGCTACAAGGCGACGAAGGTCGGGGCCGACACGGCGCTGGCGCAGATCGTGAAACTGGTGCAAGAGGCGCAGAACTCCAAGGCGCCGGCGCAACTCCTGGCGGACAAGGCCGCGCAATGGCTGGTGATTGCCGCGATCGTCATCGGTCTTGCGACCTTTGCGGTGTGGTTCTGGTGGATCGGACAGCCGCTGCTGTTCGCGGTGACACTGACCATCACGGTCTTCGTGATAGCCTGCCCGGATGCGTTGGGACTCGCGACGCCGATGGCGGTCATGGTGAGTACCGGCCTGGGCGCAATGAACGGCATTCTGTTCAAGAACGCCTCGGCGCTCGAAGACGCCACCAAGCTCAACGTCATCGTCTTCGACAAGACCGGCACGCTCACCATCGGCCAGCCGGAGGTCGTCGAAATCGTGACGGCGGACGGAGTCGCCGACGACGTCGTGCTGATCGCCGCCGCGGCCGTCGAGCAGGGGTCCGACCATCCACTGGCCCAGGCAATCGTGCGCCGGGCGGCGAACCTCACCGTCGCGACACCGACCGGGTTTGAGTCTCTCGACGGCATGGGCGCGCGCGCCGAGACCGCTGGCGGAACGGTATTCCTCGGCAACCGGCTGCTGATGGATGCGCAAAAGCTCGCGCTCGGTCCCCTGGAGGCCGAAGCCACCCGCCTGCAGGGGGACGGCCGCACCGTCGTCCATGTGTCTCAGGCCGCTCGCGTGATCGGCCTCATCGCCATCGCCGATGCGATCAGGCCAAGTTCCAAGGCAGCGGTGGCAAAGCTGCGCGAACGCGGGATCGAAGTGGTGATGCTGACCGGCGACAACGCGGCCACCGCCAAGCGCATCGCCGCGGATCTCGGCATCGACAGTGTGCTGGCCGACGTGCTGCCGGGCCAGAAGGCCGAGAAGGTGAAGAAACTGCAAGCATCTGGGAAGAAGGTCGGGATGGTGGGCGATGGTGTCAACGACGCGCCAGCGTTAACCCAGGCTAACGTGGGGTTTGCCATTGGCGCCGGCACCGATGTCGCGATGGAAAGCGCTGATGTCGTACTGATGAAGAGCGACCCGTATGACATCGTCGATGCAATTGAGTTGTCGCGTGTTACCTTGCGCAAGATGCACCAGAATCTTTGGTGGACGGTGGGCTACAACGTGATCGCGTTCCCGCTTGCTGCGGGCGTCTTGTACCCCTTCGTGTTAAGCCCGGAGGTCGCCGCGCTGTCAATGTCTGGCAGTACCCTGATCGTGGCGATCAATGCGCTGATGCTCAAGCGCACCAAGCTGGCGGGCAGCCGTCAGCCTGACAAGACTGCGGCGCCGGTAAAGGCTTAGCAGCAAACGCGGTCGTAAATCTCTTCCAATGTGGGAGGGCTCCATGGCTCCGCGCTGACGCATGTCTATTCGCACATTTTCCACGCTCTCTTGCCCACTTCGGTGTGCGCTACCGAACAGACCGCCATCGCTGCGTTGAAGATGATGACGTTGCCGAATATCCGGCGTTCAACGAGAAAATTATGCTTAGTCAAAAACAAATCGAATGCCTTCTCGCCTGCAACGAGTGCGCGGCGGCCTGCCTTCAATGTGCTACTGCCTGCCTTAAGGAGGGTGACCCCAAACCGATGGTTCGCTGCATCGGGTTGGACTTGGAATGCGCCGATATTTGCGGGCTGGCAGCGAGGTCGATCGCGTCGGGCGGCGAACACATGAAGGCGGTACTTTCGCTTTGCGCCAAAGCGTGTGAAACCTGCGCAACCGAGTGCGCAAAGCACTCGATGGACCACTGCAAACGCTGCGCCGACGCCTGCAAGAGCTGCGCCGTTGCCTGCCACGCTCTGGCTCACTGATGGCACACTCTCACGCATACAGAGATCGATGACATGCGGGACGCCCAACTCACGTTGGGTGCTCTGCCTTGCCCCCACGTTCAGTAGCAGTCTGTTCCAAATTTCGTGGATTGAATCGTAGTGATGGATGGCTTGGCGTTTGCCGCCGCCCATCCGTAGTCGTATTCACAGTCCCACGCCTCTCCATAAAGATAAGCAATGGACCGTTTCCTATTTTTCATGGACGGTCGTGGGAGGATTTGACGGACGTGACCGACCACCAGGCCGGCCGGGCCAGCAGAAGACCCAGCATCACTAACAGTGGAACGGTCAGCCAGCCAAAGCTGCGCTGCTCGAGGGCACCAAAGAGCCATCCACCCACCGAAGATCCGAGCGTCTGACCGAACCCTGCGGCCGCTGCCAGGCCGCCCATGGTGACGCCTAGATTCTGTCGGGATGTGCCTGCAGCCAGGTAGGAGATCACCGGCAGCACCAGTCCGGTGCCGGCAGCGGCCAGGCTGACGCCCAGGTACATCCAGGCGTCGGAGCGGTGCTGGGCAAGCACGGCCAGGCCGACCATCGCCAGGATCAGCCCTGCGCCCAGCAGGCTGCGTGCCGAGGTCTTCTCCAGCAACGACGTGAAAAAGAGCAAAGCGTTGATGCCCAACATCACGAGGCTGCACTCGGCGAACATGAGTGCGACTTCGCGCGGGGAGACGTTGCTGTGTTGCTGTCCCTGCAACACGATGCCCAGCTCGAAGCCGGCCAGCACGAACATCACCACGCCATTGAGGCACCACAGCGCGGTAGTGCGACCTCGCGAGGAGACCTCCGGAATGCTGGGGGCGGTTGGGGCAGGGGGGCGCGACGCGGGCAACGTCACAGCCAGCCCCAGCATCATCACCGCGCCAAGCAGCGCAGACAGAATAATCACTACCTGCACTGAAAGCGCGGAGGTAACCGCTCCTTGCCCCGCCCATGGCCCGACCCAGCCTGCTACTGCGGTCAGCCCAGGGCCAAACAGAAATCCGAGCAGCGACATGGCACCCAGCCAGGCGAAGCGCCGCGCGCGCTGTTCCTCAGGCGTGTGTTCGGCCACCAGCGCTGAAACCACCGGAACGACCGCTGCCACGAAGAAGCCGGTCGTCCCGCGTAATGCGTAGAGTCCCCAGACGCTGGTCAATTCCGGCACCAGCAGCAGAAGCTGGCTGGCGACGTAGCCCACGAGCCCGACGATCAGGATTCGACTTCGCCCGGTGCGGTCCGAGATGACTCCCCACAAGGGGGCGCCAACCAGCACGCCGGCAGCGTAGACTCCGCTGAGAAAACCGACGTGACGAGCGATTTCGGTGGCCGTCGCACCCGGCATCATCAAGGTCAGCCAACCCGGCAGCAAAGGCAGAAGTGCCCCGTAACCGGCCGAGACGACAAAGACGGCCACCGCCAGCCAGGCCAGTTGCACCGGCCGCAGGTCGGCAGGTTGTGCCGACAGCATGACGGCGGATGTGTGGGTGCTCATTGGAATCGTGGCCAGCTGCGTTGAGTCCTGCGCCCGGCAAGGTGAAGATACACGGTGACGCTCAGGATCACGGCGAACGGCAGTTCGCGCGGGCGACGCGCAGACTTCAGCGTCAGCGCGTCGAGCCCGAGCAGCAAGGCGCCCGCCGAGAAGCTGGCTGTGGCGGAGAAGCACATTCAGTTCATTCCTCGGTCGCAGGCGAGGCGGCGCCTTCCCGCAGGGAGCACAGCAGGCCGACAAACCACAGGAGCGCAGCCAGCAACAGTGGCCAGCGGAAGTCCGAGTGCAAGAGAGAATTGATCGCGCTCATCAGCACCACGAGTCGCAGGCGGCATGGGGCTTGTCATCCGATTGCGACAAATGCCGTCACGGCGTCACGCTAATTCCATTGGGCCCCTTGCCCACGCGAACGGTCGCAACGACCTTGCGGTCCTTGATGTCGAGCACGGACACCGAGTCGGCATAGGTGTTCGTGACGTATGCGTACCGGCCGTCACGGTCGACTACCACGCCATGGGCGCCGGGGCCGGTCTCCACTGTCTTTGTGACCTTAAAGCTCTTGAGGTCGATCACGCTCACGGTCTTGCCTGGCTTCTTGCGTGTGCCCTGGTTGGCAACCAGCAGCGTACGCGAGTCAGGCGTCGCGTACAGCTGGATTGGCACCGTTCCGACGGCAATCTTTCGAATCACCTTGCGCGTGGCCGGATCGATGACGGCAACCGCGTTTTCTTCTGATAGCGAGACGAAGGCAAGACGACCGTCCGGCGTGAAGCCGACCTGAGCCGGGCCCTTGCCTGTCGGAACTTTCGCAACTTCCTTCCGACTGGCGGTATCGATCACCGACACCGTGCCGCCCTTCAGGTTGGCGACGTAGGCTTGCTTGCCGTCTGGACTGATCCGCATGCCGTGCGGGGAGGCGCCGACGGGGATCGTCGCCACAACGCGCTGCGCCGATGTATCGACCACACTCACCGTGTTGTCGCCGCCGTTGGCGACGTAGGCGTAGCGGCCATCGGGCGCCACGACGACGTGGGCGGGATGCATACCGACCGGCACCTTGGCGACCACCGTGTCGGTGGCGGTATCGATGGCCCACACGGCCCCAGCGCCGGTCATTGCCCCGTGCTCGGCCTTTGGCATCCCCGCGTTCGGCATCTTTGCGTCTGCCTTGCCGGGCTCGCCGTTGTTGGTCACCCAGACCACCTTGCCGTCCGGCGCGACCTGGACGTTGTGCGGTCCCTGACCGACAGGGATGCTGCGGATCATCTTGAAGGACGCCGCGTCGATGACGCTGACGGTGTTCGCCTCCTCATCGGCAACGTAGACCTTCCCTGTCGCGGAAAAGGCCGACCCGGCTGCAGCCAGCACGCTGATCTGCGCGACGGCGATCAACCACTTGATTCGGTTTGCTTTCATAACAATTGCCCTTCTGTTTAAAAATTTGACTGGCCTCGGAGAACCACCGGCTTGTCTGGCAGTTCATTCCCGCTGCGGCCATCAGCGGGAAAATGTTCTACCAAATGCTGCGTCACCGCCTGCACGCCACTGACCACACCGCCTTCGTAGTTCGATTGCCTGAAGGCCTCTTCCATCTGATGGCAAATCTTGTCCCATTCCTGCGAGCCCACCTTGGCGTCAATCCCGCGGTCGGCAACAATCTCCACGGCCCGGTCAGCGAGCAACAGGTAAATCAGCAAGCCACTGTTGTCTTCGGTGTCCCACACGCGCAGTTGCGCGAACACGTCGATCGCCCGTTCTCTGGCCGACTGCCCCTTGAACAGCGGCAAGCCGTCCAGTGCACCCTCGACCGCGAAACGGATTTCTCCGACATGTGCGGTCTCGCTTTCGTTGATCGCTTTTTCGATCGCGACCAAGGTGCTGCCAGGAAAGGCCAGTCTGACCTGTCGGCGGGTCACCAGCAAATGCTTCACTATGCGTTTGATATTCATGCTTACCACCTCCCCGACGCACCGCCGCCACCGAAGCCGCCACCGCCGCCTCTGAAGCCGCCGCCGCCAAAACCACCTCGGCCACCTCCGCCGTAGTAACCGCCCAGTCCACGCCCGCCCATTGCGCCACCCAGCAAGGTGACGAACAGCGCGATCACGCCGGCGACCAGTGCCACGGACAGGGCGCCAACAACGAACCAGGCAACCACTGCGACAGCCCCGCCCGCGGCCAGCGCGCCAGCAACTCTGCCTAGCGCGGCGCGCAGCACGCCCCCCACTGCGAGCGCGAGAATGAGAAGAACGGGGGCGTACTGCCCAACATCCCCGCTGCTTGCGGCGGGCTTCCCGCTCGGTGCCGGCAACGGCTCTCCCTCAATGACACGGATCATTTGCCCGACTCCGGCGCTGATACCACCATAAAAGTCCTGCTGCTTGAATCGCGGCAGGATGATCTCGCTGATGATGCGTTTGCTGGTGGCATCGTTGAGCGCCCCTTCCAGGCCGTACCCCACCTCAATGCGCAACGTGCGGTCGCTCTTGGCGACGACCAGTATGACGCCGTCGTCGACCTTCTTCCGCCCGAGCTTCCATTGCTCTGCGACACGCAGGGCGAATTGCTCGATTGCTTCCGGGGCTGACGATGGAATCAACAGCACAGCCAGCTGACTGCCCTTCGTGGCTTCAAACGCTGCCAATGTTTGCTCCAGGGAGGCCTTCTGCTCTGCGGTAAGCGTGCCGGTCTGGTCGATCACATGCCCAGTCAAAGGTGGCACCGCTACCTGTGCTGCGGCAACGAGCGACCAGCAAAGCGTGCATGCCAGCAGCAGGGCTCGGGCCGTCCCTCTCGCGGTACTCCTGGCGATCACCGGGCCGCTCCCGAAGCACCGCCTTGGGGTTTGGCCGGTGCAGTGTCAAAGCTGACGCTGGGTGGCTTGGAGATTTCCTTTTCTTTCTCGACTGCAAAGTTGGGCTTTTGCTGGTAGCCCAGCACCATCGCTGTCAAATTGGAGGGGAACGATCGCACCGCTACGTTGTAGTCCTGCACCGACTTGATGTAGCGGTTGCGCGCCACCGTGATGCGGTTCTCGGTCCCTTCCAACTGCGCCTGCAGGTCCCGGAAACCCTGGTTGGCCCTGAGGTTCGGATAGTTTTCTGCAACCACCATCAGCCTCGACAACGCACCCGTCAATTCGCCCTGCGCCTGCTGGAATTTCTGGAACGCCGCTGGGTCATTGATCAGTTCGGGTGTGGCCTGGATCGATGTGGCTTTTGAGCGCGCCTCGATCACCTTGGTCAGGGTGTCCTGCTCGAACTTCGCCTCGCCCCTGACGGTGTTGACGAGATTGGGGATCAAGTCAGCACGACGCTGGTATTGGTTGACGACCTCTGACCAACTCGCCTTTATTTGCTCGTCGGTGGTTTGAAATGTGTTGTAGCCGCAGCCGGTGAGGCTCAACGCCAATGCTGCTGTCAGGACTGTCAATAGTTTTCGCATACTCTCTTCTCCAAAAAGTTCAATTCGACCCTTGTGTTGCAGACCCGCTTCAATCCGTGCCGTTCAGCGTGCAACAGAGCTGCTCGCTGGCACTGTCCCTGATTTTCCGGTAGCTGTCGAGTGTGCCTGAAATCGAGACGCTGGCTTGCGCTTCCATTGCCACGAACTGGTTGGCTTCGTTGGCAGGTCGCGGTTCGGTAATTTGGTCTGCAGCCAGCCAGCAGTCACTTATCCAACCGGTCGTTGCTCATCAGGATGGTTGGCCCGTTCACGCAACATATCGAGGAACAGCACGCTGCGCTGCCAGCGATCAGTCTGGTAGCGAGATGCCTGCGCCATGAACGACGGCGGTTCAATAACCGTTGGCAGCGCTTCCGCGGCATCAGCTATCTTGACCGGCTGTAGCGCAGGTTTCGGCACCGGGCCCCGATCCGCTCTGGGCACACCGGGTCCGCGCCGGATTGGCAAGACTTTGAATTTGATCTTGTCGCCCATCTTGTTGTGGTCCATACAGCAGGTAACGTCGTTTCAGGTCAAAGTTTCTTGGCATGGTGATCTCCTTGGGTCAGGAGATTCGGGTGCGGCCGACTGGCCGCACAGCTCAGGCTTCACTTCAGCACGAAGCGCGCGGTGGATGATTTCCCGGCCAGCGAAACAATGGCGACGACCTTGGTCTTGGCCGCGACTTTGAAGTTGCCTTTTGCTTCCAGCTTTTCTCCGGCAGGCTTCAGTTCCACCTCCTGCTTTTCGGTACCGGCGAGCAAGGTGAGCTTGGCGCTGGCCTTGCTGACATCAACCGGCTTGCCGTGGTCGCGCAGGTGCAATTGCAGGGAGTCCGGCTTGGCGACCAGCTCAAATTCGACGTCCTTGACCACGACCACCACGCCGCCATGCAGCGGCTTGGTTTCGTGGCCATGGTCTTCTGCCGCGAATGCGGCGCCGGTGGCTGCCAGCACAAGCGCTGCGATGAGTTGAACGAGTTTCATAAAGTTTCCTTTTGTGGGTTAAAGAAGAGTTAAAGAATCAAAGGGGCAATGGCTAGCTTAGAAGGCCTCGGCGTTCTTGTCATCCAGCAGGCGCTCGGCGTCTTTGCGGCCGAACAACCAGAACATCACCGGCGTGAGAAAGGTGTCGAGCAGGGTCGAGCTGATCAGGCCCGAGAAGATCACCACCGCCACCGGATGCAGGATCTCGGTGCCGGGGCGCTCGGCCTCGAACAAGAGCGGCGCCAGCGCGAAGGCCGTCACCAGCGCCGTCATCAGCACCGGGCTCAGTCGCTCCAGCGAGCCGCGCACGATCATCTTGTGGTCGAAGTCCTCGCCATCGAAGCGCATCAGATTGATGTAGTGGCTGACCTTCAGGATGCCGTTGCGCACCGAGATGCCAGCCAGCGTGATGAAGCCCACCAGGGCCGCCACCGACAGTGGTTGCCCGGAAAGCCACAGCCCGAACACGGCACCCACCAGCGCCAGCGGAACGTTGGCCATGATCAGCAGCGCCAGCCGGGTGGACTGGTAGCGGCTGTACAGCACCACGAACATCAGCACCGCCGACACGATGGACAGCAGCCCGACCAGCCGTGACGCCTCCTCCTGCGCCTGGAACTGGCCGCCCAGCGTGACGAAGTAACCCTCGGGCAGCTTGGTCTGGGCCACCACACGGCGGATGTCCTCAATGACGTCCGACAGGGCACGCCCCTGCGCATTGGCCGACAGCACAATGCGGCGCTTGCCGTCGTCGCGGCTGATCTGGTTCGGGCCGTCGCTGTCTTCGATGCTGGCCACCTTGGACAGCGGAATGCGCCCGTTCGGGGTCTCGATCAGAATCCGTCCCAGCCCCTCCACCGAGCGCGCCGACTCCGGCAGCCGCACCACCAGCGCGAAGCGCCGCCCGCCTTCGACAATCTGCGTGATCTTCTCGCCCTCGACCAGGTTTTGCAGCGTGCTCAGTATCTGCGGTGCCGGCACACCGTAGCGGGCGGCCGCGGCATAGTCGATGCGGACCTTGATCTGCGGCGCCAATACCTGCTTTTCAATCTCCAGGTCGGCCAAGCCAGGGACCGTGGCCAGCCCGGCGCGCAATACGTCGGCCTGGCCGCGCAGCGTGTCCAGGTCCTCGCCGAAGATCTTGATCGCGATCTGCGAGCGCACACCCGACAGCATGTGGTCAATGCGGTGCGAGATCGGCTGCCCGATCGCAATCGAGGCCGGCAGGTTGATCAGCCTGGAGCGGATATCGGCCGAAATTTCATCCATCGAGCGCGTGATTTCGCCGGCCGGTTTCAAGCCTACGTCCAGCTCGCTGACGTGAACCCCTTCGGCATGCTCGTCCAGCTCGGCGCGACCACTGCGGCGCCCGACGTGCGTGACCTCGGGCACTTGCTTGACCAGCACCTCGGCCTGGCGCGCCAGCAAGGTGGTCTCAAGCAGGGTCACGCCCGGGTTCAGGCGCAGGCCGATCACCAGTGTGCCCTCGTTGAACGGCGGCAGGAAGGTGGTCGGGAAAAACGGCACCGCCAGCGCCGCTACCAGCACCGCCAGCGCGCCGGCCGCCAGCGCGGCTTTGGGACGAGCCAGAACACGCTGCAAGCCATTGCGGTAGCGCGCCTTCAGCCACGCCAGCAACTTGGTGTCGCCGTGGTTGAGCGACTTCATGCGCGGCAGCAGGTAAAAGCTCAGCACCGGCGTGACGGTCACGGACACCACCAGGCTGGCCAGCGTCGAGACGATGAAGGAGATGCCCAGCGGCACGAACAGGCGTCCCTCCATGCCCGGCAGCGCGAACAGCGGCACGAACACCAACACGATGATCACCGTGGCATACAGAATGGCCGAGCGCACTTCCATGGTGGCGCGCGCCACCAGCTCGATCGGGTGAATGCGGTGTTCAGGGTGCTTGATCCGGTCTTCCTTCAACCGGCGCATCACGTTTTCGATGCCGACCACGGCGTCATCGACCAACCCGCCGATGGCAATCGCCAGACCGCCCAGCGTCATGGTGTTGATCGACAGGCCGAAGTAGCGAAACACCAGGGCAGTGATGAAGATCGAGACCGGAATCGCCACCAGCGCAATGACGGTGGTGCGCACATTGCCGAGAAACAGGAACAGGATCACCGCGACGAAGCCCGAGGCCCCGATCAGCTTGCCTTGCAATGTGGTGATCGAGGCCTCGATGAAACTGGCCTGGCGGAACGTGACTTTGGGTGCATCCAGGCCGACCGGCAAGGATTTCTGCATCTCCGACAGTGCGGTCTCGATCGCGCGGGTCAAGGCGATGGTGTCGGCGGCAGGCTGTTTCTGGATACTCAGAATCACCGCCGGCTTGCCTTCAAAACCGGCGTCCCCGCGCTTGATGGCCGCAGCAAAGGTCACGTCAGCGATCTGGCGCAGCAGGATCGGTTGACCCTCGCGCGCGGTGAGCGCCAGGTTCCGCAGGTCATCCAGACTGGAGGTGCGCCCCAGGTTGCGGATCAGGTATTCGCGCCCGTTGAGCTCCAGAAAGCCCCCTGAGGTGTTGCTGGAGTAGCCCTTGAGCGCGCCTTCGAGTTGCTCATGGCTGATGCCCAGTTCGGCCATGCGCACGGTATTGGGCTGCACCTGAAACTGGCGCACCTCGCCCCCGATCGGCACCACCTGCGCCACGCCGGCAATCGCCAGCAGACGCGGGCGTAGCACCCAGTCGGCGTATTCGCGCACCTGCATGGAAGAAACCTTGGCGGTGTCGATCGGAATCGCGATCTGCATGATCTCGCCCATGATTGAGCTGATCGGTCCCATGCGCGGCACCGTGCCTTCGGGCAGCCCTTCTTCCATCGAGGACAGGCGCTCACCCACCATCTGGCGGGCGCGAAAGATTTCGGTGCTCCAGTTGAAGGTCACGTAAATGAAGGACAAGCCGGCGCTCGAGGCCGAGCGCACCGTCTCCACGCCGGGCAGCCCGTTCATGGCCGTCTCCAACGGGAAGGTGATGAGCTGCTCGACCTCTTCGGCCGCCATACCGCCGGCTTCCGTGATGACGGTGACAGTGGGTTTGTTGAGGTCCGGGAACACATCGACCGGTGTCTGCGTGAGCGTGAAAGCGCCATAGGCCATCAGCACCAGGCTGGCGATGATCACCAGCAACCGGTTGGCGAGGCTGCTGTCGAGTAACCACTTAAACATGCGGTGGCTCCCGTTAACGGATTTGGTTGATCAGCGTGGCGCCTTGCGTGGCCACACGGTCCCCGGCCTTCAGGCCCGAAGTCACCGCCACCGTCGCGCCGTCGAGCGGCTCGACCGTGACGACGCGCGCCTCAAAACGTTCGGGCGCGGTCTTGACCCACACAATGGTCTGGTTGGCCGCGTTCTTCATCAAGGACGCGGCCGGCACCGGCACGCCCGCCACCAGGCTGCGGCTTTGCAGCACCACGGCGACCGGCTGGCCGACCGCCAGTTGGCCCAGCGCCTGGCCTTCGGCGCGAAAGGCCAGAGGCAGCGCCTGCTCGCGCAACGAGCGCGACGCGCCGACGAAGATCAGCGGCACCTTCTGGCCGCCTACCGACATAAAGGCGCCGCCCAAGTCAGCCGCCAGTGCGGCATCAAAGGCCAGTGCTTCAATGCGCAAGCGCATGGGATCGATCACTTCGAACAGCAGTTCACGCGCATCGACCACCTGACCCGCCACGGCGTTGGCCGAGGCGATGACACCCGTCACCGGCGCCACCAGCGCGTCACGCGCGGACAGCCCGGCTCCTAGCGCGTTGATGCGCGCACCGAGACTGGCCACTTCACTTTCAAGCGCCTCGATTTCCTTGCGCGGCACCGTGTCCGCCAGTTCCTGCAAACGCGCCAGCCGCTTGTTGGCCAGGCTGCGGCTGGCACCCAGCTCCGCTAGTTGCGCGGACTGGTTCGAGCGTTCAATCGCCGCCGTGGCGGGCAGCACATAGGCCAGCACCTCACCCTTGCGCACGGCCTGCCCTAGAGAGGGCAGCCCGCGCGGACCGGCTTCGAGTCGGCCAGCCACCAGGGCCTGCACCTTGCCGCCCGCGTTCGGGTCCATCACAACCTTGCCTGACAGCTCGGTCGAGCGCGGCACCTGCCTGGCTTCGCCGACGAAGGTGCGCACGCCCATCTGGCGCTGGGCCGGTTTGGGCAGGAAAACGCTGCCATCGGGCAGGCGTTTGGGGCCACTGCCAGTGGCCGCAGGGTCAGCCCCAGCAGCGTCGTGGCCACCGTCATGGCCGGGTCCAGCCCAGACCGGTGGCGTCAAGGCAAGCAGTGCGGCGCAGCAAGCGGAGCTGGCGGCGGACTTCAAAAAACGCGGCATCATGCTGCACCTCCAACACGGTTGATTCGATGGGCGCGCGCGCGGCGCAGGCCCCAGGCCAGCCCTGCCAGCGAAAGCAATCCGGCAACAAACCAGATGCCGTACTTCTTCCATGGCTGGCTGCCCACCGAGGCATCGGCGTGGGCGGCTGCGCGGATGTCGAGTTCACCGGCCAACAGATCGGTCTCTGGTCCAGCGATCACCATGGCCGCCACAGAGGTGACGCCCGCTTTGAGTTCTTGCGCCAGCGTCGCCTCAAACTCGCCCTCGCCACGGGGCTTGACGGCCACCTTGACACCGCCCAATTCGAGTTCGAGCTGGGCGTCCTTGACCGGGCTGTTGTCAGCAGCGCGGTCCAGATAAAGGCTGAGTTGTTTGCCCTTGAGCACCCCGACCAACTCGAATGTCTCGGAGACGGCGCTGAACCGTGGCAGTCCTGAGCCGCCCGCAGTGGCTGGCGCGCCGTCATCGTGGCCGGCGTCAGCCCACGTTGTGAACGGTGTGGCGGCGATGAAGGTCACCAGACAGAAGGCGTTCAGTTTTTTCAAAATAGTCATGTTTTAATTTCTCAAGTTCGTTCTAGACTGAAACCCCGCCGGGCATCCCCGATACCGGGCGCAAGTGGGACAGACCGCAGTGTTGCTGCGCGAACAAGCTCTGTCCTCAACTGATTAGAGGGTTATTCGGGCAGCAAACCCAGGGCCTGGCGCAGGGACGAGACCGCGGCGGCCAGGTCGATGCGCGTGCGGGTCGCCTGGCGTTCGGCCTCGGTGGCTTCAAGTTCGATGCGCAAGCGGGTCGGCAAATCGGTTTCGCCCACTTGGTACGACTTCTGGAAGAAGCTGCGCGACTCACGGGCGAGCTGCGAACGTTTGTCCGCCGCTGTGAGCTGGGCCCGGGCCGATTCGAGGCGAACACGGGCCGCGTCGAGCTCAGACAGCAAGCGTTCCCGCTCCAGACCAAGCTGTCCCTCGGCTTCGATGGTATCGGCTTGCGCGCTTGCCAGTTTGGCCCGGTTGCGACTGTCCGAACCAAAGGGGATGCGAAGGCCCAGCGTGATGCTTTGCTGGTAAGGCTCGCCGGCCAGTCCGCGGTCTCTGGCCGTGGCCAGGCTCAGCTCGGGGTTGGGGCGTGTCTGCACCCGGACCAGTTCGGCTGCGCGGCGTGCCACGTCGGCCCGGTCGAGAAGTTCGACCAGCGCCGGGTGGCGGGTGTCCAGGGCCGCGCCATCAGCGCCTAGCTCGGGGACCGGCTCGGTCAGAGCGCCCGCGCCCTGCGCGGCAACGGCGCTCGGTCCCGGCGGGGTACCGGTCAGGGAGCGCAGTTGTTGCGCTGCGCTGGCCAAGGTGCTAGCCGCTTCGGCCAGTCCGAGCTCCGCGGTCGCCACCGCCCCATCGGCCTGGTGTTGATCGGCGCGCGCCAGGTCGCCGGCCTTGACCCGTTTGGCTACGTCCAGCGCCAACTGTTGCGCATTACCCAGGCGCGCCAGCGCCAGCACCTGCTCGCCGCGCGCACGTTGCCACTGCCAATAGGTCTCGCGCACGCTGGCCGCAGTGCGCAGTTGCGCCGCCAGCACCCGGCTCGCGCTGGCCCGGACCTCGGCGTCGGCCAGGGCGCCGGTGCGCGCCCGCTCGCCCGGCAGCCATAAGGGAAAAGCCAATCCGGCGGCGTCCTCGCGACTGCCCTGGTTCTGACTCAGGCGGTCGCTCCTGATCGACAACTCCAGACTCGCAGGCTCCGCCGTCCAACTGTTGGCGGCCTGCCTGTGGGCCATGGCGGCCTCCTGGCGCGCCGCTTGTGACTGGGCTTCGGGTTGGCGCAGCCATGCCGCAGTAAACGCGTGCTTCAGTGTCGTTGCAGGGCTTGGCTGCGCCGGTTGTGCCCAGACGCTGCTGACTGCCAGCAGCAAAGTGCAGGGCAACCAGCCTTTTCGATGGCGAACAAAACTAACGGTCATGAATCAATCCCCAGTGAACTAATGGACCGCAGTGTGCCGACCTGCCCCCAACAGAACACTGACCGCAAGATTACATTTCTGTTATCTACATCAGACCCGCCCGCCCCCTGGCTTCTACAGTATTGCATTGGGCGATGTCAGGGGGAGCCGCGCCCCCCCGTTTCATTGAAAACCTGTTGCCTGAGGGCGCTGGACGTGGCGTCGGTGCGCTTGCCTGCTTACTGGGAAATCAAATTATTCAACAGCATCCTTCGCCGACCACGCGCTAAAACACCCGCAGTGACAAGAGACAGTAGTTTAGATTTTGGGGATTACTGCAATTTTAATAATTACGAACTAATGACCAATTTGTAATTTGTCCGTCATGTTCTTGGCGGGGTCCGCTTTCTATAGTTCACTCATATCGCAATGTGGCGATGGGAGCTGGGCAAGACGGCACACGATGACGACCGACCGGCCCGGAAATGTTTAACAACCTTCGAAAGGAA
>JAUXOA010000096.1 GCA_030682475.1 Rhodoferax sp. | reverse complement strand
GTACTGGCAAGTCAACGTGCGCAACCAGACCACGAACGCCTTGCACACGTCGTCGATGCTGGCGTCAGGCCAGATGAGCTACGCCGTTCCAAGCGGGACGCTGCAAGCGGGCGTGCAGTACAAATGGGACGTTACGGCATGTCCTGACACGGCGTGCAATAACTTGGCAACCTACAAGACGAGCGCGAATTTCTACTTCACACCTGCGGCGGTGGTGGCCGCGCCGCCGACGATCAGCAGCGTGAGCCCGAACCCGGTGACGGGCTCGGCCAGCGCGCAGACGGTCACCATCAACGGCACGGGTTTCGCCAACAAGCCCACGCTCACGCTGACCTGGACGGGGCAGTCGGGCTACACCGTGCCCGCAGCGCAGGTGACCTATGTGAGCAGCACGCAAGTGCAGATGTCGATTACCACGACCACCGCTGCGGACAGTTGGACGGTCAAGGCCACCAACCCGGATAGCCGGGTGTCGAACGTGGTGGGCTTCACGGTGGTGGCCCCCGCCGCCGCGTCGCCGACGATCAGCAGCGTGAGCCCGAACCCGGCTGTGGCGACTGGAGCGGCACAACCATTTACGATCAATGGCAACAACTTTGCGAGTGGTGCGACGGTGACATTGCGCACGTCTGGAGGTGGGGTATATGCCAACCGGACTATCAGCTCGCTGAGTGCAACACAGATTGTGATCAACCCAAACTTTGGGACGGTGGCAGACACGTGGACGGTGGAGGTGATCAGTACAGGCGGCGTGTCGTCTGGCAGGTTTACGTTCACGGTGAGGTTGTAGCATTGCACTTCTCAAATAGAATCTCGGTCAAGGGAATAATCGGGGAACAATCTGGGACAGACCACGAATAGTTTTGGCAACCCAGATACCAACTTGCTTTTGATGATCTGCGGCAATTGCTAGTCCGATTTGGTTTTAATGAATGAGCGTATTCGCGGGGATCACCACATATAAATTGGGGGTGTCAGATGTCGAGTAATTACGAAATTATCATCTACTGGAGCGAAGAGGATGACGCCTTTGTCGCGGAAGTACCCGAGCTACCGGGTTGCATGGCTGATGGGAAAACCTATCAAGAAGCCGTTGCCCATGTAGAGGTGATTGTCGAAGAATGGGTTCAGACCGCGAAAGAATTGGGTCGCCCTATTCCACAGCCTCGTGGGCGTTTGATGTATGCCTGATTTTCGCCCCGCCATTCTCACTCACCATCAAGCCGCCAGCGGCTCAAAGCGATGTATCTGCGCCAACACCCCTGACAATTCCTGTGCGGCCTCTTCTGTATCGTAATCGGCCTGCAAGCCGAGCCAGAAACCGCTCGTCGTGCCGAAGAAGGCCGCCAGGCGCAATGCGCTATCCGCCGTGACCGCCCGCTTGCCCGAGCAGATCGCCGAGATGCGCGCCTCGGTCACGCCGATTTCTTTTGCCAGACGGTATTGAGTGATGCCGAGGGGAATCAGGAATTCTTCGCGCAATACTTCGCCGGGATGGATGTTGCGCAATTTTTGTTTGGTCGATTTGCTCATAGTCTTTGCTCCTTAGTGATAGTCGCAGATTTCCACGCGGCTGGCGCGCCCGTCCTTCCACTCAAAGCACACGCGCCATTGGTCGTTGATGCGTATGCTCCACTGCCCGGCGCGCAGATTGACAATACTATGTCCAAATTGGCATAATGCAAAGGATGTCGAAGCAAACTCGCAAGCCTCTCAAATGGATCGGCTCGGCCAAGCGCGATCTGGATGCAATGCCCGAGGACGTCAAAGACGTGTTTGGGCACGCCATCGACCTTGCACAAGCGGGTGGCAAGCACCAGGACGCCAAGGCGATGAGCGGGTTCGGCTCGGCCGGCGTTTTGGAGGTGGTCGAGGACTTTCGTGGCGACACGTACCGGGCCGTCTACACGGTCAAGTTCGCCGGATGGGTTTATGTTTTGCACTGCTTCCAGAAGAAGTCCAAGAGCGGCATCAAGACGCCGAAGGCGGATATGGATCTGATCAACGCTCGCCTGAAGGCGGCGAAGCAGGATTACGAGGTTTGGCAAGCACAGCAAGGAGCACGGAGATGAACCGAAATAACGAAATTACCATCGAGGAAGGCAGCACCAACGTCTATGCCGATCTGGGTTATGCCGACGCGGCCGAGATGCAACGCAAGTCGCAGCTTGCCGCCGAGATTGCCCGCGCGATCAGGGCGCGCCGTCTGACGCAAGACGGCGCCGCCGCGCTGCTCGGCATCGACCAGTCGAAGGTGTCGCGCATCACGCGGGGCCAGTTCCGTGGTGTCAGCGAAGCCAAGCTGCTGGAGTTGGTCGCCAAGCTGGGCCACGACGTGAAAATCGTGGTCGGCCCCGTGCGTCGGCGCGCCGGAAAAATTGAACTGCAGTTTGCCTGATGCAAAACAAGCCCTCAGGCAAAAACGCCGGTTGAATTTTGAGTTGTCGGGGGTTTCCGACAAGAGGACATCCCTTTTCGAAGAGCTGGACAATCCCTCACAACCTTTGAAGCTGGGGGCGGGCATGAACTACAAGGAACGTATCACCATAGAGCCGGGCAAACGTGGCGGCAAGCCCTGCCTACGCGGCTTGCGCATCACGGTTTATGACGTGCTGGATTATCTGGCATCAGGCATGACGCCCGAGGACATACAGGCCTGCCTAGCCTACGCCGCCGACCGTGAACATCACCAGCTTGCGGTGAATGCTTGCACTTTTTCTTAGGAGCTTACCTTGAAAACGAATCTGCTTGATCGCATCACCATCGAACCTGGCAAATGCGGCGGGCGTCCTTGTATCCGCGGAATGCGGATTCGTGTCAACGACATTCTTGAAATGCTGGGTGACGGGGTTGATACGAGTGAAATTCTTACCGACTTTCCAGATCTGGAGCGAGACGACATTCTTGCCTGCCTGCAATTTGCGGCACGCAGGTCGGATATCGTCCGGCTTGCCGCGTGAAATTTTGGGTTGACGCTCAACTCCCGCCGCTGCTTGCGGCATGGCTTTCCGGGATGACAAGTCGGGGCCAGGTCCCGCTTGATGCGGCGTCTCAAGCCAGCATCAAGCGTCGACTGCTCTCGAAGTGCCGCTGCTCGCCGGTGACAGGATCAACAAACTCAATCGACTTGGCTAGCAACTGCAGTGGGCGTTCGTAATCGATCTGCCCCTCGGGTGTGAGTGTCGGGTAGAGGCCGTCGCCCAGGATGGGCAGGCCCAGCGCCGCCATGTGCACGCGCAACTGGTGGCGCTGGCCGGTGACGGGGCGCAAGCGATAACGGGCCAATGCGCCACGCACCTCCAGCACATCCAGGTGCGTAATCGCATTGCTTGGGCCGCTCACCTCGTGCTGCAGCATGAAGTGGCCCGCTTCGACAATCCGGCTCTCGCGGATGAGGGGCAGCGCCAGGTCGTCACGCCAGGGGGCAATCGCTTCGTAGGTTTTTTGGACGGTGCGCTGGCTGAACAGGGCGTGGTAGCGGGCGCGCGTGTCGGGCTGCACTGAGAACATGACCAGGCCCGCGGTGTCGCGGTCAATGCGGTGGATGGGCACCAGCGTGTCGATTCCGAGCTTGTGCTTGAGCCGCACCAGCACGGTCTCCGCAAGATAGCGGCCGGAGGGCACGACCGGCAGAAAATGCGGCTTGTCGACCACGATCAGTTGTTCATCCTGAAACAGGATGACTTCAATAAACGGGATCTTCGGCTCGTCCGCCACAGTGCGGTAGTAGTACACACGAAGATGGCTCTGGTACGGGCGGCCGGACGTGACCGGTACGCCGTGCTCATCGACCACATCGCCTTGGGCCATTCGCTGCTGCCAGACAGCGCGCGCGATGGCCGGGAAACGTTGTACCAAAAAGTCCAGGATGGTAGGCCATGACCCTGCGGGCAGTCCGATGCAACTGGGCCCCACGCCGTTGCGGGCGGGCGGCACAAAAGTTTTTTTAGACCCGCTCAAACACCACATCCCACACGCCGTGCCCGAGCTTGAGGCCGCGGTTCTCAAACTTGGTCAACGGGCGGTAATCAGGTTTGGGCGCAAAGCCGGCCAGTTCCGGGTGGGCTTGGGTCGCCGTGTTTTTCAACAGCGTCTGCGCGCTGAGTACTTCCAGAATTTGCTCGGCGTAAGGCTGCCAGTCGGTGGCGCAATGCAGATAGCCGCCGATTTTCAGGCGCGCTGCCAGCTTGGCAATCAGTGGGGCCTGAATCAGGCGGCGCTTGTTGTGTTTTTTCTTGTGCCAGGGGTCGGGGAAGAAGATGTGCACGCCGTCAAGACTTTGCAGGGGCAGCATGTGGTCGATGACCTCGACCGCGTCGTGGGCCACGATGCGGATGTTGCGCAAGCCCTGCTCACCAATGCGCTTGAGCAGGGCACCGACGCCGGGTTCGTGCACCTCGCAACACAAAAAGTTTTGTCCCGGCATCAGGGCCGCAATCTGGGCCGTGGCCTCGCCCATGCCAAAGCCGATTTCCAGGATGGTGGGGCGTTGTTCAGAGGATGTTGTGCCGTCAGCCCTTGCCGCATCTGCGAAAATAGCTACAAAATCAATAGCACTCGGTTGGTAGGGCAGCAAAAACCGGGGGCCGATGTCCTCCAATGCCTTGACCTGCCCGCTGGTGGTGCGACCGGCGCGCCGGACAAAACTCTGGATGAGTTTGGGAAAGGCGACACCCTCCGGCGCGCGGCCCCTGATGCGTGGGCTGCGCGCGCTGGGTGGGGTCGCGGGGGCGGGTTCAGTTTGGTTTGTATCGTTCACGGAACCGGATTGTAGAGACGCTGCCAGTACGTTACCCACGCGCTGAGCGCTTCAGCCGTGCTGCCGCTGTGCTCGGGCAGGCCCAGTACGCTGGCGGCACGCTTGAGCGCGGCCAGTGGCTCGGTCGTATCAAGCGACTGCGCGCCGTTCTGTTTGGAGAGTTTTTCGCCGTTCTCGCCCAGCACCAGGGGTGTGTGCAGGTAGCGCGGCGTCGGCAGACCCAAAAACTGTTGCAACAGGATTTGCCGTGCGGTGTTGTCAGTCAGATCCTCGCCCCGTACCACGTTGGTGACGCCTTGCTCCGCGTCGTCCACCACCACCGCGAGCTGGTAGGCAAAGCAGCCATCGACGCGTTTGAGCACAAAGTCGCCAATCTCGGTTGCCACATCCTGCTGTTGTGGCCCCAGGCGGCGGTCGCTCCAGTGGATGATTGTTTTTGCATCCGTGCGCAGCCGCCAGGCACGGCCAGTCCGGCCGTGCAAGCCGGTGCGGCAGGTGCCCGGGTAGACCAGTTCGCCGTGGCGCGCACGACCTTGCCCCAGGCGGCTCAGCGCGGTTTCAATGTCTTTACGCGAGCAGGCACAGGGGTAAGCCAAGTCGCGCGCCACCAACTGGTCCAGCGCCTGCTGGTACCGGGCGCTGCGCTGCGATTGCCACAGGGGCAGCGCGTCGGGGTGCAGACCACACGCAGTCAGTTGCTGCAGGATGACACGGTCCAGGCCCGGTACGCAGCGCGCTGTGTCCACGTCCTCAATCCGCACCAGCCAGCGGCCGCCATGGGCTTTGGCGTCCAGCCAACTGGCCAGGGCCGCTACCAGTGAGCCAGCGTGCAGCGGTCCGGTGGGGGAGGGGGCGAAGCGACCGGTGTAGCCCGTCATGCCACGGTGAGTGCGAGTTCCAGCCCGGAGACAAAAGCGTCTTCTACCCGGTGCCCCAGGCACCAGTCGCCACAGACGCCGATACCCGTTTTGGCGTCCCACAGATGGGATTTGCCCAGCGACTGGGTGGTCTGGGCATAACGCCAGCGCTGGGTGTCCACGTGGGCGGGCTCGGCCCGGATGCCGGTGACTTCGGAGAAGGCCTTGAGCAGCTTGGCCTGCACGCGCAGGACATCGTCTTCCAGATGCTCTTGCGACCAGGCGGCGCTGGCCTGCACGGTCCAGCGTTCCACCGCACCGCGCCCCGGCTTGCTTGATTCGCGTGCCAGCCAGGCAATGCGGTGGTGCGTGCTGCGGGCGGCATTCCACTGGGGCCCCAAGGTGGACAGGCCCGGCTGCATGGCCTGCGGAAACGCCAGCATCAGGGTCCAGCAGGGTGCCACTTTCACCTGGTCGATTTGTTGCGCCAGCTTGTCGGCGTGCTGTGATGTTTGCAACAGTGCACGCGCGGGTACCGAGGGCATGGCCAGCAGGACCGCATCGAAACCCGAAAACACATGTTGCGCGCCGTCCGGCCCCTCGGTGCTCAGTTGCCAGTGCCGGGGTTTGAGCGCATCGCGTTCCAGGCGCGTGACCCGGGTTTCCAGCTCGACGCTGTGCTGGTTCATCAGCGGCAGGGCCCAGCGGCTGACCAGTGCACTCATGCCCGGGGTGGGTACCCAGTGCGCTTCCCTGGCGGGCAAGCCGGCAGCGGCGACCCGGCCCAGCTCGTCCAGCACCCGCACGGTGTTGGCACTCCAGGGTTTGCACAGACCCGGCACGGTTTCCAGCGCCTGCACAAATCGCGGGTCGCGCACAGTGAAATACTGGGCACCCTGGTCAAACGTGCCAAATGCGCTGTTGCACGTGGCCATGCGTCCGCCAATGCTGGCGCTTTTTTCGAACAGCGTGACCTGATGGCCGGCCTGCACCAAGGTGCGGGCGCAGGCGACGCCAGCCATGCCAGCGCCGACGACGGCAATCTGTTTCGGTTGGGTTTTTGGTTTGGGTTGGGTCATGACCGCAGTCTCCAGGGGTTGTTGTATATCTTGCACTTTACACGCCCCGGTGTCGTTCCAGCAAAGCGGCTCGGGTGGCGGAACTTTCAAGCTGGGCCAACCACCACTTGAGCGCCAGGCCGTGGCCGGCTTTTGCGACGCTGCGCCAGGCGTAATTGACCCGCACAATGCGTTGCGGACGGTCCATCTCCTTGACCACCAGGCGGCCGGTTTCAATGTAGGGGCGGGCCATGCATGCGGGTACGAAGCCGCTGCCCAGGCCACGCAACTGGGCATCGAGCTTGGCCTGCATGGTGGCGACGGTAAACACGTCCTGTCCACCCAACAAGCCCATGCTCAAGCCGCTGCCACGTGCGATGGTGTCGGCCACGGCCACCGCCCGGTATTGCCGGATCAAGTCGTCTTTCAGGGGTCCAGTCACTGTGGCCAGTGGGTGATGGGGGGCCACGGCGTAGACAAAGCTCACATCGCCCAACGGTTTGCCATGGATGCCAGCATGGTTGGTCGATTCGGTCACCCCCAGCGCCAGATCCGCCTGGCCCGAGGTCAGGGCCGCCAGGGTGCCAGACAGCGTTTCATCGCGCAACTTGATGCGGGTGGGTGGTTTGAGGGCGAAGAAGCTTTCGCACAGCTCCATTACGGTGGCCTTGGAGATAATGCTGTCCACGGCAATGGTCAGTTGTGGCTCCCAGCCGGTGGCCACCCGCTTGACCCGGTTCGCCACCGCGTCAACTTCTTCGAGCAGGCGGGCGCCTTCGCGCAGCAGTTCGGCACCGGCTTCGGTCAGACGCGCCTGGCGCGAACTGCGGTCGTACAGCAGCACGTCCAGCGCATCTTCAATCTGACGCACCCGGTAGGTCAGGGCGCTCGGTACCACGCCGAGGTGGCGGGCAGCGGCAGCAAAGCTGCCTGTAGCAGCGATGACCTGCAGCATGGCGAGGGCGTCAGGTGTCAAAACATCGCGGGCAGTTTGCATTTAGTCTTTCTTTTAGTTCCGACTTAACTTGAGTACAAGTTAGTCTCCACTGAAACTTCGTTTTAATTCAAATTATTTGAATGATGCCATCAAACCGGATGGATTGCCACAGCCCCGGACAGGCCTAAAGTTCTTACAAGCAGTTGGGGACAGAGCTAAAGATCTGTCCCGCAAGATATTTAGGAGTGTTTGTTATGTTGACCATCCGGAAATCAAAAGATCGCGGCTATGCGGACCATGGCTGGCTCAAGTCGTTTCACAGTTTTTCGTTTGCTGGCTATTACGATCCGCAGCACATGGGCTGGGGCAATCTGCGCGTCATCAATGAGGACTGGATTGCGGCCGGCAAGGGCTTTGGCACCCATGGCCACCGCGACATGGAGATCATCACCTACGTGTTGAGCGGCTCCCTGGCGCACAAGGACAGCATGGGCAACATCAAGGCGATCCCGCCTGGCGATGTGCAGCGCATGAGTGCGGGCACCGGCGTACAGCACAGCGAGTTCAACCATGCACCCAGCGAAACCACCCACTTACTGCAAATCTGGATCGAACCCAACGTGACCGGCATTGAGCCGAGCTACGAGCAAAAGACTTTCAATGAGTCCGAAAAGCGCGGTGTGCTACGGCTGGTGGCGTCCAGCGATGGCGCGCAGGGGTCAGTCACGATTCATGCGGATGCGCG
Source organism: Rhodoferax sp. (assembly GCA_030682475.1). Lineage (GTDB taxonomy): Bacteria > Pseudomonadota > Gammaproteobacteria > Burkholderiales > Burkholderiaceae_C > Rhodoferax. Next base: position 109,881 of record JAUXOA010000096.1, on the reverse strand, counting down.
TTTGTATGCCGGTTTGTTGGACGGCGACCCAACTGCCCAACTGACACTGGACCCGAATCGCAAATGCTACGTGCACCTGGTGCGTGGCGAACTCGCTGTCAATGGCGTCGCGCTCGTCATCGGCGATGCGGCATTGATTGAAGGCGAAAGCCGGCTCCGGCTGGACCACGGCAAAGATGCCGAAGTATTGGTGTTTGATCTCAGTGCCTGATTTCGCAACATCAGCCCCCGTCATTGCGGATTTATAAAACTTCAGGAGTATTGAAATGGCAAAAGTAGCAGTGGTTTTTCATTCGGGTTATGGTCACACCCTGCGCATGGCGCAAGCGGTGGCAGAAGGTGCCGGCGCCGAGCTGGTCGCCATCGACGCGGAAGGCAATTTGTCCGAAGCGGCCTGGAACACGCTCAATGCGGCCGACGCGATCATCATGGGATCACCCACCTACATGGGCAGCGTGAGCTGGCAGTTCAAGAAGTTTGCCGACGCCTCCAGCAAGCAGTGGTTCGGCGATGTCTGGAAAGACAAGGTGTTTGCCGGCTTCACCAACAGCGCCACCATGAACGGCGACAAGCATTCTACTCTGCACTACCTGTTCACGCTGGCCATGCAGCACGGCGGCCTCTGGGTCGGCACCGGCATGAAGGCCAGCAATGCCAAGGCGGCCCAGCGCAACGACATCAACTACATTGGCTCCTATGCCGGCGCAATGGCACAGTCGCCCTCCGATTCCAGCCCGGCAGAAATGCTGCAGGGCGACCTGGACACGGCCAAACTGTTTGGAAAACGCGTGGCCGAGGTGGCGGTGAAGTTTCGGAACTAAATGAATTTGTGGCGAAGATTGTTTCCCCCCACTCACTCCCCCCGCCCCTCTCCCGCCCCGCCGGGCGGAAGAGGGGAGTCTCATTTGGTTTCTTCGCGCCGGCAACGGAATTACAGGGGACAGTCGCGACTGTCTTTGATGGGCAAGATCGCAGGCAAACAGTCGTAGGGTTTTTTTGATTATTCGGCACACCCGCCGCCGACGTCTGCGACAGCCGGACACGAAGCCGGTACCCGGGAGTCTTGTCCACTCCCCGGACGTCGCAGACGCCGGGCGGCTGATGCGCAAGACCGATCAAGATGGCTACGACCGCTCGCCTGAAGTCTTGCCGAGCGAGAGCAGTGGCACCCTTCGCGTTGTAGAAGCGTTGCCAGAAACCAGAAGTAAAATCCAGGCTCCCCTCTTCCGCCCGGCGGGGCGGATGAGGGGCGGGGGGAGTGAGTGGGGGAAAAAACCCAGCGAAGCAAAAAAAGTGCCAAGAAAAGAGCAAACCGGTAAAGCCAGTTTCTTACAATCAGTTGGGGACAGGGCTGGCTCTTTGAATGGTTGAGGACAGAGCTGGCGAACATCCAACATCTGACGATCAGTTGGGGACAGAGCTGGTTCGCTTCGCGTAACTGCGGTCTGTCCCACAAGTTAATCGATTTGTAGCTGCGGTCTGTCCCGCAAAATCTCAGGAAGCGGTCTGTCCCGCAAATTACAATGTTTCATGTTTGTCCACCTGCGTCTGCACACCGAATTCTCCGTCGTTGACGGCACCAACCGCATCGATGACATCGTCAAGTCCGCCGCCGCTGACGGGCAGCCCGCTTTGGCGATCACTGATTTAAGCAACCTGTTTGGCGCCATCAAGTTTTACAAAGAGGCCCGCAAGAGGGGTGTCAAACCCCTGATAGGCACAGAAATCTGGCTGGAGGGGCTGGGCAAAGACGAGTCCACCCTGTCCCGTCTGGTGCTGCTGGTGCAAAACCGGCAGGGTTACCTGAATTTGTCGGAATTGCTGGCGCGGGCCTGGACGCAGAATGCGGGCAAGACGCAGGCGGCTGTCAAGCTGGCCTGGCTTGCTGAACTGAACGAGGGTTTGATTGCCTTGTCGGGCGCGCAGGCCGGGCCCGTGGGGCAGGCACTGGTGCAGGGCGATGAGGCGCGCGCAGGGGACGCCGCGCTCCAGTTGGGCAGCCTGTTTGCGCATCGTTTCTACCTGGAGCTGCAGCGCGCCGGCCGCGCTGATGATGAAGCCCATGTGAGCGCTGCGGTGCAGTTGGCCGCGCGCATGAAGCTGCCCGTGGTAGCCACGCACCCGGTTCAGTTCACCCTGGCCGACGACTACGAGGCGCACGAGGCCCGTGTCTGCATTGCCGAGGGAGAAATTCTGGGCAACCCGCGCCGTGTGCGCCGCTTCACGCGCGAGCAGTACTTCAAGTCTGCCGCACAAATGCAGGCGCTGTTCGCCGATGTGCCCCCAGCCCTGGCCAATACGCTGGAGATTGCCAGGCGCTGCAACCTGACGCTGGTGCTGGACGATCCGCAGTTACCCGACTTTCCCACGCCCGAGGTCAATGGCCAGCGCATGACGCCGGACGATTACTTTCGCCATGCCTCGCATGAAGGACTCAAGCAGCGACTGCTGCACCTGTACCCGGATCAGGCGCAACGCGAGATCGAGCGTCCCCGCTACCTGGCGCGGCTGGAGTTTGAGATCGCTACCATCCTGAAAATGGGCTTTCCGGGTTACTTTTTGATCGTGGGTGACTTCATCAACTGGGCCAAGAACAATGGCTGCCCGGTGGGGCCCGGCCGCGGTTCCGGTGCCGGCTCACTGGTCGCGTATTCACTCAAGATTACCGACCTGGACCCGCTGCAATACAACTTGCTGTTCGAGCGCTTTTTGAACCCCGAACGCGTGTCCATGCCCGACTTCGACATCGACTTTTGTCAGAGCAACCGCGACCGGGTGATTGATTACGTCAAACTCAAATACGGCAAAGATGCCGTCAGCCAGATCGTCACTTTCGGCACCATGGCAGCCCGCGCGGCGGTGCGTGACGTCGGCCGTGTGCTCGACATGAGTTACACCTTTTGCGACGGCATCAGCAAGCTCATTCCCAATAAGCCGGGCGTCAGCGTCAGCCTGCAGTTGCCGCCGCTGGAGCGTAAAAAAGACGACAAAATTGTTTATGCGTGCGAGGCCGAACCGATCCTGGCCGAGCGCGAAAGCAAGGAGGAGGATGTCAAGACGCTGCTGGAACTGGCGCGCAAGCTCGAGGGACTGACGCGCAATGTCGGCATGCACGCCGGTGGCGTGCTGATTGCACCCAGTAAGTTGACCGACTTTTGTCCGCTCTACCAGCAACCAGGAAGCGAGTCGGCAGTGAGCCAGTTTGACAAGGACGATGTGGAGGCCATTGGCCTGGTGAAGTTCGATTTTTTGGGTCTGGCCACACTCACTATTCTGGAGCTTGCACGCAGTCTCATCATGACGCGCCACCAGGGACAGGAGAACTTTTCCTTCGAGAATTTGCCGCTTGACGACGCCGCAGTCTACAAGCTATTTTCTGACGGCAGGACCGAGGCGGTGTTCCAGTTCGAGAGTCGCGGCATGCAGGGTATGCTGCGCGACGCCAAGCCGACGCGGCTGGAAGATCTGATCGCGATGAATGCGCTCTACCGGCCCGGCCCGATGGACCTGATTCCGACTTACATCGCGCGCAAGTTGGGCCGCGAACCGGTGGAGTACCCGGATCCGCGCGTTGAAGGCATCCTGGCTGAAACCTATGGCGTCATGGTGTACCAGGAACAGGTGATGCAGATGGCGCAGATCCTGGGTGGTTATTCGCTCGGTGGCGCCGATCTGCTGCGCCGGGCCATGGGCAAGAAAAAGATCGAGGAGATGGCCGAACATCGGCAGATATTCCGCGACGGCGCCGCCCGCAACGGCCTGAGTCAACACAAGGCCGACGAGGTGTTTGACCATATGGAAAAGTTTGCCGGCTACGGCTTCAACAAGTCGCACTCTGCCGCCTATGCCTTGCTGGCCTATCACACGGCCTGGCTCAAGGTGCACTACACGGCCGAATTCTTCTGCGCCAACATGACGGTGGAGATGGATGACACCGACAAGCTCAAGGTCTTGTTTGAAGACGCGCTGAAGATGGGCCTGACGTTCGAGCCGCCCGATGTGAACCGAGGTGTGCCTGGCTTTGAGCCGATTTCTGACAAGATGATCCGCTATGGCCTGAGCGCCATCAAAGGCTCGGGCCAGCAAGCCATCGAGGCGATTGTGGCGGCACGCGAAGGCCGTGGCGCCGGTCCTTCGGGGAGCGAGTTGGGTCCGTTCAAGAGCTTGTTCGATTTTTGCGTACGGGTGGACCGCACTCGCATCAACAAGCGTACGGTGGAGGCCTTGATCAAGGCCGGTGCCTTTGATGCCATTCAGCTCAACCGTGCCAGCCTGCTGGCCTCGGTCGACCGGGCTTTTGAGTTTGGCGCGGCCGCAGTCGCCAACGCCAACCAGGGCGGCTTGTTTGACATGGGCGGCGCGGACGACCACGGCTCCAGCACGCAGGAGCCCGATCTGGTGGAGGCCCTGCCGTGGGGGGTGAAGGAGCGCCTCACCTTCGAGAAGACCGCCGTCGGTTTCTATTTTTCAGGGCATCTTTTTGACGAGGTGGAACTGGAAGTACGCCGCTTTGCCAAGCGTCAGATGGAAGACCTGATTGACACGCGCGAGCCGCAACTTCTGGCTGGCATCATCACCGATTTCCGGGTGATCAACGGCCAGCGCGGCAAGCTGGCACTGTTCAAGCTGGACGATAAATCCGGCGTCATCGAGGCCCGGGCCGACGAGGCATTGATCAACGCCCACCGCAACCTGCTCAAAGACGACGAGCTGGTGATCGTCATGGGCAAGCTGCAGCCGGACCGTTTTTCAGGGGGCATGCAACTGACGGTGACGCAGATGTGGGATTTGGATCAGGCGCGTTGCCGTTTCGGTAAATTCCTGCGTGTGACGGTGAGTTCGAAGGTGGGGGGCAAGGCGCCCGATGTGGCCCGAATGATCAAGGAGTATCCTCCCCGGCGCGAGATGACGGAGCAGGGGGAGCTGATCCGCGGGCTGGGGGTGCGCCTGGCGCTATCATGTCAAGGCGAGACTGGCATGGCCTCGGCGGAGTTTCAACTGGGGGAGGGTGTCAGGTTTTTCCCCAGCAATACAGCGCTGGCCGGCTGGCGGGTGCAGGCAGAGCAGGGCAATGCGGCGATAGTTTATGAATGAAATTGGCCTCCATTCATTTGATGACGGTCGTAACAAGCCATTGAAATAATAGCGATTGCTGAGATGTCGGGTCTTGCACCGGCGGGCGCGGCTGGTCTTGTCGGGTTATTGCCCCGACGGGGCAGGGTGTCGGGATGTGCGCCCGACAGCGCAGTAACTTTCTTTTGCTTCGCCAAAAGAAAGTCACCAAAGAAAAGGCGAGCCGGATTCGTCGGCCCTGCGGGCACGCTGCGTTGCTCAGCTTCGACGGGGTGCGCGCAAACTCGGCTGCGCCTCAAACATGCGCGCCCCTTGATCCGTCGAAGCTTGCGCTACTCGCCTCCTCATAACGGCGTGGGAGTCAGAACAGCCGCTGCGGGTCATTCGATCCTGACGTCTTATGCATAGTGGTAGGTTTCACGTCCAACGAGGGTTGTACCCCTTGTTAAAGGTTTCTCTCGGCACCGCACTCAACACCTAGAAACCGCATTCTAAGAGACCATTCTTCTTGAATCTGTTTCCACTCACCATAAATGACATGCCCACCCTTCGGGCCTTCAATATATTCACCTGAGTTAAATAAGAGGTGTTGGACTTCCCCAGGGCTAAATTCACATAAAACACGGAATATGTGATCAAAGAAAGCCATGACGACTCTCAAGACAATAAATGGATCATCCCCTTGCCATTCTTCACTGCTATACGGTATTGCTAGCAAAGGCGTTCTACCTAAGTCAGCTTCTCTTGTGTTTTCACCAACATCAATCCATTCAGATTTTTTTGATTTTGGATGTACCATGAAATCTCTGATGGATTTTAGTTCTTGAATATTTTGAATCTCTTGAACACTACGGTCTAGTTTTATCTTTTTAAATTCCCAGAGAAAAAATTCAAATTTATTCATAGAAGAAAACCTATCCACCTCATCTAATATATGTTTCGGTAGGGCGAGGGTTTCCAATACGCAGTTGGCGGCTACTTCAGGAAGTATTGAAAGATTTAAAATGGCGGCCCTAGCTAGATGCCCTTCCTGTACATATTCCTCGGCTTTAAGCGCCGCAAATGCCACCTTTGTAAAATAAATTCCATCCCTAAAAATGGTATTAAATTTACGATCAACATAGTATTTGTCTTTCTTCAAAATCGGCATGTCAGCTCCCTATTACATGGCCGTGCGAACCCGGCAGGTGGTCGTACCCATTCTACGGAGCACAGTTCCGAAGTGGTGTTCGGTACCCGGTATCCGCATCCCCGCCGTAATGAGGAGGCGAGTAGCGCAGGGGCAGACGGATCAGGGCTGGCGTTGTTTGAGCGTAGCGAGTTTAGCCAGACCCCGGCTGGGCCGAGCAACGCAGCGTGCCCGCAGGGCCGACGAATCCGGCTCGCCTTTTCTTTGGTGACTTTCTTTTGGCGAATGCAAAAGAAAGTTACTGCGCTGTCGGGCGCACATCCCGACATCCTGCCCCTGTCGGGGCAAAAACCCAACAAAAAAACCGCGCAGAGCCGGCGCAACACCCGGCAAGATCAATCCCGTGGCCGGAAGCTGATGATCAGGGCTGGAGGTACCCGGCCGTCGACATCACGCGGTAGTTTCTCGGTTTTGTCGATGGCTTTCAAAACCGCATCGTCCCAGGATTTGACACCGCTGGGTTGGGTTAGCTTGCGGCTGATGATGGTGCCATCGGGTGCGGTGCGTACTTCAAGCTCAGCCATCGGGTTGCCGGAAATATCGTCGGTAAATACGATGTTGGGTTTGATGCGGGCGCGAATACGGCCTGCGTAGCCGGCTGACGGACCGGACGATTGCCGGGCCGTGCCAGTGGAGTCTGGCGCGCCGGTTGCTTCGGCCATGTCGATCATGCGCTGCTTGTTTTCCTGGTGTCTCTTTTCCGCCAGCTTTAGCTCTTCCTGCGCCTTGAGTTTTTCCTTGACACTGGCTTGCAGCTCTTTCTTTTTCTTCTCCTCAGCCAGTTTCTTTTCAAGTGCCAATTTTTCCTTCTGCTGTTGCTCTGCTTCCAGCTTTTCCTGCTTGATCCGTTTTTTCTCCCGCTCCAGCGCAATGTTGGCGTCGGGAACTTGGGGCACAACCTGGGGCAGCGGCGGGACCGCAGGCGGTGCCGGTGGTGGCTGTTCCAGCTTGGGCGCGGCCGGTTGTGGCAGGGCAGACCACAACTCGGCCTCGACCGTGACGCTCACTGCCTCGCGTTTCCAGTGCACGCCCCAGGTCAGGGCCGCCAGCAAAAAAGCGTGGGCCAGCACCGCCAGTCCCAGCGCCCGTAGCAAGCCCGGTGTCGGCGGTGGGGCGAATTCAAGTCGATCCGTGGCGGCGTGCATGCCCGGCCCCTAGTTGGTGAGTTGCACCGACAAACCGACGCGCTGCACGCCCGCGCGCTGCAGGGCGTCCATGACCTTGACGACGGATTCGTACTTGGTATTTTTGTCCGCGCTGATCACCACGGCGGAATTGGGCAGCCCGCTTTGGGCTTTTATAACCGCGCTGGCGATGTCCTTGAGCCCGAGCGAGGTGAATTTTTCCTGAATCTTTAGATCGATTGATTCATCTTTGCCAATGATGATTTGAATCACCTGGTCCGGCTGCCGGGCCGCCTTGCCGACACTGGGTAAATCGATCACGCTGGGCGTGATCAGGGGGGCCGTCACCATGAAGATGATCAGCAGCACCAGCATCACGTCGATGAAGGGCACCATGTTGATCTCGTTGATGGTGCGGCGTCCGCGTCCGCGGCTGACCAGGGAGGGCATGGTTCAAGCTCCTTTCAGTGGCCGGAGGCCGACTGTGCGCCCACATTGCGTTGCAGGATATTGGAAAACTCTTCGATGAAGGTTTCCAGATGGATCGCAATGCGGTCAATGTCCCGGGCAAACCGATTGTAGGCCACCACGGCCGGAATAGCGGCAAACAGGCCAAGGGCGGTGGCCACCAGCGCCTCGGCAATGCCAGGGGCCACGCTGGCCAGTGTCACCGTCTGCAAAGACGCCAGCCCGGTGAAGGCATGCATGATGCCCCACACGGTGCCAAACAAACCGACATAAGGCGAGACCGAACCGACCGAGGCCATGAAGGAGAGGTTGCTTTCCACCACATCCATCTCGCGCTGAAAGCTGGCCCGCATGGCACGGCGCGCGCCGTCCATTAGGGTGTTGGCGTCCGTAATGTGTTTCTCGCGCAGCTTCTGGTATTCGCGCATGCCACTGGCAAAGATGCGCTCCATCGGCCCCGAGAGGCGGGCGTTTTTGGCGGCGGCGGCGAACAGATCATTCAGGCTGGTGCCAGACCAGAACTCGCGCTCGAACGCGTCGTTGAGCGATTTCACCCGCTTGATGGAAAACAGCTTGCGAAAAATTGCCGCCCAGCTCGACAGCGACACCACAACCAGCAACAACATCACCAATTGCACGATGACACTGGCGTTGAGCACCAGATGCAGGATCGACAGGTCTTGGTTCATTTCATGGTTTCCAGAAAAATTTTCAATCGCTCGATGGCTACTTTCAATTGTGGCATCGAGCTGGCGGTGGAGAAGCGGATAAAGTTGTGCGTGTCGGCCGTGCCAAAGTCGCGCCCCGGTGTGACCGCCACATGGGCTTGTTTCATGATCTCAAAAGAAAGATCCCAACTGTCTTTCAACTGTAGCTTCTTGCAGGCCGTCGAGCAGTCAGCCCAGGCATAAAAAGCGCCATCGGGCATCACCGGTACGCTCAGGCCCAGGGCATTGAGTGCGGGGATAAAGTAGTCGCGGCGGGCTTTGAATTCGGTGCGCCTGCGCTCGTATTCGGCAATACTTTCAGTGTCGAAGCAGGCCAGGGCGGCGTACTGTGAAATAGTGCTGGGGCAGATGAACAGGTTTTGTGCCAGACGTTCAATGACCGGCACCAGCGGCAAGGGCAGCACCATCCAGCCCAGTCGCCAGCCGGTCATGTTGAAGTATTTGCTGAAACTGTTGATGCTGATGATGTCCTCATCCAGCGCCAGCGCGGTCTGACCATATTGCGGGTCATGGCTCAGGCCGAGGTAAATTTCGTCCACCAGCGTGATGCCGCCCTTGCCGCTGACCACGGCGTGAATGCGGCGCAGTTCATCCGCGTGGATCGACGTGCCCGTGGGGTTGGATGGCGAAGCCAACAGCACACCACGGGTGCTGCCAGTTCGGCCACCGGTTTTCTCGCGCCAGGCGGCTTGCACCTTGCCAGCACTGAGCTGAAAGCGCTCCGCTGCCGTGGTCGGGATCAGCACCGAAGTGCCGTCCGCCGCACTCACAAAGTGCCGGTTGCACGGGTAGCTGGGGTCGGGCATGAGAATCTCGTCACCCGATTCGATCAGTGCCAGACAGGCCAGTTGCAAAGCCGCCGAAGCACCCGCCGTGACCACAATCCGGCTGGCCGGAACTGTGACCTTAAAGCGCTGCAAATACCAGTCGCTGATGCGCTCGCGCAAGGCTGGCAAACCGGTGGCCTGGGTGTAGTGTGTGCGGCCGTCGCGCACCGCTTTTGCTGCGGCTTCCTGCACCCGTACCGGGGCGGTAAAGTCAGGCTCGCCAATGTTCAGAAAGACCATGGGCGACTCAGTGTGTGCCACCTCACGGGCCAGAGCGGATGCCGCTTTGGCCACCTCCATCACGTAAAAGGGTTCAATGCGCTGCGCCCGGCTGGAAATTCTCATGGGTGGGCTTGGCCCCGGTCGGCCGCTACTTCGGCCGCACGCAGGCGCGGCACCAGTTCGTTGAGCACAGCGTTGACGTACTTGTGACCGTCGGTACCGCCAAACTCTTTGGCCAGCTCAACGCATTCATTGAGCACCACGCGCCAAGGCACATCCAGGCAGTGCTTGAGCTCGTAGGCGCCAATCCACATGACGCTGTGCTCAATCGGCGAAATTTCTGCCAGCTTGCGGTCCAGCAGGGGCACCAGCAGGGCGTCCAGCTCAGCCGCTTCGTCGGTGCAGCCGTGCAGCAGCGCATCGAAGTGCACTGCGTCCGATTTTGAAAACCCGGCCAGATCCCGGGTGAAGGCCTCAATGTCGGACACCGGGTTTTTGCCCACCAGCGTTTGGTAAAGCGCCTGCAACGCAAACTCACGGGCACGCGTACGCTGCGACTTGCTACCGGCCTTGCGCGCACCGGTGCTGGTTACCCCGGTGCGGGACTGGCGGGGCGGGCGGCTGCCTGCTGGCTTGGGTTGGGGGTCGCTCATTAAATTGATTCCAGTAGATTGGCCATTTCAACGGCAACGCGGGCGGCATCGCGCCCCTTATCGGTTTGTCGGGCAATCGCCTGTTCCAGATTTTCGGTCGTCAGAATCGCGTTGGCGATCGGTAACTGGTAATCGAGTGCGACCCGACTCACGCCGGCCCCTGATTCATTGGCGACCAACTCGAAATGGTAGGTTTCGCCACGAATAATGCAAGCCAGCGCAACCAATGCGTCGTACTTTAATTTTTCAGCCATCGCCATCAAGGCCACCGGCACTTCCAGTGCGCCCGGCACCAGCACCAGGTCAATGTTTTTTTCCGGCACGCCCAATGCGATCAGCTCGGCCGTGCAGGCCTGGGCCAGTGCGTTGGTAATGGGCTCGTTAAAGCGGGCCTGAACAATGCCAATCGTCAATTTTTTGCCGTTCAAACGGCTGTCGGTGGAATCCAGCGTTCCCTTGTCGGTGCCAAACATGGTTTTTTCCTAAAGCAAGTTGTTTACTTGGTGACGTAGCCGACAATTTCCAGCCCGTAGCCGGCCATGCTGGGCATGCGGCGCGGGTTGCCCATGAGGTTCATTTTGTGCACACCGCATTGGTGCAGAATTTGCGCACCAATGCCATAGCTGCGCAAGTCCATGCGACCCCGCTCCGGGCCGTGGCTGGCGCGGGCGGTACCGTCAAACTGCGCCAGCAATTGCCCGGCACTCTCGCCGCAATTGAGCAATACCACCACCCCTTTGCCCTCTGACGCGATGCGTGCCAGGCTGGTATCCAGACTCCAGGAGTGCATGGGGCGGCCCACTTCCAGCGCGTCCAGCACCGACATCGGTTCATGCACGCGGGCCAATACGGTTTCGTCAGAACCCCACTGACCTTTGACCAGTGCCAGATGAACGCCCTGGCCCGGCTTGTCTTTGAAGGCGTGAACGGTGAATTCACCAAAGGCCGTGTTGAGGGCGCGTGAGCCCATTTTTTCAACCAGGGACTCGGCCCGGCTGCGGTGGGCGATCAGATCGGCAATCGTGCCAATTTTGAGACCATGCTCGGCCGCAAACAGTTGCAGGTCGGGCAGGCGCGCCATGGTGCCATCGTCTTTCATGACTTCACAAATCACGGAGGCGGGCGAGCAACCTGCCATGGCCGCCAGGTCGCAGCCAGCTTCGGTATGGCCCGCGCGCATCAACACGCCGCCTGCAACCGCCTGCAAGGGGAAGATATGGCCGGGTTGTACCAGGTCGTCAGCTTTGGAGTCTTTGGCTACGGCGGCTTGCACGGTGCGTGCGCGATCGGCCGCAGAGATACCTGTGGTGACACCTTCAGCGGCTTCAATCGATACCGTGAAGGCAGTCCCCTTTTTGTCGCCATTGCGCACCGTCATGGGCGGCAATTGCAGGAGTTCACAGCGCTCACGCGAGAGTGTCAGGCAAATCAGACCGCGACCAAAACGCGCCATGAAATTGATGGCATCAGCCGTGACGTGGTCGGCCGCCAGCACCAGGTCGCCTTCGTTCTCGCGGTCTTCTTCGTCAACCAGAATCACCATGCGACCGATACGCATGTCGGCCACGATGTCTTCAATCGGGGAAATGGCCACAGGGGAGAGGGTGCTCATGCGAATGTCTTTCTGAAGGTGTTGGGGAGTAGGGGTGGAATCAGCTTGCAGCGTTAAAGCGTAACTTGGCTTGTCTGCTGCGGGTCTGGCTTGAGCATGCGCTCAACGTAGCGCGCAATCAAATCAATCTCTAAATTCACATGCGATCCAACACGGAGCGTTCCCAGCGCGGTGCTCTGGACCGTGTGGGGAATCAGGTTGATGCCTATCTGACAACCGGCCTCAAGGTCCTCGATGCGGTTTACCGTCAGGCTGACGCCATTGACCGTGATGGAGCCTTTATAGGCCAGGTATTTGGCCAGCGCTTGGGGGGCCAGTACCCGCAGTTCCCAGCTTTCGCCGACCTGCGCAAAATGCGTCACGCTGCCGATGCCATCGACATGGCCCGATACCATGTGGCCGCCGAGGCGGTCATTCGCGCGCAACGCTTTTTCAAGGTTGATGGGGCCGGTCTGCGCCAGCCCGGCGGTCTTATCCAGCGATTCAGCGGAGATATCAACCGTGAACTGGCATTGTGCGGCGTCGAGCCTGGTCACGGTCATGCAGGCGCCGTTCAGCGCAATGCTGTCGCCCAGCCCCACGTCATCGAGGTAGGCGGACGGGCACTCAATGCTGAGGCGCTTGCCGTGTGTAGAAGAGCTGCCCAAAGCGTGGACGGCTGCGATGCGCCCCACGCCAGTGATGATTCCGGTAAACATCCGGGTATTTTCGCAGGGAAAGGAGCATTCAACCGGAAGACTTCCGAATTTTCCTTGTACGTGAAATAACCCGCGCAAGGCGAAGTCATCATTATTGGAGGGCTTCCTGCAACTTCGCCCGGTAAACTTGCGGAACTTTTGCCAAAACACCGTCTTTCAAGTCATCCGGGGCAGTGTTCAGAGCCGCGCGATAGCTTTCAAGAGCCTTTGCTTCGTTATTGACGTCAGCGCTGCTGTAAATATTCCCCAAGCGCAGCCAGCCACCGACCGCTTTATTCGGCCACTTTTTGATGCGAAGCTCAAGCGCCAGGATGGCAAGTTCCCAGTCCTGGGTACGGACGCCGATCAAGTAGGCTGAGTTAACCACGTCGTTGTCTATGGTATTGGCTTGTAAAAGCTCCCTGACAATTTCAGCCGCTTGCGGGTACTCCCCGCGCTGAATCAACAAATGGGCCTGCAGGGAGCGTACGGCAGGGGCGGTGGGTTGAAGTTTTGCTGCGCGGTCAAAATAATCCATTGCCCTTTGGTAGTTACCAATTTGCAGATACCCGCGGGAAATATTTGTAGCGATGACGACAACGTTTGGCCGTGATGCAAGGACAGATTCCCATATCCAGATTGCATTTGCGCTGTCACCCCAGTTGGCCAGTTCGTCGGCAACCATCGGCGTCAGTTTTCTGTAGTGTGGATTGATGGCGATGCCTTCACGCGTAAGGTCCAGTATGTCAGCCTTGGCCTTGTTCCATAGGGGGTGGTTTGGTTGCTCTGATTTTGAGATCGTCAACGCCGATCTGATGGCCCGAATCAACTTGCTCTCGCTCTCAATGGCCTGTTGTGTGATGTAGGCAGCGATCACCATGAAAAAGGCGGTCAGGCACAATGCCCATGGCGTGTAGCTTTTTCTCCAAACCACGCGCCACTTGTCCTGCTGCGTCAATCGACTCAGGCGAGCGTCAGAAGCAGCAAGAATGGACAGACTCAGCGCAAACATTGCACCGGTTGATGCCAGACGCCAGGCAAACCCCGCGTTACTGACCAGCAGGAACACCAGCAAACTTGCCAGCGTGAACGCCCTCAGAGGGGCCTCGTGTCGGCCCTCGGCGCTTCGGTTGGTCCACGTTTTTAGCGCAGCAAGTGCAAGATAGCCAATCAGGCACAGCAGGAATGCCCAACCGACCAGACCGTACTCGGCGAGCAACTGGAGTATCTCGTTGTGTGCATATAAATCGGTTTCGAGTTGAGTGCCCGGATTTTGATAAAGCGGCGCGTGCACTTCCCACGCGCCAGCGCCGACGCCAGTCCAAGGCTGTGCCTCAATCATGCGGCCGGTCGCCTTCCACATCAAGGCTCTTACGAAAAATGAGCCCTCGGTGTATTCCGTTGACTTCGACATCGAAACACTTCGACTGAATGCTCTTTCAAGGGCAGTGCCCCCACCGTACTCTGTGATCAACTGCCCATTGATCGAAGGTATCAAGCCTGCACCGAGCAGGGCAGTAACCAGCAGCACTGGAACCGCAAGACGGTTGCCCGCACTCCATTTCGAGGTTTCAAGCTGATCCCAATAAAGAAACATGATGATTGGCAGTACCACCACCAACATCACGATTCCGATAAGCGCCGAGCGGGTACCGGTCATCATCAACGCCGCCAGGTTGAGAGCGATTGAGAGCGACAGGGCAACAATCCGCCCGTTTTGCTTTTCCCTGGTCAACAAGTACAGGGAAAAAGGCAGCGTACATACTGCAAATTCGGCAAAAAAATTACGATTCACAAATGTCGATGCCGGATTGGGGCCTTGTGGGAAGTATTTAAAGTCAATCCAGAATTGCAGTGCGGCCCAGATTGATGCAACTGTTGCCCCAAGATGAATGCCTAACGCCAGCCGAGGCACGCGGTCGTACGTGAGTGTGTTCATTCCCAGCCAGAGCAGCAGACTGAAAACAAACCAGCGAACAGCCTCGACTCCTCCCAAGTAGGTGTGAGACCAAACCATACTTCCCAACGCATACAAGCTGAGTCCCAGAGGCAACCACATTAAGGGATGCCAAATTACTTCTGTGCTTTGCTTTCTTTGGTGCCAGAAATAAGTCAAGCACGCGCCCAAGGCCCCCAACGAAATGATGGCGGATTTGAACGTGTCTTGCAGCACTTCCTCGCTCGGCACACCCAGGGCAGGCGCCATGAACATGATCAGGGCAAGTTGCAGAACGGTTCGGTCCTTCTGCGCATCTGAGGCCGGGGGTTTGAGAAGGCCATCATCCCGGAATGGCTTTTGGAACAAGACGTTCAAACTTCGATTTCCATTCGCGTTGCGTGGCTAAAACTGATCACGTCCCTGGACTCGGGCGATGACGCGAAGGTCTGGAGCGACGAAATCAGATGAAATAAACGCAAGCTGCATAGCCTGTGAAAGTTCATCGAATGGCCCAAAACTGGCCATAGGTAGACCTGAGCCGACCATTTTGGGAGCGAGATAGACCAGAAATTCATCCACCAGTCCATCTCGAATTAAAGATCCATTGAGCTTGTGGCCGGCCTCTACGTGCAATTCGTTGATTTCAAGTCGCGCCAGATCACGCAACATGGCGGCCAGATCTACCTTTCCCTGGGTTTTCGGTGCTTTACCAGGGAGGTAGATCACGGTGGCTCCCCTGGTTTCGAGAGCTGCCTTTTTTTCATCGTTCCGTACAGCGGCGTAAATGTAGAGTCTTCGGCCAGCAACAAAAAGAGCAGCGTCCAGCGGCGTTTCGAGACGACTGTCTACCACAACCAGATGCGGCTGGCGCGGTGTGTCCACCCGTCGCACATCCAACCGTGGGTTGTCTGCCAGCAGGGTGCCAATGCCGGTAAGCACCGCGCTGGCCCGCGCGCGCCAGGCATGGCCGTCGGTGCGGGCGGCATCCGATGTGATCCATTGGCTCGTGCCGTTGTCCAGGGCGGTCTTGCCATCCAGCGAGGCGGCAATTTTCATGCGTACCCAGGGTGTTTTGCGGATCATCCGACTGAAAAACCCGAGATTGAGTTCGCGTGATTCGGCAGCGCCAGGTCCAACCTCGACTTCAATCCCCGCAGCGCGCAGCCGCTCAAAGCCCTGACCAGAGACCAAAGGATTGGGGTCAGCAATCGATGCGACCACTTTTTTGATACCGGCCGCAATCAGGGCATCGCAGCAAGGGCTAGTGCGGCCATGGTGGGAGCAGGGCTCCAGCGTGACGTAAGCGGTGGCGCCGCGCACGTCGTGGCCTGCTTCGCGTGCGGCGCGCAGGGCCATGATCTCGGCATGGGCCTGGCCCACGGCCTGGGTGTGGCCAGCGCCCAGCACCCGCTGACCATCGGCCGATACGATCACGCAACCCACCCGGGGGTTGGGTTCAGTCAGGCCCACGGCGCGGCGCGCCTGCTCCAGGGCCTGATCAATGAACGGAGGGAATTGCTTCATCCTGGCTAGGATAGGGCGATCTTGAGTTTTCACGAGTGCTGGCTGCCAGTTTAATCTATGCCGGTGGCCGACCCCGACGAACCACTCGTTCCGGTAAAGCGACCGGTTGTCGGGCCGCAGATGCTAGCGGCAAGCGCATGCGTTAAGGTTCAGCCTGAAAGAACGTAACAACAGGAGATGGCATGCGCAGCGGCAAACAAAACGGGTTCACGCTGATCGAACTGATGATCACCACAGTCATTGTGGCCATCCTCGCCTCAATCGCCTACCCCTCCTACACGCAGTACATCGTCAGGGCCAACCGCTCAGCCGCCCAGGCGCAGATGATGGACATTGCCAACCGTCAGCAACAGTTCCTGCTGGCCAGCCGTGCCTATGCGTCAAAGACCACGCTGGAGGCCAGCGGCTATGCGCCACCATCCACGGTCAGTGCGAAGTACAACTACGACATTGCGGTCGGAACGGCTACTGTGCCCTCGTTCACCATCACTTTCACGCCCACCGGCACGCAGGCCGCCGACGGTAACTTGACGCTCAATAGCGAAGGGGTGAAAACCCCGACCACAAAATGGTAGTTTCATCGCCATCCACGGCGCGGCATCAGCAGCGTGGCGCCTCCATGATTGAGGTGCTGGTCACCCTCGTCGTCGTCGCTTTTGGCTTGCTCGGGTTGGCGGGGCTGCAAACGCGCCTGCAAACGTCTGAAATGGAGTCGTACCAGAGGAGCCAGGCGCTGCTGTTGCTCAACGATATGGCCAACCGTATGGCGATCAACCGCAACAGCGCTGCGGCCTACGTCACCACCGCAGCCAGCCCGCTGGGCGCCGGCATGACCTGCCCGACCACGACGACCAGCGTTGTGCAGCGCGATCTGCGGGAATGGTGCAACGCCCTGCAGGGAACCGGGGAAACAACGGACTCCGGGGTCACGAAGGTCGGCGCCATGATAGGCGGGCGCGGCTGTGTCGAAAGAGACGACGACGACGACGACGATTACCTTGTCACCGTCGCCTGGCAGGGCCTGACCCCGATCGCAGCGCCACCGGCTTCGGTGGCCTGCGGTGCCAACAACTACAACGGCACGGCCGGCTCGTCCTGCGTCAACGACCGGTGCCGACGAACCGTCACCACCCTGGTGCGGATTGCGAACCTGGAGGACGACGACTAATGAAACAGCCCGCCCGTCAATTGCCGCAGTCCGGCTTCACGCTGGTCGAGCTGATGGTGTCCATGGCCATCGGCCTGTTGATCGTGCTGGCGCTGATCACCCTGCTGATCAACGTCAACCGCAACAACAGCGAGATGAGCAAGGCCAACCGGGTGATCGAAAACGGAAGGTTCGCGTTGCAGTTGCTGCAGGCCGATATTTCGCATGCGGGCTACTGGGGTGGGCACGTTCCGCAGTTTGACGACTTGACCGCCAGTGCCGCTCCGACGGGTGTGCCGACGGCGGTTCCTGATCCTTGCTTGCCGTACACGACCCCTTGGACTGCGGCCGACAAAACCAACCTGATCGGCATTGCCGTGCAGGGCTACGAAATTCCGGCCGTGGTGCCTTCACCCACACTGTTGGTCTGCGCCAACCGGGTCACCAGTCCCCAGGCCAGTACCGACGTGCTCTTCGTACGGCATGCCGAGAACTGTGTACCTGGGGTGGGCGATTGCCCGTCCTTCACTGCAGGTGAGCTTTACTTCCAGGCCGCGCGTTGCGGAACGGCCACGCCCAGTCCCGCTTACGTGCTGGACAGCGATGCGACGCTCCTTGTTCTGCAAAACAGGGATTGCACCACCACCGCCGAACTGCGCAAGTTCGTGTCCAGCCTTTATTACATCCGCGATTACGCCGTGACGGCGGGCGATGGCATCCCTACGCTGATGCGCTCGCAGTTTGGCCTGTCCGGCGGCGTGCTTCAGCATAAGGCGGCAGACGCGCTGATCGAGGGTATCGAGGGTTTTCGGGTTGAGTTTGGCATCGACAACGTCAGCGATTCCGGGGCGGCCGTGGACTTCACCACCGCCATCAGTTGGGCGGACACGGCGAATTTGACCAGTCCGCGCAATCGCGGTGATGGCACTCCCGATGGGAATTACGTTCGCTGCACCACCGCCGTCCCCTGTACCACCGCCCAATTGATGAACGCGGTGGCGGTCAAACTCTACGTCCTTGTTCGCAGCGAGAAGACAACGCCCGGCTACAAGGATACCAAAAAATACGAGATGGGCAGCACAACACTGGGGCCATTCGATGACGCCTACAAGCGCCACCTCTTCACCCAGACCGTGCGGCTGACCAATATCTCCGCGCGCAGGGAGACGCCATGACCCCGTCTGCAAACCGTTACGCAAGCAAGCGCACGGCCGGCGCCTGCCGCCAGCGCGGTGCCACGCTGATCATCGGATTGATCATGCTGGTGCTGATCACGCTGATCGTCGTCAATGCGTTCACGCTCAGTTCGTCCAATCTCAAGTCGGTCGGCAATATGCAGGTGCGCGAGGAGGCGCTTGCCGCCGCAAACCAGGCGGTGGAACGGCTGATCAGTGCGCCGTTTACCGACGCGCTGGGCGCCCAGGAATTCAAGGTCGATATCAACAAGGATGGCAACGATGACTACACCGTCGCGGTGGCCGTGCCCAAGTGCATCCGGGCGCTGAAAGCCGTTACCGCTGCGCCGAGCGACGTGGAAATGCCGGTGGTGATGTCCACCGGCTCGACCTGGAATACCGAGTGGGATATTGATGCGGCAGTGACGGATTTAGCCTCCGGGGCTGCGGTTCGCGTGCGCCAGGGCGTGCGTGTGCTGCTGTCCCAGGTCAAGAAAGACGCGGCATGTCCCTGACATGGCCCGGAAACAGGAGTTATATATGAGGAGTTATATATGAGTTTGAATCACTGGAAGGGCTTGCTGGCCGCGACGCTTGTGCTAACGGGCGTGCAGGCAAGGGCTGCCGATATCGACCTCTTTGCAGGGGTTCGCCCTGCAGGCGTCGATGCACCCAACGTGCTGATTGTTCTTGACAACGCAGCCAACTTTTCGGCGAGTGTCACCGAGATGCGCTGCAGCATCACGGCGGGTGGTGTTGTGAAGGTGGACGGCACAGGGACCGCGCCGACCAATCTTGACCGGACCGCCGGCGCGGTGGAGCAGTGCGCCTTGTACAGCGCGATTCAGTCGCTGGAAGCGAAATCAGACGCCACCGTCAATCTTGGCCTGATGGGTTTCAATGCCGGTGGCATGAAGCAATTCAATCCCGCCAGCAACACTTTTTCAGCGGCTTGCGTCGGCGGGACGGGCGGTTGCCTGCTGATGCCTCTTACACCCCTGAACGCCAGCAACAAGCCCAACATGCTGGAGTGGATCCGAAACTGGGCGCTTTCCGGGGGCAGTGACTATGTCATCAAGGCGAATAACAGCGCGAACGGCGCAGTCATGCAGGAGGCCTGGGCCTATTTCTTCGGCAAGGTCGGTGTGTCCGGGCGTGACTATGCCAGCATTGTCCCTGCGGGCGGGTGCGCCAGAAAGAACGTGATTTTCGTCGGTAATGATTATCGCAACAATGCCACACCGGGGGATGGAAGCAACGAGGATAGCAGTCCGCTTAAGCCCCTCAGCGGCACCAGTCTGGTGGTCGGCAAGAGAGCCGCGCCAGCAGCCACGGCGGCTCAACTGGCATCCGTCACCGGCACCATCTCCACTGGAATCTGCGCCCCTGGCACGACCACGCTTCAGACTGCCGAAGGCAAGGGGGCTTACGCGCTGAATTGGGCGCGTTACATGAAGGCGCAAGGCGTCACCACCTTCAGCATTGGCGTTCTGGGCCCCACCTGCAACGCCGAGTACGCCGGGCACCTGGCCAAGATGGGCGCCGACGAGATTGGTGGCGGCAAGTACTTCGCCACCACCAATTACGAGGAATTGAAAAATGCCTTCTTGAAGGCCTTGGGCGAAGTCCAGTCGGTCAACAGCGTGTTCGCTGCTGTCAGTCTGCCGGTGAGCGTCAACACCCAGGGTTCCTACCTGAACCAGGTGTACGTCGGCATGTTCCGGCCGCAGCAGCATTTCAATCCCAGATGGGATGGCAACCTGAAGCAGTACAAACTGGGGGAGGACAATGGTGCGCTCAGGCTGCTCGATGCCGATGGCGTCCGCGCCGTCAACAACCTGACCGGCTTTATCACCGAGTGCGCGCGCAGCTACTGGACGCCCAACACGACGGACAACTATTGGGAGCTTGATCCCAGCGGAGGTTGCCTGACCGTGACTGGTGCCAATAGTTCGAATTACCCGGATGGCAACATCGTTGAAAAGGGCGCGCAGGCCTACAAGCTTCGAAGCCTGACGCCCAGTGCGCGGACGGCGAAGACCTGCTCGCCCGTCTTTGCCAACTGCACGTCGATGACAGAATTTTCGACGGACAATGCGGCGATCACCCAGGCCTTGCTGAATCCCGGCGGTACTGACAGGGACGTGCTGATCAACTGGGCGCGCGGTCAGAATAACAATGAAAATGAACTCAGCAAGGGGCTCGAAGCAATGCGGCCTTCCGTGCATGGCGACGTCGTCCATTCGCGGCCGGTGCCGGTCAACCACGGCTCCGTTGCTACGCCTTCGATCGTGGTCTACTACGGCGGCAATGATGGCTATCTGCGCGCCGTCAACGGCAACCGGGGCAGTGCAACGGACGCCAGTGTGGGCGGCATCACCTCGGGTGGCATCACCTACGCGGCCGGCGCTGAAATGTGGTCATTCATGCCGCCGGAGTTCTACGGCAAGATCAAGCGCCTGCGCGACAACCAGCCCTCTATTTCCTTTCCGGGTTCGCTCGTGCTGGACGCAAAGCCCAAGGACTATGGTATTGACGGACCGATCACGGCCTTCCAGGGCAGCATTGGCGGTTCTACCAAAGCCTATGTTTACGCAACCATGCGCCGCGGTGGCCGCGTGCTCTATGCGTTTGATGTGACCATTCCGGGCAGTCCGGCCTTGCTGTGGAAGAAGGGTTGTCCCAACGCAGCGAATGACACCGACTGCAGCACCGGCTTTTCAGGCATCGGACAAACCTGGTCGTCGTTGAAATCGGTGTACGCCTCGGGTTACGGGTCGGGTACTTCGCCCCTGCTGATCACGGGTGGCGGCTACGACGACTGTGAAGACTACGACGCCGGCACCGTTGGTGGCAAGAACCACAATTGCGCCGTGGCAACGACCAAAGGCAACAAGGTTTTTGTGCTGGATACCGCCACCGGCGCTGTCGTCAAGGCCTTCCCCACCGACCGGGCAGTGATCGCCGATTCCACGATCGTGCGTGATACAGCCGGCATGGCCAAGTACGCGTACACGGCCGACATGGGCGGCAACGTCTACCGCATAGCGTTTGGAGGCGTCGATTCCTCCGCCTGGACGATCACCAAGATCGCATCGCTGGGCTGCGACACACCGGCCGCCTGTACCGACAGCGTGCCGAATCGCAAGTTCATGTTTGCGCCCAGTGTGGCAACCACCGACAACGAAACCTATTACGTGCTGCTCGGTTCGGGCGACCGCGAGAAGCCGGTGAAGGAGTACGTCTCCTCCAATAGCGTGACCAATTATTTCTTCATGCTGAAGGACAAACCCACCGCCACCGACTGGCTGAGCTCCGAGAATGCGACCTGCGGCGTCAATGTGATGTGCAAGGGCTCCCTGCTGGGCATCCTCACCAGTGCGAAGCCCTCGGATGCCGATCTGGCGGCTAAAAAGGGCTGGTACCTGGGCCTGGCGGCGACCGAACAGGTGGTCACGTCCTCCGTGATCGTCTTCGGGGTGGTGAGCTTCAGCACGCACCAGCCAGCAGTCACCGCAGCCAACGCGTGCACGAACAACCTCGGGACCACACGCGTTTATAACATCGGCTACCTGAACGCCGCGAGCGCGAACGGAACGGATTCGCGCTACGAGGACCTTGTCGGCGATGGCTTGCCACCGTCGCCCGTGGCGGGCCTGGTGATGCTGGACAACGGCAAAACGGTTCCGTTCTGCATCGGCTGCAGCAAGAACTCGCCGATCGACGGGGGGGATCCCAAGCCACTGGACCCGGTGGTGCAACCCAAGGGGCGGCTCTACTGGTACCTGCAGAAGTGAGGCGAAGCATGACGGCTGTGGCTGTGGCGGGGCATCATCGGTCGCGCAAGAGGCTAGTCGCGCATGCATCGCTGCGGCGCGGCTTCACCCTGATTGAACTGCTGATCACGGTCGCGATCCTGGCTATCCTCGCCACGGTGGCCGTACCCTCCTTCAACGAAGCCATCCTGAGCAACAGGCTGGCGTCTTTTGCCAACAATTTTGTCGCCAGTGCCCACCTGGCGCGCAGCGAGGCCATCAAGCGCAACGCCGTGGTCACGCTGTGCCGATCGGCCAATGGTACGGCGTGCGCCGCTACCGGTGGCTGGCAGCAGGGCTGGATTGTTTTAAGTGGAACCACGGTGGTCCAGTACCAGCAGGCGCTGGCGGCGGGTTACCTGCTGACCGGAGACGTTTACAGTGTTGCCTTCCAGCCAATAGGTGCCGGTGTGACCTCGGCAACGCTGAAGCTTTGTCGTTCCACACCTTCCGCGGGCAGCCAGGAAAGGGAGATCAAGATCAGCGCCACCGGCCGCACGTCGGTGAACACAACCCGCACCGGCATCTGCGCCTGAGGCCGGTGGCCGAATCGGCCTCGCTCTGCCTACCGGGCAGAAACTTTTTCCCTCCAATCTGAGGACGTGGAACCAATTTTTTCTTGCTATATTCGGCCCTGTGGTGACACAGCCAACCCAACCCACCGCCGCTCGCCCGGAACTGCGTGTTCGACTTTGTTCGGGCCAGCGCTCGATGCAAGGGTTCACCTTGGTCGAGTTGCTGGTGGTGATCGCCATCCTGGGCATCTTGCTTGGCACGGCTGCGCCCTGGGCGGCCACTGTCGCCGACTCGATGCGGTTGAGCTCGCAGGCCAATCTCTATCTCGCCTCGCTGCACCTGGCGCGCAGCGAGGCGATCAAGCGCAACAGCCGGGTGACCCTGTGCAACTCCGCCGATGGTGCGACCTGCGCCGCGTCCGGCGGCTGGCAGCAGGGCTGGATCATCTTCCACGACGCCAACAACAATGCCGCAAAGGACGACGCGGAGGTGGTGGTGCATCAGGTGCCCGCCCTGCCGACGAGTTTTCGCCTGGTCGGGAATCAGAATGTCGCCAAGTACGTGTCATTCGGTGCCACCGGCGGCACCCACCTTGTTTCGGGGGCTTTCCAGGCGGGCACGTTGACCTTGTGCCGGCAATCGGCGTCGGGTGGCGAGGCCAGGGACATCGTCATCAACAGCGCGGGCCGTGCCCGGGTGCAGAAGGTTGCGGTCGCCAGTTGCGTTTAGATCAGGCAGCCCCAGTCAGCGCCGCACTTCATCCACCAGTGTCTTGAACTCATCAATATCCTCAAAGCTCCGATAAACACTGGCAAAGCGCACGTAGGCCACTTTGTCGAGCTTTTTGAGCTCACGCATGACCAGCTCGCCGATGCGGGTGGAGAGGACTTCACGCAGGCCCAAGTTGAGTAGCTTTTCTTCAATGCGCTCAACGGCGCCGTCCACCTGCTCCGTGCTGACGGGGCGTTTGCGCAAGGCCAGTTTCATGGAGGCCAGCAGTTTGGCGCGTTCGTACTCGATGCGTCGACCATCTTTTTTGACGATGGCCGGAAAGTTGATGTCCGGACGTTCGTAGGTAGTGAAACGTTTTTCACACGAAGCACATTGGCGTCTGCGGCGAATGAAATCCCCGTCTTCAGAAATCCGGGTTTCTATCACCTGGGTTTCGGAGTGACTGCAAAACGGGCATTTCATGGCGTTTTATATCCCAGGACTTCGACAGGCTCAGTCCGAACGGATGGGTGGATCAGCGATAAACCGGGAAGCGTGCCGTCAGCGCGTTGACCTTGGCGCGCACGGCTTCGATGTTGGCCGGATCGCGCGGGTTGTCCAGCACATCGGCGATCAGGTGGGCTGTCAGGCGGGCTTCTTCGTCCTTGAAACCGCGGGTGGTGAGGGCCGGTGTGCCGATGCGTACACCGCTGGTCACCATCGGCTTTTCCGGATCGTTGGGGATGGCGTTTTTGTTGATGGTCATGTGAGCGGCACCCAGCACCGCTTCGGCCTCTTTGCCGGTGATGCCCTTGGCCCGCAGGTCCACCAGCATGAGGTGGCTTTCGGTGCGGCCGCTGACGATGCGCAGGCCACGACCGGTGAGCGTTTCGGCCACGATCTGGGCGTTTGTCAGCACCTGTTGCTGGTAAGCCTTGAATTCCGGCGCCAGCGCTTCCTTGAAGGCTACCGCTTTGGCTGCAATCACGTGCATCAGCGGGCCGCCCTGCAGGCCGGGAAAAATGGCACTGTTGATGGCTTTCTCGTGTTGTGATTTCATCAAGATAATGCCGCCACGCGGGCCGCGCAGGCTCTTGTGGGTAGTGGAGGTCACCACGTCGGCGTGCGGCACCGGGTTGGGGTAGACACCGGCGGCAATCAGGCCGGCGTAGTGGGCCATGTCGACCATAAAGATGGCGCCGACATCTTTGGCCACTTTGGCAAAGCGCTCGAAGTCGATGCGCAGGCTGTAGGCCGAGGCGCCGGCGATGATGAGCTTGGGTTTGGCCTCATGGGCCTTGCGCTCCATGGCGTCGTAGTCGATCTCTTCCTTGTCGTTCAGACCGTAGCTGACGACCTTGAACCACTTGCCACTCATGTTGAGTGCCATGCCGTGCGTCAGGTGGCCGCCTTCGGCCAGGCTCATGCCCATGATGGTGTCGCCGGGTTTCAGAAAGGCAAGGAACACGGCTTCATTGGCCGATGCGCCGCAGTGCGGCTGCACGTTGGCGCAATCGGCGTCGAAAATCTGCTTGACGCGGTCGATCGCCAGTTGCTCGGCGATGTCCACAAATTCGCAGCCACCGTAGTAGCGGCGGCCGGGGTAGCCCTCGGCGTATTTGTTGGTGAGTTGCGTGCCTTGCGCGGCCATGACGGCGGGCGAGGCGTAGTTTTCGCTGGCGATCAGCTCGATGTGCTGCTCCTGGCGGGCGTTTTCAGCCTGGATGGCGGCAAAAATTTCGGGATCGGTTTGTTCGATGAGGATGTTGCGGTCGTACATGGTGGTTCTTGAAGACGATGGGCCTGGAAATCAGGAATTGATCAGGACGGCAACTTTATCAGGGCTGTTATCCGGCTTGGCCGGGTCTAGCACCGGAATACTTCGGGGTGCGGTCAGCGGCACGGTGCGGCCCTTTGCCACGAATTGCAGGCGGGCATGCTCTGCCATCACCTTGCCCGCATAACCGCCATCGTCTTCTATATTGGCGGCACCCACGTAATACCGCAGGCCACCCTCGATGGAGCCGGCACGGGCGATGCATTCCTGTAGCACCTTGACGCCCACCCGCAGGTTTGTCAGTGGATCAAAGGCGGCCAGCTTGCCGCCAAAGTTCTCATATTTGTCGCTGTGGATCTTGGTCATGACCTGCATCAGGCCCTGGGCGCCCACAGGGCTTTGGGCAAACGGATTGAACCCGGATTCCACAGCCATCACCGCCAGTATCAGGGTGGGGTCAAGCTTGGTGCGAATGCCAATCTCGTAGGCTTCAGCCACCAGGGCGCTTAATGGCTCGGGTGCAACCCGGTACTTTTTGCTCAACCAATAGGCTACTGCGGCCTGTTGTTTGGGTAAATCTTGCGGGTTGCTTGCTGTGGCACGGTCGATGGCGCCGATTTCGCTTTGCATACCGGTCACTTCGACCTGGCGGGTTTGCAGCCAACTGAAAAGTTTGACCTCGCCAACCTGACGCAGTTCGGGGCGGGCCGTCAACGTGATGACGACAAACATGACAGCCAGCCCGACCAGGGCAAAACCGTTGTGTGTGATTTCAAAGAAGCCCTGGGCAATGTCGGATGCGAAAGTTCGCAGGCCCCGGGTGAATTTTTGTGAAGCTGTCATAGCTCTTCCTTCGTTCGCGCGGGCCTGAGGTGTTGCACTGCATGCAGGGCAACACTCGCGGCACCTCGTTTGGGTTGGTACGCTAACAATATCCTGCGTTGTCTTTCATGCGCGTTGTGCAGAGATTTGAATATGCCGGGTTCGGCAGCGGGTTCGGATTATCCCTGTGCTTGTGCTGGGATGGGCGGATTTTAGGTGGACTGGTTATATCAAGTCAATCATAACAAATAGACTTGTTATTCTAAATTTGATCTGATTAGCAAAGGGAATGAGGCCTTAATCGAATCTGCACAGCAAGCTGCCGACCCCCACTCGCTCGTCTTTAGTCAATCAATTGTTGCTTCCCGATTGAAAATTCAATTTGAATTTGCTGAAGCGCTTGCCTACACTGAACAGGCTTGTCATATGACAGGCAGCAAGTCGGCAGTAGCCAGTCCCTACCCTAGGGTAGCAGTGATGAAGCGGCCCCGGCGATTCGTGGGGGCAATCTTTTGCCCCCAGCACTTTGGGACTTAACCTCCCATTGGGCAAGCCCTGACGGCATGGACCTTGTGTCAGCCGTCAAGCCCGGCGAACTGGCTTCGAGCCAAGCGACCGGGCTTTCTTATGGGCTAAATTCAAGCATCCCCCAGACTTTTTGCCAGACAGGGTAAATAACGGCGAAACGCAGTTTCAGAGAAGACTAACTTGTACTCAAGTTATGTCGGAACTAAAATAGCGGCTCAGCCCCGTTCGTCATCCGGTCGGGATTCTCCTCCTTGTTTGCGCGATTCATGTTCCCTTTCTCTGCCCCCCATCAAACTGCTGAAGCCCCCGAAGTGACACAAATTCCAGCCAAAACAAACGAACCCCATCCGCTGGACGCGCTGACTGGTGGCGCATTTTCTGCCCAAACCTCGGGTGAGCGTACCTCGCGAGTCCGTGACTGGTTGGCTGGCACGCCAAGTCCTGAACAAATGCAGGCCGTGTTCAAGGAGCTCAGTGGAAAAGACAAAGGCGCGGCCAAACTGCTGCGCGAAAAGCTCGACGAAATCAAACGCAGCAAGAATCAGGAGTCGATTGCGCAGGAATGGGCCGACAAGGCACAAGCTCTGTTGGCCGTGGCCAAACTCAACATCGCCGATGCCCTGGCCTGGCAGCGTGATGCCGCCAAGGCGGGTGCCCCCTTGAGCCGGGAGCCACTGGCCACGCTCAAGGGCCAACTCAGCGACCGGGTGAAAGTGATTGAAGACTTGCAGCACCGGGTGCAGGTGCAGCGTGAAGCCGCTGTGTTGCTGGCCCAGCGGATTGAAGTGCTGTCCACCAAGTCGTGGCGCGATGCGCAGGCGCTGGTGGATGCTTTGCATGCCGATGTGGACCACTGGCAGGCGCAGGCTACTTCCCTGTTGAATGATGCCAACTGGCCCAGCGTTGAAGCCAAGTTTCCGCCGCTGCTGGAGGCCTCGCGCGGCCAGTTGCTGGTGGTGTGGGAGGCTTTCAAGAGTGCTTTGGCGCAAGCTTCTGCAGCGGCCGGTGACTCCGCTGCGGCCCTGCCGTCAGTGCCGGTGTGGGCCGATGAACTGCGCGCGGCGCGGGGCGTGCCGGCAGAGTTGGTCAACAAGCCGAAAAAACCCAGGATTGACCCTGAAATCCGGGCTCAAGCCTTCACGATAGTGAGTGATTCGCTATTAAAATTAGAGCAAGAAATTGCTGAAGGACATGGCAAAGCCAGTGCCGGTGCTGCCGCTGCCTTGCGCAACGCACTCAAGGAATACGGCAAGATCATCGACGACAAACTGGAGAACCAGGCCCATGCCGCGTTGGCTGCGGCGGGTGAACTGGAAGGCTGGCAGCGTTGGCGTGCCGACCAGTTGCGCGTAGAACTGGTTGCCAAAGCCGAAGGCTTGCTGAATCGCCCCGAAGGCCAGGCCATGGGTGGGCGCAAGATGCAGGAAAGCCTGCGGGCGCTGCGCGAACAGTGGAAGCAGACTGATCAGGGTGGTGTGCCCAATCATGGTTTGTGGAAACGGTTTGATGAGGCTTGCAACGAAGCCCATAGGGTGGTGGAGGTGTGGCTGGAGAAAGTCAAGGCCGAGTCGGCCGAGCACCGGGCGCAGCGCCTGGCATTGATTGAAGAAGTCAATGCCTGGGCTGGCGCCAACCCCGTGGCGCTGGACGACGACTGGAAAGGTTTCAACCGCTTGCTGCACCAGTTTGGCGATCGTTGGCGCGATGGCGGCCACGTGGGTGAGAAGGCTTTTGCTGAGTTGCAGCCGTTGTGGAAGGTCGCCATTAATGCCGCTGCCGCGCCGCTGGAGGCCTTGCAAAAGTGCAGCCTGGCGCTGCGCCTGGCCATGATTGAAGAGGCAAAAGTGCTGGGTGCAGCGCCCGAGCTGCGCATCGACGTGGTCAAGGCCTTGCAGCAACGCTGGCAGGCCGAGGCCCATGGGGTACCTATGGAGCGCCGCCAGGAACAAAAGCTGTGGGATGCTTTCCGTAAACCGATTGACGATGCCTTTAACCGCAAGACGGCGGAACGCGAGCGCTTTGACGCGGCCTTGGGCGAGCGGGACCGCATGGTGCTGGATGCGGCCAAGGCGCTGCAAGCAGCCAATGCGGCAGGCGATGCCCAAGACATTCGCGGCGCCATGAATGCGCTAGAAGCCGCCTTGCGCGGCCAGGCTCTGGCCAAAGCGGCGGTACATGAAGTTGTTCAGAATGATGCATCAAAAGAGGCTTCAACCCCTGAGGAATCTACGCAAGCTGCTACTGAAACTGTAACGTCGTTACAAGTGTCCGATACGGTAGAGGTGGATGCGCCGGTTGAAGCGGCTGAGCCAGCAGAACCGGTGGCACCGATAGAACCCGTGGCGCCATCCAAAGCCGCCCCCAAGCGAGTTGTAGCCGTGCGTGGCGATGACCGCCCAGGCATGAAAAAGACTGAACCCGCGCCCCCAGGGCGAGGTGGCAAGTTTGGTGACCGCAAAGAAGGCGGCAGAGACGGCGCAAGAGACAACAGTCGAGGCCCGCGTGATGTCAATTTTGCAGGCCGCCCGGATGATCGGGCGCCACGACGTGATAGCCGCGATGGTCCATCAGCGCCCTGGGCTGACGCCCCGCGTTTGGGGGACACCGCATTTCGCGCGCAGCGCGACGCCTTGGAACACGCCCAGTTTGCTTTGCGAAAACTCGCAGCGCAGGCGCACGGCGAAGCGCTGACCCAAGTGCTGGCCGCCTGGGAGCAGCGCAACGCCGCCCAGTTGCCCACTGCGCAGGAACTGGGCAGCCGCGTCACGGCAGCCAGCCGCAGTGCCTGGAGCAAAGCACTGGCGCAGGCGTCGGCGGGTGATGCCAGTGTCGCCCTGCTGCGTTTGGAGATGGCTTCTGAGGTGCCCACACCGGCTGAACATCTGAACGCACGCCGTGCTCTGCAATTGCAGTTGCTGACCAAACGCAATGATCCGACGCCAGAGCAAACCTGGGGACAGGATGCCGCCAGCGTGTTGGCCAGCGGTTTTGATGCTGGCCTCGCGCGCCGTTTACAAAATGTACTGAAGATCTTGCTAAAGTCTGATTAGTTGGGGACAGAGCTGGTTACCCTGAAATGTTGAGGACAGAGCTTGTTCACTTCGTGTAACTGCGGTCTGTCCCGCAAAGTATCAGGGTTCGGTCTGTCCCGCAAACATATTTGTAAGGAAACGATGATGGATTCTGTTGACGACTTGCTCAAGCGTCTTGAACAGCTCAACGACGTAGGTGCCTCGCTCTCCAAAGAGCGCAATATCACGCGTCTTCTGGAGCAAATTCTACTGGCAGCCAAAGTCATCACGAATGCCGATGGCGGTACGCTGTACCGGATGATGGAGGACGGTCAAACCCTTCGTTTCGAAATTTTGCGCACCGACTCGCTGCACATCGCCATGGGCGGCACGTCGGGCCATGCCATCAGTTTTTCTGACCTGCCACTGCGCGATGAGGCCGGAAAGCCCAATGACTCGCTGGTGGCAGCCTATGCGGCTATTCACAGCCAAACCGTCAATATTGCAGACGCCTACACCGAGCCCAATTTCGACTTCTCCGGCACGCGCCACTTTGATCAGCTCACCGGCTATCGCTCGCAATCATTTCTGGCCGTGCCGATGAAAAATCACGAGGACGAGGTGATCGGCGTGCTGCAGCTCATCAACGCGCAAGCGCCGGGTACCCAACAGGTAGTTGTTTTTTCATCGGCCGATCAAAGCCTGGTGGAGTCGCTGGCCTCGCAGGCGGCCATTGCCCTGAACAACCGTTTGTTGATGACGCAGCTTGAAGAATTGTTCGAATCCTTCATCAACCTGATCAACTGGGCCATTGACGAAAAATCGCCCTATACCGGGGGTCATTGCCAACGCGTACCAGCGCTTACCATGCTGCTGGCCGAAGCCGTGGCCGAAACAAGCGAAGGCCCACTGGCGTCGTTCACCATGGACGAACGCGATCGTTACGAGCTCAAGATTGCCGGCATGCTGCATGATTGCGGCAAGATCACCACGCCGGTTCATGTGGTGGACAAGGCCACCAAACTGCAAACCCTGTTTGACCGTGTCGATCTTATTGACACTCGCTTTGAGGTACTCAAGCGGGATGCTGAACTCGACGCCCTGCGTCAGCAACTGGTCTTGCGACCGTGTCTGAATCCGCAGGCTGAAGCTGGGATCATGGCGACTTGTCAGGCCGGGATTGAGTCACTCGAAGCCGACCGCGACTTCCTTCGGGCGTCAAATGTCGGCGCGGAAGTCATGAAAGAAAGTGCCATGCAGCGCGTGCGCCAGATTGGCAGCACGCGGGTCTGGCGTAATGTGGACGGCGTTGAAACAAAATTCCTCACCGCGGACGAAATTGAAAACCTGACCATTCGGGCCGGCACGCTGACTGTGGCTGAGCGCGATACGATCAATTACCACATCGTGGCCACCATCAAGATGCTGGAACAACTGCCCTGGCCCAGGCACCTTAAGAATGTGCCGGAGTATGCGGGCGGCCACCACGAGCGCATGGACGGCAAAGGCTACCCAAAGGGTTTGACGCGCGACCAGATGTCGGTACAGGCCCGTATCATGGGCATTGCAGACATTTTTGAGGCCCTGACGGCGTCCGACCGTCCCTACAAGCTTGGCATGAAGCTGTCGCAGGCCGTGGGCATCATGAACAAGTTCAAGGCCAACGGTCATATTGATCCGGACCTGTTCGATATTTTTCTACAAAAAGGAGTCTACAAGCGCTATGCCGAGCAGTTTTTGGATCCCTCGCAAATCGACGAGGTCAATCTTTAATCTGGCTCCAGGCCGGCTGGTTACGTATCGCTCCAGGCTGCGACAGCGGCCGTGATACGGTGCACCTTGCTGCCTTTTTCCTGATGTGACAAGTCTCTGCCTAGACGCAAGATTTCGGCGCGCGGTGGCGTGGCGGTAGCGTCCCAGTCGCTCAGGACGATGCGGCGCAGACCCTGTGCCAGGTCATGGTCGGCCGGTTTGTGGGTGTGACCGTGAATCAAGGTGCTGGCTCGGGCCGTGTGCAGCCAGTTGCAGGCCGCCTCGGTGTCAACGTCGGCGTACGCCACGCCGCTGCGTTTGCGCGTTTCGCTTTGCGTGCGCAGCGCACGCGCTACTGCCTGGCGCTGGGCCAGCGGCTGGCCCAAAAAATCCTGCTGCCATGACGGGCTGCGTACCTGGGCCCGAAATTGCATGTAGTCGGTATCCTTCAGGCACAAGGCGTCGCCATGCGAGAGCAGCCAGCGTTGCCCGGCAAAGTCCAGCACACTCGGGTCGTCCAGCAGGGTCATGCAGCAGGCCTTGGCGAACGCCGGACCCAGCAGGAAGTCACGGTTGCCGTGCATGAAAAAAATGGCCAGACGCCGGGAGGCAGCCAGGAGAACCTGAGCACAGCGGGCTTCAAAGTCCGGCGCTGGCCCGGGGCCACTCACACGGTCATCATCGATCACGTCGTCACCAACCCAGACTTCGAACAAATCGCCCAGGATGAACACGGCATCGGCCGGTGTGCCCTGCATGTAGTCCTGCCAGGCACGAAAGGTGGCCTGGTCGCCGCTCTGCAAATGCAGATCGGCGATGAAGTCAACATGGCGCCAATGGGGTGGTGCTTGCAGTGCCGGCCAGGGCGGAGCAACTGCGTGCGCCGCGACCCGGGGTACTGCGGGCGGGTTCATCCTAGTGCCACGGCCTTTTCCATGACCACGTCTTCAACCGGCACATCATCGTGGTGACCCCGGCGAGCGGTCTTGACGGCCTTGATCTTGTCGACCACCTCAGTGCCTGCCACCACTTTGCCAAACACGGCGTAACCCCAGCCCTGGGCCGAGATGGCGGTGTGATTGAGAAAGGCGTTGTCCGCCACATTGATGAAAAACTGCGCAGTGGCCGAATGCGGGTCGCTGGTGCGCGCCATGGCCACGGTGTAGTTGAGATTTTTCAGGCCGTTGTTGGCTTCGTTGTCGATCGACTTGTCACCCCGCTTTTCTTTCATGCCCGGCTCCATGCCGCCGCCCTGCACCATGAAGCCGGGAATGACGCGGTGAAAAATGGTGTTGTTGTAGTGGCCCTTGTTCACGTAGCTCAAGAAGTTGGCGACCGATTTGGGTGCTTTGTCCTGATCGAGTTCAAGCGTGATGACGCCGTAGTTGGCAATGTGGAGTTCGACTTGCGGGTTGCTCATAATTTATTTCACCAGGGTTGCAGAGTTGATAAAAATGGGGGTCTTGGGAACGTCGGATGGGAAAGGGCCGCCGGGGCCGGTGGCTGTTGTCCTGATTTTTTGAACCACCTCCATGCCGCTGACAACCTTGCCAAATACGGTGTAGCCAAAATTTTGCACCGTGGGGTCCAGAAACGCGTTGTCCTTGACATTGATGAAAAACTGCGCGGTGGCCGAGTGCGGGTCGCTGGTGCGGGCCATGGCCAGCGTGCCGCTCACGTTTTTCGGGCCGCCTTGGGCCAGCGCTTCGCGGCCTTCGTGTGCGACGGGGGCACGGGTTTTTTTCTCAGCGTATTTCGCATCAAAGCCGCCACCCTGCACCATGAAGCTCTCGATCACGCGGTGGAAGACGGTGCCGTCGTAGTGCTTGTCTTTAACGTACTGCAAAAAGTTTTCCACCGTCTTGGGGGCCTTGTCAGGGTAGACCTCGACCACAAAGTCGCCTGCGGTGGTGGCAAATTTGACCCGGGGCGCCTCCTGCGCCAGTGCGTTTTGCGCTACAGAAAACAGGGTGGCTACCGCAATCAATGCGGTGGCTAAAGCCGAAAAACTTCTAAACTTCATTCAATCACTCCTATAAAAATATCATTCACCGATCGCCCTGGTGCATCTTGCGCTGGCATCGGACGCGCACTCAAGGGGTCTTCAAGGGGCTTGCAGTCGGCTGTGGGGGACTGGCGACCCCAGCGGGACGCTGGGCCATGATGCTGGGCCGGAACAATTCGCGAATGAGGGCCAGCTTGGGCTGCACGGTGGTGTTGGTGTTGTCCAGTTGCAGCGCCTTGTTGTAGGCCTCGCTGGCGAGTCTGGCGTACACGTCGCCGAGGTTCTCGTGCGCCGTCGCGTAGCTCGGGTTGGTGCGAATGGCCATCTCCAGTGTCGCGCGCGCCTTGTCAAACTGGCTCTGCCCAGCGTAGAGCACGGCCAGGTTGTTGTAGGGCTCGGGCAACTCGGGGTAGTCTTGCGTCAACTTGGTGAAGGTTGTGATGGCATCAAACTGGTTGCCTGAGTTGCGTTGAATCATGCCCTTAAGAAAGCGCATCTGCGGGTCGCTTGGCTTGGCGGCAAGGAAGCTTTCGGCCTTGGTCATGGCCTCATTCAGCTTGCCGACGCGCAGCAACTCATTGACATCGCCATACTCGTCTGCGTGAGCTGTTGTCGTTGTGCAGGCGGCCGCCAGAGTCAGCAGGCGAAGGGTGGTGAAAATGTTAAAGCGGGCGTGCTTCATGGAGGCTTTTGATTCTTACAGAGTGAACGCCCACCGCAGGAGACTGGTTGGCAGGGCTTTATACTGGGCTCAATTGTAGCCCAGAGGGTGCTTTTCAGAGCTCTCATAATTACCCACCCATTAGCAGTCTTTGCCGAGGACACCAGCCGGTTGAATAGCCAGAGGCCGCCGTTCGAAACACCCATGAGTTTGCGCATTTACAACACGCTGTCGCGTGCACTGGAACCCTTGTCACCGCTGGAGCCCGGCCACGTGCGGATGTACGTCTGCGGCATGACAATCTACGACTTGTGCCATCTTGGACATGCCCGCATGATGATGGCTTTTGATGTGGTGCAGCGTTGGCTCAAAAGCAGCGGCTACCGGGTGACCTACGTGCGCAACATCACCGATATTGATGACAAGATCATCAAACGGGCCGTGGAGCGTGGTATCACCATTCGCGCGCTGACGGACGAGATGATTGAGGCCATGCGTCTGGATGTTGGCAAGCTGGGTATCGAGCCGCCCTCGCTGGAGCCGCGCGCGACGGACTACGTGCCACAAATGCTGGGCCTGATCAGCCAGCTCGAAGCCAAAGGCCTGGCTTACAAGTCGCCGAGCGGTGATGTGAACTTTGCGGTACGCAAGTTCCCAGGCTATGGCAAGTTGTCAGGCAAGTCGCTGGATGATTTGCGCGCGGGCGAGCGCGTGGCTGTGCTCGATGGCAAAGACGACCCGCTCGATTTTGTGTTGTGGAAGTCTGCCAAGCAAACCGAGCCAGACGATGCCAAATGGGACAGTGCAGCTTGGGGGTATCCGTATGGCACAGGTCGCCCTGGCTGGCATATTGAATGCTCGGCCATGAGTTGCCAAACTCTAGGCGAAACCTTTGACATCCATGGCGGTGGCGTGGACCTACAGTTTCCCCACCACGAAAATGAGATTGCGCAGAGCGAAGGTGTCACCGGAAAACCCCTGGCCAGCCTTTGGATGCACAACGGCATGGTTCAACTGGACAACGAAAAGATGTCCAAGAGTTTAGGCAACTTTTTCACGATCCGCGAAGTGCTGGCCCAATACGACGCCGAGACGGTGCGGTTTTTCCTGGTTCGCACACATTACCGAACTGCCCTGAATTACAGTGATGTGCATCTGGACGATGCACGCAACTCACTCAAGCGCCTCTACACCGCACTCGACCTGGTGGCACCGACATCGGTCAGTATCGACTGGACCCAGCCCTTTGCCGCGCGTTTCAAGACGGCAATGGATGAAGACTTTGGTACGCCTGAGGCGGTGGCGGTGTTGTTCGAACTGGCCACCGAAGTCAACAAGACCCGCTCTGCTGAATTGGCCGGCTTGCTCAAGGCGCTGGGGGGCTGCATTGGCCTGCTGCAAGGGGACCCTAAGGTGTTTTTGCAGGCCGGTGCCACGCTCGATGAGGCGACGATTGGCGCATTCATTGGGCAACGTGCGGCAGCCAAAACCGCCAAGAACTTTGCCGAGGCCGACCGCATTCGCCAGAACCTCCTGGCCAAAGGTATTGTCCTCAAGGATTCCCCCACCGGCACCACCTGGGAGGTTGCGCCATGATTTGTTTAGCGGTCATCTTGACCTCCGGCCCCCGAAAGTAGAGCGATGCCAATTGCCACAAAAATAGCGACTGTGGTCGCAACACCACCCTACTGGGAAGACGCCTGCAAACACTTGATGAAAAAAGACCGGGTGATGAAACGGCTCATCCCGCAGTTTGGTGACACCTGCCTGCAAACCCGGGGCGACGCTTTTGTCACGCTGGCGCGCAGCATTGTGGGGCAGCAGATTTCGGTCAAGGCGGCCCAGACCGTGTGGGACCGCTTTGCGCTGCTGCCCAAAAAGATCACGGCCGGTAATGTTCTCAAGCTCAAGGTGGACGACATGCGCGCGGCCGGTTTGAGCACGCGCAAGGTCGAGTATCTGGTGGATCTGGCCTTGCACTTTGACGGCGGTACGGTGCACGTCAAGTCTTGGGAGGCGATGGACGATGAGGCTATCATTGCCCAATTGATCGCTATTCGCGGCATTGGCCGCTGGACCGCCGAGATGTTTTTGATCTTTCACCTGATGCGCCCCAATGTGTTGCCGCTGGATGACGTGGGTCTGCTCAATGGCATCAGTAAGAGTTATTTTTCGGGCGACGTGGTCAGCCGCAGTGATGCCCGCGAAGTGGCCGCTGCCTGGGCACCTTATTGCAGTGTGGCAACTTGGTATATTTGGCGCTCGCTTGATCCGCTGCCGGTGGAATATTGAGACCTTGTGGGACAGACCGCAGTTACGCGAAGCGAACAAGCTCTGTCCCCAACCATATAGGAAGATGTTGTGGCTAAAAAAACATTCCTCGATTTCGAGCACCCGATTGCCGAACTCGAAAACAAAATTGAAGAGTTGCGCTACGTGCAGACCGAATCAGCGGTTGATATTTCTGCCGAAATTGATCAGTTGGCCAAGAAAAGCCAGCAGCTTACCAAAGATATTTACAGTGATCTGACGCCCTGGAAAATCACTAAAATTGCCCGTCACGCCGAGCGCCCCTACACGCTGGATTACATCGGTGAGATATTCACTCATTTTGTGGAGTTGCACGGTGACCGGCATTTTGCCGATGACCTCAGCATTGTGGGCGGCCTGGCGCGTTTCAATGGCACACCCTGCATGGTGCTGGGTCAGCAAAAAGGACGCGATACCAAAGAGCGTGGCCTGCGCAACTTCGGCATGAGCAAACCCGAGGGTTATCGCAAGGCCTTGCGACTCATGAAAACCGCTGAAAAATTCAAGCTGCCGGTCTTCACCTTTGTCGACACGCCCGGTGCCTACCCCGGCATTGATGCCGAAGAACGGGGTCAGTCGGAGGCCATCGGCCGCAACATCTTCGAGATGGCGCAGCTCGAAGTTCCCATCATCACCACCATCATCGGCGAGGGCGGTTCGGGCGGCGCCCTGGCGATTTCGATTGGCGACCAGGTGCTGATGCTGCAGTATTCGATTTATTCGGTGATCAGTCCCGAAGGCTGCGCCTCGATCCTCTGGAAAACGTCGGACAAGGCAAAGGAGGCTGCGGACGCGCTGGGCATTACGGCGCACCGTCTCAAAGCGCTGGGCCTGATTGACAAGATCGTCAACGAACCGGTCGGCGGCGCACACCGCGATCACAAACAGATGGCGGCCTTCCTCAAGCGCGCCCTGCACGATGCCTTCCGTCAGGTCAGCGATCTCAAGGTCAAAGAGCTGCTGGACCGTCGCTACGATCGCCTGCAAAGCTATGGCCGCTTCATCGATACCAAGGCGGCGGCCAAGTAGCGTGTGGGCAGGTAGCGTGTGACTGCGACGCTGACTGACGCTATTTCTGCCTTCAAGCCCGCCTTGCCGCTGGCGGTGGCTTTCAGTGGCGGGGCCGACTCCACCGCCTTGCTGCTGGCGTGTGCCGAGAAATGGCCGGGACAGGTGCATGCCGTTCACATTCACCATGGGGTGCAGGCCGCGGCCGACGACTTCGAACGGCATTGCCGGGCGTTTTGCGCGCAACTTCAGGTGCCGCTGACGGTGAGAAGGGTGGACGGCCGCCACGCCCCAGGGCAAAGCCCGGAAGACGCAGCGCGGCGTGCCCGTTATATGGCTTTTGGGGCTGTAGCGCTTGAGGAGTATGAGAAATTAGCTATTAAAAATATAGCAATCGCACAGCACGCCGATGATCAGGTAGAGACGCTTTTATTGGCCCTGAGCCGAGGCAGTGGTCTGCCGGGCTTGAGCGCCATGCCCTCAAGCTGGGTGCGAAAGGGTCTCACCTACCACCGACCGCTGCTGCGTGTGCGGGCGTCCGACATCCGGGCCTGGCTCGCTGGCCGTGGCGTGGCCTGGATGGATGACCCGACCAATGTCGATCAGCAGTTCACCCGTAACCGCATTCGCGCGCGGCTGCTGCCGGCACTGGAGGCGATCTTTCCACAATTTCGCGACACCTTTGCCCGCAGTGCCGCGCATGCGGCGCAGGCCCAGGCGCTGTTGCTGGAGCTTGCCGTGCAGGACCTGGCGCTGATTGGCGCACCCCCGGTGATTGCCAGTCTGCAGCGCTTGAGCCGTCCGCGGCAAGCGAATCTGCTGCGGCACTGGCTGGACAGCGCTTTTCACGTGGTGCCCAGCGCCGCGCAGTTGGCCGAGCTGCTGGACCAGATTGCCGTCTGCACCACGCGTGGGCATCAGATCCGCATCAAGGTCGGCACTGGCTTCTGTGAGCGCAGGGGTACCGTACTGCATTGGTACAATCCTGCGGTTTTGCTCTAAAAATTCTTCCAATGGCATTGATTGTTCATAAATACGGCGGCACGTCGATGGGCTCGACCGAGCGCATCCGCCATGTTGCCAAACGTGTCGCCAAATGGGCGCGTGCCGGCCACCAGATGGTGGTCGTGCCCTCCGCCATGAGCGGTGAAACCAACCGTTTGCTGGGTCTTGCCAAAGAGCTGGCCCCGTCCAAACCCACCGATGCCTACAACCGTGAGCTCGATATGCTGGCCGCCACCGGCGAGCAGGTAGCCAGCGCCCTGCTGGCGATAGCGCTACAGGCCGAAGGCATGGAGTCGGTGAGTTACGCCGGCTGGCAAGTGCCTATTCGCACCAACAGCGCCTACACCAAAGCCCGCATAGAGTCGATTGACGACGCACGCGTGCGCGCTGATCTGATGGCCGGCCGGGTGGTCATCGTCACCGGCTTTCAGGGCCTCGACGAGCTGGGCAACATCACCACTCTGGGACGTGGTGGCTCGGACACCTCCGCTGTGGCCGTGGCCGCCGCCATGAAGGCCGAGGAATGCCTGATCTATACCGATGTGGATGGCGTCTACACCACCGACCCGCGTGTGGTGCCGGAAGCCCGCCGCCTGAAGACCGTCAGTTTTGAAGAGATGCTGGAGATGGCCTCCATGGGCTCTAAAGTGCTGCAAATCCGCTCGGTCGAATTTGCCGGCAAATACAAAGTGAAGCTGCGCGTTTTGAGCAGCTTCACCCCCTGGGACATTGACATCAACGAGGAAGCCGCCTCCGGCACCCTGATCACTTTTGAGGAAGACGAACACATGGAACAAGCCATTGTTGCCGGCATCGCGTTCAACCGCGATGAAGCCAAAATTTCCGTGCTGGGCGTGCCCGACAAGCCCGGCATCGCTTACCAGATTCTGGGTGCCGTGGCCGATGCCAACATTGAAGTCGACGTCATCATCCAGAACATTAGCAAAGATGGCAAGACTGACTTCAGTTTCACCGTCAACCGCGGCGATTACGCCAAAACAGTCGATTTGCTGCGAGAAAAAGTGCTCCCAAATCTGGGTGCGCAAGAGGTGGTGGGCGACACCAAGATCTGCAAGGTGTCGATTGTCGGCATCGGCATGCGCAGCCATGTGGGTGTGGCCAGCAAAATGTTCCGGGTGCTCAGCGAAGAGGGCATCAACATCCAGATGATTTCCACCTCAGAAATCAAGACTTCGGTGGTGATTGACGAGAAATACATGGAGCTGGCTGTGCGCGCGCTGCACAAAGCTTTTGACCTGGACCTACCCCTGGTCTAAAACGCAGTTTCAGTGAAGACTAACTTGTACTCAAGTTATGGCGGAACTAAAATCCGGACTGAGTCGTGAGATAATCACAGCACTAGTTTCAGGAAACGTGACCGAGTGGCCGAAGGTGCTCCCCTGCTAAGGGAGTAGGGGGTGTTGAGCCTCCTCGAGAGTTCGAATCTCTCCGTTTCCGCCAAAATATGAGTTTTATGACTTCCCAAAAAGTCCAAAAAACCAGAAAAAAAGCCCCGTAATCTATTAAATTACGGGGCTTTTTCCCTTGGTTATTACAGATTGTCGGTGAAGCTGCGTAACTTGTCGGAGCGCGACGGGTGCTTGAGCTTGCGCAGCGCCTTGGCTTCGATCTGGCGAATGCGCTCGCGCGTCACGTCAAACTGCTTGCCCACCTCTTCCAGCGTGTGGTCGCTGGTCATCTCGATGCCGAAACGCATGCGCAGCACCTTGGCTTCGCGCGGCGTGAGGCTGTCCAGAATGTCCTTCACCACGTCGCGCAGACCAGCCTGCATCGCCGCTTCCATGGGCGCGGTGTTGGCACTGTCTTCGATGAAGTCGCCCAGGTGCGAATCGTCGTCGTCGCCGATCGGCGTTTCCATCGAGATCGGCTCTTTCGCAATCTTCATGATCTTGCGAATCTTGTCTTCCGGGATCTCCATCCTCTCGGCCAGTACGCTGGCATCGGGCTCAAAGCCAAACTCCTGCAGGTGCTGGCGGCTGATGCGATTCATCTTGTTGATGGTTTCGATCATGTGCACCGGAATGCGAATGGTGCGGGCCTGGTCGGCAATACTTCGCGTGATGGCCTGGCGAATCCACCAGGTGGCGTAAGTCGAGAACTTGTAGCCACGGCGGTATTCGAATTTGTCGACCGCCTTCATCAGGCCGATGTTGCCTTCCTGGATCAGGTCGAGGAACTGCAGGCCGCGGTTGGTGTACTTCTTGGCGATCGAGATCACCAGCCGCAGGTTGGCTTCGATCATTTCTTTCTTGGCGGCGCGCGATGAGAATTCACCCTCGTTCATGCGCTTGTTGATGCCCTTGAGCTGGTCCAGCGGCACCACCACGCGGGCCTGCAGATCGGCGAGCTTTTGTTGCAGGTCCTGCACCGGCGGAATGTTGCGCGCCATGATGGCGCTCCAGGGCTTGCCGGCGGCGGCTTGCTTCTCGATCCATTTCTGGTTGAGCAGGTTGGAGGCCACTTTGTTGCCATGCTTGTCGCGGCCGCTGAAGTCGGCAATGAAATGCTCTTGCGGGTAGCCGCACTTGTCCACGATGATGCGGCGCAGTTCGCGCTCTTTCTTGCGGATGTCGTCCACCTGGGCGCGCACCATGTCGCACAACTTTTCAATCGCCTTGGCGGTAAAACGGATGGACATGAGCTCTTCGCTCAACAGTTTTTGCGTCTTGACGTAGCTGGGCGTGCCGTAACCTTCCTTGTCGTAGATTTTGTGGACTTTCTCAAACAGCTCACGCAGTTTGTCGAAGCGGCTGATGGCCTCGCGTTTGAGTTCTTCCAGTTTTTTCGTCAGTGCTTTGGAGCCACCTTTGCCGTCGTCGTCATCGGCGGCGTCGAACTCGTCAAAATCTTCCTCGGCCACGTAGTCGTCGGCTTCATTCGGGTTGGAGAAGCCGTCCACCACGGTGGTGATGACGATCTTGCTTTCCCGAATTTCTTCGCCCAGACGCAGGATTTCGGAAATGGTGGCCGGCGAGACTGAAATGGCTTCCATCATCGCCATCAAGCCGCCCTCGATGCGTTTGGCAATTTCGATTTCGCCTTCGCGCGTCAACAGTTCGACTGTGCCCATTTCACGCATGTACATGCGCACCGGATCAGTGGTACGGCCGAACTCGCTGTCCACAGTGGAAAGCGCAGCCTCAGCTTCTTCCTCGGCTTCTTCTTCGGTGGCAGCGGTCGGGACATTGTTGTTGAGCAGCAGCGTTTCGGCGTCCGGCGTTTGCTCATACACCGCCACGCCCATGTCGTTGAGCATCGAGATCACGACCTCAAGCGTTTCGGCATCGACCAGCTTGTCGGGCAGGTGGTCAGAAATCTCGCCATGCGTCAGGTAGCCGCGGGTCTTGCCCAACTTGATCAGGGCCTTGAGGCGCAGGCGGCGCTTGACAATGTCTTCTTCGGACAGCACCGTTTCGTCCAGGCCAAACTCTTTCATCAGCGCGCGCTCTTTGGCCTTGCTGATTTTCATGCGCAGGGGCTTGACTTTTTCGCCGGCGGCTTCCGGCTCGCCCGCCAGGACGGCGTCAATGACGGGCAGGCTCATGCCGTTCTGGGTCGGATTTTTGGGTTTGCGGCCACGCTTGGCCCCGGTTTTTGGCGCGGCACCGGATTCGGCGGACGCGGCTTTGGGTGGTCGCCCCGGTTTTTTCTTGATAACAACGTCGGCGACCACAGCGGCGGGAGTGGCTTTTTTCAATTTAACGGCTGGCGCTTTGGCGGGAGACTTGGATGCGGGCACTGTTTTCACTTTCGTAGCGGGCTTCTTGATCGTGGTCTTGGTCGCCACTGTGGCCACGACCTTGGCAGGCGTGGACCTGGAAGCCGGTTTGGCGGCAAGCTTGGTGGCGGGCTTTGCAGCGGACTGGACAGGCTTCTTGGACTTTTGAGCAGGCATGTAAAAACCTCAGAACTTCAAAAAAAGACAGAATGAACAGGCGCCCAAAACGACCGGCGCAGTTTGTGTGACAGAGGAAAAAATCCTCGATGGCAAGATGTGAGGGCGAACATTTGGTGTGCAGTCCTTGCGGTAGGGTAGCCGGTCGTGAACAGTGTCATCGTTTGGCTGGGCCCGGAGGTGCTGCTGTCGCTCTTGCCGAAAATCAACCTTGGATTATACCTCGAATTTACTGGAAATCAATTTTATTGATTTCCGTGTCAAACGGTGTCAATCAGGCAGCAAAGGGATAGATTCAAGCTTGAGCCGACGGGCTTGAAGCTCGCGGTAGCGCTGCAGGGCGCTTGGATCGGCCTTGGCGGCGTGGATGGCCTCGGTTTCCTGAACTTTTAGCCGCTCGACCAGCATGCGATTGAGCAGGTTGCGCAGCTCGCTCATTGATTCACCGGCCTCAACGGCGGCACCCAGCTCAAAACCCGCCATCAGCCGAACGGCGAGTTCTTCGCCCTCGAACCCGCGCAGGCCTTCACGTAAAGCCACCCAGGGTTGCGGGCCGTGTTCATGCAGTTGGCTTTCCAGCCAGACAAACAGGGGGCCGTGCGGTGCGGGCAGCTCGCACAGCATGCTATGGTCTTCGGCCGACAAAACTTCGAGCGCTGCCATATCGCCCAGCAGTAGCCGGGTGGCGTGATCGGCCCGGCTGGCCGGCAGCGCGCGACCACCCCAACGCGGGCGTGGCGTCAACTTTTCGGGTGAATTAGCGCGGTAGCCCACGGATCTGGGTGTCCATAAATCGGTCAATTCGCGGCTGGCAAGTTGCACCAGGTCGGCAATTTCGCTCAGCAACTGCCGCTTGAGGGCGCCATCGGGCAGTTGCATCCACAAGGGCTTGGCGTTGCTGGCCAGATGGGCGCGGCCTTCGGCGCTGCTCAGCTCGCAGCCCTCACGCGCGGCGTCGATCATAAAGCGGCTCAGCGGGACGGCTTCGCTCACATAGCGGGCGAAGGCCTCTTTGCCGAATTCGCGGATGAAGCTGTCGGGATCGTGCTCGGCTGGCAAAAACAGAAATTTGACGCTGCGCACATCGGTGGCAAAGGGCAGGGCGCCGTCCAGCGCCTTGCGCGCGGCGCGCCGGCCGGCGGCGTCGCCATCGAAGCTGAACACCACTGAATCGGTAAAGCGAAACAGCTTTTGCACATGCTCTGCCGTGCAGGCGGTTCCCAGCGTGGCCACCGTGTTGGGGAAGCCGAGCTGGGCCAGCGCCACCACATCCATGTAACCCTCGGTTACCAGGGCATAGCCATGCTCGCGCAAGGCGTGACGGGCTTCAAACAGGCCGTACAGCTCACGTCCCTTGCTGAAAACTGGTGTTTCAGGGGAGTTGAGGTACTTGGGTTTGTCGTCCCCGAGCACCCGGCCACCAAAGCCAATGCATTCGCCTTTGACGTTGCGGATCGGAAACATTACCCGGTCGCGAAAGCGGTCGTAGCGCTTTTCGTCCTCGCCTTCTTCCGAGTTCAGGATCACCAGGCCGCTTTCCACCAGCAAGGGGTCGTCATAGTTCGGAAAAACGCTGGCCAGACTGCGCCAGCCCTCGGGCGCGTAGCCCAGGCCGAACTGTCTGGCGATTTCACCCGACAGGCCGCGACCCTTGAAATAGTCCACCGCTTTAGGGGAATTTTTCAGATGTTTTCTGTAGGCATCACCGGCTTTTTCCAGCACATCGCTCAAGGTGGTCTGCTTTTGCCGCTGCTCAGCCGCGCGGGCCCGGTCTTGCGGGCTGGCGTCATCTTCGGGCACCTGCAGGCCGTATTGCTGGGCCAGGTCTTTCACCGCCTCCACAAACGTCATGCCCGCATGTTCCATCAAAAAACTGATGGCATTGCCGTTCTTGCCGCAGCCAAAGCAGTGATAGAACTGCTTGGCCGGGCTGACCGAGAATGAAGGTGATTTTTCTCCATGAAAAGGGCACAGACCCACGAAATTGGCGCCGCCTTTTTTGAGTTGCACATAGCGGCCCACGATCTCCACCACGTCAGCG
The DNA here is from genome assembly GCA_030682475.1 of Rhodoferax sp. Taxonomy (GTDB): domain Bacteria; phylum Pseudomonadota; class Gammaproteobacteria; order Burkholderiales; family Burkholderiaceae_C; genus Rhodoferax. The sequence goes on along the minus strand of JAUXOA010000096.1, from coordinate 65,645 downwards.
CGTGCCAGCAATTCCTGAATGAAGGTTTGGGGAATGGACATGCGGTGATTGTAGAAACCCGAAGATCAGGCCGGTGCTCAGTCGCCAATCACCACACCCTCACGCCGGGGATCAGCACCTCCAAAAAAACCGGCGGCGGTGCGCTGGATGGCTTGCAGGCCGCTGGTCATGTTGATTTCGTGTACCTCATGGCCGCGGGCTTTGAGGGCTTCCACGGTGGCTGGCGGGAAGCGTTTTTCTTCCAGCAGGGTGGGGCCGTTGAGGGACCCGAAATTGGGCAGCTTGATGGCTTCCTGCGTGTTCAGCCCCCAGTTCAGGACGCCGTAAAGAGTCTTGGCCGTGTAGTGAATGATGAGCGCGCCACCGGGGCTGCCAGCGCTCATCACGAGCTGATCCGTCGCTTTGTCAAATACCAGGACGGGGGCCATCGACGAGCGGGGGCGCTTGCCGGCCTGAACACGGTTGGCGATGGGTGTGCCGATTGCGTCAGTCGGGGCAAAACTGAAGTCGGTCAGTTCGTTGTTCAGCAAAAAGCCGCCTGTGAGCCCGGCACCGCGGTTGACCAGTTGGCGCGCGCCCCAGGCGTCTTCAATGGTGCTGGTCATGGCCAGCGCGTTGCCCCAGGCGTCGACGATGGAGATGTGCGAGGTGCCGTATTCAGGCTGTTCAGGCATCGGTGCGAAGCTGGTCTGTATGCTGCCAGGCATGCCCGGCTGGGCTGTTTTCATGCTGGGGGCGTTAGCGCCGGTGGCGATCAACTGACTGCGCCGGGCCAGATAGTCGGGTGCCAGCAGACTCATCCAGTCGCCCGCCGGGGCGCTTGCAAAATCCGGATCGGCCAGGTACTGCGCCCGGTCGGCAAAGGCCAGCCGCGAGGCTTCGGTGTACAGGTGCAGCCAGTCGGCACTGGGGGTGAAACCTGCCACACCTGCTTCAAGCGCGAGGGTAGCGGCGGTTGTGTTGTTCAGAATACCCAGAATCTGCCCAATCGCAATCGTGCCTGAACTGGGTGGCGGCATGCCGCAGATCCGGTAGTCTTTGCGACCAGACGTTGCGGGCCTGGGTGTCCGGGCCGTGTAGTCAAAGCAAAGCGGGGTACGTTTTTTGGCCTGGTATTGGGCCAGGTCATTCAGAGACAACTGGCCGGGATGCGTGGGGTGTTTTTGAACCTTGTTCACCACCGCCTGCGCAATGTCATCCTCCATCAAGGCCCGAGCACCGCCGCTGGCAATGCGCCTGAGAACGGCGCCCAGTTCCGGGTTTTTCAACAAATGCCCAACGGGCCACGCCTTGCCGGCGGTATCAAAGAAATAGGCGGCAGCCACCGGGTCTTTTTTCAGGTGCTGTTCGCCGACCAGCAGTGTGCTCATGCGGGCGCTGACTTTGAAGCCACCTTCGGCCAGCGCAATGGCGGGCTCAAACAATATGGCCCAGGGCAGCTTGCCGTGCTGCTGGTGAGCCATCTCCAGCATCCGAACCGTGCCTGGCGTGCCGACCGAGCGGCCACCCACGACGCCCTCGATAAAAGGCATCGGTTTTCCGTCAATGCCGATAAAAAGTGTCTCGGTTGCGGCTGCCGGGGCGGTTTCACGGCCATCAAAGGCCTCGGTATCTTTGCCGTTGTAGTGGACCAGAAAGGCGCCGCCACCGATGCCACTTGACTGGGGTTCGACCAGCGTAAGCACCATCTGCACCGCGATGGCGGCATCCACGGCAGTGCCGCCTGCCTTGAGCACCTGGTAGCCCGCATTGGCGGCCAGTGGGTTAGCTGCGGCGACGGCAAATTTTGACGTGACCCAGCCCGGCTTTTCGGCATAGCCGGAGCTGCCTTCCGGTTGCTCGGGAATGGTGTACTTGAAATCGCCCTGACTGGCACAGCCTGCGGCAAGCAGCGCCGCCAGCAGGGACAGTGTGCAAACCTTCATGGACGGCTCCTTGCGGTGGGAGCGTCCATGGTATTTCAGTCGTATTTTGGTGTTAACGCGGGGCCAGACGAATGGCACCGTCGAGGCGAATCACCTCGCCGTTGAGCATGTCGTTCTCAAAAATGTGCAGCGCCAGTTTGGCGTAGTCTTGTGGCGTGCCCAGGCGGGACGGGAAGGGCACGCTGGCGGCCAGCGAGTCCTGCACTTCCTTGGGCATACCGAACATCATGGGCGTGCCGAAAATGCCGGGAGCGATGGTCATGTTGCGAATGCCGTTGCGTGCCAGATCGCGTGCGATCGGCAGCGTCATGCCGACGATGCCGCCTTTGGAGGCGCTGTAGGCGGCCTGGCCAATCTGGCCGTCATAGGCCGCCACGGACGCGGTGGAGATCATCACGCCGCGCTCACCGGTGGCTTCCGCGGAGTTCTTGCACATGGCGTCAGCGGCCAGGCGAATCATGTTGAAGCTGCCGATCAGGTTGACGGTGATGCATTTGCTGAACACACCCAGGTTGTGCGCACCATTCTTGCCCACCGTTTTTTCGGCTGGCGCAATGCCCGCGCAGTTGACCAGACCCATCAACTTGCCCATCGACACCGCCTTGGCAACCACCGCCTGGCCATCGGCCTCCTGGCTTACATCGCATTTGACGAAAGCACCGCCAATTTCCTTCGCAATGGCCTCACCTTTTTCAGCCTGCATGTCGGCGATGAGCACTTTTCCACCCTTGGCCGCCAGCATGCGGGCGGTGCCTTCGCCCAAACCCGATGCGCCACCGGTGACGATGAATACTTTGCCTGCGATGTCCATGTGATCTCCAAAAAACAATTGACGTTAACGTAAACGTCAATTATGGCGCATCCGTTTCAAGCTCATTTTTCTTTTAAATACATCCTTTTCAACGCGAACCGAGTGCACAAAGATTGCTGCTATACTTTGCGGCTTCGGATAGTTTTCAGGCGCATAGCTCAGCTGGTTAGAGCACCACCTTGACATGGTGGGGGTCGTTGGTTCGAGTCCAATTGCGCCTACCAAATTTTCTTTTTTTCACTCATCCTCAGGGTAAACCTTGAGGTCTTGTGGTGGGACACTCCCTAAAATGTGTTGCAGTGCAATACAGTTAATTCAGCCTTGGTCTGAGCCAGAGGAGTCCCCATGCCAAACAAGAAAACCGCTGACACAAAAGTTAACCAGCGCGTCATCAAAAAATACCCAAATCGGCGGCTTTACGACACGGACACGTCGAGTTACATCACGCTGGCAGAAGTCAAGCGCCTGGTGATGGACAGTGAGTCCTTCGTGGTACGCGATGTCAAAACCAGTGAAGACCTGACCCGCAGCATTCTTCTTCAAATCATGCTTGAAGAAGAGGCCAATGGGTCCCCCATGTTTACCGCGCCGGTGTTGGCCAGCGTGATCCGGTTCTATGGCCATGCCATGCAGGGGCTCATGGGCGGGTATCTGGAGAAAAACATGCAGTCACTGATGGATTTCCAGACTAAATTCGGGGAGCAGTCCAAGGGCTTGTCACCAGAAATGTGGACGCAATTTGCAGCCCTGCAGTCCCCCGTGCTACAGGCCATGATGGGCGGTAATCTGGAGCAGTCCAAGAACATGTTGACACAAATGCAGGAGCAGATGCAAAAACAGACCGGCCAGATGCTCGGAGCTTTCGGCATCAAACGCTGATCCAGGAGCGAATGCTGGGACAATTGACACATGAGCGAAGTTATTACAAAAAACAACCATCCACCCAAAGTCGGTTTCGTCAGCCTCGGTTGTGCCAAGGCACTGACAGACTCTGAGCTGATCCTCACGCAACTAAGTGCTGAGGGTTATCAAACCTCCAAAACGTTCCAGGGTGCCGATCTGGTGATCGTCAACACCTGTGGCTTCATCGATGATGCGATCAAGGAAAGTCTGGACACTATCGGTGAGGCGCTAGCAGAAAATGGTAAGGTGATCGTTACGGGCTGTCTGGGCGCCAAAGCGGCAGAGGACGGTGGCAACCTGGTCAGGAAAATGCACCCCAGCGTGCTGGCCGTGACCGGCCCGCAGGCGACGCAGGAGGTAATGGATGCGGTGCACGCCCATTTGCCCAAGCCACACGATCCTTTTCTCGACCTGGTGCCCAATGCGTTCGGTGTGGCTGGCATCAAACTCACGCCCCGACATTACGCCTACATCAAGATCAGCGAAGGCTGTAATCACCGCTGCACGTTTTGCATCATCCCGTCGATGCGCGGGGACCTGGTGTCGCGGCCCATTGGTGATGTGCTGAATGAAGCGCGCGCCCTGTTTGAAGGGGGCGTCAAGGAGGTGCTGGTGATCAGCCAGGATACCTCTGCTTATGGCGTCGACGTCAAGTACCGCACCGGTTTTTGGGACGGCAAGCCGATCAAGACCCGCATGCTGGAATTGGTGCAGGCGCTGGGCGACATGGCGGCGCCTTACGGCGCCTGGGTGCGCCTGCATTACGTCTACCCGTACCCCAGTGTGGATGAGGTGATGCCCTTGATGGCCAGCGGCAAAGTACTGCCTTATCTCGATGTACCTTTCCAGCACAGCCATCCGGATGTGCTCAAGCGCATGAAGCGCCCGGCCAGTGGCGAGAAAAATCTGGAACGCATCCAGCGCTGGCGCGAGGCCTGTCCCGAGATTGTGGTGCGCAGTACTTTCATCGCGGGATTCCCGGGTGAGACTGAAGAGGAGTTTACTCACCTGCTTGATTTCATGCAGGAAGCCAAAATCGACCGCGTCGGCTGCTTTGCCTACAGCCCGGTGCAGGGCGCTGCTGCCAACGACATTCCCGGCATGTTGCCGCTAGAACTGCGGGAAGAACGGCGTGCCCGCTTCATGGCGGTCGCCGAGGCGGTATCGACGGCCAAGCTGCAGCAGCGCGTGGGCGCCACCATGCAGGTACTGGTGGATGCAGCGCCTGCCTTGGGCAAAAAAGGGGGTGTTGGCCGCTCCTATGCCGACGCGCCCGAGATTGATGGTGTGGTGAGGCTGCTGCCGCCCGAGAAAATCAGCAAGACTTTGAGAGTTGGAGAGTTCACCAAGGCCCGCATTGTCAGCGCACAGGGGCACGATCTGGTGGCCCAGCCGTTTTGACAACGAAGCGCTTGAACTATTTGAGGACAACAAAAAAGCCGCTGGAAGTCCAAGGACTTACAGCAGCTTCTTTGCAAAAAAAGACCGGGAACCTTGATTAAAGATTCCCGGAATTCATTTATATTGGTGCCCGGAAGAGGACTCGAACCTCCACACCTTTCGGCACACGGACCTGAACCGTGCGCGTCTACCAATTCCGCCATCCGGGCATTTCAGGAAAGAGGAGCATTGTATCAAAAATAATAGCCAAACCAGCGGCTTGCTGGATGAAGTTGAAGGAACTGTTCAAGGCCACCGTGATGGTCATGGGTTTGTATCCCGTGATGACGGTGAATCCGACATCTATTTGCCACCCAACGAAATGCGCGCGGTGCTGCACAAGGACCGGGTCAAGGCCCGCATTGTGCGCAGTGATCGCAAGGGACGGCCTGAGGGGCGGGTGCTTGAGATTATCGAACGCTCAAATCGGCCCATCATCGGCCGCCTGTTGCAGGAAAGTGGCATCTGGATCGTCGTCCCTGAAGATAAATGCTACGGGCAGGATGTATTGATTCCCAAAGCTGCGACCGGTTCGGCCAAATCGGGCCAGGTCGTTGTGGTTGAATTGACGGAGCCACCGACCCTGTACGGCCAGCCGGTGGGGCGCGTCAAGGAGATACTGGGCGAGATTGACGACCCCGGCATGGAGATCGAAATCGCCGTGCGCAAATACAGTGTGCCGCATGAGTTTTCGGACGCATGCATTGCCTTGGCCCGTACCTTGCCTGACACGGTGCGCCCACAAGACAAGAAACACCGGGTTGATTTGACCGACGTGCCGCTGGTGACGATTGATGGCGAAGATGCCCGCGATTTTGATGATGCGGTGTATTGCGAGCCGACAAAAATTGGCAAGGGCAAAGCCGCCGTCAAGGGCTGGCGCTTGCTGGTGGCCATTGCCGATGTCAGCCATTACGTGGAAACCGGCTCAAGCATTGACGTCGACGCCTATGAGCGTGCCACCAGCGTTTACTTCCCGCGCCGCGTGATTCCAATGCTGCCCGAGAAACTGTCCAACGGGCTGTGTTCGCTCAACCCGGAAGTCGAACGCCTGTGCATGGTATGCGACATGGTGGTGAGCGAGGACGGCGAGGTGTCGGCCTACCAGTTTTACCCGGCAGTGATGTGGAGCCACGCCCGCTTCAGCTACACCGAGGTGGCGGCTATTTTGGCCAACACGCGGGGCCCTGAGGCGCTCAAACGCAAAGATCGGGTAAATGATTTGATCAATCTGCACGATGTGTACCAGGCACTGCTGAAGTCGCGCGTGCGCCGTGGCGCAGTGGATTTCGAGACCGTTGAGACGCAGATCATTTGCAATGAGAACGGGCACATCGAGAAAATCGTGCCGCGCACGCGCAATGATGCGCACAAGCTGATTGAAGAGGCCATGCTGGCGGCCAACGTATGCAGCGCTGATTTTATCGCCCACAGCAAGCATGCAGGTTTGTTTCGGGTGCATGAGGGCCCCACCCCCGAGAAAAAAGAAATCCTTCGCAACTACCTCAAAGTCACTGGCCTGGGGCTGACGATCAGTGACGATCCATCGCCAGGCGAATTTCAGGCCATTGCCGCCGCTACCAAAGACCGGCCGGACGCACCGCAAATTCATTCCATGCTGTTGCGCTCGATGCAGCAGGCCATCTACACGCCTCTCAATGAGGGCCACTTCGGCCTGGCGTTTGATGCCTACACCCATTTCACCAGTCCAATCCGGCGTTACCCGGATCTGCTGGTGCACCGTGTCATCAAGGCGATTCTGGCCAAGACCAGATACCAGTTGCCGGTTCTGCCGACGCCGGGCGAAGCCCACGTCAAGCTGGCCAGGCGGCTTGAAAAAGGGTTGGCTTCGCGCGTAGCTGAACCGGGGCAAAAGCCGAAGAAATTGAGCCTGGAGACCCAGGCCTGGCAAGCTGCCGGCATGCATTGCAGCGCCAATGAACGCCGTGCTGACGAGGCCAGCCGCGACGTCGAAGCCTGGCTCAAGTGCAAGTACATGCGCGAGCACCTTGGGGAAGAGTACGGTGGTGTCGTCAGTTCAGTAACCAGCTTCGGAATTTTCGTTACCCTGGACGCCATGTATGTCGAAGGGCTGGTGCACATCACCGAGCTGGGCGGCGAGTACTTTCGCTTTGACGAAGCGCGCCAGGAGCTGCGTGGCGAGCGCACCGGTATGCGTTACGCGATTGGCACCCGGGTTCAGGTGCAGGTCAGCCGGGTTGACCTGGATGGTCGCAGAATCGATTTTCGGCTGGTTCAAGAAGGAGGGGATGGGCTGGTTTCACGCGTCATGAAAGACAAAGGGTCGCTGCGTGAAGGCGGCGATCACGCTGATCTGGACGATGAGCCGGGCAGCGCGGGCAGGAAACGCCCGGCACGAAAAATAGCAGAGCCTTTGGTACCTGCGCTCCAGTCTTCGAGCCGGGCTGCGAAGTCCACCGTTGAACAGGCGACAGCCAAGAAAAAAGGCCGAAAGGCACGCCGCTAAGCTTGAATCCTGAGATTTTGCGGGACAGACCGAAACCTGAGACTTTGCGGGACAGACCGAAGCTACGCGCAGCGAGCAAGCTCTGTCCTCAACCATTCAAGAGAGCAAGCTCTGTCCTCAACTGACTATTGATGTTTTCGTAATTCATGACACCACACCGTTCGGGCTGAGCTAGTCGAAGCCCTTCGACTAGCTCAGGACAGGCCCTTCGACTAGCTCAGGGCGAACGGTAGTAAGTTGCCTGTCATAATTTATGGAAGTATCAATAATTGGTAGTTGACCGGCTCAGCGTGTCGGCAGTCAAGTTTTGCGGGCCGAGCCAGTGATCGGCCACCAGCCCATGTCGGTAGACCGCCTCACAGGCGGCCTGGAAGGCTGGCAACCCGGCTGCCAGTCCGGCCCCCACCATGCCGGCCAGCACATCACCGGTACCGGCCGTGGCCAATCTGGCGTTGCCGGTGGGGTTGATGACCGGCGCTTGCCCGATTGCTGCGATGACGGTGCCCGAGCCTTTGAGCACCACCGTGCAGCCAAAGCGCTGCGCCAGTTGCCTGGCGGCGGCCAGGCGCTCGTGTTGCACCTGGGTGGCCGTGCTGCCCAGCAGGCGAGCGGCTTCCAGCGGATGGGGGGTCAGTACGGTGGCCGCAGGACGCTTGGCCCGGGCGGCCAGCAAGGTCTGGAGTTGGGTGTCGTTCGCTATTACATTGATAGCATCTGCATCAATAACAGCGTTGGCAGCGGTGGACAATATCCTCGCAAGCGGGCCGCGAACGGCGTCCCCGCCGCCACAGCCGCAGACCACTGTCATGGCCGAGAAGTCCAGCCCATTGACCGGTCTGAACATCAGTTCGGGCTGGCGCGCATCAACACTCATGCTGCCGCCATCGAGCAAGCTGACAAAGACCCGTCCTGCGCCCGCGTGCAGGGCGGCTGACGCGGCCAGCAGGGCCGCACCCGTCATGCCCGGTGCGCCGCCGACCACGGCCACATCGCCGTAGCTGCCTTTGTGCGAGGCATGGCGTCGTGCCGCAGCAATCGGTGCGCCAGCCAGCCAGGCTATGGGCGCGACAACTGCCTGGTCGGCAGAGGTGTTGTGACCGGCATTCAGGTCGTCCAGCCACACGGCTCCTGTAGCGTCGCGCCCATCGGCTGTGAACAAGCCGGGTTTGAGCGTGAGCAGGCTCAAGGTGTGCCGGGCTTTGACGCTGTGTTGCGCAACAACACCGGTATCGGCATCCAGCCCGGTGGGTAAATCCACGGCCAGCACTTCAGATGTGCCCGCGTTGATCAGCTTGATCCACTCTGCCATGCGGCCTTCTGGCGCACGATTATCGGCACCCATGCCCAGCAGGGCATCGATGCACAAGTCGTAGTCGTGTGGCGGAGTCTCGGTGAAAGTGACACCCGCATCTACTGCACGCTGGTATGACGCAGCAGCGTCTTCGGGCGCTTTGTCGGGGCTGCCGAGCCAGCTCACAATCGGCAGTTTGCCCCAGCGTTGCAGGTGCATGGCGGCTTCCAGCCCGTCGCCGCCGTTGTTGCCGGGGCCGCATGCAACCCAGATGCGCCGGGCGTGGGGTGCTAGCGCCAGTGCCAGTTGGGCCACGGCCAGCCCGGCGCGTTGCATTAGGGTGTGGGCTGGCAGAGCCGCCTGGGCGGCGTGTTCGATGCGGCGTGTTGCGTCAACGCTGTACAAGGCCTGGCGCGAGCGGAAATCAATTTTTAGCACAGGCCTAAAACTCGTAGCTTTCGCCCTCACGGGCCAAGCGATAGTCGGGGCCACCGGCTTGCGGGGGTTTATCCGCCAGCACCTGCCGGAACACCGCCTCCAGCGCGTCGTCACTGCGAGTGGGTTCGTGGTGCGTACAAAACAGCACCTTGGCGCCGGCGTCTTTGGCGTACTGGATGCTGGAGTTGAAGGTGCCGTGGCCCCAACCCTTTTTGGCCGGGTATTCCTGCTCGGTGTAGGAGCAGTCGGCGATCAGTACGTCCACCCCCCGCATGGCACGCAGGATGCTGTCGGTTTTCTCATCGACGAAAGTTTGGTATTTGGCATAGCCTTTATCACCGGGCTCGTAAATGTTCAATGGCGGCTCGTGGTCACCGGTGAAGAAAACCGATTTGCCGTTGGCTTCAATCCGGTAGCCGAAGTCAATGACTGGATGGTTCATCAGACAGGGTGTGACCGTGGCAGAGCCGATCTGAACGCTTTGTTCAGGGCTGAGCGTGACGTATTCAATGCGCGCTTTCATCTCGGCTTCGCGCACCGGAAAATAGCTGTATTGCAGTTGCACCGACATGACCTGCTCCACGCCTTTGCCTGAAACCGGGTCAAACGCACCATGCAGTCGCAAGACATTACCAGCAATGAAATTGGGCATGAAAAAGGGTAATCCCTGAATGTGGTCCCAGTGCGAGTGGGTGATCAGCACATTGGCGGTCACCGGCAACTCCGCCAGCAGCGTTTGAGACAGCGGAAAGATGCCGGTACCGGCGTCGAGGATGATCAACTCGTTGTTGTCAGTGCGAATTTCGATGCAGGTGGTGTTGCCGCCATAGCGCACGGTGTTCGGACCGGGTGAAGCAATCGAACCGCGCACACCCCAAAATTTGACTCTCATGCCTTGCACTCAAATTGTTGAAAATATCTTGGCTTCCTCAAACGTGGGCACCAAATCTCCCAAAGAAACAATCACTTCGTCCAGCGTGCCCCCCAGCCGTTTGGCAATCGTGGGAGGAAGCTCATCAACCCAAGGATTGCCACCGAAGCCAAATTCCAGTTTTTTACTGATCTGGTTGGCGGCAAAGACACAGGCAATCATATCGGTGTCCTTTAGGTCGGTCCCGTATTGATGCCGGATGGTTTCGACCAGGTTGGGCGCAAAGCGCCACTTTTCCAGCAACATCGCGCCGACAACCGTATGGTCAATGCCGATGACCTCGCGCAACGTCAGATGCAGCGAGATTTTTTTCTCTTGACTGAGCTCCAGGGCTATCCGAAATTCCGCAGGCATGAACTGCGCAAGCACGACTTTGCCATAGTCGTGCAGCAGACCGGCGATAAAGCAATCCATCGGGTTGGCATCAACCACCCGAGGTGCCAGTTGTTTGGCGATACCGGCAGTGGCCAGCGAGTGCAACAGGTACTGTGGACCGTCAAACCCAGCCGCATTGTGGGTGGGCAACATGCCGATGGCTGCAATTTTCAAGGTCAGATTCTTGATTGTGTTAAGACCCAGATACACCACGGCATGGTTGATGGAAGTGATCGGCTTGGTCAGGGCGTAGTAGGCGGAGTTGACAATCCGCAGGACCTTGACCGCGACCACCGGATCTTTGTCAATGATCTGTATCAGGTCCTTGTGTGAGCAGTTGATGTCCCGGGTCAGTCCCAGAATTTTCTGGACGCTTTGGGGAAATGCCGGCATGCCGTCAGCCGCAGCGGCCAGTTTTTGGAAGAGTTCGGGGTTCATGGCGTTGATTGTCTGTGAAGATCGCATTGTGTCAACACATTAAGCGCGGAGCCGCCCGGTCCCAAATCCGCTGACATCCAGGTCGGACGTTCTACCACCGATCAGGTCTGCCAGGGCCCGGGCCGAGCCGCAGCTTAGCGCCCAGCCGCTGGAGCCGTGTCCCAGGTTCAGCCAGAGTCCTGTCATACTGCTGGCGCCGAGGATCGGCGGTCCGTCAGGCAGCATGGGGCGCGCGCCTTTCCATTCCTGCACGCCGTTGGACAGGTTGGCCGCGCCGGGAAACCAGTCGTGCAATACTTTGTACAGGGTTTGCAGGGAACTTGCACGTTTTTTGTCGGGAGCGCCACCGAGTTCGGCACTGCCAGCCACCCGCACGCGCTTGCCCAGACGTGAAATAGCCACTTTGTAGTGCTCGTCCATCACGGCACTGCGGGGGGCATTGAGCGGCTCCCGAATGGTGGCGCTGACCGAGTAGCCGTGGACGGCTGCCAGCGGAATTTTCAGGCCCAAAGGTTCAAGCAGCCGAACCGAATCCAGACCGGCGCACATCACGGCGGCGTTGAATTGACGTGCTGTGTTTTCGCCTGCCACGCTAACTGCGACCCCGGCGCCTGGTGCCACTTGCGTGACGGTGGTGTTGAACAAAAAGTTGACGCCCATTCGCTGCGCCTCATTTTTCAGCAGCAGGGCAAACTGGCGGCAGTTGCCCACTTCGTCGTCTTGCAAATAAACGGCGCCAAAAAATGCCATGTCCGGATTGAGTGCAGTCTCGATTTGGCGCGCTTGCACCGGGTTGATCTCTTTGAAAGTCACACCGGCATTGCGCAGCACCTGCAGACCAGGCTGCATTCCTTTGCTGTCTCGCTCGGACCGCAGCAGCACCATGTAGCCGTTGCTGCGCTCGTATTCCAGCTTCAGATCGGTTGTGATGTGGTGCAGCCGCTCGCGGCTGTAAAACGCCAGGCGTTGCAGGTGGGCCCGGTTGGTCAGATAGGTGTCAAGTTTACAGGCGCCAAACCACTTCCAGATCCAGACCAACTCGCGGCCCGAGAGCGGCAGCCCCACTTTGACCGGTGCGTAGCGGCTGAATAAATGTCGGAACACCTTGGTCGGCATACCGGGTGCGGCCCAGGGTGTGACGTAGCCTGGCGCCACCAGGCCGGCATTGGCAAAACTGGCTTCCTCGGCAGCGGCCCCGCGTCGCTCCAGCACGGTGACTTCGTGCCCGTCACAGGCCAACTCGTAGGCCGTGGTGACGCCGATGATGCCGGCGCCAATGACTGCAATCTTCATTTGCGCAGCAACTGCTCGATCTGGAGCGCAATGTTGAGCACCGGGTCGTCACGTAGTGCGCCAGCCCAGACCATCAAACCCACGGGCAACTCGTCGCGCGCATGGCAGGGTATGGAGATCGCACAACCATCGAGCATGTTGATCACGCTGGTGTTTCGCAGCAGCAGGGCATTGACGCGAAAAAAAGCTTCGTCGCGTTCGGCGCCAGGGGCTAGCTCGGCGATGGGTGGCGCCACGATGGGTACGGTGGGCGACAAAAAAGCATCAAAGCCGTGCATGGTGGCGTCCATTTTTTTTATCCAACTGCGCCGGTTGCCGTGCAGCTCTATGTAGTCGCAAGCGCTCATTGTCGCACCGCGCTGGATGCGCGCGGCGACACGCGGGTCGTAGTCTTGCCCTTTGCGTTCGAGCAGAGGGTGGTGCCAGGCGTAGCTTTCGGCGGCCGAGAAGCCGCCACTGGCCTGAATTTGCTGGAGCTCATTGATCTCGGAAAGTGCGAGTTCGTCAATGCGGGCGCCGGCAGCGCGCAGGGTGGTCAAGGTGCGCTGCCAGGCGCGCAACACTGTGGCGTCCAGTCCGTCAAGCATCAAGGTGCTGGCGACGCCCAGGCGGTAGGCGCAAAGCGGCGCCATGCTGCGCGTTATCCGGCGCTGGGCCAATAGCTCGTGGGCAAGCATCGCGTCAGGTACGGAGCGGGTGAGCGCGCAGACGGTGTCCAGGGTGCTGGACAGGGGCAGCGCGCCCTCGGTCGGAACCAGTCGGGTGGTATTTTTGAAACCGACGATGCCGTTGAGTGCTGCCGGTATGCGAATCGAGCCGCCGGTGTCCGATCCCAGGCCAATAAACGCGGCACCGGTTGCCACCGAGACGGCAGCGCCCGACGAAGACCCGCCGGGGATGCGGGGCACCTCAAGCGAGCAAGCGTTGGCCGGGGTGCCAAAGTGCGGATTGATGCCCACACCCGAGAACGCAAACTCAGTCATGTTGGTGCGCCCAATGAGCGTGGCGCCTGCGCGTCGCAGCCGGGCGACGGCCGCACTGTCATGCGTCGCGGGCGGGGCGTCTTTGAGTGCGATGGAGCCGGCGCTGGTGGTTTGTCCGGCAACGTCGAACAGGTCTTTGATCGACACCGCGAGGCCCGCCAGCGGTTTTTCCCGGATGTCCGGGGTGCTCGCAACGGCGCGGGCCTCGTCAAACATGGGGACTAGAAAAACATGCTGGCAGCGCGCTGATTGGGCGGCATCGATGGCCCGCTCAATTTCTGCCAGGGGGTGGGTCTGGCCGGTGCGCAGCTTGTGCAGCGTCGTGTGGAGGTCTGGAAGCATCAGTTTGCGGGAGTTGTGCTATAGTCTTTGGGTTTTGCTGAGTGGCCGGATGGCTGTTTGGCGAAGCAAATCAGCAAACCAGTTTCATCAAGGTGTTGCGGTTCTTAAAGGCAAATTAACAAGTGCCTTCAAGGGTTGCAAAACGAACTGGATTTTAGACCTAACCTTTGGAGTTAAATATGTCAGTTACCATGCGCGAAATGCTGGAAGCCGGTGTCCATTTTGGTCACCAGACCCGCTTCTGGAACCCCAAGATGGCCCCGTACATTTTCGGCCATCGCAACAAGATTCACATTATCAACCTGGAAAAATCGCTGCCGATGTTCCAGGAGGCTGCCAAGTTTGCGCGCCAAATCTCCGCCAAGCGTGGCACGGTGCTGATGGTTGGCACAAAACGCCAGGCGCGTGAGACCGTGGCTCTGGAAGCCCAGCGTGCTGGCGTTCCTTATGTTGACCAGCGTTGGCTGGGCGGCATGCTGACCAACTTCAAGACCGTCAAGACTTCCATCAAACGCCTCAAAGACATGAAGATTCAGCAAGAAGCGGGTCTGGACAGTCTGAGCAAAAAAGAGCAGTTGATGTTTGCCCGCGAACTCGCGAAGCTGGAAAGAGACATTGGCGGTATTCAGGACATGACGGTTCTGCCGGATGCTATTTTTGTGATCGACGTGGGCTTTCACAAAATTGCCATTGCTGAAGCCAAAAAACTCGGCATTCCCCTGATCGCGGTGGTTGACACCAATCACTCACCCGAAGGCATTGACTACATCATTCCCGGTAACGATGACTCCTCCAAAGCCGTGATCCTGTATGCCCGTGGCATTGCCGATGCGATCATTGAAGGCCGTGCCAACGTGGTTGACGATGTGCTCAAGGCGATTGTGGCTGAGAGCGCTGACGAATTTGTTGAAGTGAACGAGGCCGCTGCCTGAGTTGTCTGCGACCCCAAAAAAGGGGGCTTCTATGCCCCTTTTTTTTAGTCCCTTTTAAAATCATTGAACTGAGTACGGAGAATCAAGATGGTTGCAATTACCGCAAGTATGGTGGCTGAACTGCGTGGCAAAACCGACGCGCCCATGATGGAGTGCAAACGCGCATTGACCGAGGCTGAGGGCGATATGGCCAAAGCCGAAGAGCTGCTGCGTGTCAAGCTGGGTAGCAAAGCCGGCAAGGCGGCTGGCCGCATCACCGCCGAGGGTGTGGTCACCAGCTACATTGATGGCGCGGTGGGTGCCCTGCTTGAAGTTAATTGCGAAACCGACTTCGTCACCAAGAACGACAGCTTTTTGGCGCTCGCCAATGCGGCTGCGGTGCTGATTGCGAAGAACAACCCGGCTGACGTGGCGGCTCTGGGTGCCTTGCCTTATGCCCAGGACAGCTTTGGTCCGACGCTGGAAGACGTGCGCAAAGGCCTGATTGGCAAAATTGGCGAGAACATGAGCTTTCGTCGATTCAAGCGTTTTTCAGCAGGCAACAAACTGGCGATCTATTTGCACGGCACGCGGATTGGCGTGGTGCTTGAGTTTGAGGGCGATGAGCTTGCCGCCAAGGATGCGGCCATGCACGTCGCCGCCATGAAGCCGGTGGCTTTGTCCAGCGCCGATGTACCGGTCGAACTGGTGGCCAGAGAGCGTTCTGTTGCGGCCGCCAAAGCGGCTGCCGATGCTGACACCGCGACCGCTGCGGGTAAGCCGGTTCAGTCGGCCGAGATTGTCGCCAAGCGTATCGAGGGTGGCGTGCAGAAATACCTCAAGGAAGTGTCGCTGTTCAACCAACCATTCGTGAAAAACGATAAACAGACCGTCGAGCAGATGCTCAAGGCAACTGGTACGAGCGTGAAGTCCTTTACGCTGTATGTCGTGGGCGAAGGCATCGAGAAGAAAGTTGACGATTTCGCGGCTGAGGTGGCGGCCCAGGTGGCGGCCGCCAAGCAGTCAAGCTGATTGTCACCTGGCCTGTAGAAACCGGTTTTTTCCATGCCCAAATTCAAATCAAGATCATCGGGTTGAATTCGGACTTGTCTCGCTTAACAGTCATCACATCAAGGAGTTTCATCATGTCCATCGCCAAACCAGCCTACAAGCGTATTTTGCTCAAGCTGTCAGGCGAGGCTTTGATGGGGGATGACCAGTTTGGCATCAACCGCGACACCATTGTCCGCATGGTGGACGAGGTGGCTGAGGTGACACGCCTTGGTGTGGAAGTGGCGGTCGTGATTGGCGGCGGCAATATTTTTCGCGGCGTGGCCGGTGGTTCGGTCGGCATGGACCGGGCCACTGCGGACTACATGGGTATGCTGGCCACCGTCATGAACGCCCTGGCCTTGGGCGACACCATGAACAAAGCGGGTCTGACAGCGCGCGTCATGTCGGCGATTGCCATTGAACAGGTGGTCGAGCCCTATATCAGACCCAAGGCGTTGCAATACCTCGAGGAAGGCAAGGTTGTTATTTTTGCCGCCGGTACCGGCAACCCATTTTTTACCACCGATACCGCCGCTGCTTTGCGGGGTGCCGAAATTGGCGCTGAAATCGTGCTGAAAGCCACCAAGGTCGATGGGGTTTACACCGCTGATCCCCAAAAGGACTCGTTGGCCACCCGCTACAGCAAAATTTCATTTGATGAGGCGATTTCGAAAAATCTGGGCATCATGGATGCCACCGCGTTTGCCTTGTGCCGCGATCAAAAGCTGCCAGTCAAGGTTTTTTCCATTGTCAAGCATGGCGCCCTCAAGCGCGTGGTGATGGGGGAAGATGAAGGCACGCTGGTCTATGCCTGAGCATGCCAAAATGGCACCAGACGTACAGTGTCCGTTGAATAGTCGAGTGAGGAGAGAAACATGCCAATTGCTGAAATAAAACACACGGTTGAAGTCAAGATGGACCAATCCATCGCTGCTTTCAAGAACAATCTGACCAAGATTCGTACCGGCCGGGCCAACCCCGCGTTGCTGGATTCAGTCCACGTTGACTACTACGGCGCCATGCTGCCAATCAGCCAGGTGGCCAATGTGTCTTTGCTCGATGCCCGCACCATCAGTGTCCAGCCTTGGGAAAAGGGGATGGGGGCCAAGATTGAGAGGGCCATTCGCGATAGCGATTTGGGGCTCAACCCGTCGTCCATGGGTGATTTGATTCGTGTTCCCATGCCAGCCATGTCGGAAGAGCGCCGCAAGGAACTCACCAAGATTGTCAAGAGTGAAGGTGAAAACGCCAAGATCGCGGTGCGCAATCTGCGTCGTGATGCCAACGAAGCGGTCAAGAAAACGGTTAAAGACAAGCTGGCCTCTGAAGATGATCAAAAGCGGTCTGAGGCAGAAATCCAGAAAACGACGGATCGGCACATCATCGCGATTGACCAGTTGGTTGCTGCAAAAGAGCAAGACATCATGGCGGTATAGATTGCCCAAGCCATGAGCCAGCTACCTCACCACATCGCCATTGTGATGGATGGCAACGGGCGCTGGGCATCAAAACGGTTTCTTCCGCGGGCTGCCGGCCATAAGCAAGGTGTTGATTCGCTGCGCCGATGCGTCAAGGCGTGTGCGCAGCGGGGTGTGGGCGTGTTGACCGTATTCGCCTTTTCATCGGAAAACTGGAGTCGTCCCGCCGAAGAGGTGTCCGGTCTGATGGATCTCTTCGCCATGGCGCTGACCAGAGAGGTGCCACAGCTCAAGGCCGATGGTGTGCAATTGCATTTTGTCGGCGAACGCACCGGTTTGTCGGCGAAAGTGGCGGCCGGCATAGAGCAGGCCGAGTTGGCGACGGCTGCCAATTCACGCCTGATTTTGAATGTCTGCTTCAATTACGGCGGTCGCTGGGATATTCTTCAGGCGGCTGCTAAATTGGCGGCGCAGGGCAAACCTGTCACTGAACTCGAATTGAGCGGGGCCATGGCCCTGGCGCATGTTGCTGATCCCGATTTGGTCATCCGTACCGGAGGCGAGCAGCGCATCAGCAATTTTCTGCTGTGGCAAACGGCCTATTCGGAATTTTATTTTAGCGACCAGCTCTGGCCAGAGTTTGATGAAGCGGCGCTTGACCTGGCCATCGAGGTCTTCAAACAACGTGAAAGACGGTTTGGCAAAACATCAGGCCAGCTTGTTGCACTGTCGGCCGCCCCAACAGTTGCCTGAGGAAAAGAAAATGCTAAAACAGCGCGTTATCACGGCCCTCGCCCTGCTGCTCGTCTTGCTGCCAGCCTTGTTCTATCGCTCGCCCGCGCCGTTTATCGCGATTGCCCTGGTACTGATGGCTGCCGGCGCCTGGGAGTGGGGCCGCCTCAACGGGTATGGTCAGGTGACTTCGCTACTCTGCGGCTTGGTCAGTGTGCTCGTGTGCACAGCAACATGGTGGCTTGGGGTGTTGGAACAATCCTTGGCCTTGCTGTGGCTCCTGGCTGGCGCTGCATGGGTGCTTGTCGGCGCCTGGCTGTTGCGCGGTGGTGTGTCGGCGTGGTCCGGCCATCCACGGGCGGTCCGGCTGGTTTCGGGTCTTATCGCGCTCTGCTTGGCCTGGCTGGCGGTGGCGCAGGCCCGGGTGATTGGCATCAATTTTTTGCTTTCGATTCTGCTGCTGGTGTGGGTGGCGGATATCTTTGCTTATTTTGCGGGCAAGGCATTTGGTGGACGTTTTAGCCGCAGCAAACTCGCGCCAGGCATCAGTCCCGGCAAAAGCTGGGAAGGCGTCTGGGGCGGCGTGGTGGGCGTGCTTATCCTGGCGTTTGTCTGGCGTTGGGCCGATGCTGCATCGGGAATCACTGTTCCCAGTTTGTACAGTCACCTCGGACTCAAAGGCGGCTGGCTGCTGTTGCTTGCGGTGGTGTTTATGGCGGCGATGAGCGTGGTGGGAGATTTGTTCGAATCGCTGGTCAAGCGCAGTGCCGGCGTCAAGGACAGCAGTGGCCTGCTGCCGGGGCATGGTGGTGTACTGGACCGGGTGGATGCTTTATTGCCGACACTGCCGCTGGCCATGATGCTGTATTCTGTGTGAAAACCCTGATGAATGATTTGGCAAGCAAGGTGAAGAAGCGCATCGCTATATTAGGATCGACCGGATCAATCGGGCTCAGCACGCTGGATGTGATTGCGCGGCATTCCGATCGTTTCGAGGTGTTTGCCCTCAGCGCGTCAACACAGACTCAACTGATGCTGCAGCAGTGTGTGCAGTTCAAACCGGTGTTTGCCGTCATGGCCAGCGAGCCCCATGGCCGCGCGCTGGAGCAGAAGTGCCGGGAACTCCACTTGTCGACGCGGGTTCTCTGGGGTGCGCCGGCCATCACCATGATCGCATCGCATGAACTGGTCGATACCGTGATGGCTGCGATCGTGGGGGCCGCCGGACTGGCTGCCTGTCTGGGGGCGGCACGGGCCGGCAAGCGTTTGCTGTTGGCAAACAAGGAGGCCCTCGTGGTGGGTGGCGACTACTTCCTGCAAGCCGTAGCAAAAGGGGGCGCCAAGCTGCTGCCGATTGACAGCGAGCATTCCGCCGTTTTTCAATCCCTGCCCGATGACGCAGCGGTCTGGCCGGGTCAGATCGACAAAATCATTCTTACCGCTTCCGGGGGACCGTTTCGCCAGCGCGAACCCGACACGCTGCGTGATGTGACGCCGGAGCAGGCCTGTGTCCACCCCAACTGGGTGATGGGACGCAAGATTTCCGTTGATTCCGCCACCATGATGAACAAAGCGCTCGAAGTCATTGAGGCCCGCTTCCTTTTCGGTGTCCGTCCAGATCAGATCGAGGTGGTGATTCACCCGCAGAGTGTCATCCATTCGATGGTGCAGTACAAAGATCACTCGGTGGTGGCGCAACTCGGCACGCCGGACATGAAAGTTCCCATTGCTTATGGCCTGTCCTGGCCGGATCGTATGGCGTCCGGTGCCGCCGCACTGGATTTCAGGGCAATGGCTGACATGACGTTCGAGTCGCTGGATTCGAAGGGACATGAACAACGCTTTCCAGGCTTGAAGCTGGCATGGTCGGTTTTGAAAGCACCCGAAGGCACACCCGCCGTGTTGAATGCCGCCAATGAAGTGGCTGTGGCGGCGTTTCTTGACAATAAAATTCGTTTTGATCAGATTCACGTGGTCAATCTGGAAACTCTGGCAACCGTTGCCACTGCAAGTCCCCAGTCTCTGGACGATCTGTTCGCGCTGGATGCGCTGTCCCGTGCTGCCGCCCAGCAGGTGGTTCGCCGTGTGGGAGAACCATGCTAACCATTGCCGCATTTGTGCTCGCCCTCGGACTGTTGATCGCAGTGCATGAGTATGGACACTACCGCATGGCCGTGGCCTGCGGTGTCAAAGTGCTGCGGTTTTCCATCGGGTTTGGAAAAACCTTGTTCCGCTGGCAGCCTAAAGGCTCATCGACCGAGTTTGTGATTGCGGCTTTTCCGCTGGGGGGCTACGTGAAGATGCTCGACGAACGCGAGGCGCCCGTGGCCGACGCGGAGCGGCATCTGGCCTTCAACACCCAGCCTTTGCGCTCGCGTGTTGCCATCGTGGCGGCTGGCCCTGTCGCCAATTTGCTGCTGGCGGTGTTGCTGTATGCGGTGGTGAACTGGAGTGGCGTGCAACATCCGGCCGCGATTCTGGCCAGCCCTGCGGCCGGATCAATCGCCGCGCATGCCGGATTGATCGGTGGTGAAAGGGTTCAGCAAGCCGGGTTTGATGGCGACGAGCTTCAGGACGTCAAGTCGTTTGAAGATCTGCGCTGGTTTCTGACCCGGGGTGCCCTGGAGGGGCAGGATGTGCGCTTGGGGGTGGTCAGGCCTGCGCGCGGCACCAGCGACGACGTGTTGCTCAAGCTCAGCGCCATGGATGTCAGGGATGCGGACGCCCAGTTATTTCGAAGGATCGGGATTGTTGGCCCTTTCAGCCGCCCTGTCCTTGGCGCGGTCGTGGTTGGCGCAGCGGCCGACAAAGCGGGTTTGCGGGATGGCGATCTGGTGCGACAGGTGGGGTCGGTGCCGGTGGTGGACGGGCAGCAGCTGCGCCAGCTTATTCGGTCTTCGGTCGTGCAGGGGGAGGCGGTTCCTGCGGTCTGGAAAATAAATCGTGCCGGAACAGAGCTGGAAGTAGCCGTCAAACCTGAGACCCGGCAAGATGGCGAGCTTGTAATCGGGAAAATCGGTGCCTATGTCGGGGCCATGCCGGAGCTGGTGATGGTGAGGTACGGGGCTGCAGACGGTTTGTGGCGCGGCATGATTCGTACCTGGGAAGTATCGGTATTGACGCTCAAAATGATAGGGAAAATGCTGGTCGGCGAGGCCTCAGTCAAAAATCTCAGTGGTCCTTTGACGATTGCAGACTACGCGGGCAAATCGGCTGGCATGGGATTGACGCAGTACTTGTTATTTCTTGCCTTGATCAGCGTTAGTCTGGGCGTTTTGAATTTACTCCCGCTGCCGGTTCTGGATGGCGGTCACCTGATGTATTATCTTTGGGAGGGCATCACGGGGAAATCGGTCTCCGACGCCTGGATGGAGCGCTTGCAGCGAGGTGGCGTTGCAATCCTCCTGGCCATGATGTCGATTGCTATTTTCAACGATATCACCCGCTTATTTGGCTAATTGTCTGGTGTTGACAATCGACACCGGCTTGACTTCTCAATATTAAAAATGCAATTCAATCGATCTCAATGGCGCACCGTATCGGCCGTGGCTTCCCTGGTTTTTGTGGCCAACGCGGCGTGGGCGGTCAACCCTTTCACCGTGCGCGATATTCGTATCGAGGGCCTGCAGCGAGTGGAACCGGGAACCGTTTTCGTGTCGCTGCCGGTTCGGGTCGGGGATGTCTATAACGACGAAAAGGGATCCTCTGCGATCCGGACGCTTTTTGGTCTGGGCTTGTTCAAGGACGTGCGAATTGAAGTCAGTGGTGATGTGCTGGTGATCGTTGTCGAGGAGCGGCCAACCATCGCCGATGTTGAATTCGTCGGAACAAAAGAGTTCGACAAGGATGTTCTCAAAAAGGCTTTGCGTGATGTCGGTCTGGCCGATGGCCGACCCTTTGACAAGGCACAACTTGACCGGGCTGAGCAGGAGCTCAAGCGGCAGTACATCAATCGCAGCCTGTACGCGTCGGAAGTTGTGACGACGGTCACACCGATTGAGCGCAACCGGGTCAACCTGACGTTCACGGTGCTTGAAGGGGATCCTGCAAAAATCAGCGAAATACGGATCGTTGGTAACCAGGTTTTCAGTGAGTCGACCCTGCGTGGTCTGTTTGATCTTGACACCGGCGGCTGGTTGAGCTGGTATACCAAATCGGATCGCTATTCACGTGCCAAGCTCAACGCCGATATTGAATCCTTGAGGTCGTATTATTTGACACGGGGCTATCTGGAGTTCAAGGTGGACTCAACGCAGGTTGCAATTTTGCCAAACAAAACGGACATCGCCATCACCATCAACATCACGGAAGGTGAGCGTTTTGTCGTGAGTGGCGTCAAGCTCGAGGGGAATTTTCTTGGCAAAGACGATGAATTCAAATCGCTGGTGACGATTCGACCCGGGCAGGCCTATAACGCGGATGAAGTGGCCAAGACCACCAAGGCGTTCACCGATTATTTCGGAAATTTCGGATTTGCTTTTGCGCGGGTGCAAGCGCGTCCGGACATTGATCGGGCAAACAACCGCGTTGCCTTGGTCCTGCAGGCGGATCCGTCGCGTCGGGCCTACGTCCGGAAAATCAATGTTGCCGGCAACAATCGCACGCGTGATGTGGTGGTGCGCAGGGAGTTTCGGCAGTTTGAGGCCTCATGGTATGACGGCGACAAGATCCGGCTGTCACGTGACCGCGTCGATCGCCTGGGCTACTTCAAGGAAGTCGGTATCGAGACCCAGGAAGTACCCGGTTCACCGGACCAGGTTGATCTGACCATCAATGTGGTTGAAAAACCTACCGGAAGCCTGAGCCTGGGGGCGGGTTATTCAAGTGGCGACGGGCTCGGACTCTCGTTTGGCCTGAAACAGGAAAATGCATTTGGGTCCGGAAACTCGCTGGGCGTTCAGGTCAACACCAGCAAGTTCAATCGCATCGTCGTTTTCAATACGACCGATCCCTACTTTACGCCGGATGGCGTCTCCCGAACCATTGATTTTTACCACAAGACGAGCAGTCCGTACCAGGACAAGAACTCTTATCAACTCGTGACCTCTGGCGGCAGTTTGCGCTTTGGCGTGCCATTCACGGAGACCGATACGGTTTACTTCGGTGCTGGCGTCGAGAAGACAACGATCGTCCCGGGTACTGCGTTGCCTGCGTCGTATCAAACTTACGCCAACCAGTTTGGCTACGGCAGCGTGGCCGTGCCGCTGACAGTCGGCTGGGGGCGTGATCGGCGTGACAGCGCGCTGGCGCCGAACTCGGGCCGCTATCAACGCGCCAATGCCGAGTGGTCCGTCGCGGGCGACGTCCGTTACTTGCGGGCCACTTACCAGTATCAGGAATTCATTCCCATCAGCAAGCAATTCACGGCGGCCTTCAATGGCGAAGTGGGATGGGGCGTGGCCGCGGGAGACCGTTTATTCCCGGTGTTCAAGAAATTCTATGGCGGTGGACTCGGGTCCGTGCGTGGCTTTGAGCAGGGCAGCCTGGGGCCGCGGGATGCGAATGGCACGGTAGAGGGCGGAAACAGAAAGCTGAATTTGAATGCTGAATTGCTGACTCCGTTTCCCGGTGCCGGCAATGACCGGACTTTGCGCTTGTACGCTTTCTTTGATGTGGGCAGTGTGGCCGGTCCAGTCGCCGGTTTGGCCATCAATGCCAATGCAAACAGCCTGCGTTCGTCGGTAGGTGTGGGTATCAGTTGGATATCGCCGGTGGGGCCATTGCGTCTGGCATTCGCCAAGCCGGTCAAAAAATTTGATGGCGATAAAATACAGAGCATGCAATTTCAGATTGGAACTACTTTTTAATGAACTATTTACTACGCCGCTGCTGTGCCGGCATTGTGCTGGGTGGTCTGCTTGCCTCTGTACCGGTGCAGGCGCAAGAGTTCCGTATCGGGTTTGTCAATACCGACCGGATTTTCAAAGAGGCGAGTACGGCCAAGGCTGCACAGGCCAAGCTGGAGCAGGAATTTTCCAGGCGCGAGAAGGAACTCGTCGATCAAGGGGCTGCGTTGAAGACGATGGCCGACAAATTCGAGCGTGAAGCGCCGACTTTGCCGGAGGGTCAACGTGCCAGTCGCCAGAAGCAACTGGTCGATCAGGACCGGGACTTTCAGCGCAAGCGCCGTGAATTTCAGGAAGATCTCAATGCCCGGAAAAACGAAGAATTGCAGCAAGTGCTTGAGCGCGCCAACAAGGTCGTCAAGCAGGTCGCTGAAGCTGAAAAATATGACCTGGTTCTTCAAGAAGCGGTTTATGTCAATCCAAAACATGACATCACCGACAAAGTGATCAAGGTCCTGAACTCGGCTAGCGTCAAGTAAGCCCGCACCAGGCCTGTGAAGTGTGAGCTTAAGTCTAGGTTCGATTGTTGAGCTGCTCGGGGGTGAGCTGCATGGCGACTCTGGCCTCACCATCGAGGGTCTGTCTGCGCTGGAAACGGCAAGCCCTCAACACTTGAGTTTCCTCAGCCATCCCAGGTACCAGAGCCAACTGGCGACGTCAAAAGCGGCTTGCGTCATCGTCAGCCCCGAGATGCGCGCCATCGCACTCTCGCGTGGCGCCTGCATTGTGACCGACCAACCCTATCTGTATTTTGCCCGCGTCACGCAGCTCTGGAAAAAAAGTCTTCCACCGGCGGCAGTGCGGCCGCAGGTGCATCCCAGTGCGGTGATTGATGCAGATGCCTTTGTTCATCCACTGGCCCGCATTGGCGCGCTGTGCGTGGTCGAGCGCGGCGCCCGCATTGGCGCCGATACCGTGCTCAAGTCACGTGTCAGCGTGGGGGAAGACTGCGTTATTGGCGAAAGATGCCTGTTGCATCCTGGCGTTGTCATCGGCGCGGATGGTTTTGGCTTTGCCCCCAACGCGGGTACTTGGGAAAAAATCGAACAACTGGGGGCGGTTCGGATCGGCAACGATGTTGAAATTGGGGCCAATACCTGCATCGACCGCGGCGCCTTGCAAGACACCGTCATCGAAGATGGCGTGAAGCTCGACAACCTGATACAGATCGGCCATAACGTGCACATTGGAAAACACTCGGCACTGGCAGGCTGTGTGGGCGTGGCGGGCAGCGCCACCATTGGCGCCCATTGCACCCTGGGTGGCGGTGCGATTGTGTTGGGGCATCTCGCGCTGGCCGATGAGGTCAATATTTCTGCCGCAAGCGTTGTCACCCGGTCGATTCGAAAACCAGGGCATTACACCGGCCTGTTCCCGATTGACGACAATGCAGCTTGGGAAAAAAATGCGGCCTCACTCAAACATCTGCACAGTTTGCGTGATCGTATTCGGGCGCTGGAAGATAAACTAACAACCCCGCCGGGCATCACCGATGCCCGGCGCAAGCGGGACAGACCGTAGCGTAGCGAAGCTCTGTCCCCAACTAATTAGAACCCGATGGACATCCACAAAATTCTCAAGCAACTGCCACACCGTTACCCGTTCCTGCTGGTGGACCGGGTACTGGAACTGGACAAGGGCAAAAGCATCAAGGCGCTGAAGAACGTCACCATCAACGAGCCGTTTTTTGAAGGGCATTTCCCGCACCGACCCGTCATGCCGGGCGTGCTGATGCTCGAAGCCCTGGCACAAGCCGCCGCCCTGCTGGCGTTTGACGCGCTCGATACGTCTCCGAACGACCAAATGGTCTACTATTTCGCCGGCATTGACGGCGCTCGCTTCAAACGTCCGGTGGAGCCCGGGGATCAGCTTATTCTTGAGGTTGAACTGCTGCGCATGAAAGCCGGTATTTTCAAGTTCAAGGCGCGCGCCCTGGTGGCTGACGAGCTCGCCGTGGAAGCTGAGTTGACCTGCGCCATGCGCGCCATCAAGTGAGGACGCACTGGTGACAGCGATTCATGCCACGGCCCTTGTTGATTCCGGGGCCGAGCTTGACAGCTCGGTAACCGTGGGCCCCTACACCCTCATTGGTCCGCACGTCAAGGTCGGCGCCGGCACCACCATTGGTCCGCATTGCGTACTCGAAGGGCACACCACCATCGGGTGCGACAACCGGATTTTTCAATTCAACTCCCTGGGCGCCATTCCGCAAGATAAAAAGTACGCTGGCGAGCCTTGCGAGCTTGTCATCGGCGACCGCAACACCATTCGCGAGTTTTGTACTTTCAACATCGGCTCACCGGGGGGCGCAGGCGTCACCCGGATAGGCGACGACAACTGGCTGATGGCTTACGTCCACCTGGCGCACGATTGTGCCGTGGGTAACAACACCATTTTTGCCAACAATTCCCAACTGGCGGGCCACGTACAGGTGGGGGACTGGGCGATTCTGGGCGGTTTTACCGTGGTGCACCAGTTTGTGAAAATCGGTGCCCACAGCATGACCGCGATGTGCACGCTATTGTTGGCTGATCTTCCACCTTTCGTCATGTGTCAGGGCCAGCCCGCTGTAGCGCGTTCCATGAACTTTGAAGGACTGCGCCGTCGTGGTTTTTCACCAGAACGGGTGGCTGCCGTCAAGGCCATGCACAAGGCCCTGTACCGCGATGACCTGACGCTACAGGCAGCCCGTGCGCGCATTGCCGAATTGACTCAAACAAGCCCCGAGTCCTTACCGGATGTGGAGATGATGCTCTCATTCTTGGAGCAAGTAGCGCCCCAGCGCGGCATCGTGCGCTAAGTTCCGATGACTGGCATGTCTGCGTTCCCGCCGGTTAGTGAATCGGCTGATGGCGCCCGCCCACCACTCCAGGTGGCGCTGGTGGCAGGCGAAACCTCGGGTGACTTGCTGGCGGGTTTGTTGCTGGACGGACTGCGCGAGCGCTGGCCGTCCCTGCACGCAGCCGGTATTGGGGGGCCGCAGATGATCCGCCGCGGATTTGACGCCTGGTGGCCGCATGATAAATTGTCGGTGCATGGCTATGGCTGGGAAGTGCTGCGCCGTTACCGCGAGATTGTGGGCATTCGCGAACAGCTTAAAGTCCGGCTATTGCAGCAGCGACCGGCTGTGTTCATTGGCGTGGATGCGCCTGATTTCAATCTCGATCTGGAAGCCGCGCTGAAAGTAAAAGGCATCAAGACGGTGCATTTTGTGTCACCCTCGGTCTGGGCCTGGCGAGCGGAGCGCGTTGAAAAGATCCGTCGCAGCGTGGACCATGTGCTTTGCATCTTCCCGTTTGAGCCCGCCTTGCTGGCGCAGCACGGCATTGCGGCCACTTATGTCGGTCACCCGCTGGCCAAGGTCATTCCCATGGTGCCCGACCGGTCCGCGGCGCGGTCCAGGCTGGGGCTGGCAGATGAAGACCGGGTGGTCGCCATCTTGCCCGGTAGCCGGAAATCTGAAATTCAGCACCTGGCCTTAAGGTTCTTTCAGGCCGCAGCCCTCGTAAAACAAGCGCTACCAGTTGTCAAATTTATAGTGCCTGCGGTACCGTCTCTGAAAGCTCAAATAGAACAGGCGGCCCGTGCCAGTGGTTTTCTGGGGCACCTGCAGATCGTGGAAGCTCAGTCCCACACGGTACTGGCCGCGTGTGATGTCACGCTGATTGCCAGTGGCACCGCCACCCTGGAAGCCGCCTTGTTCAAGCGACCCATGGTGATCGCCTACCATATGAGCTGGCTGTCGTGGCAGATCATGCGACGCAAAAAACTGCAGCCCTGGGTCGGTTTGCCCAACATTCTTTGCCGGGAATTCGTGGTGCCCGAATTGCTGCAAGACGCTGCCACGCCGCAGGCCCTGGCCGATGCGGTGTTGGCCTGGCTCGATGCCAAGGACACAAGCCCTGAGAGAATAGCCGCTTTGCAACAAAAATTCACCGTGCTGCATGCTGAATTGCAACGCGATACTCCTCGTTTAGCGGCCGATGCGATCCAGCAAGTACTCCAAGGCTGAACAAGCCACTCTTATTTGGGACATTCCCGGTCTGATTGCCGGGGTGGACGAAGCCGGGCGCGGCCCGCTGGCCGGGCCGGTGGTGGCCGCTGCCGTGATGTTGGATGACCTAAAACCCATCAAAGGTCTGGCGGATTCCAAAACACTCACGGCGCTGCGTCGCGAAAAGCTGTTTGATGAAATCCGTGCCAAAGCCTTGTGTTGCTCGATTGCCGAGGCCAGTGTCGAAGAAATTGACCAACTTAACATTTTGCAAGCGACGCTGCTCGCCATGCGCCGGGCGGTAGAGGGCCTGCGGCTCAGGCCAAAAATGGTGCTGGTGGACGGCAACCGCCTGCCGGTGCTGGACATGCTGGCCCAAGCCATCATCAAAGGCGACGCTACAGTTCCGACGATTTCGGCGGCGTCCATTCTGGCCAAGGTGCACCGCGACCGCTGGTGTGTCGAGCTCGACCAGCAGTACCCGCAATACGGTTTTGCCAGGCACAAAGGCTACGGCACTGCCGAGCACCTGGCGGCCCTGGCCGCGCACGGCGCGTGTCCGCAGCATCGCAAAACCTTCCGCCCGGTGGCTGAGGTGTTGCGATGACCAATGCCCAGACGCAACACATCACGTCGCGCGACAACGCTTTTCTTAAAGACCTGCGTCGTTTGTCGCAAGATGGCACGGCATACCGCAAACAGGGGCGATTTTGGGTCGAGGGAGATCACCTGTGCCGTGCCGCATTGCTGCGCGGCGTGGCACCCGCTGTGGGTGTTTTTTCAGCGTCTTTTTGGCCACTAGTCGCCGTCGAATTGGCGCAGGCTGCTACCAAAAATACAGTAATTCCCGACGCACTGTTCTCGGACATCAGTGGCCTGGAGTCGCCTGCGCGCATGGGTTTTGTGTTTGATCTGCCGCTACTTCCAGTCTTGCAAGCGGGCGTGGCCTCCGTCATTCTGGACCGCGTGCAAGACGCCGGCAACGTCGGCTCTATTCTGCGCAGTGCCTCGGCCTTTGGTTTCAAACAGATCATTGCCCTCAAAGGCACAGCCGCGCTGTGGAGCCCCAAAGTGCTACGCGCCGGCATGGGCGCCCATTGGGGTCTGCAACTGATCGAGGGTGTGGCGCTGCCCGAGTTGGCTGCGCTGACGTTGCCGATTATTGTTACCAGCTCGCACCACGGCACCTTTTTGCACCAGGCACTGCAAAACAAAGAGTTGCCCATGCCCTGTGCCTGGGCGCTCGGTCACGAAGGGCAGGGCGTGAGCGCGGAGTTGCAAGCACTGGCACGCCTGCATGTGCGCATTGCCCAGCCCGGCGGCGAAGAGTCGCTTAACGTCGCGGCCGCCGCCGCCATTTGCCTGCACGCCAGTGCGGCTGCAGCACTGGAATGACGGTGTCTGGGGGTTCCCATCGGCTACAATGGGCGGCTTCACCGCACCCCGTACGCCTAGAGCCTTCTCAAGCCAATCCCCTTTAAGCAGCAAGCCAAGAGTTGTCTCTTGAGCGCGTTTGGGCGTACCCGAAAACCCCATCCGGAGAACCCAGTGCTTTTGTCTTTACAGGGAACATTCCCCCCCGCCATTCTGGCGCTCGCAGACGGTACGGTGTTTGTTGGAAACTCCATCGGAGCTGCTGGCTCCACCGTCGGTGAGGTGGTGTTCAACACCGCCATGACCGGCTACCAGGAAATCCTCACAGACCCGAGCTACTGCCAGCAAATCGTCACGCTCACCTACCCGCACATTGGCAACTACGGCGTCAACGCCCAGGACGTCGAAGCCGCACGGGTGCACGCGGCAGGCCTCATCATCAAGGATTTGTCTTTGGTGGCTTCCAATTTTCGTCAGTCCATGCCCCTTGGCGACTACCTGGTTCGCCAAGGCACCGTGGCCATTGCCAATATCGACACGCGCAAGCTGACGCGCCAGTTGCGCAGCCAGGGCGCGCAAAACGGCTGCATTGTCGGCCTGGCCCAGGGCGAGGCCGTCACGCAGACCGCCATCGACCAGGCGGTCGCACGGGCCAAAGGTGCACCCAATATGTCGGGGCTTGATCTGGCCCGGGTGGTCACGGTCACGGCACCGTATGGCTGGACGCAGACCGAGTGGCAGTTGGCGCATCCGCAACTTAACGGTAAGCCCGGTTATGGTGAGCAGACGAGTCCGAAGTTTCACGTTGTCGCCTACGATTTTGGTGTCAAGTTCAACATCTTGCGTATGCTAAGCAGCAGGGCTTGCAGGATCACGGTGGTGCCAGCACAAACCAGTGCGGCTGAGGTGCTCAAGCACAAGCCCGATGGCATCTTCTTAAGTAATGGTCCGGGCGACCCCCAGCCTTGCGACTACGCCATCGCCGCAACGGCTGAGTTGATCGAAACGGGCATTCCCACCTTTGGTATTTGTCTGGGGCACCAGATCATGGCGCTGGCTTCGGGTGCAAAGACCTTCAAGATGAAGTTTGGCCACCACGGCGCCAATCACCCGGTGAAAGACCTCGACAGCGGGCGCGTCAGCATCACCAGCCAGAACCATGGTTTTGCGGTGGATGAAAAGTCTTTGCCTGCCAACTTGCGCGCCACGCACATCAGCCTGTTTGACGGTACGCTGCAAGGCCTGGCCCGCACCGACAAGCCGGCCTTCTGCTTCCAGGGCCACCCGGAAGCCTCGCCCGGCCCGCACGATATTGCCTATTTGTTTGACCGCTTCACCGCGCTGATGGAGACCCGCAAAAATGCCTAAGCGCACAGACATCAAATCAATCCTGATCATCGGTGCTGGCCCGATCATCATCGGCCAGGCCTGCGAGTTCGATTACTCCGGCGTGCAGGCCTGCAAGGCCTTGCGCGAAGAGGGTTACAAAGTCATTCTGATCAACAGCAACCCGGCCACGATCATGACCGACCCGGCCACTGCGGATGTGACCTACATCGAGCCCATTACCTGGCAGACGGTTGAAAAAATCATTGCCAAGGAGCGGCCCGATGCGATTCTGCCGACCATGGGTGGCCAGACCGCGCTGAACTGCGCGCTCGACCTGTGGCACCACGGCGTGCTGGACAAATACCAGGTCGAGCTGATTGGTGCCACGCCCGAGGCCATCGACAAGGCTGAGAATCGTCTGAAATTCAAGGACGCCATGACCAGAATCGGTCTGGGTTCGGCCCGCTCCGGCATTGCGCACAGCATGGAAGAGGCTTGGAGTGTGCAAAAGACTTTGGGCTTCCCCACCGTGATTCGACCCAGCTTTACACTTGGCGGCGCTGGCGGTGGCATTGCCTACAACGCAGAGGAGTTCGAGACCATTTGCAAGCGCGGGCTGGAAGCTTCACCTACCAGCGAGCTGCTGATCGAAGAGTCTTTGCTGGGCTGGAAAGAATACGAGATGGAGGTGGTGCGCGACAAGGCAGACAACTGCATCATCATCTGCTCGATCGAAAATCTGGACCCGATGGGCGTGCATACCGGCGACTCCATCACGGTGGCGCCGGCGCAGACACTGAGCGACAAGGAATACCAGATTCTGCGCAATGCCTCGCTGGCGGTGTTGCGCGAGATTGGGGTTGACACCGGCGGCTCGAACGTGCAGTTCGCCATCAACCCCGAAGACGGCCGCATGGTCGTGATCGAGATGAACCCGCGGGTCTCGCGCTCCTCGGCGCTGGCCTCCAAGGCCACCGGGTTTCCGATTGCCAAGGTCGCCGCCAAGTTGGCCGTGGGCTACACGCTGGACGAACTGCGCAATGACATCACGGGGGGCGCCACGCCTGCCAGCTTTGAGCCCAGCATTGACTACGTGGTGACGAAAATACCGCGTTTTACGTTCGAAAAATTCCCGACCGCTGACAGCCGTCTGACGACACAAATGAAATCGGTTGGCGAGGTGATGGCGATTGGCCGTACCTTCCAGGAATCGTTCCAGAAAGCCCTGCGCGGCCTCGAAGTGGGCGTGGACGGCATGAATGAGAAAACGCAAGACCGCGAAGTGCTGGAGAAAGAACTGGGCGAGCCTGGCCCCGAGCGCATCTGGTACGTCGGCGATGCGTTTGCGCTGGGCATGAGTGTTAATGAAGTCTTCGCACTGACCAAAATCGATCCCTGGTTTCTGGTGCAGATCGAGCAGATCGTCAAGATCGAGCTGGAACTGGAAACGAGCACGCTGGACGCCATTGATGAACCGACCTTGCGTGCGCTTAAACAGAAGGGCTTTTCTGACCGCCGCCTGGCCAAGCAGTTGAGAACCACCGACACCGCCATTCGCGAGAAGCGCCGCGCCTTGGGTGTGCGTCCGGTGTACAAGCGCGTCGACACCTGTGCCGCCGAGTTTGCAAGCAACACCGCCTACCTGTATTCGACCTATGAGGCGCTGAGTCCGTTCGATTCCGGCAGCGAGTGCGAAGCAGCAATCACGAACAAGAAAAAAATCATGGTGCTGGGCGGTGGCCCCAACCGCATTGGCCAGGGCATCGAGTTTGACTACTGCTGCGTGCATGCCGCACTGGCCCTGCGCGAGGACGGGTACGAGACCATCATGGTCAACTGCAACCCTGAGACGGTCTCGACCGATTACGACACCTCGGACCGCCTGTATTTCGAGCCGCTCACGCTGGAAGACGTGCTGGAGATCGTGGACAAAGAAAAACCATTTGGTGTGATCGTGCAGTACGGTGGCCAGACGCCGCTCAAGCTGGCGCTTGATCTGGAAGCCAATGGCGTTCCCATCATCGGCACCTCGCCTGACATGATTGACGCAGCCGAAGACCGCGAGCGCTTTCAGAAACTGCTGCAGGTGCTGGGCTTGCGCCAGCCGTCCAACGCCACGGCCCGCACCGAGACTGAAGCACTGGAGAAGGCTGCTGCCTTGGGCTACCCGCTGGTGGTGCGCCCCAGTTATGTGTTGGGTGGCCGCGCCATGGAAATCGTGCACGAGCAGCGTGACCTGGAGCGCTACATGCGCGAAGCGGTCAAGGTCAGTCACGACTCACCCGTGCTACTGGACCGGTTCCTGAACGATGCCATCGAGTGCGATGTGGATTGTTTGCGGGATGCGGGCTCCCAAGGTGTGGAAGGACGGACCTTCATCGGCGGCGTGATGGAGCACATCGAACAGGCGGGCGTGCACAGTGGTGACTCGGCCTGCTCGCTGCCGCCCTACAGCCTGAGCGCCGAGACCGTCACAGAAATCAAACGTCAGACGGCGACCATGGCCCAGGCACTGAATGTGGTGGGCCTGATGAATGTGCAGTTTGCCATCCAGCATGTCAATGGCAAAGACGTGATTTACGTGCTGGAGGTCAATCCGCGTGCTTCGCGCACCGTGCCTTTTGTGTCCAAAGCCACCGGCATTCAACTGGCCAAAGTCGCAGCACGCTGCATGGTGGGCCAGTCGCTGGCATCGCAGGGCATCAGGAATGAAGTCACACCGCCGTACTTCAGCGTGAAGGAAGCAGTTTTCCCGTTTGTCAAGTTCCCCGGTGTGGACACGATTCTCGGCCCCGAGATGAAGTCCACTGGCGAAGTGATGGGCGTGGGCAAAACGTTTGGTGAGGCGTTTGTGAAATCCCAAATGGGAGCGGGTACCAAATTGCCACGCTCAGGCAAGGTCTTCATCTCGGTCAAGAACAACGACAAACCCCGTGCCATCGAAGTGGCCCGTGCGCTAGCCGTCATGGGCTTTGCCGTGCTGGCCACCAAAGGCACCGCCGCTGCCATGAACGCCGCAGGAGTGCCATGCGCCGTCGTCAACAAGGTCACCGAAGGCCGGCCGCACGTTGTAGACATTATCAAGAACAATGAAATTGCGCTGGTCATCAACACGGTGGAAGAGCGCCGCAACGCCATTACCGACTCACGTCATATTCGCACCTCGGCTTTGCTGGCCCGGGTCACCACCTTCACGACCATTGCCGGGGCCGAGGCGGCGGTGCAGGGCATGCGGTACATGGATCAAATGGATGTGATTTCGGTGCAGGAAATGCATGCGCAACTGGCTGTGGTTTGAGGGTGAGCTGACAATCACGGCATAATCAGTCAGTTGGGGACAGAGCTTGCTCTTTGAACGGTTGAGGACAGAGCTTGTTCGCTTCGCGTAACTGCGGACTGTCCCGCAAAGTCTCAGGATGCGGTCTGTCCCGCAAAATTTTCCCTCACCGCCGAGCGGCAACGCTCGGCGGTTTCCTTTTGTATAACCCCCAACGGAGCAGTACGTGGCGACCATTCCCATCACCAAGCGCGGCGCTGAAAAACTCAAGGCCGAGCTGCACAAACTCAAAACCGTTGATCGCCCCTGGGTCATCAACGCCATTGCCGAGGCGCGCGCCCAGGGCGACTTGAGCGAAAACGCCGAATATGAAGTCGCCAAAGATCGCCAGGGTTTTATTGAAGGGCGTATTCAGGAGGTCGAAGGCAAGCTGTCGGCCTGCCAGATCATTGATCCCGCCGAGCTCGATGCTGAAGGTCGCGTCGTGTTCGGTGCCACAGTAAAGCTCGAAGACGAGTCGTCGGGTGATGTGGTGACCTACCAGATCGTCGGTGAAGACGAGGCTGACATCAAACTGGGTTTGGTCAATATTGGCAGCCCGATAGCCCGTGCCTTGATCGGTAAGGAACAAGGCGACAGCGCAGAGGTCCAGGCCCCCGGCGGTGTCAGGCACTATGAAGTGATGGCGGTCAGCTACGTCTGACTGCGCTTTTTGATGCTGATTTGTTTAGGCTTGGCGCGTTTGACCTGGCCCCCTGCCGTGAGGCGCTGATTGCCCAGAACGCGCAGGGTTTTCACCTCCGGACGCTGGCCACCGCGTTTGCTGTACTTGAGCACTTTGAAGTCGCGTGGACCGGGCATGCGGTCTTCATCGGTGGCCTTTTCCCGCTCGGGCACGGGGCGCCACAGCACCAGGAGTTTGCCGATGTGTTGAATCGGTGCGGCGTTAAGTTCGTCGGCCAGGGTCTGAAACATGGCTTCCCGCGCTGCACGCTCGTCGACAAAGACACGCACCTTGATCAGCCCGTGGGCATTCAAGGCAGCGTCGGCTTCCTTTTTGACAGCGGCGGTGAGCCCGTCACCGCCCACCATTACCACCGGATCGAGGTGATGCGCTTCCGAGCGGTGTACTTTGCGTTGGGCGGGGCTCAGTTGAATTTGGGGCATGCCGCTATTATCGGTCACGAAGGTCAAAATGAAAGTTAAAACCAAAAGCAGCAAAGTCAATCGGGCATGGATCAATGATCA
Source organism: Rhodoferax sp. (assembly GCA_030682475.1). Classification (GTDB taxonomy): domain Bacteria; phylum Pseudomonadota; class Gammaproteobacteria; order Burkholderiales; family Burkholderiaceae_C; genus Rhodoferax. The sequence goes on along the minus strand of JAUXOA010000096.1, from coordinate 30,805 downwards.
CGTCAACGACCCGTACGTCAAGTTGGCGAAGCTGGAGGGTTACCGCGCCCGCGCCGCTTACAAGCTCAAGGAAATTGACGAAACGCTTAATTTGATCAAACCGGGTCAACTGGTGGTTGATCTGGGTTCGACTCCGGGCGCCTGGAGCCAGTACCTGCGACGCAAAATGTCGCCTAAAACGGCAACCGGCGGCGGGGCGGCAGTGGGGGCGCTCAACGGCAGCATCATCGCGCTGGATATGCTGCCCATGGAGCCGGTGGAGGGTGTCGTCTTTTTGCAGGGGGATTTTCGCGAGCCGGAGGTCTTGCAGCGCCTGGCGGATGAGATGAGGGGCCGGCAAGCGGATGTGGTGGTGTCAGACATGGCGCCTAATTTGTCAGGCATTGCGTCTGCAGATACTGCGCGCATTGAAAATTTGGTCGAACTGGCGCTTGAATTCGCCCAAAACCACATGAAACCGCAGGGTGCGCTGGTGGCTAAAGTCTTTCATGGCGGCGGCTACGCCGATTTGGTCAAACGATTCAAGCAGACATTTCTGGTGGTTAAACCGATCAAACCCAAGGCCTCCCGCGACAAGTCATCAGAAACGTTTTTGGTAGGTATGGGTTTGAAGCCATCCTGAATCCCATGCTTTATCTGTGGCTGAAAACTTGAAAGCCCCGTCCGGCACGCCTTGAAAGCCCTAAAATAGGGCCCACTTATGTCTCGCATTCTTATTTGTGTCCGTATTGGAGCCTCGCTTGAATAATCAGTGGTTCTCGAAAATTGCCGTCTGGCTTGTCATTGCCCTTGTGCTTTTCACTGTGTTCAAACAGTTTGACGCGCGGGGACCGGTGGGTGCCGGTTCGCTGGGTTATTCCGATTTTCTGGAAGAAGTTCGCGGCAAGCGCATCAAGAGCGTCGTCATTCAGGAAGGTCAGGGCGGCACTGAAATTATTGCGGTGACCAATGACGACCGTAAAGTCAGAACCACGGCCACTTACCTTGACCGCGGTCTGGTGGGCGACCTGATTGCCAATGGCGTCAAGTTTGACGTCAAACCCCGCGATGAAGGCTCCTTGCTCATGACGCTTTTGGTCAGTTGGGGCCCGATGCTGCTGCTGATTGGTGTCTGGGTCTATTTCATGCGTCAGATGCAGGGCGGTGGCAAGGGTGGCGCTTTCAGCTTTGGCAAATCCAAGGCGCGCCTGCTTGACGAGAACACCAACCAAGTGACCTTTGCCGATGTGGCCGGTTGCGATGAGGCCAAGGAAGAGGTCAAGGAAGTGGTCGACTTCCTGAAAGATCCGCAAAGATTCCAGAAGCTGGGCGGCCGCATACCGCGTGGTTTGCTGCTGATTGGACCGCCGGGTACCGGCAAGACCCTGCTCGCCAAGGGCATCGCCGGCGAGGCCAAAGTGCCTTTCTTTTCGATTTCAGGTTCCGATTTTGTTGAAATGTTCGTCGGCGTGGGTGCGTCCCGTGTGCGCGACATGTTTGACAACGCCAAGAAAAACGCCCCCTGCATCATTTTCATTGACGAAATTGACGCGGTGGGCCGCCAGCGTGGCGCCGGTCTGGGCGGTGGTAATGATGAGCGCGAGCAAACCCTGAACCAGATGCTGGTGGAGATGGACGGCTTTGAGACCAACGTCGGCGTGATCGTGGTAGCCGCCACCAACCGCCCCGACATTCTGGACGCCGCCTTGCTGCGCCCGGGTCGTTTCGACCGCCAGGTGTATGTCTCGTTGCCCGACATTCGCGGCCGTGAGCAGATTCTCAATGTGCACATGCGCAAGGTGCCTTTGGGGCAGGATGTCAATGCGGGCGTTATCGCGCGCGGTACGCCGGGTATGTCGGGTGCCGACCTTGCCAATCTGTGCAATGAAGCCGCTCTGATGGCCGCGCGCCGCAACGCCCGGACGGTGGAAATGCAGGACTTCGAGAAAGCCAAAGACAAGATCCTGATGGGGCCCGAGCGCAAGAGCATGGTCATGCCGGAAAGCGAACGCAAGAACACGGCTTATCACGAGTCAGGCCACGCCTTGATTGGCAAGTTGCTGTCCAAGTGCGATCCAGTGCATAAGGTGACCATCATCCCGCGTGGTCGCGCTTTGGGTGTCACCATGAGTTTGCCAGCGCAAGACCGTTACAGCTATGACAGCGACTACATGCTGCACCAGATCAGCATGCTGTTCGGTGGCCGTATCGCCGAAGAAGTTTTCATGAACCAGAGGACCACAGGGGCCAGCAACGACTTCGAGCGCGCCACCCACATTGCGCGTGACATGGTTACCCGTTACGGCATGACCGATGCGATGGGCCCCATGGTCTATGCTGAAAACGAGGGTGAGGTATTTCTCGGTCGCTCTGTCACCAAGACCACCAACATGAGCGAGCAGACCATGCAGAAGGTGGACACTGAGGTTCGCCGCATCATTGACCAGCAGTACGCCCAGGCGCGTAAGCTGATCGAAGACAATCAGGACAAAATCCACGCCATGGCCAAAGCCTTGCTGGAGTGGGAAACCATCGACAGTGACCAACTGGACGACATCATGGCCGGCAAAGAGCCGCGGCCTCCCAAAGACTGGACGCCACGCACGACGTCCTCGGGTGACAACAGCAGCGGCGACGCACCGGCAGTGAATCCGGACGCGGCGCCTACGGCAGCCTAGCCGCAAGGCTTGTCATTTAAGCGCTACCACCCCGTTCGGGCTGAGCTTGTCGAAGCCTATTTGCACTGTGGGTTCTTCATGAAATGGAACACCACCCGATTCCTTATTGATTTGACGATGCCCAAGGTGATGGGCATCGTCAACGTCACACCCGACTCATTCTCGGATGGCGGGCAGCATGCCTCCACGGTGGCGGCTTTGCAGCATTGTGAAAAGCTGCTCAAGGACGGTGCTGATATTCTGGACATCGGCGGCGAATCGACCCGTCCAGGCGCCTTGCCCTTAGCCCTGGAAGAAGAGTTGGCACGTGTACTGCCGGTCGTGCGTGAAGCCGTCAAGCTGGGTGTTCCGGTGTCTGTGGATACCTACAAGCCCAAAGTGATGCAAGCCGTGCTGGACCTCGGAGCCGACATCATCAACGACATTTTTGCCTTGCGCTGGACTGAGCCCGAGTCTGTACCCGCTCCATTGGATGGGATGCAAGTCGTGTCACGGCACCCAGGGTGTGGTGTCTGTCTGATGCACATGCATCGCGAGCCACAGACCATGCAGAGCGCTCCCATGGAGGGCGACGTGGTGCCGCAGGTGCTATTGTTTCTGGAGCGAATAGCCCAGCATTTGCAAAGACAGGGGGTTGACAAGAGTCGAATTGCCATTGACCCCGGGATTGGTTTTGGCAAAACTGTGGCACAGAATTTTGCGTTGCTGGCACGGCAAAATGAATTGCTGACCGGCGGCTACCCCCTGGTGGCCGGCTGGTCGCGAAAATCATCTTTGGCTGCGCTCACCGGCACCCCGCTGGCCTCGGTGACGGCTCTGAATGTTGATGAACGTATGGTTCCCAGCGTGGCCGCCGCTTTGCTGGCAGTCGAGCGCGGCGCGGCCATTGTTCGGGTCCACGATGTGCGGGAAACGGTACAGGCAATCAAGGTCCTAAGTGCTATAAAATACATAGCTACGAGTGGAATAAATTAAAGGGTAAGGGTGGACCTATGAGCAGAAAGTATTTCGGCACAGACGGCATTCGCGGCACCGTGGGGCAAGCGCCCATCACGCCTGATTTCGTGTTGCGTCTGGCACATGCAGTGGGTCGTGTACTCAAAAAATATGAAGCACGGCCAACGGTGCTGATCGGCAAAGACACCCGCATCTCCGGCTACATGCTGGAGAGTGCACTGGAGAGCGGTTTTAACTCTGCCGGTGTCGATGTGGTGCTGCTGGGCCCCTTGCCGACCCCGGGCGTGGCCTACCTGACCCGGGCGCAGCGAGCCTCTCTGGGCGTGGTCATCAGCGCCAGCCACAATCCTTTCCCCGACAACGGCTTCAAGTTTTTCAATGCCCGGGGCAGCAAGCTGTCTGACGCCTGGGAGCTTGATGTGGAGGCTGCGTTGAACGAGGCGCCGGTGTGGGCTGACTCCGCCAGTCTGGGCAAGACCCGTCGCCTGGACGATGCGGCAGGCCGCTACATCGAATTCTGCAAGAGTACTTTTGCCAACGATCTCTCGCTCAAGGGCGTGAAGATCGTGGTCGATGGGGCGCATGGTGCGGCTTACCAAGTGGCACCTAAAGTGTTTCACGAACTGGGCGCTGAAGTTATCTCCATCGGCTGTTCGCCCAATGGTTTGAACATCAATCACGAAGTGGGGGCCACCCACCCGCAGGCCTTGATTGACGCCGTCAAGGCGCATAAGGCCCATTTTGGCGTGGCGCTCGATGGTGACGCTGACCGCCTGCAACTGGTGGATGCTGACGGCCGCCTCTACAACGGTGACGAGCTTCTTTACCTCATAGTGGACCACCGCCTGGGGCGTGACGAACACGTGCCGGGCGTCGTGGGTACTTTGATGACCAATATGGCGGTGGAGCTGGCCCTGAAGGCCCGTGGCGTGCAGTTTGTGCGTGCCAAGGTGGGTGACCGTTATGTGCTCGAAGAACTGGAAAAGCACAAATGGCTGCTCGGCGGTGAAGGCTCCGGCCACTTGCTGGCGCTTGACCAACACACCACCGGAGATGGCTTGATTTCGGCCCTGCAGGTGCTGCAAGCTTGCGTTCGGAGTGGTAAAAGCATGGCTGAGTTGATGGCTAAAGTGACACTGTTTCCGCAAACCCTGATCAATGTTCGCCTGAAACCTGGCCAGGACTGGAAAGCCAGCGCCCAGCTTGCCCGTGAAACGCAGGCGGTGGAGGCTGAATTGGGCGCTAGCGGCCGACTGCTGATACGCGCGAGTGGCACCGAGCCTGTGTTGCGGGTGATGGTAGAGGCACGTGACGCGGCGCAGGCCAGGGCTTGTGCCGAGCGGATCGCTGGCACGATCACGGCCTGACTCTGCCCCACATGCCCAATACTTCATCTGTGCGCGTTTGCCGTGCCGATTACGCCAATCCTGCGCATGGCGCGGCATTGGTGCACCTGCTGGACGCTTATGCCAGGGACCCGATGGGGGGAGGTGAGCCCCTGAGTGAGTTCGCCAGGACCCATCTTGTGCCCGCACTCGCGGCTCGCCCGCAGGCTTTCAGTGTGCTGGCGTTTGGCGGTACCGGCAGTGAGCGCCCGGTCGGGCTGGTGAACTGTATCGAAGGCTTCTCCACCTTTGCCTGTCAGCCCTTGGTGAACGTTCACGATGTGGTGGTGTTACCCGAGCATCGGGGGCAGCGTGTCGCCGAAAAGATGCTGGCGCTGGTTGAACAAATTGCGAGCGAGCGTGGTGCCTGCAAACTCACGCTTGAAGTGCTTCAGGGCAATGCCGGTGCCATCAAGCTCTACACCCGAGTCGGGTTTGCCAGTTACCAACTCGACCCGGCCATGGGGCAGGCCCAGTTCCTGCAAAAGTGGCTTCGGTAGCCGCACGAGAAGAGCGCTTCAATTGATTTTTCAGCCTATTCAGCCACGCCGACTGCGTCCGTATGCGGCTGGTGCCGCTTCTTGTGCTCGTGGATGCCCTGGAACAGCGCGGACAGCACCGTGTAAGCCCCCAGGATCAGCGCCAGCGCCAGCACGCCGTCGCCGATCCACTTGAGCACCTGCACGGTGGACTCGGGCAGGGGCGCCATGATGCCGAGCTTGCCGAGGTAGCCGGGAATATAGAAGAAGCGCGAGAACAACACCGTCAGCATGATGACCGCCATGGTGAATTTCACCTGGTAGTCCTTCACATACGTGGTGCCAATCGCGCCCAACTGCACGCCGAACAGCGAGCCGAGCAGGATCAACATCGCCAGGCGGATGTCCACCACGCCTTCCAGACCATAGAAAATCGTGCCGCCCAGACCCATGATGAAGGCGATGACGAGCTCGGTAGCGGACGCCATGACCGCAGGCAGGCCGAGGATGTAGATCATCGCCGGGACGCCGATGAAGCCGCCGACGGCGATCGCCGAAGCCAGGAAGCCGGTGGCGAACCCGATGGGGACGAGGAACAGGATCGAGAACTCTGCCTGCGCAGCTCTGGAATAAATCATTGTGCCCGGAATTTTCACCGACTGCACCCAACGCGCCAGTTGGGTGATCGGCGTGACTTCTTCGCCTTCGCCTGCGTCATCCAGCGCCTTCAGCTTACGGTAATCCTTCAGCACGAAGCCGCCGACGATGGCCAGCGTGACGACAAACACCGTTGACACGTAGAGGTCGGTACCGACCGCGCCGAAGGTGTTCTTGATATGAGTCATTACGTTTTTGCCAACCAAAACACCGACTTCGGCGAACAGGCCTAGAACCAGCCCCAGCTTGACATCGACCTGCCCATATTTATTGCGCTTGACCGCTCCGACCAGCGCTTTGGGAAATTTGTGACAGATATTGCTCGCCACCGCGACAATGCCTGGTGCGCCCAGGGCCATCATCGCGGGGGTGAGCACGAAGGCACCGCCCGATCCGATGAAGCCGGACACCATGCCCCCGACAAAACCGACCAATATCAGCAGGATCGCGTTGACCGGGGTAATTTCAATGAAGTTAATCAGTTCCATATTGCTTTCGTATTGTGCAGGTTATTTCTTGGCCTTGAGGCCGATCACGTCCCAGAACAGGCTGGTAAAGTTGCCGTGGGTGAAGGAGAGCGCGAATGCCATTGCAATCGGCGCGAACACGTACCACCAGATGCCCTCGATAAAGTTGCCCCCTTGTTGACCGCAGAGTTCCGGCGTGGTCTTGTTGTAGTACAGGGGTTGGGCGCTGTTGCCGACAGCGCAGGCGTCGAGCGTGGTGTGGGCGAGACGCAAGAATCCGTCGGCGTAGTAGAACAGCAGCCAGTAAAGGACGACAGTGATGCCGCCCCAGAGTACGGTCTGTGGCAGTTTCGATGGGTCTTGTTTCATGAAGGTCTCGCTGGGTAGGTTGGGGTTGTACAAAAAAACACTCACTCTTCGCGCGGATGTGCCGGGTGGTCGGAGGCCGCCACCAGAGGGCATTCAAGTAGCGCCCACTGATTGCTTGACGTCCCGTTGTCCCAGGCGGCCGGACGACCGACCACCACCGAAACAACATGCTCGTGGTTGCGTGCGTACTCGACCACCTGGCGGGCGTCGATTCCGGGCATCGGCGTCAGGTGACAAACGAGATCGGATCGACTCAGTGCCGACAACCGCATGCCAATCCCGGCCCAGTCCGGATGCTCGGGGTCGGCCAGCACTTCGAGTTCGGCATCCATCCGGCGTGATAGCGCGGCGCCAACTGAAAACAGTCTGTCCACCGGTGACACCAGGCGCAGGGCGAGGAGCACGCGGCGTTTCATCAGATCGGTTCGCCGCTCGCAGGGTCGGTCGCGAGGCCGACGGCTTCAGCGAACATCGCGGTAGCCGAACGCGCGTTGGGCGTCGATTGAGTTTGCGGCGCCACTACGGGCAGCGTCCAACCCAGCCATCGGGCAGATTGCAGGCGTTCGTTTAGATAGGTTTGCTCGGGACTGTGGGCGAAAAGCGCTTCGTGGTGTAGTTTTGACATGGCTTTCTCACATGAGTGATTGGGACGTTGCGTTACCATGAAGCAGGATGTGTGCCAGAAAAAAACTTCCTGTAAGTGCTTGATTTTTATAGACCAGTAAGGTTTATCGCACCAGGGCTATTACAAATTGCAACATCGGGTTAGACTCCTGCCATGCATTCTCTGCGGGCGAAAATCGCCGTTGCCTACCTGTCTCTTGCTGCGCTCGTTGTCGGCTTGTCAGCGGTTGCCTTGTTCGAACTCGCGCAGATCGAGGACAAAGTGCGCGAGGGGAGCAAAATCTCTGAGCTGTTTGACGCGACGCTGGAGATGCGCCGTTTCGAGAAGAATCACTTCCTCTACGGCCAGGCCAGCGATCTCGTGGAGCACGCATATTTCGTCGACCGTGCGCGCGAGTTTCTAAGGCGCGATGCCGTCGTCATCAACGCGCTGGCGGGCACAGGCGCGGCCGCCAGGCTCGCCTCCGATCTTGCGCGCTACGCCGACGCAATGGCCACGCACGCCCGCGCGCCCGATGACGAGGCGCTGGCCGCCGCTGCGCGCGCACTCGGCACCCGCATCGTCACCGTGGGTGAAAACCTCGCCCTGCGTGAGCGCCGTTCGGTCGACCTGGCCCTGCAGGCGCACCAGCGCAACTTCCTGATTTTTCTTGCGGCGATAGCGCTGATCCTGGTGGTGACCGGCGTGCTGCTCGCGCACCTGGTGACCCGGCCACTCAAGGCCATGGAAAACCGCATGGAGGCGGTTGCCAGCGGCCGGTTAACCCGCCTTGCACCGGACAGCGCAGACCGGGAGATCGTCTCGCTGACCGCGGCGTTTAACCATGTGCTAGATGAGCTGGCACACCGCCAGCACACGCTCGTCCGTTCGGAAAAGCTCGCCTCGCTGGGCACGCTGCTGTCGGGGGTGGCGCACGAGCTCAATAATCCGCTCTCGAATATTTCGTCGTCGGCGCAGATACTTAAAGAAGAAACCAGCATTGACCCGGATTTCCGTGCTCAGCTGGTCGAGGACATCGACGCCGAAACGCTGCGCGCGCGGCGCATTGTGCGTGCGTTGCTGAATTATTCCGGTGATCGCGCGTTCGAGCCCAGCTGCGTGCCGCTTGCCGAACTGGTTGAGGAAACCCTGCTCTTTCTCAAGGACAAGCGCCCGGCCAACGTCGAGGTCTGTCTGGAAATCGCGCCGGGGCTCACGCTTCATGCCGACCGGCCTCGCCTGCAACAGGTGCTGCTCAACCTGATCGTCAACGCCTACGCCGCGATGGGCGAGTGCGGCACGCTGACTCTCGGCGCACAGCAGCTCAGGGTGGGCGACAAAGGCGATGATTTTCCGGTCCCGTGCGGCGGCTGTCGGGCGGGCGATCTCGCGGTCGAAATCAGCGTCACCGATACCGGCTCTGGCATTCCACCCGACCTCCTCGAACGCATTTTTGATCCCTTCTTCACCACCAAGGCCATCGGCCACGGCAGCGGGCTCGGCCTGTTCGTTGCGTTCGAAATCATCGAAGAGCACGACGGCTGCCTGGTTGCCGCCAACTGCCACGATGGCGGCGCGCGGTTCCGCATCCGCCTGCCTGTCGACCCGAGAGAATTACCATGAAAGCTCGCTTGCTGCTCGTCGACGACGAGAAAATTGCGCTTCGCAACCTGGAGCACGTGCTCGCCAAGGAGGGCTACGCGATCACCGCGACACAGAGCCCGGCCCACGCACTCGAACTGATTGACACCCAGCCGTTCGATCTGGTGCTGACCGACCTCAAGATGGACAAGATTGACGGCATGCAACTGCTGCGGCGCTGCAAGACCCGGCACCCCGACACCGAGGTCATCATGATCACCGGCTATGCCACGCTGGAATCCGCCGTTGCGGCGATGAAGGTGGGCGCATTCCACTACATTGCGAAACCGTTCCGGCTCGACGAAGTGCGCCAGACTGTCATCGAAGCGCTGGAAAAAGTGCGCCTGAAGCGCGAGAACCGGGCGTTGCGCGCGCAGCTCGATGCGGTCGAGGGCCGCACCCGCATCGTCACCCGCGACGCCGGCATGCAGAAGCTCATCGACATGGCACGCCAGGTTGCTCACACCGGCTGCAACGTGCTCATCACCGGCGAATCGGGCACCGGCAAGGAGCTGTTCGCGCGCTATCTGCACGAGCACGGCGGGCGCCCCGACGGCCCTTTCGTCGCGGTCAACTGCGGGGCGTTCAACGAAGAGCTGCTGGCGAACGAATTGTTTGGTCACGAAAAGGGTGCTTTCACCGGCGCGATCGGCAAGGCGGGCCTGCTGGCGACGGCGCACGGCGGCACACTGTTCCTGGACGAAGTGACCGAAATGTCTTCTGGCATGCAGGTCAAACTCCTGCGCGTGCTCCAGGAACGCGAAGTTCAGCCGGTGGGCGGAACGAAGCCGTTCAAGATCGACGTGCGCTTCATCGCTGCGAGCAACCGCAACATGAAGGAATGGGTCGCAGAAGGGCGCTTTCGCCAGGATATGTACTTTCGGCTCAACGTCGTCAACCTGCACATTCCGCCGCTGTCCGGGCGGCGCGAGGACATCCCGCTCCTGGCTCAGCACGCTCTCGACCGCGCCGCGCCCGTGATGGGCAAACCGGTGCGCAGCATTTCCGGCGAAGCGCTGGCGCTGCTCAAGGCTTACGATTTTCCTGGCAACGTGCGCGAGCTGGAGAACATCATCGAGCGTGGTGTGGCCCTGTGTCAGGGCGATACGCTGGAAGCCACCCATCTGCCCGACGACCTGCGCGAGCTGACGATCCGCACCTTCCGCCGACATGACAACCGGGTGTTGCCGCTGGAGGAACAGGAACGCGATTACATCCACTGGGTGCTGGAGGAGGCGCGCGGCAACCAGACGCTGGCGGCGCAGATGTTGGGGATCGACCGGGTATCGTTGTGGCGCAAGCTCAAGCGCTTTGCGAGCAAACCGGCTTGAGTTTTTTGAGTTTTCTGCGGATTTTGAAAAATGTTGCAACTTGCAACTTGCACGCTACTTTACTCAACACCTGGCCCAGCGCAGCGCCTGCACGATCGAATGGTGTGCACAATAAAGCGGCAGCTACCGGTTCAGCCATGGGCCGGGGGCTCAAGCGCTGGGCGGCACGTAGCCCTGCGCGGCATCGGCACCCGCGCCAAAAAAGTGATTTTCCATCTGGCGCGCCAAGTACTGGCGGGCCCGGATGTCCGCCAGATTCAGACGGTTTTCATTCAGCAGCATGGTCTGATGCTTGAGCCAGGCGGCCCAGGCTTCCTTGCTCACGCTCTCCCAGATGCGCTTGCCGAGTTCGCCAGGGTAGGGCGGAAAATCCAGTCCCTCGGCTTGCCGTCCGAGTTTGATGCAATTCACAGTGCGTGCCATTTGAAACCTTTTCCGAATATTTATAAAGAACGTAACTTTAGCAAGTTTTCAGTGGCCGTCGACCTGGCAGGGTCAGGGTTGCTGATCGAAGTATGATCTACCCTATGGCAAAAGCTGACACAAAAACCAAAATGCTGGCCGACGGCCTGCGTTACAAATCCAAAGTATCGGGCTCCCCGTTCACGGCGGCAACCTCGTTTGGTGCCGCGACCATGTCGTGCTTTCTGTGTGGCAAGCATCGCGCCCGCTCACAGATGGCCTCGCGCAAGATACTCGGCAAATCCCAGGCTGTGTGCGCGCCCTCCTGCAAGGCGGCGGACGAGGCGGCAGGCTGATGCCATGATTTCGCAGGTTTTGACGGGCTGGCTGGACAACTCTCCGCGCCGGATCTTCGCCTTGCTCAGTGTGGTTTGTATCGCTTTGCTGGCGTTTGGCCAGTACTTGCAGCACAGGGTGGGGCTGGAGCCTTGCCCGATGTGCATCGTTCAACGCTACGTTCTTGTTTTGATAGCGCTTGTGGCAGGTTTAACGGCGGCCAGTGGTAAAAAAGGTCTGCATATTGGTGGGGCCGTGGTGGTGCTGGTTAGCGCTGGTTTCGGCGCCTTTGTAGCGGCCCGGCAAAGCTGGTTGCAGTGGTACCCGCCAGAGATCGCATCCTGCGGCCGCGATTTTTATGGAATGATCGAGACTTTCCCGCTGCAGCGCGCCATTCCCATGATGTTCAAGGGCAGTGGTGACTGCGCCAAGGTGGACTGGACCTTTCTGGGCGGCTCCATCGCCAACTGGTCGTTTTTGTCCTTTGTCGGCATTGCCGTGCTGGCCCTGGCGCTGATCTCCAGACTAGCGAAACGCCGCTGAGTTGGGCCGTGGCTCCCTAGTCAACAAGGAACGTATGAACGATTTTTTCAATCATCCCGCGGTCCAAGGCGGGGTCGCACCTTTTGTCGCCGGCCTCGTCGTCGCGCTGGCACTGGGACGCGTCAGGCTCGCCGGGCTGGCCGTGGTGGCGGCATTCGGTACGGCGGTCTTTTTCGTCTCGGACTTTACCTTCACTCCGCTGACGGTAACGCGCAAGATCATCCTGCTCGGCTTTGCCGCCCCGATCATCGGCATGCTGGCGGATTTCGCGTTCAAGCCCACGAAGATCGGAGCGGTTTTGCTCGCGCTCGCGGGTGGCGCCGCAGCGCTATGGGCGTTCTGGCCGGTGCTGACGCAAAAAGAGGCGGCGCAGGCGTGGCTGCTCGGCGGCACCGCACTGGCTTGCGTTGCCTGGCTCATCGGTTTTTCGCAGGTGTACCTGAGTGGCCACGGGGTGCGCGCGGGCGCTGCGGGCCTGGGCCTGGGCCTGGGCACAGGCATTGCAGCCATCATCGGCGCATCCGCCAGCTACGGACTGTACGCAATTGCGCTTGGCGTCGGGGCGGGCGCGTTCCTGCTGCCGCAAATGATCACCGGCAAGAAAACCGAGGCGGGCGCAACCTTCATGCTGACGACCGCTCTTATCGCCGGGCTGATCGCCGCAGGCGCCATGGTACTCGCGGATTTGCGCTGGTACTCGGTGCTGGTGCTGGCGCTGGTACCAGTCGCAGCAACCCTGCCGGTTCCGGAAAAAGCGCCGCTGTGGCTGCAAGCAGTCCTGGTTTCGCTTTATACTTTCGTGGTCGCAGGCGTCGCCTGTGCCCTGAGCTGGTAGTTTGCCCCCCAGACAGCGGCTTGATTGTTGTCGATTTTGTTGTCCATTTCACCCCAGAAGGAAAAGTTTCATGTTCCAAAAACTCGCAATCGGTGCCGTCGCGCTTGCCCTGCCGCTGGGCGTGCTCGCCGCGCCCGAATCCTACACGGTCGACCCGACGCACACCTTCCCGCACTGGGAGGTGAGTCATTTCGGCGTGTCCAATTGGCGCGGCCATTTCGGTAAATCCGCCGGCAAGTTTACGCTCGACCGCGCCGCCAAGGCCGCCTCGGTCGAGATCACGGTACAGACCGCCTCGGTCAACAGCGGCGATAACGACAAGGGGTCACGGCCGCGTTCGCTCGACGATCACCTGCGCACACCGGATTTCTTCAACGTAGCCGAATTTCCGACCATGACCTACAAGTCGACCAGCGTCAAATTCGCCGGCGACAACCCTGGCAGCATAGAGGGCAACCTGACCCTGCTGGGCGTGACCAAGCCCCTGATTCTGCGTGTCGAGAACTGGACATGCCGGGCGCATCCCGTGAACAAGAAAGAGATGTGCGGTGGAAATGCGAGCGGCTCGTTCAAGCGCACCGACTTCGGCATGAAGTTCGCCGTGCCCAACATCGGCGACGAGATCAAGCTGTGGATCCAGATTGAGGGATTCAAGGACTGAAACCACAGCGCTTGAGTTTCACCCCGGCGCGCCGGACGCGAAGGGCCATCAGGCTGGCTTGCCTGGCAGCAGTGCGGCCAAAGGCCCGGGCCCGCAGCTTTTGACGGAGACTTGCATGCCCATCAAGAAAATCCACCACGTCGCCTACCGCTGCAAGGACGCCAAAGAAACTGTGGATTGGTACACGCAACACCTCAACATGAACTTTGTGTTGGCCATTGCCGAGGACCGGGTGCCATCCACCCACGCGCCTGACCCTTACATGCATTTGTTTATGGACGCCGGCGGCGGCAATATACTGGCGTTTTTTGAGCTGCCCAATTCACCCGCCATGGGGCGCGATGTCAACACGCCCGATTGGGTACAGCACATTGCGCTGGAGGTGGACAGTGTGATTGAGCTGGAAGCCGCCAAGGCGCGCCTGCAAGCCAGTGGCATAGCGGTGGTGGGGGTGACCGATCACACTATCTTCAAGTCCATCTATTTCTTTGATCCCAACGGTCACCGGCTGGAGCTGACCGCCAACACCGGCACGCCCGAGATGATGAAAAAACTCGACGCGGTCAAATGGGACATGCTGGCCGAGTGGTCCCGCACCAAACGCGCGCCCCAACATGCCGCCTGGATGCACGAGAAGGAGCTGGGGTTGCCTGGCGCGGCCCGATAATCAGGCACATGGCCCAACAAGCACTCGATCACCAACACCTGTTTAACGCCCGCTTACTGGCGCGCTCGGCGCCGCAGGCGGCAGCGCCGCCAGCGCATCAATTGTTGCTCACTGAATGGGCAGAAACCATCCGCAGCGGGGCGATTCGGCAGCGCAATGAGCAGCAAATTCGCGGTGCCTTCACGCAAAAATTCTTCTGTGAGCTGCTCGGTTACAAAGCCTTTGGCAGTGGCTCCGAGTTCACTCTGGCGGATGAAAACTATGTTGGCAAAGGGCGGGCCGACATTCTGTTGGGACGTTTTGGCCCGCACGGCGACTCAGGTCTGGTGCCAGTCGAGCTCAAAGGTGCGGACACACCCAACCTGGATGTGATGATGCCTGGGCGCTACAAGTCGCCGGTCCAGCAGGTATGGGAATACGCCATGGACTTGCCCAACTGCAAGTTTTTGTTGCTCTCCAACATGCTGGAAATCCGGCTCTATGCGGTCGGCCACACGCGCCGCGTGTACGAGCGCTTTGATTTGCTGGAGGTGGCCGACTCGCCCGCCCACTACCAGCGGTTGATGCTGTTACTGGGGGCCGACAACCTGCTGGGTGGGCGCACCGCCGCGCTGCTGAACGAATCCGGGCAGATCGAAAAACAAATCACCCGCGAGCTTTACGCTGACTACAAGCGCTGGCGTATCCAGCTCATCACCGCCTTGGCACACGCCAACGACTTGGCGCCCGGTGCGCTCATCACCCCGGCGCAAAAGCTGCTTGACCGCGTGTTGTTTATTGCATTTGCCCAGCAGCGCGGCCTGCTGCCAGCCGATACTTTGAGAAGCGTCAACAACAGCAGCGGCTGGGCGGTTGTACCCAAATACGAGCATTACAAAACCCTGTTCAGGGCCATCGACAAAGGCCTGCCCGAGCGCGGCATTCCGCCCTACAACGGTGGCTTGTTCGCGCCAGACGGTTTGCTCGACAATTTGAGCGTGCCCAATGCCGCCTGTGACATGTTCATGGAGTTCGGCAAATACGACTTTGGCGGCGAAGTTTCGGTCAACGTGCTGGGCCACATATTTGAGCAGTCCATCACCGACCTGGAGCAACTCAAAGAGCTGGCCGACACCGGCGCCTTTACGCTGGAGGCCATTACCCGGCAAGCAGAGCAAGCCAGGGCCGCTACCAGCTCGGTCAACGGTGCGCGCAAAGAGCATGGCATTGTTTACACGCCCGAGTTCATCACCGCTTTCATTGTCGACCAGACATTGGGTAAAACCATTGAGAGCCGCCGTGCAGAATTCCTGTGTAACTATCAAATAAGTGGCGAATGGCGCAAACCCGCTGCTGAAGAAAAGAAATACGCGAAAACGCTGGCGCAGCCCGAACGCGTGGTGGAGCTTATCTTCTGGCGCGCCTGGCTGGCCGAGCTCATCACCCTCAAGGTGTGCGACCCGGCCTGTGGTTCCGGCGCGTTTTTGGTGGCAGCATTTGACGTGCTGCTGGCGGAATACAACAACGTCAACGAACAAATTGCGGTGATTACCGGCAGCATGGAAGTGTTCAACGCCGACAAAGAGATTTTGAACAGCAACCTGTTTGGCGTCGATTTGAACGCCGAAAGCATCGAGATCACCAAACTCAGCCTCTGGCTCAAAACCGCCAAACACGGCAAGCCGCTGGAAAGCCTGGAAGCCAACCTGCGTGTCGGCAACAGTCTGGTCTCCAGCGCGGACGGTGGCCTGGAGTTTGACCCCAAGGCCTTCAACTGGACCAGCGCTTTCCCCGGCGTTGTGGCGCAAGGCGGCTTTGATGTGATCGTGGGCAATCCGCCGTATGTGCGCATGGAGCGGCTCAAGGGCATCAAGCCTTACCTGGAAAAGCGTTACGCCGTGGCCACTGACCGGGCAGACTTGTATTGCTACTTTTTTGAGCTGGGTATTCGCCTTTTGCGTGAGGTGGACTGCAACGGTAATGCCGGTGGGCGCCTCGGATTTATTTCGT
The DNA here is from genome assembly GCA_030682475.1 of Rhodoferax sp. GTDB lineage: Bacteria > Pseudomonadota > Gammaproteobacteria > Burkholderiales > Burkholderiaceae_C > Rhodoferax. The sequence continues at coordinate 14,825 of JAUXOA010000096.1, read as the reverse complement.
CGTCCACGTTTTTCAAAACCGGTTCGGGAGAAAAGTTGCGCGCCTATCTGCTGGCGCATGCGCAGATTGAGACGGTGGTTGATTTTGGCGATTTACAGGTGTTTGAAGGCGTCACCACTTATCCGGTCATCATCACCTTGCAACGCAGCGGTGCACCCGATGCGGCGCAGAACATCAAGTTTCTGACGCTCAAAACCGAGGTGCCTGGCAAATTGATTGAGGCCTTCAATGCGTCTGCCTGCCTGATGCCGCAAGGCCAGCTTGGTAGTGAAAGCTGGCGTCTGGAAGACCGCCGCGAAGCCGCCTTGCGCTACAAACTACAGCATGGACGCAAGACGCTTAAAGAGGTTTACGGCTCTCCTTATCGCGGGCTCTTGACCGGGCTCAACGAAGCCTTCGTGCTCGATGGCGTCAGCAAAGATCGCCTGATCAGCGAAGACCCCCGCAGCGCTGCTCTGATCAAACCTTTTTTGCGCGGCGAAAACCTGAAGAAGTGGCGCGTTGAAGCGCACAACGAGCATTTGCTCTTGATTAAAAATGGCAGCACCCGTCTGGGCTTTGAGGCGCAGCAGGGTCAAACCCTGGTAGTGGCAGCGCAGGCGGCAAGCCCAGCCCCCACTACCGTTCGCGCTGAGCTTGTCGAAGCGCTGGCCTGGCAATGGTTCAGCAGCCAGCAGCCAGCAGTCGCCCGTTGGCTGCAAAGCTTTGAGCCCCAAGCTCGCAAACGCAGCGACCAAGGTGAGTTTTGGTGGGAGCTGCGCGCTTGCGCCTATTACGACAAGTTTGACTCGGTGAAGCTGGTCTATGTGGACATGAGCGACAAGCCCAATTTCTCTATCGAAACCCAGCAGTCGGTGATGGCCAACACCGGTTATTTCGTTGCCGATGCGGACCATTTTTTACTGGCCTTGATGGTTTCCAAGGCGATGTGGTTTTTGTTGACCGGCATGACCAGTGCCTACCGGGGCGGGTTTTATCGTCTCTTTACCCAGCACGTCGAAACGCTACCCATCCCCGAAGCGTCACAAACGGTAAAAGCTCGGCTCGTCACACTGGCCCAATCCGCCCAAACTGCCGCCGAATCACGCCGCGACGAGATTGCCCGCTTTGGCCGCGCTGCGCTGCGCGACCTGGTGCCGGGTGGCTTAAGCAATTTGACGGCCGCAGGCGGTGCCAAGCTGCCTGCGGCCTGGCAGAGTGGCGTGCCTGAGTTTGGTGATTTCACCGCCGAGCTGAAAAAACGCTTCAAACGCGAGCTCAACTTAACCGAGCGCAACGACTGGGACGCCGCCGTCACGCAAGCTCGCGAGCGTGTGGCGGCATTCACTCAAGCCATCACGCAGGCCGAGCTTGAGATCGACGCCATCGTGTATCAACTGTTTGAGTTGACTGCCGAAGAAATCAGGCTAATCGAGGAAAAATAAGCACAAAAAGTGCCTCTAGCCCCCGCCGGTTTAAAGCCAACGAAGCCCCAAAAGCCGCAAGCGCTTTAACTCAGACGATATCTATGACATGGATGGAGAAGTGGCCAGCGCGGCGGTCTGCAAAGTAGTGTTCCAGCGTTTCCTTGACGGTTCTGAACGCAATCTCGTCCCAGGGAATTTTGGCCTCAGAAAACAGGCGTGCCTCGATGGTCTCAAAGCCGGGGCTGAAGGTGTCGCTGATCTACAGACTAGCGAAACGCCGCTGAATCCGGCCAGACGTTCGCCAAACGGGCCAGGCAATATTGCAGCCATGAGTTTCAGAGTGCCCTCAAAAGCCATCAATTGCCTTACTCACGCAAAATCATCTGTCCTCGAATTTCACCGCCGGGGTGGGCTGTGGTGTGAATATTGATGTACCATTTTCCAGCCAGTAGGTCTGCAGCCTGCGCTGGGGTCAGCATGGCCCGACCGTCCAAGGGGCTCTTGATTGGGTTTTTGAAGGGGAGGGTAGTGTTCGCGTTGGCACCAATGGCGGCCGGGCCATGAAAGTGGCCCGCTGTGGCTGGGCCACTCAGGCCTGTAAACGACAGCTTCCAGCGGAACAGCAGGGTGTTTTTGTCCAACAAAGCGTCCACCCGGCCGGTAGCCGGGGTGTTCACGCGCGGTATCTGGTTCAAGCCTGTCATCTGGGTACTGAATGCCGCCAGGTGCGCGTCGGGCTGCAACACACTGCAGCCAACCATTGCAAAGGCCACGACTGTGGTGGCGAGTACGGCTCGCACGGCAAGATCAAAACGCATTTTCAATTCCTCCCGATTATTTTGATCTGGATTTTGGTCCGAGTGTAGTGCTCAGTACGTCTTGTGCGGAGGTTTTGTAATGGATTATTTGTAACGAAATATGCCGCTGCCTTTGAGGCGTTTTCAATTTCAGACGATATCAATGGTGTGAATGGAGAAATGGCCAGCGCGGCGGTCTGCAAAGTAGTGTTCCAGCGTTTCCTTGACGGTTCTGAACGCAATCTCGTCCCAGGGAATTTCGGCCTCAGAAAACAGGCGTGCCTCGATGGTCTCAAAGCCGGGGCTGAAGGTGTCGCTGAGCAGGCGTGCCCGGTAGAACATGTGGACCTGCCCGACGCGGGCGACGTTGAGAAGAGAGAAAAAACCTTCCATCTCGAATTGAGCCCCGGCCTCCTCCAGCGTTTCGCGCGCAGCGCCTTCGGCCACGGTCTCATCGAGCTCCATAAAGCCGGCCGGCAACGTCCATTTGCCCCAACGCGGCTCGATATTGCGTTTGCAAAGCAGTACCTTGTCACCCCAATGCGGCACGGTGCCCACCACGTTGAGCGGGTTTTCGTAATGGAGGGTGTAGCAGGCGGTGCAGACCGCACGCTCTTTGGTGTCGCCATCGTCCGGTATTCGGTAGCTCACGGCAGCGCCGCAGTTTTTGCAGTGTTTGATGGGGGTTCGCAGCATGAACGCAGTGTAATGTCAGGCTTTTTTCGGTGCTGTCTTGGCAGCAGCGGGTGCGGCCTTGCTGTGTTTCTCGATCAAGGCGCGTGCGCTGTCGAGCAGCTTGCGGCCGTCAAAGCCGCGCTTGTTCATGTCTTGCATCCACTCCACTTCAACCAAATTGGCCTTGCGTTTGAACTCCTGGGCATCCGTCGGCGGGATGGTGTAGATCGTGTTTTTGCGGTCAACCGCCGATTGCCGGCCCGCCACATCACCGGCCTGTTGTACCTTGCCCAGCCAACCAGAGGTCGCCAGGCCGGAGTTGTTGTCGATGATCTTTTTCAGATCGGCGGGGAGCGAATCGTACTTGGCCTTGTTCATGGCCATCACGAACGTGGTGGTGTACAGCGCCCCGGCTGCGGGGTCAAATTCGCTGTGGAACTTGGTGAGTTCATTCACTTTGACCGCAGGAACCACTTCCCATGGGATGGCCGCGCCATCAATGGTGCCTTTGGACAGGGCGTCGGGAATACCAGGCAGGGGCATGCCCACCGGCGTGGCACCCAAATAGCCCAGCATCTTGGTGATCTGGCGCGTAGGGCCGCGCATTTTCAGGCCTTTGAGGTCGGCTGCGGTCTTGATTTGTTTGTCTTTGGTGTGGAACATGCCCGGACCATGCACATGCAGCGCCAGCACCTGCGTGTCCTTGAACTCATCGGTGGCCACGGTTTGCACATATTCCCAATAGGCCTTGGACGTCGCCTCGGCGTGGGTCATGATGAAGGGCAGCTCAAACACTTCTATGCGCGGGAAGCGCCCGGCCGTGTTGCCGGGAAGCGTCCAGACAATGTCCACCACGCCGTCTTTGGCCTGGTCATACAACTGCACGGGTGTGCCGCCCAACTGCATGGCCGGGTAAGCTTCAAACTTGATACGTCCGCCGGATTCTTGTTCGACTTTGTTCATCCAGACCTTGTGCATGTTCAGCCATACGTTGGACAGCGGTGACATGAAGGTATGAAACTTGAGGGTAACGGTTTGCTGAGCAAGGCCGCTCAACGCGGGCGCAGCAAGTGCCACTGCAGCGGTGGATTTGAGTAGTGTGCGTCTTTGAATCATGGGGGGCTCCAGAAGGTTGATGGCGACAAGGTACCTGAAATCAGGCACAGGGGTGACGGGATTTACCCTAAGTGACGTATTTGACGAGCCACAGCGAGATGCCGGGAAAGAACAGCAGCAGCAGCGTGCGAAACACATCGCTAATCAAAAACGGCATGACACCTTTGTAGCTCTCGGCGATCGGCACATCTTTGGCCATGCCATTGACGACATACACGTTCAGCCCGACCGGCGGCGCCAGCAGGCCAAAGCCCACCGTCATCAACACCATGATGCCAAACCAGATGGCCACCGAATCTTTTGGCATACCGAAGTCAAGGCCGATGACCATCGGGAAGAAGATGGGAATGGTGAGCAGGATCATCGACAGCTCGTCCATCACCGAGCCCAGCACCACGTAAAACAGCAGAATGAATGAGACCACCATCAGCGGTGACAGGCCCCAGCCTTGCACCACACCCGCCATCTGGTTGGGCACCTGGGTCAGCGCCAACGCGGAGTTCATCAAGTCGGCACCGATGAAGATCATGAAGATCATGGCCGAGCCCTCCGCCGTGGCATAAAAGCAGTATTTGAGCTTCTTAAGAGTCAACTCGCGTTTCAGCAGTGCCGCTACAAAGGTGGACGCCGCGCCGACGGCAGCCCCTTCGGTTGGGGTAAAGTAGCCACCGTAAATGCCACCAAAGACGATCAGAAAAACAAGCGCGATGGGCACGATGCCCATCATGATCTTGGCGGTGATCCTGTCGCCAACCACATCGTTGTCGGGCGCGTGGCCGGGTACCAGACGCACGTAGATGGCAATGGCAATCATGTAGCCCAGCATCGCAATGATGCCAGGCACCATGGCGGCCGCAAACAGCTTGGCAATATTCTGCTCGGTCAAAATGGCATAAATCACCAGCGGCACCGAGGGCGGTATCAGAATGCCAAGCGTGCCCCCGGCGGCCAGCGTGCCGGTGGACAGTCGCCCCGAGTAGCCATGGCGTTTCATCTCGGGCAGTGCCACCGAGGTGATGGTGGCCGCAGTGGCCACCGAAGACCCGCAGATGGAACCAAAGGCGGCACTGGCCAGCACGGCCGCCATCGCCAGGCCGCCTTTGAAACGCGACATGAGTGCGCTGGCGAAACCAAACAGGGCTTTCGAGATGCCGCCCTGGGTGGCGAAATGTCCCATCAAAATGAACAGGGGAATGACAGACAAGTCATAGCTGGCGAAGCGGGCAAAGGCCTGGGCGTTGAGAAAGTTGCTCAAGGGTCCCCAGCCCGCCTGGGCGACGTAGCCGACGCAGCCTGCCGCAAACATGGCAATGGCAATCGGTATACGAATAAGCATCAGCCCCAGCATGATCGCAAAAATCATCAGCGTCAGCAGCAGCGGGCTCATGGTTGCACCTCATCACCAAAGTCGTTCAGCCCCTGCCACAGCCCGATGGCTGCTGTCAGCGCCAGGGGCGGAACCATGGCTGCGTAAACAATCCATTCCGGGAAACCCAGCATCATCGTGCCGGATTGGGTGTTGAACGCGTTGAGGCCGCCCACGCTGGTGCGCCAGGTCAGCAGACCCATGGCCAGTGCCAGCAGCAGCGCACCGAGCCGGTCCAGAGCGGCATTGGTTTTGGCGCTGGCTTTGGCAGTAAAGAAGTCAACAATGATGTTGCCGCGCCGCAATTGGCACCAGGGTAAAAAAAGCGCAATGGCGGCACCGGTGGCGACGCCAGTCAGCTCAAAATCGCCGACTAGCGTCACGCCCATCGTGTTGCGGCCGAGCAGGCTGGCGCAGGTCGCCAGGGTGATGGTGGTGAGCAAGAGGCCGGCCAGAATGGCGCAAAATTTTGCCAGTGATTCAAGGATGTGCAAAAGCGGGCCTTACTTGACAGTAACCGTGATGGATTGCAGCCCCGCCACGGCGCCTAGCATGGTGTCGCCCGCCACCACAGCGGCCACGCCTTCAGGAGTGCCGGTGTAGATCAAATCACCCGGCTGCAGTTCCCACGCGGCTGACAGGTGCTCGATGGTTTCAGCGATGTTCCAGATCAGTTTGGATACATTGCTACGCTGGCGGTCCTGTCCGTTCACCTGCAGGTAAATCTCGGCATTGGCGATAGCGCCTGCTGCTGGAGCCGGGGTGATAGCGCCGATCGGCGCCGACGCATCAAACGCCTTGCCAATGCACCAGGGGCGGCCCTGTTTTTTCATCTCGTTTTGCAGATCACGGCGCGTCATGTCCAGTCCGACGGCGTAGCCATAGATGTGCTTGTGGGCGTCGGCTGCCTTGATGTTTTTGCCGCCCGTGCCAATGGCTACTACCAGTTCGATTTCGTGGTGCAGGTTTTGGGTCAGGCTGGGGTAGGGCATGACCCCTGGCTCACCCGCGTTGACCACGACCAATGCGTCGGTCGGTTTCAGAAAGAAGAAGGGCGGCTCGCGGCCGCTAAAGCCCATTTCCTTGGCATGTTCCTCATAGTTCCGCCCAACGCAGTAGATGCGGTGCACCGGAAAGCGTGCGGACGTGCCCAGCACCGGCACAGACACCGTGGGGGCAGGATTAAAAACATAGTTCATGGGAGTCTTTCTTCTTTGTGAATGCCCAGCGCCTGATGCACCGGACGGTCGGAATAACTGAACAGCACGCAACCCCCTGTTGATGCCAGACGCAGCGCCTGCCATGAGGGTACAACAAAATGGTCGCGCGCCTCGAAGTCGAATCGTACAGAACCCGTGGGCCCATCAATGTACGCAGTACCCGCACCTTCGACCACGCTGTACACGGCGCCATCGGTCTGGCGCCAGGCTTTGCCGTCAAACCCGGCAGGCAGGCGTTGCATGAAGGTGGCCATGGTGGGCATCGGTGAGCCGCCGGTGGCCGGGTTGATATAGCGCAGTTTGACGCCATCCCAGGCGTCCACCGGGGCGTTGCACTCGAGCTGGTGCAGCGCCTCGCGGCTGCGTTCATAGGGGTAGCTGAAGATCGGCGAGGTGGCACCAAAGGGCGGGTCGCCTCTGACGGGCGCCATGTTGTGGCCATAACGCGCAAAACTGCTGCCCTCGGCACGCGCGACAGTCTGCGATTTGGCCGTGTCGTTCTGCGCAAAACCGGCATCGAAGAAGCGGATCATGGGAATGTCCAGCCCGTCGAGCCAGACCACAGGCTCAGCGGCTTCGTTGCCATGGTCGTGCCAGGTCCAACTGGGGGTGATGATGAAGTCACCGGGGTGCATGGTGGTGCGCTCGCCAGCCACCGCCGTGTAGGCACCGGTGCCCTCCACAATGAAGCGCAGTGCGCTTTGGGTGTGGCGGTGGCTGGGTGCAACTTCACCGGGCAGGATGAGCTGCAGACCGGCGTAGAGGGACTGCGTGATGGCCGACTGGCCGCGCAGCGCTGGGTTTTCCAGAATCAGCACCCGGCGCACCGCTTCCTCGGCGCTGATAGCTTCGCCGGCGCGTTTCAGGAATGGTTTTATCTGCTCATATTCCCATAGTGCAGGAACACATGGAGACGCTGGTTGGGGTGGTACCAAGGCATGAAGAACCGCCCACAGAGGGGTCAGGTTCAGGGGCGACATGTCTTGGTACAACTGCTGGCGCAGCGCGGTGGTATTGGTCATTTTGGAACTCATGCAAAAGGCTGGTCGGGGTCGATGCCCTTATACAGCCACGACAGCCCGGCGAATCCGGCGCTCTCGGTGCCGCTTTGGAACATCTGGTTGCGCAACTCGCGCTGCACCCCTGACGCATGATAGATGTCGCCATAAAAGCGGGCAGTCAGTTGCACGCGACCGGTGCGCAGGTAGCGCGCCTGCTGGTATTTTTGGAAAGCAGCGGCAAAATTGCCGCTGCTTTGTTTCAAGGCCGCACCCAGCACCACGGCATCTTCAATCGCCATGCAGGCGCCCTGTGCCAGGTATTGCAGCATCGGGTGGGCGGCGTCGCCCAGCAGCGTGACCCGGCCGTCAGACCAGTTTTTGACCGGTTCGCGGTCGCACAGTACCCACATCTTCCAGGTGTTAATTTTGGCCAGCAGTTCTTTGACTTGCGGCGCAGCTTGGGCAAAGCGCTCGGTGAGTTCGGCCGGATCGCCAAAGGTGTTCCAGCCTTCATCGAACTGGTTGCTGTGAAATACCGCCACCAGATTGAACAGTTCGCCCCGGCGCAGCGGGTAGTGCACCAGATGGGTCTTCTCGCCGCCCCACAGCACCACGTCGGGGCTGTAAAGATGCTCGGGCACGTCAGCCACCGGCAACACGGCGCGGTAGGCAATATGGCCTGACACCCGGGGCTTGCCATCGGCCACGATGGACTGGCGCACGCCACTCCACAGGCCATCGGCGCCAATCAGGGCATCTGCCTCAATGGTCTCGTCTGTGCCCAGGGTCACCTTGACCCCGCGTGCATCCTGCGTGTAGCGGGCCACCTTGGCGCCAGTGCGCAATGTGATGTTGGGCAGGGCACGGCAGGCATCCAGAAAGACAGTGTGAATGTCCATCCGGTAGATCACGCCGTAGCGAAATCCGTAGGTGGCCTGCGCGGCGTCGCCCACCGGTGCACACACCACCAGTTCTCCGGTGCGCACATCGCGCATTTGCAATGCGGGCGGAAAATAGGCCACCTGCTCAATGACCTGTGTCAGCCCGAGGTGCTCGAACATGCGAAAGGCGTTGGGGCCAATCTGGATGCCCGCGCCAATCTCGCCAAAAGCCTCCGACTGTTCCAGCACGGTCACCCGGTAGCCCTGCCTGCCCAATACCAGGGCGGCGGCAAGGCCTCCGATGCCGCCGCCAGCGATAACAATGTGGTGTGAATTCATGGGCATCAATTTGTTGGGATGCGGGAGTTCATTTCAGACTGACTTGGCCACCAGGTCAAAGTGCTCGACCACCGGAGCGCCGGCAAAAAACGGCCCCACGATGGCGCGCCATTGGGCAAACGCAGGCGATTGGCGAAAACCCACCGTATGGTCTTCCAGCGTGTCCCAGAAAATCTGGAGCAGGTAGCGCTCGGTGCTTTCAATGCCCCGGTTGATCTCGTAGCCCTGAAACCCTTTGACCTCACGGATGACGGTTTTCAAAGCGCGCTGGATGGCTTCTTCAAAAGCGGCGTTCTGCCCGGGGTGAATGCGAATGTCGGCGAGTTCGAGGATCATGAAAGTTTCCTGCAGCTTGTTTGGTGTTGACTGGCGGGTAATTTTACCGTCAGGCCATGCATCTGCCGGCCGGGACGATGATGAGTGCGGTATGCTGGCAACCATGCATACCGAAAATTTTATTCCAGGCAAAGACGCCTCGCTCGAATCCACCATCAACACCTTGCAAGCCAAGCTCCAAGCGCTCGGATTTCATATTGAAGAGAGAAGCTGGCTGAACCCGGTGGACGGCATCTGGTCGGTGCATATTCGCGACCGTGATTGCCCGCTCCTGTTTACCAATGGCAAGGGGGCCACCCGGCTGGCCTGTCTGGCCAGCGCCCTGGGTGAGTTTTTTGAGCGCCTTTCAACCAACTATTTCTGGACCCACTATTACCTCGGGCCCAAAGTGGCTGATCGGCACCATGTGCATTACCCGCAGGAGCAGTGGTTTGAACCAGGGCAAGACGGCAGTTGGCCCGCCGGTTTGTTGAACCCCGAGCTGCAGCAGTTTTACAACCCGCTGGGCAGTATCGACGCCGCCAGCCTGGTGGAATTCAATTCCGGCAACGTCGAGCGCGGCATTTGTGCCATTCCCTACGTGCGCCAGCGCGATGGCGCCGTCACTTATATTCCGGTCAACATCATTGGCAACCTGTATGTCAGCAACGGCATGTCGGCCGGCAACACCCAGGCCGAGGCGCGCACGCAGGCTTTGTCGGAGATCTTTGAGCGGCACATCAAGTTCCGCATCATCAGCCAGGGCATTTGTCTGCCCGACGTGCCTGAAGCGGTGATCGCGCGCTACCCGCGCATTGCCGCCGGTATCAAAGCTCTGCGCGCGGCGGGCTTTGGCATTTTGGTCAAAGACGCCTCGCTGGGTGGCCAGTACCCGGTGATGAACGTGACCCTGCTGCACCCCGAAGACCAGGGTTGCTTTGCCAGCTTTGGCGCCCATCCGCGTTTCGAGATTGCGCTGGAACGCGCGCTGACCGAACTGTTGCAGGGCCGCGCGCTGGACGCGCTGGCAGGTTTTCCGGCGCCAAGCTTTGATCTGGAAGAAGTGGCAAGCTCGCCCAATATCGAAATCCATTTTGTCGACTCCAGCGGTGTTATCCACTGGAAGTTTCTGGGCGATGTGCCCGACTACGGGTTTTGCGACTGGAACTTCAGCAACACCACGGCCGAAGACTATGCCTGGGCCGTGAATCGCATCCACAGCGAAGGGCACGAGATCTACATTTCCGACTTCACCCATCTGGGCGTCTACGCCTGCCGCGTGCTGGTGCCCGGCATGTCCGAAATTTACCCGGTGGACGACCTGGAGTTCGAGAACAACAGCGTCGGTAACAGCATCCGCGAAGCGATCCTGAATCTGACCGATCTGGACGACCAGGAATGTTCCGACCTGCTGGCCACCCTGAATGAATCTGCCCTGGCGGACCAGCGTCCGGTGGCGGCGGTGATTGGGCTGGCAGCGGACGCCGGATCGTTTTGGAGCGACCTGCGCGTGGGCGAACTCAAAACCCTGCTGGCGCTGGCCATTGGCGACGAAGCCGCCACGCTGGAGGGCTGTGACTGGGTCCGGCACTTCGACCAGCTCAACCCCCAGCGTCGCCTGGTCTACGCCTGCATTGAGAGCCTGATCAATCTGGCCGACATAGGCGATACCGGGCCCTACCTGGACGCCTTGCGCCAGCTTTACGGCGCGGGCGCTGTGGCGCAGGCGCACGCCCTCATCATGCAAACCGATCGCTTTATGGGCATCCCCGCGCCCGGGCTGATGCTGATTGGGTGCGAAATGCACCACAAGCTGCTGGTGGCCTACGACAAGGTGCATGTGCGCACCCTTTGAGAGAGGCTTCAGTCGGCTGCCGTGTAGCCCGTGATGCCGGTGAATGTCTTTGAATGGACTGCGCCGAAACCGGCCTGTTTCTGGTTTATCCTCCACACCATGAAACTTCACAATTACTTCCGTTCTTCCGCTTCGTTCCGGGTGCGCATTGCGCTGGCGCTCAAAGGCTTGCGCTACGACTATGTGCCGGTGCATATTGCGCGCGGGGACCACAAAAAAGAGGCTTACGCCGCCATCGCGGCCGACACACTGGTGCCCATGTTGGAAGTCGATGGACAGCGCCTGTCGCAGTCGATGGCCATCATCGAGTACTTGGACGAAACCCATCCGCAACCGCCCTTGCTGCCGCAGGACGCAGTGGGCCGCGCCAAGGTGCGGGCGCTGGCGCAGTCGATCGCGTGTGAGATTCACCCGCTTAATAATTTGCGGGTGCTGAAGTACCTGGTGAAACAGCTCAAGGTGGACGAAGAAGCCAAAAATACCTGGTACCGCCACTGGGTACGCGAAGGGTTGGAGAGCTTCGAGCGTCAATTGCAAGTCAATGCAGTGCAAAGGCAGCAGGCGCAGCAGCCTGCCTCGGTCTATTGCCACGGCAACACACCCACGCTGGCCGACTGCTGCCTGGTGCCGCAAATTTTCAACGGACGCCGCTTTGATGTTAATTTTGACGGCCTGCCGCGTACCATGGCAGCGTTTGATGCCTGCATGGCGTTGTCGGCATTCCAGAGGGCGCAGCCGGTCAATTGCCCGGACAATGAGGGTTGAACCGAGATTGTTGATTAGCCCGAACGGCATATTTTCTAATGAACTATCTCGGTTGAAAGGATAGCCCGTGAATCCTGATTGGCTGATCCCGAAGTGGCCGGCGCCCAACCCTGTGCGCGCAGTTTGTACCACGCGTGCCGGTGGCGGGTCGGCTGCGCCCTATGACTCGCTGAACCTGGGCGAGCACGTCGGCGATCACCCGGCGGATGTGGCTGCCAACCGCGCCATCCTCCAGCAAGCGATTGGCGCGCAGCCGGTATTTTTGTCACAGGTGCATGGCGCCCGCGCCGTATCGCTTTCTGACAAGACCGCGCAGGGTACGCAGGCGGATGGCTGCAGCACAGACAAGTCCCGCGTAGCCTGCACCATCATGGTGGCAGATTGCCTGCCGGTGTTGTTGACCAATGAGCAGGGCAGCCTGGTGGCGGCGGCGCACGCTGGCTGGCGTGGTCTGGCAGGGCAGGGTGGGCAGGGTGTACTTGAGTCGGTTTTGGAAAAATTTAGTGCTCCAGATCTCGTAGATACTTCGCCGTATGCCGCAAAAATAATAGCTTGGCTGGGTCCCTGCATTGGTCGGCAAGCGTTTGAAGTGGGGAACGATGTGCGCGACGTATTTGTGGCGCACGACCGGGCCACCCTGGCGATGTTCACGCCCAAAACCGGTGGCAAATGGCTGGCAGACCTGCAGGGGCTCGCACGTTTGCGCTTGACCGCCTTGGGCGTGACGCAAATATACGGCAACGATGGCAGTCAACCCTGGTGCACCGTCAGCAACCCGTCACGGTTCTTTTCGCACCGGCGCGACCGCGTCAGCGGCCGCATGGCGGCCTGCATCTGGCTGGACTGAGTGGGCCTGCGCAGCCCGTTCGGCTGCTTCTTTCGCCTTGATGGCGCGGCGCCGGGCCGGCGCGCCTATCAGGTAAACCACCAGTGCCACGGGCCCCAGGCCGTAGAGCACAAAGGTAATTACCGCACCCAGAACGGTGCCATTGGTATGGTTGGCTTCGGCAACCGCCATCATGAGAGCAACATACAACCAGGCAATGGGCACAATGTACATAGACAAAAAAGCAGGTAGGGGCGTGTAAAAATGTCAGGAATTGGAGGGGTTAACCCAAGCTACTCGGGCTAAGATAGCAGGGCTTGCAGCGCCAGGCAAGTATACGAAGAGGACACAGCATGCCACAGGATTCACCGGAGTTTTTGGCCCAGTCGGCCCAAGTGCCTTCCATCAACTTTTCGCCAGAGAAGTTGATGGAGTTACAGCAGCAGTACTTCAAGGATGCCGCCGGGCTCTGGACGCAGGGCTTGCCGGGCACACCCGAGCCCAACGACAAACGCTTTGCTGCGCAGGCCTGGGGTGACAACCCGGTGGCGGCCTTTTCGGCGGCCGCTTACCTGCTCAACGCCCGCACCCTGATGGGCATGGCGGACGCCGTGGAGACCGATGCCAAGACCCGCGCCCGTATCCGTTTCGCAGTGGAGCAGTGGATGGCGGCGGCGGCACCGAGCAATTTCATGGCGTTCAACGCCGAGGCGCAACAGAAGGCGATCGAGAGCAAGGGCGAGAGCATTGCCAAAGGCATGCAAAACCTGATTCATGACATGCGTCAGGGCCATGTGTCCATGACCGATGAAAGCTTGTTTGAAGTCGGTAAAAACGTCGCCACCACCGAGGGTGCCGTGGTATTTGAGAACGATCTGTTTCAACTGATTGAATACAAGCCGCTCACGGCCAAGGTGTTTGAGAAGCCTTTTCTGCTCATTCCGCCCAACATCAACAAGTTCTACATTCTGGACCTGCAGCCGGAAAACTCCCTCATCCGTTACGTCGTGGCGCAGGGCCACCGAACCTTTGTGGTGAGCTGGCGCAACCCCGATGCTTCGCTGGCCCACAAGACCTGGGACGACTACATTGAGGGCGCCGCCATTCAAGCGATCGCGGTAACCCAAGAAATAACGGGAGCCAAAACAATTAACGCCCTGGGTTTCTGCGTCGGCGGTACCATTTTGGGAACGGCGTTGGCGGTGTTGGCGGCGCGGGGCCAGGCCACCAAGCGGCCTTCCAAGCCTCTGCCGGTGGCCAGCGCCACCTTCCTCACATCACTGCTTGATTTCACCGACACCGGCATTCTGGACGTCTTCATTGATGAAGCCTTTGTCAAGTACCGTGAAAAGGAGATGGGCAAGGGCGGTTTGATGAAAGGGCAGGATCTGTCAAGCACCTTCAGCTTTTTGCGGCCCAATGACCTGGTGTGGAACTACGTGGTGGGCAACTACCTCAAGGGTGAAACACCGCCCCCGTTCGACCTGCTCTACTGGAACAGCGATTCCACCAACCTGCCGGGTCCCTTTTACGCCTGGTATCTGCGCAATACCTACCTGGAAAACAAGCTGGTCAAGCCCGGCCAGACCATCGTGTCCGGTGAAAAAGTCGATTTGCGCACGGTGGATATGCCGGTCTACATCTATGGTTCGCGTGAAGACCACATTGTTCCCATTGGTGGCGCCTACGCCTCGACCCAAGTCCTGCCCGGTAAAAAGCGCTTTGTGATGGGCGCCTCGGGCCACATTGCAGGCGTCATCAACCCACCGGTCAAAAACAAACGCAGCCACTGGATACGATCTGATGACAAGTTGCCGAAAACCCATACTGAGTGGCTGGCCGGGGCCACCGAGCACCCCGGCAGTTGGTGGACCGATTGGTCCAAATGGCTCAAAGCCCAGGCCGGCAAACAGATTCCCGCGCCCAAGAGCTACGGCAAGGGTAAATACAAGGCGATCGAAGCAGCGCCGGGGCGCTACGTGAAGGCAAAGGCTGGCTGATCAGTTGAGGACAGAGCTTGCTCTTGAACGGTTGAGGACAGAGCTGGCTCGCTGCGCGTAGCTGCGGTCTGTCCCGCAAAGTCCCAGGATCCGGTCTGTCCCGCAAGTTTTTATTTGTTATTTAGCAGTAGTGTCCCAACGTTCATCAGAGGAGAGCGAGCTGATTGGGCTCGAAATCCGGGTCTGAATTTGTTGAGGGTGGCGTAAGTAGTTGATTTATTGGGATAGTTTCAAACATGGACAAGCTCAAGATTTGTAAAATT
>JAUXOA010000092.1 GCA_030682475.1 Rhodoferax sp. | reverse complement strand
AATGCTGGTACATGGTTTGTAGTGTTATGGAAAAGGATTTTTACCGGTTCTACACAGACCTTTACACCGCTGGCATACCATAAGATTTTACAGACGAACCCGGTGTGTCGTGCGGGAACAGCTGCTGGCTGTACAAAGATCAAATACTGGTCCACCATAATGGTTTATGTAAAGGAAATTTCCGGAGCTAATAATATTACCGGCTATCTTTCACAGCCACCGACATATCAAAGGTCAACAACCGATGTACCGACGCCGATTCTATGGGCAAATGCAGCCACAGCGGGGACGATATTTATGCCGATAGACTGGGTTGTAGTATCTGGTGTAATTGATACTCAAACGTCGGCAGAGATTTTTCAAGACAGTTCTTTGACGACCTCAAATTACGTTGGTTACACAATAGGTAACACAGCCCAGATAAAAGCCCGCGAGATAGGGTTGCATATTTTTAACATGTCATCATCCGCCCAGAATATTTACTATGACAACTTCTTCATCGATCTCACACCATCAACTAGTGGCGCATCGGCAGGTTACTACACTTATTAGGGAATTCGGAGGATGTCGAATATTCCGGGGACATAATACATTATAATATACATAATCTGAATACGGGGGACAGGGGGACGCTGTTAACTTATTAACTTACTTCCAGGGAACGGGGGTAGGTTTAATTTCTCAAATCTGCCCCCGTTTTCTATTGTCCCTGTATCTTCAAATTTCCTTCTTCAGAGATAATTGGAGCCATCTCCATTCTCTCTTGAGCATATTGGTAGTTCCGAGTGTCAAGGACCAAGTTAATTTTCCACCCCCGGGGCCAGAGTTATTTTCCACTTTAGGATTCTCAGGGGAGAGAATTTAATGTTCTGGTGACTGGTATTTTGGTCTTGTCTTCATCCGGTACGATTCTCCTTTCATGGCAATGTGATGAGCCCTGTGGGCCAACCTATCCATGGCCGAGTTGGCCATGACTTGATCGGGAAAGAGCGAAAGCCAGTCGCCGGGCGGTCTGTTGGAAGTCATGATAATCGAACCTCGCTGGTGTCTCTCGGCCACGATTTCATAGAATTCCTCCGCTTGGGTCATGGTCATGGCAGACAGGCCGAAGTCGTCGATGATCAACACGTCCGGGGTCAGGAGCTTTTTCAGCGCCTTTTCCCAGGTACCATCAGCCCGTGCCGCGTTTAAGCCCCTGAACAGTTTCGCTGTTTTGATAAATAGCGTGGAATAGCCTGTTCGACACGCCTGGTTGCCCAAGGCCTGGGCCAAGTGGGTTTTACCAACTCCGGGCGGCCCGTAGAGGATCACGTGCTCTTTTTTGGTGACGAACAAAACGGTGGCAAGATCCTTAATGGCAGCTATGTTGATGCCGGGAAGCGAGGAAAAATCAAAGTCTTCGATGGCCTTGGGCTCCTCGAAGGCAGCCCGTTTTAACCGTTGGTTGAGTTTATTGGCCTCTCTGCGCTCGACTTCATCCTGAATGATCAGAGCCAGGAACTCCAGGTAGCCAAGGCTTGAACTACGTGCCTGTTCCAGGCGTACATCCAGGGAATCCAGAATACCGGAAAGCCGCAGGGTCTTCATGTGGGTAGTCAAGGTGGGAGGTGTTGTCATAGCGCCACCTCCCCAAAGCTTATTGCCGGATGGAGACATTGTTCGCCCTCATCCGAGATAGTAGGCACCGGTGGTTTTTCATCTTTAATAGGGATCCCTTTTTCCAGAACTCGCTTCAGACTGCTAATATACGTGGCGCCAAAAGAAAGCAGGTGACGGCACGCATCATCAAGTTTTTCCGCCCCGTATTTTGCGCCAAGCCGGATCACGCTCTGGGCCTTGCGCAGGTTTCTCAAGGAATGGGGGGCCAGGATTTGGCCTACCATAAGTGCCACATACTCGCCCAACTCTTCGGCCTGTTTGCGGCACCAGGCGGGGTGAGCATAGAGAAACGCTTTCGCTTTATCGGGATAATCGTTCATATCTGTTCGCCAGGTACCGGGCTTGTGAGCACGGACATGGCACTTGATCAACTCCTGACTCAAGAATATCTCCGTCATGCGAAAGGTGCCCCTGACCCATACCTTCTTCCCCACATATTTTGTGGGGACTGAGTAATAGCTCTTGTCAAAGACCACGTGATGGTCGGGATGCACTACGCATTCTTTCCAGAGCGGGGTCTCGAAGTGTTTTGAGGGGAGTGGAATCAAGAAACCCTTTTCGTCCCGGTCAAAACGAATCATCGGTTCTTCATGGGTGGTGCCGTGCTTTTCCATGCCGATTCCGGTACGTGTCCAGGTGAGTGCTTTCTCATTAGCATCAGCCAGGTCCTCGTACTGCCGGCCGGCGATGAGCTGTTGCCTGACCGTTGGCATTGAGCGCTCTACTTTCCCCTTATGTTCCGGCTTCATGACTTTGGCCGGATCGGCAACAAAACCATAATGTCGCTCCAGTTCACCGTAGGCGCGGTTAATGGTTGGATCATACAGGTCTGCCTTGACAACCCCTGCTTTCAGATTGTCCAGCAAAATGGTTTTGCAAACACCGCCAAAGAACTCAAAGGCTCTGATATGACAGTCCAGCCAACTCTGCGTGTCCTGCCGCTCCACGAACCGCACAAAGCGGTGACGGCTGTAAGAAAGAGTCATGACAAAGGCCCACACCTTTTTACGAGTATCGCCAAGATTAAGTGTCACCCGACCAAAATCCACTTGGGCTTGCTCAGCAGATGGAGTTTCCAGCCGTATCGTTGACGGACGAGAGGTGTCCGGATTGAGTTTTTTGACATACCGTTTGACGCTGGTGTAACTGAAGATATTGCCCAACTCCTTGAGCAATCGCCAGATCTGCTTGGCCGTCATATCCGGTTCGGACAACCAGGACTGGATGTTCCGTTCATAGTGCGCAATTGACCGCTGCACCTCTCCTGTGGCCGGGGGCAATGGTGTCGACGCTTTCGCTACTTCCGCAATGACATCAGACATTGGTATCTCAGACTCCATCGTCAGTCCAGCTTTCTTGGCAACGTTCAGATACTTTCTGACTGTCGGCCTTGAAATGCCGAGACTCTTGGATATCTGGGTTATGTTCTGGCCTTTTTGCCAGTGGTAGATAACTTCTGTTAAGTCGATCATGGGAATCCTCCTTCGTGACATGGCTGCTCCTGGATTGGAAATTTTTCCTTGCAGGATATGCTATGTCGGTTGGTTCCCCTAAGAAAATAAAAGTGGCAAATTAACTTGGCCCCGGCCGTTGCTATACTGGCAAATTATGCTGGCCCTGGGGGTGGCAAATTAACCTGGCCCTACCGCTGCTAAAGTGGAAAGATACCATGGCCCTCGACACCGAGTTAATTATATGCTTGACTATTATTTAACCGTTAGTTAATATACCCAAACATGTTCACGATAAAATA
>JAUXOA010000089.1 GCA_030682475.1 Rhodoferax sp. | reverse complement strand
GACGCGATGAACCAGATCAAAAACTTCGACACCAAGGGCATCACGCTGCCACTGACCTTCGCAGCCGACCGGCACAAGGGCACCAACGGCGTGAAGCTCTACCGCATCAACGTCGAGCGCAAAGTCTATGAGCCCATCGGCGGATGGATCTTCGCTAACTGATATCAGTTTGATGGAACAAGCTGCCGCTCAGGTCCATTCGACACATTCCAGTTTTTTTACGGAGAACGCATCTTGTTTCATGGCGAAACCATACAGCTGGCTAGGCTTGATGAGGGATTTGTCGAATTGCGCTTCGACCGGCGCAACGCCAGCATCAACAAGCTGGACCAGTTCACGATGCAGGAGTGGCGCACGGCGACCGACTTGATTGCCGCATCAAAGGATGTGCGCGGCGTACTCGTGAGCAGCGGCAAGGCCGTGTTCATTGTGGGCGCCGACATCCATGAATTCGGAGCGCTGCTCAGGCTGCCGGCGGCGGAGCTGACAGCGGCCACCGTGCGGTCCCACGACATCCTCAATGCCTTCGAAGACCTGCCTGTGCCTACCGTGGTGGCGATCAACGGATTCGCGCTGGGCGGTGGACTGGAAATGACCCTGAGCGCCGCGTTGCGCGTGATGTCGACCACGGCACAAGTGGGCTTGCCGGAGGTGAAACTCGGAATCTACCCCGGCTTCGGCGGCACGGTGCGGCTGGCTCGCGTCGCCGGGCCGGCGGTGGCCATCGACTGGATTTCGACCGGCAAGCCCTACGGCGCACAAGCTGCGCTGGACGCCGACGTGGTTCATGAAATCTGTGCGCCGGAAGCGCTGAGAGAAGCCGCTCTGGCCTGTCTGCGCAAGGCGGCGGACGGAGAGATCAACTGGCGTGCGCGTCAGGACGGCAAGCGCAGCCCGTTGCCAATGAAGGCCGACGAACTACGCGCGGTGTTCGAGGCCGGCAAGGCCAAAGCGGCTGCCAGCAGCGCGAAACATCAACCTGCGGCGGCGATGGCTGTCGAAATGATGGCCGAGGCGGCGACAAAGGATAGGGCTGGGGCCTTGGCCCTGGAATCAGCTGGTTTCTCCAGGGTCGCCAAGACCCAGGCCGCGGATTCGCTGGTCCAGGCCTTCCTCAGTGAGCAGGCGCTCAAGAACCTGTTCCGCCAGCATGCGCGCAATGCGCGCGTGCTCAAGCAAGGCGCGGTGCTGGGCGCGGGAATCATGGGGGGCGGCATTGCCTACACCAGTGCGCTGCACGGCACACCGGTGCTGATGCGGGATATTTCCAGCAAGCAGCTCGACGTCGGGATGTCGGAAGCCACCAGGCAGCTTGCCAGGCAAGTCAAAACCGGACGCCTGACGCAGGACAAGGCCGACAGGGTCATGGCGGCCATCACGCCCCAGCTCGACCATGAAAAGTTCGACACGGTCGACGTGGTGATTGAAGCCGTGGTCGAGAACCTCAAGGTAAAACATGCCGTGCTGTCCGAGCTTGAAGGCGTGGTGCGGGACGACACCGTCATCGCCTCGAACACGTCCAGTCTGCGCATCGACGATATTGCCGAAGCGCTGAAGCGGCCGCAGAACTTCGTCGGCATGCACTTTTTCAACCCGGTGCCCATCATGGCCCTGGTAGAGGTGATTAAGGGGACTCAAACCAGCGACGTCGCGGTTTCGACGGCCGTCAGCTATGGGCTGGCCATGGGCAAAACCCCTATCGTCGTCAAAGACTGTCCCGGCTTTTTGGTGAACCGGGTACTGATGCCCTATCTCCGGTCCTTTCTGCAGCTGGTTGCGGATGGCGCCGACTTCGTGCAAATCGACCGCGCGATGGAAGCGTTTGGCTGGCCTATGGGCCCGGCCTATCTTGAAGACGTGGTCGGCATGGATACCGGTAGCCATGTCATCGACGTCATCTCCGCAGGTTACGCGAACCGGATGCCGCCCATGGCGAACGATGCGCTCAAACTGATGGTCGCGAACAAGCGCTATGGACAGAAAAGCGGAATCGGCTTTTACCGTTACCAAACCGATCCCGCTGGCAAGCTGAAAAAGTCATTGGCCCCGGACACGCATGACATGCTGGCGCCGCTGCAGGCTGGCAGACAACGCGAGTTCAGCGATGAAGAAATCGTTGAACGCATGATGCTGCCGCTACTCGTCGAGGCTGCGCATGCCTTGGAGGACGGCGTGGTCGCGACCCCGGCCGAACTCGATATGGCCTTGCTCCTGGGGATTGGCTTTCCAAAGTATCTTGGCGGCGCGCTGAAATATGCCGACTGGCTGGGACTGGATCAGGTCGTCCGCCTGAGCGACAAATACGCGCATCTCGGAGCGCAGTATGGCGCCACAGACAGCATGCGTGCTATGGCGGCGAAAGGCAGCACCTATTACGGCGCTTGACCGTGCGCCGGTTCAGGTCGACATGTCAGTTCGGGCCGCATTTGGCATCATCAATATTTGAAAGGGAATGAGAATGGCTGAGGCATACATTGTTGCGGCTGCAAGGACCGCCGGAGGACGCCGGGGCGGACGCTTGTCAGGCTGGCATCCGGCTGATCTTGCAGGATTGATTCTTGACGCACTGGTCGATCGCGCCGGCATAGACCCCGGGCTGGTTGAGGATGTGATCATGGGCTGCGTGAGCCAGGCCGGTGAACAGTCCACCAATATCGCGCGCAATGCCGTGCTCGCGTCGCGCTTGCCGGAGTCTGTGCCGGGCACCTCGGTCGATCGGCAGTGCGGATCGTCGCAGCAGGCGGTCCACTTCGCGGCGCAAGCCGTGATGTCTGGCGCCATGGATGTTGTGATTGCTGCCGGCGTGGAAAGCATGACGCGGGTACCGATGTTCATGCCAAGCACGCTGCCGCTGAAAAACGACCTCGGCTATTACCTGAGCCCGGCGATGCAGAGGCGTTATCCACACATACGGGATTTCAGCCAGTTCACCGGTGCCGAGATGGTCGCCAGAAAATACCAGCTTTCCAAGGAGATGCTGGACGGCTTTGCCTACCTCAGTCATCAGCGCGCCATCGCGGCCACCCAGGCGGGACTGTTCAGGGATGAAATCGTACCGGTAGAAGTTCGCCTGGCGGACGGTTCGGCCTCCGGCCAGTCGCATGCCGTCGATGAAGGCATCCGCCATGACGTGACGCTTGACGGCATCCGTGGTGTCAAGCTGATCCAGGAAGGCGGCATGATCACTGCGGCGAGTTCAAGCCAGATTTGCGACGGCGCTTCAGGCGTCATGATCGTCAACGAGAAGGGCTTGAAGGCGCTCGGCGTTCAGCCACTTGCGCGCATACACCATATGACGGTGATGGGCCACGACCCGGTGATCATGCTGGAGGCGCCGGTTCCGGCAACGCTGCGGGCACTGCAGAAGGCCGGCATGAAAATCGACGGCATCGACCTGTTTGAGGTCAACGAGGCATTCGCCCCTGTTCCCCTGGCCTGGTTGCAGGCCACGGGTGCCGATCCGGAGCGCCTGAATGTCCATGGCGGAGCGATTGCCCTCGGCCACCCTCTGGGCGCATCCGGCACCAAACTGATGACGACGCTCGTTCATGCCCTGAAGAAGCGCAACAAACGTTATGGTCTCCAGACCATGTGCGAGGGCGGCGGCCTGGCCAATGTGACGATTATCGAGAGACTGTAGCGCAGCGGCTGCCAAGCGAGTCGCCGGGCAGCGGCAGAGAAAATCACTTCCTGAAAATAGGCTCTCTTTTCTCAAAGAAGGCCTGTACCCCTTCGGCGAAGGAAGGCAAGTCCAGCAGATGGCGCTGGCGTTCGGTTTCATAATCGAGCTGTTCTGCCAGTCCCTGCTGGCCGGCCGCATCCAGGGCGCGCCGCGCCTCCAGCGCCATGTGCGCCGGCGCCTTTGCCAGTTGCCCGGCGATCTTCCTTGCCTCGTCCATCAACGAGGCATCGTCAACGCAGGACCAGATCAAGCCCCATTCGGCGGCCTTCTCCGCGGGAAGGCGATCCCCAAGCAGCATCAGGCCCATGGCGCGGGCGCGACCTATGCGCTGTGGCAGAAACCAGGTCGCACCCAGGTCCGGCACGATGCCCAGGCGCGGCAGAAATGGCGTAAGAAAGAAGGCGGAACGCGCTGCCACCACGATGTCCGCGGCCAGTGCCAGGCTGATGCCCGCACCGGCAGCCGAGCCATTGACCGCGGAAACAATCGGCATGGGCAGATTCTGCAGCGCAAGAATCAGCGGGTTGGAGATTTCCGCCATCAAGGTCGCAACGCCTTCCCCGACAGAGCCTCCGCTTTTGCGTCTGCTGTCGAGCTCGGCAAGATCGCCGCCCGAGCAAAATGACCGCCCTGCGCCGGTCAGTATCAGTGCCCGCACATCGTCCTGCGTTCCCAGCAGTTCAAGTGCCGCCAGCATCTCCTTCTGGAGCATGACGCTGAGCCCATTGCGGCTGTCTGGCTGGTTGAGTGTCAGTATGGCCAGGTCTTGCGACATCTCCAGCTTGATGGTTTCAAACTTCATTGTTTTGTCTCTTTGCTAAATGGGGAGAGGGGCCGGGAGGGGGCACAAAACGCATGGAGGCACCAAACCGGGCAGCCGGCCTTCGCGGTGGACCGGGATGGCTTTGATTTCATGCCGCCGTCCACCCGCCGTCGACCATCAAGGTATGCCCTGTCACGTAGGAAGCGCTTGGCGAAGCAAGGAAGACGGCGGCGCCCGCAACTTCGGAGATCTCTCCAAACCGTCCAAGCGGGGTTCTCGCAAGCAGTCTGGGGGCAATATGCGCATGCCCCGTCATCGCAGCGGTCAACTCCGTCTTGATGAAGCCATAGCCTATGGCGTTCACGCGAATGCCGTGTTCGGCCCAGTCAAGTGCCAGTGCCCGGGTCAATTGTTCGACGCCACCCTTGCTGGCGCAATAAGGGACCTGGCGCTTCAAGCCGACCTGCCCCGCGACCGAGCTGATGTTGATGATGGCGCCACTCTTGGCAGGAATCATCAGCCCACCCAAATGTTTGCAGCAATAGAACACGCCGTTCAGGTTGGTAT
The DNA here is from genome assembly GCA_030682475.1 of Rhodoferax sp. Classification (GTDB taxonomy): domain Bacteria; phylum Pseudomonadota; class Gammaproteobacteria; order Burkholderiales; family Burkholderiaceae_C; genus Rhodoferax. The sequence goes on along the minus strand of JAUXOA010000089.1, from coordinate 9,536 downwards.
TCAGGATGTTTTCCCACTCCGCCGTCCCGGTTCGTTCGAGTGAGCCATAGTGGGGGTCTATGCCGGCGTTGTTGACCAAGATGTCGAGCCGGCCATGCTGCTCGAGGACGCGGTCGCGCAGGGATTCCACCGCAGACTCGTCGGCCACATCAACGATGGCAGTGGCTGCGCTGCCGCCGATGGCGGAACGGGCCTGCTTGAGCACTTCGGCATTTCGGCCACAGATGACCACGGTCGCGCCGCAATCCGCAAGTCCCTGGGCAATGGCAAGTCCGATGCCACGACCACCGCCAGTGACCACGGCGACCTTGTTTGTCAGATCGAAAAAGGCTGGAGTCAAAAAGCCTCCTGCTTGCGCGCCAACCGGTTCGCAATCGCCCATCGATGCACTTCCGATGGGCCGTCATAAATGCGGAAGGCACGGACCTCGCGGAAAATTCGCTCGACCTGCGTGTCATGTGTGACGCCCAGTCCACCCAGTACCTGCATGCAGCGATCGACAACGCGGAACAGCGCTTCAGAGACAAAAACCTTGGCCATGCTGGATTCGTGACGGCCAGAATTTCCTTTGTCGAGCCGCCATGCGACATCGAGAATCGCCAGGCGGCACATATGCAGATCGATTTCGTTATCGGCCAGCATGAAGCCGACACCCTCGTGGCGAATGAGCGTCGACCCGAATGCACGCCGCTTGGCGGCATAGTCGGTCGCAATGTCGTGCGCGCGCGTCGCAGCGCCCAGCCAGCGCATGCAGTGCGTGAGCCGGGCCGGGGCCAGCCTGAGCTGCGCATAACTCAGGCCTTTCCCGATTTCGCCCAGCACATCATCACGATGGACACGCAGCCCGGAGAATTCGATTTGCGCATGGGCGCCCGTGAAGCTGGAGTCCATGGAGCCTATGATCCTGCTGATCGTGATGCCGTCGTTTGGCATCGATGCCAGAAACATGGTAGGGCCCAGCTCCTCCGTGCCGTCAAACGCCCTGGCCATGATGATCATGAAGCCGGCACCGTCGGCGCCGGTGATCAGCCACTTGCTGCCGCTGATGACGAAATGGTCGCCGTCACGATCTGCGCGCGTTGCCAGCTGGCCGGGATCTGAGCCCGCACCGGGATGAGGCTCTGTCATCGCAAAGCAGGATCGAACCTCTGCTCGGGCCAGGGGGCCAAGAAATTTCTCCTTTTGCCGCGGGTCCGCAACCAGCTCAAGCAGGTGCATGTTTCCCTCGTCGGGTGCCGCACAATGCAGCGCAATCGGCCCCAGGGTCGAGTAACCGGCGGCTTCGAACACCAATGCTCTTTGCACATGACTCAGACCGAGGCCGCCGAAGTGGCTTGCCACATGCGGTGCGAGCAATCCGGCCTCGCGCGCCAGTGCATTGAGCTCTATCCTGAGTTCATCGGTCGGCCCATGGCTGGTCAGTCGCGGGTCCTGTTCATAGGGAATTATTTTCTGCTCGACAAAAGCCCGCGTACGGTCGCGAAGCGCCGCATCGCTTGGCTCAATGGAAAAATCAATCACAAGGTCTCCTGATCAGGTCAATGAAAGGCACCGGAAGCAATGGCCTGCGTCAAATCGAGCAGGCCCGCAGATAGCGGGCCGAAAGTTTTGTACTTTTCGTCGGCGACTTCGCCACGGCGGTATTTGGCATCAAGCTGCATGAAAACAACGCTCAGTTTGAACATGCCCAACACACGATAAAACTTGAATGAGGAAAGATCTGCGCCTGTCCGCTTCGCATACATTTCGAGCACGTCGACACGGGTCGGAAAGCCGGCCTGGGCGGTCGGCATCTGTCCCAGTTGTTGCATCGCTTCAGGGTCCCCCGATTCGCTCCAGTAGCTCAGCAAAGTGGCCAGATCGACCAGGGGGTCGCCGCGTGTTCCCATGTCCCAGTCAATCAGCGCTCGCGGCTCAAGGGATGCCGGATCGAGAATGATGTTGTCGAGTTTGAAGTCGCTGTGCAACAGGCAGGCCGGCTGAGGGATGGGTATGCGCTTGCGCAACCAGTTGGCGGTCCTGCTGATGCCCATGGGCGTATCCGGCCCACAGGCGAGATGGGCTCTTTTTTCCCAGCCCTCCACCATCCGGGACAGCATGCCCTCAGGGCGGCCCAGCGCTGACAGGCCGACGCTGTCGGCATCTACAGAATGCAGATCCCCGAGCAACTCGACAATCCGCCGGCCAAGCGAGGCACGTTCTTCTACGGCAATTTCACGAAACCCGGGCAGTGATCCCCCTATGACCAGCCCGGGCCGGTATTCGAGGATCAGAAAAGGCGCGCCGAGGACCGCGGCGTCACCGCAAAAGTGAATGGCTTTTGGCGCGAGGGGAAAGGCTTGCCACAGGTTTTTCAAGATGCTGAATTCGCGCGACATGTCGTTCGCGCCGGGAGGGATGTTGCCGGGGGGCGGCCTGCGCAGCACCCATTCTTGACCATTCATCATGATCAGGTAGTTCAGGTTGCCAAAGCCGCTTGAAAACTGACGAGGAGACTCGGAAACATCCAAATCAAAACCATGCTGATTCAAATGGATGCGCAGTGCCTGCCAGTCCTGAGGATGCCCCTGGCCTATCGGATGAAACGCGCTCGGGATGAATTGATCAAGAGCGCGCTGACTCGACAGGTTAATCATTCGTGTCCTTTTGATGACTGCTTATGCCGCGGGCACGGCTTGCACGCGGTCGGCCGTGGTGAGAAAAAGGTCCGCAAAAAACCGCTCTGGAGGCAATCCGCATTGCGCCACGAAGTCGCGGCGCGCAGCGTTCACCATGGCGGGCACCCCACAGGCATAGACATCGTGGCCCGAAAGGTCAGGGAAGTCGACCATCACGGCCTCGTGAACCAGGCCAGTTCGCCCTTGCCAGGCGTCGCCCAGACCGGCCTGCGACACTACCGGCACAAAGTGAAAGCCCGGGTACTCCGCAGCCCATTGCGTCGGCATGTCCGACATGTAGAGGTCTTTGGGGCGGCGTCCGCCCCAATAGAAGGTGGCTGGCCCGCGCAGCTTGTGGCGCATGCCGTATAGCACCATGGACTTGATCGGCGCAAAGCCTGTGCCGCTGGCCAACAAGATCACGGGGCGCACTTCCTTGCGTAAATAAAAACCGCCCTTGGGGCCTTCGATGGTGAGCGGATCGCCAGGCTTTAGCTGCTCGAAAACCTGCGACGTGAAGCGCCCCCCCGGCACATGGCGAATGTGCAGTTCCACCGTGGCCGGATCCTGCGGTGCATTGGCTATCGAGAAACTGCGGCGCAGTCCGTCGGCCATGAGGACCTCCACATACTGCCCGGCACGAAAGCGGAAAGTCACGCCAATCGGCAGGTCGAGGTAGACCACGGCCACGTCGTCCGCTGGCCGCTCGATGCGGCGCACCTGGCAGGCCAGCGTCACCGGGCCGGGTGAGAACCCAAGCTCTTCCACAGGCGCGTCTACCAGCAGGTCGGTTTGCGCAATGCTGCAGCACATCAGGAAGTAGCCTTGCTCGCGCTCCTGCTCGCTCAGGGCGCTGGCGGCGTAATAACCATGATCTACCGTACCCGAACTCAGGCGCGCCTTGCAGGTGCCGCAAATGCCGTCGCGGCAGGAATAAGGCAGGTTCAGGCCAGCGCGCTCGGCTGCGTCGAGCACGAACTCCAGCTCGGCGGCCTCGAATTCGCGGCCCGAGTTTTCAAGCCGGATCAACATCGGATCATGCCTCCCTGGAGAGTCTGCCGACTGCCGCGTGAATGTCCGGAACTTCCTCGTACATGGGGTCGATCAGATCACGGAACTGCTTTTCCATCTGGCCGCGCTTGACCTTGCGCGTGGGTGTCATCTCGCCGTCGTCATGGCTCAGGTCACGCGGAATGATGGCGAATTTCTTGATCGTTTCGACCCGAGCCAGGCTCTGGTTGGCCACGTTGATTTCCGCGTCCACCAGCTTGATGACTTCGGGGTTGGTCGCCATGTCGCGCAGCGTGGTGTAGGCAATGCCGCGCGATTGCAGCAGATCGCCCACGGCGTCAAAGTCGAGCTCAATCAGGCAGGTCAGGTAATGGCGCGCGTCCCCGATGACCATGGCTTCGCTGATGTAGGGGCTGGCCTTGATCTTGTTTTCGATCATCTCGGGCGAGATGTTCTTGCCGCCGCTGGTGATGAGCACATCCTTCTTGCGGCCAACGATGGCGATGTAGCCGTTGTCGTAGAGTTCGCACAGGTCGCCCGTATGCAGCCAGCCTAGCGCGTCCTTGATCTCAAGGACGCTGCCTTCTTGTCCACGGTAGCCACAAAAACCGATGGGCCCGCGCAGCAGCAGCTCGCCGTCTTCGGTCTTCATCGCCTCCCAGCCCGGCAACACATGGCCCACGGTGCCGCGCACATCGTGGCCGGGCATGGAAGCGCTGGGGATGTTGTGCAGCTCGGTCATGCCGAAGGCATTGATGATGGGCACGCCGAGCGCCATGTAGTACTCGAACAGTTCAGCCGACATGGGCGCTGCGCCGCAGATCACATAACGCGTGTTCAGGAATCCCATGTGTTTGCGCAGGTGGCGGTAAATCAGGACGTGTGCAATGGTGTGCATCATGCGGTCGCGCCATCTCCATTGCGTGGCGACCGGGCGCACCGCGTCAAAGCCTATGGCCTGGCGCGGCGCGGCGGGCGTGAAAGCCTCAACGCGCTTGCGCTGGTGCTGCACCCTGCGCATGCCGACACCAAGGGCCCAGCGGTACAGGGCGCGTTTGAGCGGCGTGGACTTGCCCATGCGGATGTCGACCGCGGTTTTGACTTTCTCCAGAATGCGCGGCACAGCGCCGAACACGGTAGGCTGAATCTCGACCACATCGGCCTGCACGGTGTCTATGCTGTCGGCAAAGTTGACCATGCAGCCTGATGACAGATGCCCCGCGATGGTCATGATGCGCTCAAACGCGTGCGACAGCGGCAGGTAAGACAACCAGGAGTCGTCGCGGCCCATGCTTAGCACCTGCATCATCGAGCGCGCGCCTTCCAGTGGTCCGCTCTGCACGCACATCGCGCCCTTGGGCAGGCCCGAGGTGCCGGAGGTGTACATGATGTCATAGACATCTTCGGGCTTGACGGCGAAGACCAGGGCCTCGAAGCGTTTGGAGTCTTGCGCATCCAGTTGCGCGCCCAGTGCCTCCACGTCCTTGTACGACAGCACCAAGCCGCCGCGATGTTCACCCGCACCGCGGGGGTCGAAAATGATGATCTTTTCGATGGGGAAACCATCGGCCTGCAGTTCCAGCGCCTTGTCCAGGTGTTCCTGGTCACCGGCAATCACGAAGCGAGCACCCGAGTTCCCCAGAATGTAGCGCACCTCTTCGGTGGAACTGGTCGGGTAGATGGTGGTGACGATGGCCCCGGCGCACTGCACGGCCAGGTCGCTGTAGAGCCATTCCTGGCAGTTCTCGGCCTGAATGCCCACAGACTCGCCGCGCTCAAGGCCCAGCGCGATCAGGCCCAGTGTGAACAGCCGCACGTGCTGCAGGTAGCTGTTCCAGGAGACTTCCTGCCAGATGCCCAGGTGTTTCTCGCGAATGGCCGGGGCATCGCCGTGGGCTCGAGCGTTGTTCCAGAGTTGTTGCGGCAGCGTCGTGCCGCGGCCACTTGCGTGGGGGTCGCTTGTGTCGAAAGTCATGGTGTTCAGGCGCCCAGGTAGCTGCGGATGACTTCAGGGTCGACGCGCACCACATCGGGTGTGCCCGAGGCAATGCGGCAGCCAAAGCTCATCACCGTCACGCGGTCCGAGATGTCCATTACCACATCCATTTCATGTTCAACCAGTACGATGGTCAGGCCCACCTCTTCGCGAATGTCGAGCAGGTAGCGCGCCACGTCTTCTTTTTCTTCGAGGTTCATGCCGGCCACTGGCTCATCGAGCAGCAGCAATTGCGGCTCGGCGGCCAGCGCACGGCCGATCTCCACGCGCTTTTGCAGGCCGTAGGACAGGCTGCCCACAGGCGCCTTGCGCACATGTTGCAGGTTCAGGAACTCAATGACCTCTTCCACCTTCTGCTGGTGGGCCGACTCCTGGCGGTAGCCTGCGCCCCAGAACAGGCCGCTGGACAGGACGCCGCCCTTCATGAAGCGATGACGCCCTACCAGGATGTTCTCCAGCACCGTCATGCGGCGAAACAATTCAATGCGCTGGAACACGCGGGCCACGCCGAGTTGCGCCACCTGATCCGGCCGACGCCCGACGATCTGCTGACCGTCCAGCAGGATCGAGCCTTCCCAGGGACGGTAGTAGCCGCAGATGCAGTTGAGCATGGTGCTCTTGCCCGCGCCATTCGGACCGATCAGCGCATGGATCTCGCCACGCTTGACGTCCAGGCTCATATTGTCAACGGCCTTCACGCCGCCAAAGTGCAGCGACAGGCCGCTGATGTCCAGCAGCGGTTCGCCCAGGCGGCCCGCGTTCAGGCGCGGCAGGAACGAAAGGATTTCGCTGCGACTGTTCCAGTTGGAGGGCAGGTGTTTGTCCCTCACGGTGCTCATGAGAAGTCTCCGCAGTTCACGATAGCCAGCGCTTGCGGCGCTTGTAATGTTTGACGTCGCGGAAACTCTTCTTCAGCCCGCCTTCGAGGCCCAGGTAGAACTCCTGGATCTCGCGGTTTCCCCGCAGGTCTTCGGACGGCCCGTCGTACACCACGCGGCCACTTTCCATCACATAGCCGTAGGACGCAATGTCCAGCGCGACCTTGGCGTTCTGCTCAATCAACAGGATCGCGATGCCGAAGTCCCGGTTGAGTTCACGCAGGGCCTGGAAGTTTTCCTGCACCAGCATAGGTGACAGGCCCAGCGTCGGCTCGTCCAGTACCAGCAGGCGCGGCTTGGCTAGCAGTGCCTTGGCCATGGACAGTATCTGCTGCTCGCCGCCGCTCAGGTAGCCGCCGAGCTGGGACGCGCGTGTCTTGAGGATCGGGAAGCGATCCACCACGCGGGCATAGTCGTCATCCAGCCCCGCGCGGCTGTGGCGGCAGAACTGGCTGAGCAGCAGGTTCTCGCGCACCGTGAGCTCCTTGATGACGTTGCCGCCTTCGGAGATTTGATAGAGGCCACGGCGTGCAATCTCGTGCGGTGCCAGCGCATCAAGCGCGTCGCCGTCAAAGGTGACGCTGCCGGAGCGGATATCGGCGTCGGCCGACAGCAGCAAACGCGAGATGGCGCGCACCAGCGAAGTCTTGCCGGCGCCGTTGGGCCCGAACAAAGTGACGACCTGGCCAGCGGCGACGGCAAGTGAGACGCCTTTGACGGCAAAAACGACACCGTGATAGACCACTTCGATATTGCGCACATCGAGCAGCGGCGCTTGAGGTTTTGGTGCAGAGCTCATGGGATGAGTAGGCTGATGGGCATGGTTGAAGGCGCTCAATGACCAAAGGGCCAGTTGCGGAAATAAGTGAGCATGTCGCGCCAGAAGCGGGCAAGTCCTTCCGCCTTGAACATCAGGAACAGGATGATCACCAGGCCGTAGACAGCGCCTTCGAAGAACGCGCCCTTGGCGGCTACATCCAGCGCCGGCAGCACCTTGGACAGCCCATGCACGCTGACGCGCAGTACTTCGGGTAGCAGCATCATGAACACGGCGCCCAGAATGGAACCCGTCACGCTGCCCATGCCCCCAACGATGATCATTGCGATGTAGGCGACCGAGACGGACAAGCCAAAGTTGTCAGGGTTGATGAACTGCAGGTAGTAGCCGAGCAGGCTGCCCGCCATGCCGCCGAGGAAGGACGATATCGCAAACGCCAGCAGCTTGGTGCGAAATACCGAGATGCCCGCCATCTCGGCGGCGATGTCGCTGTCGCGCACCGCCATCAACGAGCGTCCGACCCAGGTGCGCTGCAGGTTGCCGACGAAGATCGCGCACAGCGCGGCGAGCGTGATGAACAGGTAATAGAACGACTTGTCGCCCGCTACCGTGTAGCCGGCCAGCGTGGGCGGCGGAACATGGGTGCCGCCCGCGCCGCCCGTGAGGAACTCCGCCTTGCGGATCGCAAAGTCCATGATTACGAAGAACGACAGGGTCGACAGCGCCAGGTACAAGCCCTTGAGTCGTATGGCGGGCAGCGACATCAGGCAACCCGCCAGCGCCGCGACGGCACCCGCGGCTGGAATCACCAACACAAAAGGCACACCCATCTTCGCCAGATACGCCGTGGTGTAGGCCCCGATGGCCAGCGCTGAGGCGTGCGCCAACGAGATTTGCCCGGCATAGCCCGTGAGCACGTTGAGTCCGAGCGCGCCAATTACGGCGATGGCCGCGAGGTTGAGCGTATAGATCCAGTACATAGGCAAAAACTGGGGCAGCGCCAGCAGGGCCGCCACACTCAATACCAGCCAGACCCGCGTCCAGAAATTCTGGAAGCCCTGAAACAGCGATCGGTCCTCCAAATAGCTGAGGCGGTAGTTCCGGTAGAAAACAAAGCTGCTCATACTTTTCTGATCTCCGGAGTTCCAAACAGGCCGTAGGGGCGCACCATCAAAATCAGCAGCAGCACAACATAGCCCACCACTTCCTTGGTGCCGCCGCCGAGGTAGGGGTCGAGGTAACCACCCGCCAGCGCCTCGGCCGCGCCGATGATCAGTCCGCCGATGACCACGCCGCCTATGCTGTCCATGCCGCCCAGGATCGCGGCCGGGAAGGCCGACATCCCGCGGGCATCCATAGACAGGTCCAGTCCGATCAACTGCACCATCAGGATGCCGGAGATCGCTGCCATCACACCGGCCAGGCCCCACGACAAAGCGAACACGCGATAGATCGAAATGCCCGAGAGCGAGGCATGATCCTGGTGAAAGGCCACCGCGCGCATAGCGAGGCCTTGCGAGGACTTGCGAAAATAAACGAGGAAGGCAGTGATGAAAATCAACGCGCTTACCAGCGTCCACAGGTAGACACGCGGCACCTGGAAGCCGACGAGCATGATGGAGCCGGGTTCGAACAAGGCTACAGGCGCCTGCGGCTGCGTACCCCAAATCAGGCCTACCAGGTTGCGCAGCAGGTAGCCCAGGCCGACGGTCAGCATAATGATGGCAATCGCCGGCTCACCGACCATGCGGCGCAAAAACAGACGCTCAATCGCCAGACCGACGATGAACATGCTCGCCACGGCCGCCGGCACCGACCACCAGGGTGGCAGGCCAATCTGCACCTGGAACATGTAGAAAAAATACGCGCCGGCCATGGTCAGTTGGCCGTGCGAGAAGTTGAAAACGCCAGTGGCCTTGTAGATGAGCACAAAGCCCAGGCCACCGAGCGCATAACCGCTGCCCAGAGCAATTCCCGTCAGCAACAGCTGAATAAATAGATCCATGGACAACTCCAGGGTTTCAGGTTTCAGTCGGTTGGGGCTGCGGACCCGGTCAGTTCGGGGTTATCCAGGTGCCGATGGGCTCATAGACTTTGCGCTCGACGTTGATGCGGTAGAGCTTCACGCCGTTGGTGCCCTTGTGCCGGTCGGCTGCGAAGGTCAGTGGCAGCGTGATGCCCTTGGTGTCGAAGTTTTTGATCTGGTTCATCGCGTC
>JAUXOA010000085.1 GCA_030682475.1 Rhodoferax sp. | reverse complement strand
GCCGATGGGCTCATAGACTTTGCGCTCGACGTTGATGCGGTAGAGCTTCACGCCGTTGGTGCCCTTGTGCCGGTCGGCTGCGAAGGTCAGTGGCAGCGTGATGCCCTTGGTGTCGAAGTTTTTGATCTGGTTCATCGCGTCGCGGACTTTTTCTCCGGTGGGGTTGGGGCCAGCCTTTTTCAGGGCTTCGACCAGCACCATGGCATTGACATAACCCTGCACGAAGTTCGAATACATCACGTCGCCGAGCTTGTCCTCGGGCGTGTTGTCGTATTTCTTCACGGTGTTGCGCATGGCGAGCACGCCGGGGACGGAGGTTTCATTCCACTTGGCCCAGGGACCCACGCCAAGGAACCGCTTGGCCAGATTCGCGCCGTTGGCCTGGCCCAGGATCAAGTCGGGCTCGCGGTCCATGCCTTGCGTCGTGGCGATGATGGTGGCGTCCAGGCCGACCTTGTCCGCGTCGCGCAGGATGGCGGCGGTATGGGCGCCCGTGAGCTGCACGATCACGTACTCGGCGCCGGCCTGCTTGAGGGTCAGCACTTGTGTGGTTGCATCCGTCTCGCGCAAGGCCATCACCACCTTGGCAACCAGGGGCTTGTTGTACTTCTGCATGCGCGTCTCGGCCGCGCGCAGCGCCTCCAGACCGTACTGGTTGTCGGGGTAGACCACTGCGATCTTGGGATCTTTGTTGGTCGTGAAGATGTGGTCAATCGCAGCAAATACCGTGTCCTGGTAGCTCGCAAAGATGTTGAACAGCCAGGGGTGGACAGGGCTGGAGGCCAGCTCCGGTACGCCGATGCCCATGATCGGCAGTTTCAGAGAGTCCGCCATCGGCTTGGCGGCGAACAGCCCGTCGGTCGTCACCACCATGGCGGCGAGCGCGTTATCCTGTTGCGCGAACTTGCGCAGAAAGCCCATTTCTTTTTGCACATTGCGTTCGGCGTTTTCCTGCAGCAGTTCGACCTTCTTGCCGCCGACGCCACCGGCTTCATTGACCTCCTTGAGGTAAGTGTTGAAGCCCGCCGCAAAGGTTTTTCCGTGGTAGGAGGAGGGACCGCTTAAATCATTGGCGATGGCAAAGCGGTGCATCTCCTGCGCGCCGGCTACACCGCTGAGCGTGGTCAGTGCGATGACGGCAGATGCCGCGAGTGCTGAAATTGTTCTGAACATTTTTGTCTCCTCAATGAGGTTGGGTGGGGACTGCCGGAGGCGGTTGGCACCATGCCACCGCCTCTCTTATGTTGTAGGGTTGTAGGCGTAAAGACAAGTTATAGGTTATAGAAATTGGCGATTGGCCTTGTCGTCAGGCACCACCAAGCCCAGCTTCTCCAGCATGGGCCGGGTGTCGGTAATGTACTGTTTGCGCAGCTCTTCATTGCCGGCCTGGCGGATGCCCCAGCGTACGTACTTCTCGCTGAAGCGGGATTCCGATGTACCGAACATATCGAGCGCGGCCGGCCACCATTTGTGGATCAACTCCTGCGCCTCGGCCATGCCTTCGGGCGTCTGGCACAGTGCCGTGAGGTTCTGGTAGCCGAGCGTGGCGTGGAAAATTTCGTCACGGTGCAGGCGTGGTGCCACCGAGCGCAATGGCTCATAAGGCACGTCGCCCCAGTTCTCTCCGACATACATGCCGACGCGGTCCCCCAGTGCGTGGAAGTAGCACAGGTCGCACCAACTCTCGATCGGCAGGTGAAACAGATACTGCTCAATCGGCGTCTCGATCTTCTCCACGCCCAGACCCTTGAGGATGTTGGCCGTGATCACGCCGTGCTCTACTTCCTGCATCATCAGCTTGGCCAGCAGGCGCTTGCGCTCCGGGTCCGGCGCCAGCGTCATGCAGCGCTCCCACAGCTTGATCATGATCGCGTCGTAGTGCGGATTGGTGACATTCTCGAGGTGCTTGGACATCACGCGGATCAAGAGCGTGCGCAATTCCTCGGGCAGGTCCGGGTCGTTTTCCTTGTAAATTTTGGCAGAGGGGCGGTCCATCACGGCTGCGTTGCTCATATCAATATCTCCGGTTGCGGGGGCAGGTTGCGAAAGTAGTTCGTTCAGGCGTCGGGGTCCCCATCAGGTGCCTGTCCATTGGGGCTTACGTTTTTCGATGAAGGACTGCGCGCCCTCGGCATGGTCGGCGCTCTTCTTGAGCACGCTCTGGCCGATGCGCTCCAGGCGCCGCCCGGTTTCGAGGTCGACGTCCGCGCAGGTATTGATGACCAGCTTGGCCATGCCCAGCGCCAGCGGCGCCTTGGCCGCGAGCTTGCGTGCCAAGTCCATGCCTGCTGCCATCTCCTGGCCGGCATCGACAAGTTGGGTCAGTAGGCCCAGCTCATTGGCGCGCTCGGCTTTCATCACGCCTTCGAGCATCACGATCTGTTTGGCGCGCGCGGCGCCAACGCAGCGCACCAGGCGCGAGCAGCCGCCCGATCCGGGGATCAGCCCGACGTTCGATTCCGGCAGGCCGAGCCGCGCGGCTCGGCCTGCGACGCGAAAGTCGCAGCTCAGTGCCAGTTCCATGCCGCCGCCGGCCGCCACACCTTCGATCACGGCGATGAACGGGACTTCTATGGCCTCCATCAGATCGAAGGCTGAATGAATCTGGCGCGCGATGACGCGGAATTTTCTGGTGTCGCCCTGGGTCAGACCGGCCATGCCGCGCACGTCTTCACCGGCGGAAAAAGCACGCGCGTCGCCGCGGACGATGACCGCGCGTGCGTCCGACATGGCGACTTCTTCCATGGCCTGGGCCAGTTCGCTGCGCATGCGGGCGTTCCAGGCGTTCATGGCCTCGGGGCGGTTCAGGCGCAGCACCCAGATGCTCGGCTCGGGCTCACTCAGGCGAATGAATTCTCCGCGTTCGTTGGCTGTGACGGGGTGGGTCCCGATGCTGGAGGTCATGGCGTCAATCCTTCAATTGCACCGTGCCGCTGAGCACTTCCTTGCCGGCGACCCGGGCTGATAGATTGCCCTGCGCGTCAACGTCCAGATGCAACTGGGCGCCTGGCTCCACCGGCGCTTTCAGGCGAACCTTGATGCCGGCGATGTTGTGCGCGCCATGCTTGGCCACCAGAGCATCGAGCACCAGCGTCAGGGTCAGCGGGCCTTGGGCAATAACGCCCGGCAGGCCGGATTGGCGGGCAAACTCGTCGTCGAAATGGACCGGGTTGAAGTCCTGCACGATGCCGGCGTACTGAACGATAGCCCGGCGCGAAACCGTGGCGATGTCTTGGTCAATGGGTGTCATGTTCATGTCTGTCCTGCGGGGTTCAAGCGGCCATGCGCTCGATGAACGTTGTTGTCTGGATCTGGATTTCCTCGCCGTTGGGCGTGGTAAAGCGGGTCTCAATGGTGCCGAACTGCATGCCGTTCTTCTCGGAGTAGTCGGCCAGGCGCATTTCCACATGCAGGGGCTCATCCGGCACAAAAGGGCGATCAAATTCGATCGCGTGGCCACCGAGCAGGGCGCGCTCCAGGTTCAAGCCCAGCGCGTTGACGAACGCTGCCTCACCCATCACGCAGGGGCCGAAGAATGGCACCAGGCGTGCCGTGTCCTTGCCCGATGCAGTGCCCAGCATGTCTTGCAGTTCCGCCATTTTGACGGCATGAGCCCGGGTCTGCGTCTGCAGCAGAACCTGCCCTTTGAGTTCACCCTTCATAGCACCTCCTTTTTGAAATACTGACTGGATAGTACGTTACTATTTTCTATTCAGACCAAGCAAAGTCTATTAGGGGTTACCCTATCCTGAATCCCGTGGGTGTGGCGATGCTGGTCAATCAAGTCCTTCAGGACTTGAGTCGGCGGTCGAGCTCCGCCTGGGCTGACGTAGCGGATACCGCTATGACGGTGATCGACGTTGTACCAGCGCACGAATTCAGTTGCCCAGGAGCGTGCCGCGTTGAGATCGGCGAAGTCTCTGAAACACTTCCCCCAAGATATTTGCGAAGTTCTCCGTACAATGCCTTTCTTCTATTCATTCAGAATGAACACGACGTGGTACAGGTACTTCAACTTCATGACTTCATGCAGTCCCATTTCGCGTGGTTTAATCTCGTTTTTTTCATCCAGCTTCTCCTTTCGTCTGCTTGGCTCACGACTGCGAGTTTCTGCGATGGACATCCATACCTACGTAAAAGTCAAACTCCATTTGTCACCCCGGAAAAGTCAGGGTTTTACCTGTTTAAATTAGACAACTGACCAAAATGGCAAAAATCCCTACCAAAGCTGTACGGGCATCCACCAAGCGCGAGCAGCGAGATGCCAGCACCGAGAAGATCCTCGCCTCCGCGCTCAAACTGTTCGTCTCCAAGGGCTATCGCTCGGCCACAGTGGACGACATCGCCAGCGCCTGCGAGCTGACCAAGGGTGCGGTGTATTTCTACTTTCCCACCAAGGCCACCATCCTGCTGGCCCTGCTCGACGTGATCGAAGACGTCATGGTGCGCAAGATGATGGCGCGCGTCGCACAGGCCGGACCGTTCGTGGCCGACAAGCTGATCGCGTTTTTGTACTCTGGCGCGGGTATGGGCAACGAAAAGCCGGGGCTGATCCTGCTGTTCATCCTGATGCTGCTGGAGTTCAATGGCGCCGAGGACGAGATTGAGGCACGAGTCAAGTCCATTTACCACCAGATTTGCATGTCGGTAGAAGAAGTGGTGCACCGCGGCAAGCTTGCAGGCGAGTTCCGCACTGACCTGGCAACCCATGAAATCGCCGCCACCGTGATGGCCATGTACAACGGCACCTTCATGGAGTGGTACTGCCGACCTAACTACCTGCAGGGACGCGAACTGGTGCGCTCCGTGCGCGAAATCACACTGACCGGTATCCTGAAACAGCCGGCGGACTCAAAACTGAAGTGCAACACCCTGGGTATCAATGAATGAGGGTGGAGTGTTGCGGGCTGTTCAAACGCAATTCCGTGTAGACCGCCAGCGGGGCCCTGCTCAGATCCGCATCGGCTTACCTGTTCACCCACCGGTTGCTGACGCCCATGCCGCAAGGCGTGCAACTGAACTTTGTCAGCGCCTGGTGACAGCCTGATCGACGTTGCGTAGTGGCGCATGACGTCTGCTACATTTTTGTGCTCCGCGACAGGACGATATCATCGCGGTGCCCGAGGCCTAGGGAATTGTCGATGAAATAGAGCCGGCTCGGCTCAATTTTGTACCAGGTCACATGGTTCAGTGCCCTGGCAATTTCCGGCGCCACCCCGAGCGAGTCCCGGACGAACGGATATTTTTTCAAGTACCGTACCATAGCCGTGGCGCGTTCCACGCCCTGCAACCTGACCGCCCGGCCCTCTATCTGTATGCCCTGGATTTCTCGCCAATTTCTATAGTCTTCCTGGATCGTGACGGCGACCGCACCCCTAGCCTCGATGTCTTCGCTGTGGCGAGTGGTGGGTGCCGATAGGAAATACAGGGTAAAACCCCGGTTTGCGTAAAACACCGCGGCCGCCCACGGGCCATGCGTACCGGTCGTGGCGATGGTCATGACATTGTGCTGACGCAAGTACGCGAGCACTTTTCGGTTCAATGAATCGTCCATATCAACCGGCGCGGACATCCGCCCAGCCTGCCTGATCTGTAATCATGCAAATATAGGGTAATCCCTAATAGACTTTACTTGGCCTGAACAGACAATGATGACATACTATCCAGTCAGTATTTACAAAGGAAGGTGCCTGAATGGTGAACTCAAAGAGCAGATTCTGCTGCAGACGGACACGGACCGCTTTCGAACAACGTCGCAAACTGGTATTCAAGAGTTGATCCTGGATTCTGCCGCGAGTAAACAGGCCGCGAACTCGATCATATCGGCCGCCCTATCAATAACCTGGCCCAACTGAGGAAGAGCAACACTATGAGTTACCAATCGGTTTTTCGCCCCGGTCTTTTCGCCGGACAAACAATCATCGTGACAGGCGGCGGCAGCGGCATTGGGCGCTGCACCGCGCACGAGTTGGCGAGCCTGGGGGCAGCGGTGGCTCTGGTTGGGCGCAAGCTCGATAAGCTGGAAGCCGTCCGCGATGAGATCGCCGCAGTTGGCGGACAGGCGAGTTGCCATGCCTGCGATATCCGTGACGAGCCCTCGGTACAGGCGACGGTGGCGACGGTGCTGAAAACGCATGGCGCCATCCACGCCCTGGTCAACAACGCCGGCGGGCAGTTTGTCGCGCAGCTCAAGGACATCTCGGCCAAGGGCTGGGAGGCGGTAGTGAAAAACAACCTGACCGGCGGCTTCCTTTTTGCGCGCGAATGTTACAACCAGCGCATGAGCGAACACGGCGGAGCCGTTGTCAACATCATTGCCGACATGTGGGGGGGGATGCCCACCATGGGCCATTCCGGCGCGGCCCGTGCCGGAATGCTCAACTTCACCGAAACCGCGGCCTGCGAGTGGGCCCACTCCGGGGTGCGAGTCAACGCCGTGGCCCCCGGCTGGATCGGCTCTAGCGGGGTGGACACCTATCCCCCGGAACACCACGAGCGCGTGCGCAACCTGAAATTCGCCGTGCCGATGCAGCGCCTGGGCACCGAATCCGAGATATCCGCCGCGATCGTCTTTCTGCTGTCCGAAGCGTCCGCCTTCATTACCGGTGCCTGCTTGCGCGTCGATGGTGGCGCGCCCAATGCGCGCCACCCTTGGAAGCTGATCGCCCACGAGCGATCGAAGCCTTACAACGGCTTTCCGCTGGCCACGGTGCCAAAGGTCACTGCGTGAGTCCGGGGGTGGTCGGGCGATATTGTGAAATCCGGCGGGCCAGCGTAAAGCCCGTTTTTTATTAGGAGAAACCCATGAGCGACGGATTGTTTGACCAGTTCAAGGAGTGGTACGAGAAGCGCCACGATTACGCGCGGGCCTGGAAGGTGCGCACCGGCGGTCAGGTGGTGGCGACGATGTGCACCTACACGCCGGAGGAGGTTCTGATTGCCGCTGGCATGCTGCCGGTGCGGGTGCTGGGCGCGCACGAGCCGCAGAACGTGACCGAGCCGCATATTTTTGGCATGTTCTGCCCGTTCTGTCGCGACTCGCTGGCACAAGGCTTGCTCGGGCGCTACGACTACTGCGAGGGGGTGACGCTGACCCAGTCGTGCATCCAGTACCGCCAGACCTTCACCTCCTGGCGCCTGCACGTGCCCACCGTGCAGTGGGACTACTACCTGCCGATGCCCAACGAAGTGCAGTCCAAGTTTGCCAAAACGCTGCACTGCGCCGAGGTCAAGAAATTCCGCGGCTTCATGCAAGGGGTAATCGGCAAGACCATCACCGACGAAGAGCTCAAGCGCGCCATCGACGTGGTCAACGAAAACCGCCGCCTGCTGCGCGAGCTGTTCGAGTACCGCAAGGAGACCAACCCGCGCGTGACCGGCGTGCAAGCGCTGTACGCTTCCATCACCGCCCAGTTCGTGGACAAGGAAGAGCACAACCGCGAACTCAAGCGCGTACTGGCCGAGCTGCCCAAGCGCGCGCAGAGCCGCCCGGAAGGCATCCGCTTCATGACCATCGGTTCGGAGAACGATGACGTGTCCTTCATGGCCATGGTCGAATCGGTCGGCTCCACCATCGTCATCGACGACCAGTGCTCGGGCACGCGCTACTTCTGGAACGAGGCGCGCCTGCAGGACGACCCGATCGCGACGATTGCGGACCGGTATTGCGAGCGTCCGGCTTGCCCGACCAAGGACTACCCGGCGCACACTCGTTTCGACCACGTGCTGACGCTGGCCAAGGACTACAACGCCCGTGCCGCCATCTTCCTGCAGCAGAAGTTCTGCGATCCGCACGAGGGCGACTATCCGGACCTGAAAGAACATCTGGAGAAAAACGGCATTCCGACGCTGTTTCTCGAATTCGACATCACCAATCCGCTCGGACCGTTTCGCATCCGCGTCGAGGCCTTCCTCGAAACGTTGGGTGAAGAGGAACTGTTCTAGCCACAGCCACACCCGTGGTATCGACAGACAAGAGGAGTTATACGAAAATGGCGAAATACCCGACCGAGCCCCTGAAGCTATGGAAGAAGGCCAAGGAGCTGCGCGAGCAGTACTATATCAACTATGCCCGCGCCCACGAGAAAGGCGGGCTGCGCTGGTCCGGCTCGGCCTGGGCGTTCGATGCCATCCCCACCGCCTTCGGCGATGACGTGTACCCGCTGACCGGCGAGCCCTACGCGGCAGCGATTTCCGCCGACCCCAAGTTCACCAAGCAATGCATGGACGCGGCCGAATCCATGGGTTTCTCCCGCGACCTGTGCTCCTACATGCGCATCTACTGGGGCGCGATGCACCTCAACAAATACCTGTTCGGGGGCGAGTATCCCAAGCCCGACTTCATCTTTCAGACCCAGATCTGCTGCTCCCACGCCAAGTGGTACCAGCATGTGGCGAAGGTGGAGAAGGTGCCGGCGTTCTACCTTGACGTGGGTGTCGGGCCCTACAAGGATCTGACCGAGGATCGGCTGAACTACGTGGTCAGCCAGTTGCACGAAGGCATCGAGTTTGTGGAAAAGGCCACCGGGCGCAAGTGCGACGACGAGCGGCTGATCCGGGCGATAAAGAACGAGATGCGCTCGACCTCGTTGTGGGCCCAAATCTGCGAGTTGAACAAGGCGGTGCCGGCACCGCTCGATGAAAAAACCATGTATTCGCTGTACGTGCTGACCACGTTGCACAAGTCCTCGCAGTGGTGCGCCGATTTCCACGAGGAACTACTCGAGGAAGTGAAGGACCGGGTAGCGCGCGGCATTGCCGCCGTGCCCAACGAACGCTGCCGGATCATGACGGACTCCCAGCCGCCCTGGGCATTTCTCAAGATATTCCGCTACCTGGAAGAATTCGGCGTCGTTTCCATCGGCTCGGTCTACACCATGGGCCTGGAAGGCATCTGGGAGACCAAGCCCGACGGATCCTGGGGTGCGCGCACCCTGCCCTGGAACAAGGGCATCGAGATGAAGGACCGGGACACGGCGCTGCGCCTGTACGCCGACTGGGCCTTGTCCAAGCCCCTGTTCCAACCTTTCTTCGATTCGCAGCTCAAGACCGAGA
>JAUXOA010000083.1 GCA_030682475.1 Rhodoferax sp. | reverse complement strand
CTTCTGGAATCAGAAGTCGATGCCTGGCAGCAAGCCCGCAACAAAGAAAAGCGAACCATCGAGTGGAACTTCACTCGACAGGATGCGGATCGAAAGTTGGGACGACATTATGTTTCCAAACTTGCGTGTTGATGTACTAGTCAGCACCACCGGATGGGACTGGCTCAACAACAAGGGCTACGGTGATGTGCTGAACCCGGCCAACTACTACGACAGTAATGCGCTGGCTGACTACATGGCCTGGAGCCAGCTCATCACCGCCCCCGATGCGGCACGCAAGCGCATGGCGTTGGCCTTGTCCGAATTTTTTGTGGTGTCGTCCAACGGGCTGAGTTTCAACTGGCGCAGCCACGCTGCAGCGGCGTATTGGGATGTGCTCAACACCCACGCCTTTGGCAATTACCGCGACCTTTTGGAGGCGATCACCCTGAATGCCGCGATGGGCTACTACCTCAACACCAAAGGCAACAAGAAGGCCGATGGCAAGGGCAGCCAGCCGGATGAAAATTACGCACGCGAGGTAATGCAGCTCTTTAGTCTGGGGCTGGTGCTGCTCAATGCCGATGGCACGCCCAAGCTCACCGGTGGAGTAAAGACGGACACCTATACCGCCAGCGACGTCAGCAACCTGGCTCAGGTGTTCACGGGTTATGACGTGGACACCAGCCAAAATGTGGTGACCGCCATTCCCCAGACGGGCGGTGGTAGCCGCAACGTGGGTAACACGGCATTTGCGCGCCTGCCGATGGCGCAAGTGGCGAGCAACCATTCCACGCTGGCCTCGACTTTCCTGGGTGCGACGGTCGCGGTCAACGCCACAGCCAAGGACGCACTCAAAATTGCACTGGATACCCTGTTCAATCACCCCAACACCGCACCATTCTTCAGTAAACAACTCATTCAGCGCTTGGTCACCAGCAATCCAAGCGCAGCCTATGTGGGTCGTGTGGCCGCGGTGTTTGCGGACAACGGCAAGGGTGTGCGCGGTGACCTGGCCGCGATTTACAAGGCGACTTTGCTCGACGACGAAGCGCGCGGCCCGGACGGCTTGACCCAGGCAGAGTTTGGCAAATTGCGCGAACCCATGGTGCGGCTGGTGCAATGGACGCGCACTTTCAACGTCACTTCCGCCAGCGATTCCTGGAAGATTGGCGACCTCAGCAATCCTTCCACGCAGTTGGGGCAAAGTCCGTTGCGTTCACCATCGGTGTTCAATTTCTTCCGGCCCGGCTATGTGCCTCCGTCTACCGCACTGAGTGCGGGTGCCGTGGCCCCGGAGTTCCAACTGGTCAATGAAACCAGCGTCGGTGGCTACCTCAACTACATGACCAACGTCATCAACACCGGCATCAATTCAGGGGAGATCAAGGCGGTCTACACCGGTGAACTGGCGTTGGTGACCGATGCGCCGGCCCTGGTGCAGCGCCTCAACAAACTACTGTGTGCGGGCCAGCTGTCGGCAGCCACCCAAACGCTGATGGTCAATGCGCTCAACGCGACAGCGGTCACGGTTGCAAGCACCGACACCGTCAAGCGCAACCGCATCTGTGGCACCGTGCTGATGGTGATGGCCAGTGCCGAATACCTGGTTCAAAAATAGAAAGTCCGCCATGCATTTTCTGCAACCCGATCCCCACACGCGCAGGGCGTTTCTCAAGCGTTTCGGCCAATTGGCCATGACCGGCACCGCGCTGAACCTGGCGGCCATGGGTGAGGCAGCAGCCTTCAATGCCCCCGGCAACGACTACAAGGCACTGGTCTGCGTGTTTCTGTACGGCGCCAATGATTACGCCAACACCGTGGTCACCTACGACAACAGCAGCTACGACAAGTACAGCGCCATTCGGGGCGGCGGCGCAGGCCGCACCGCCGGCGGCATTGCATTGGCGCAGTCCGATTTGACCGCCACTTTGCTGGCGCCCGCCACCGCACCGGTGGACGCGCTGGGCGTGGCACGCCAATACGCCTTGAACCCCGCAATGACCGGACTGGCGGGCCTGTTCAACGCCGGCAAAGCGGCGGTGCAGCTCAATGTGGGGCCGCTGGTAGCGCCCTTGACGCGGGCCCAGTACAACAGCACCGACCGCACCGCCTACCCGCGGCCTCCGCAACTCTTTTCACACAACGACCAGCAGTCCATCTGGCAGTCTTCGTCGCCAGAAGGCTCCAAAGTGGGTTGGGGCGGCAACATCGGCGACCTGGCCATTGCGAACAGCCTGAACTCCAGCTCCATCTTCACCTGCATGTCGGTCACCGGCAATGCAGTGTTTTTGTCGGGCGACACGGCACTGCAGTACCAGCTCAGCACCAGTGGCGCGATCAAGATCACTCCGGCGACTTCGTCGGTCTACGGATCTACTGCGGTGCGTGATGCGATCAATGCACTGATCCAGCAACCGCGTGCCCAGAAACTGGAGAACGAATACAATGCCGTCACCAAACGTGCCATCAGCGCCGAAACATCCGTAACAGCGGCTCTCGCAGGAGCGGCTCCCACGACCGTCTTCCCCACCGATGGCCTGGGGCCGCAAATGAAAATGGTGGCCCGCCTGATCAAGGGCCAGGCAGCACTCGGTGCCCGGCGACAGGTGTTTCTGGTGTCCATGGGCGGATTCGACTTGCATGACAACCTGCTGCGCGACCACGGCGGCCTGTTGGGCAAGGTCAGCGCGGCCATGACAGCGTTTTACAACGCGACCGTGGAGATGGGTGTGGCCGATAAGGTCACTTCTTTCACGGCATCTGACTTCGGACGCACGCTTGCATCCAATGGTGACGGCTCCGACCATGGCTGGGGCAGCCACCATTTTGTGGTGGGTGGTGCAGTCAACGGCGGAGCCTTCTACGGCACGCCGCCGTCTGTCAGTGTGTCGGACACCAAGGACGCTTCCGGCAACTACCTTCCCGAGAACCAGTGGCACGTCGGCCAGGGCCGCCTGCTGCCCAGCACCTCGGTGGACCAGTACGCCGCGACGCTGGCCAGGTGGTTTGGCGTGGCCGACGCCGAGCTACCCGGCATCCTGCCGAACATCACCCATTTTGGCGGTGCGGGCTATCCGGTGAACCTGGGGCTCATGGCTTAGGTTCGGCAGGCGCGCAGCTGCCTGCGCGGCGGCTGGAATTACAAAATAAAATGCTCGATAAATGCCAGCATCTAAACCATGAAATTCGAACATATCATGTTGGAATTTCATGGTTTTTACAAACCCAAGCCCATGCCGTAACTGGCTTTTCAAGCCTCAGGATTTACTTTTTTTACCCAGCCGGGACTCTGTGCCCTTGACCAGACGGCCAATGTTCTCGGCATGGCGGTAGAGCAACAGCAGTGACATGATGGACACCGACAAGAGCACGCCCTTGTTCATGTACCAGGCCGTGCCATCGCCAAAGATGTAATAGACCGGTGCAAACACCGCTGCCGTCAGCGCAGCCAGCGACGAGTAGCGGAAAAAGTAGGCCATGATGAGCCAGGTGGCGCCGGTGGCCAGGCCCAGAATCCAACTGATGCCCAGCAGCACGCCCAGCGCCGTGGCCACGCCCTTGCCGCCCACAAATTTGAAAAATACCGGGTAGAGATGCCCCACAAAGGCAGCCAGGCCGACCATCGCCATGGTGCCGTCTTCCAGCCCATACGGCTTGCCGTACCACTTGACCAGCATCACCGGCAACCAGCCCTTGGCGACGTCGAGCAGCAGCGTGACAACGGCCGCCGCCTTGTTGCCGGATCGCAGCACATTGGTGGCGCCGGGGTTTTTACTGCCAAAAGTGCGCGGGTCATTCAGGCCCATGACGCGGCTGACAATCACCGCAAACGACAGGGAACCGATGAGGTAGCCGGCAAGGGCCGCCAACACGGGGAAAAAAGCTTGCATTGATTCCAAAAAACTTCTCCTGCTGCTGCGCCCGCTGTTGCAGGCATGAAGCGTCTATTCTGCCAGCCCGCCCCGCGTTCGCGCCAGAGCGTCAGTCAAGCAAGGCGCATTGCACGGTTTTGGCGGCCAGCAGCTAAGATGACTGTACCCATTGCGTGGCCAGCCATTTCAGGCCCCGGCCAGGCGCAAGCAAGGAGAACCACGCTGGATACATTGATCGATTCACTGGAAACGCTGATCAAGCAATCGACCGAGGCCCTTGGCGCGGAAGCGCCATCCACGCTCATGTTGAAGCAGCAGCTCGCTGCCGTGCTGGCCAAGCAGGGGAAGTCCCCAAAGGTGTACTGGATGAAGGCCGTGGAGTTCAACCCCGGGAAGTGCGAAACGAAGGACTGAGCGTCACAGGCTGCGGGAGACTGGTTGCCCCTTATCGATAAAACGCTTCGACTTTCCCCTTCAGCTTGATCATCAGCGGGTTGCCCTTGCGATCGAGCGTCTTGCCCGCGGGCACCTTGATCCAGCCCTCGCTGATGCAGTACTCCTCGACATTGAAACGCTCGGTGCCATTGAACCGTATACCAATGTCATGTTCGAATACGGCAGCGATGTGATGAGGACTGCGCGGGTCACTTGACAGATGGTCGGGCAGAGGGGGGAGTTGAGTGGCTTCGTTCATGGGTATCTTATTTTGCCTTAGCCCGCCAGGACTGCAAACACTTTACTTGGGGTGATTGGCGCATGCGCGCAATTTAAAAGACGTGGCGCACGCCCTGCTGTAAATGGAGTTACAGCGCCGGGTCGCGCACTTCCCAGCGGATGGAGTCTATCTTCTTCAGCAGCTCGGCCGACAGTGTGGTGCCCCAGACGTCCAGGTCTTCGTCGAGCTGGGCCACTGAGGTGACGCCGATGAGGGTGCTGGCGACCTGCCATTTGGTGTAGCAAAAAGCCAGCGCCATTTGGGTCGGCGTCAGGCCATACTCGCGTGCCAGGGCGTTGTAGCGGCGCGCGGCCGCCAGCGACTCGGGCCGGCCCCAGCGCTGCTTGCGGGTGGACTCGAACTTGGTAATGCGGGCTTGCGCCGGTGCACCCGGGCCGGTCAGGCCCGAGGCGTCGTACTTGCCGGTCAGCAATCCAAAGCCCAGCGGCGA
Source organism: Rhodoferax sp. (assembly GCA_030682475.1). Lineage (GTDB taxonomy): Bacteria > Pseudomonadota > Gammaproteobacteria > Burkholderiales > Burkholderiaceae_C > Rhodoferax. Next base: position 59,263 of record JAUXOA010000083.1, on the reverse strand, counting down.
ATAGGCCAGCAACGACACCCCCAGACGATGGCAGGATTCGTCCAGACCATTTTCATAGGTGCGGTTGATCAGGCAATACGGGTTCTGGACGCTGGCCACCCGTGGCAGGCGATATTGTTCCGCCAGTCGCACAAATTCATGGACACCGTAAGGCGTTTCATTGGAAAGGCCCACGGCACGCACTTTGCCTGCCTTGACCAGCGTTTGCAGTGCTTCCAGTTGGGCGTGGATGGAAGTCCCGTTGCTGTCTTTCGTCGGGTCAAAGTACACCATGCCAAACATGGGCACGTGGCGCACCGGCCAGTGGATCTGGTAGAGGTCAATCACATCGGTCTGCAGGCGCTTGAGGCTGCCTTCGCAGGCAGCAATGATGTCGGCGCCGGTCAAGTCGGGGCTGCCGCCGCGAATCCAGGACATGGCACGCCCGGGACCCGTCACCTTGGTGGCCAGCACCAGTTGCTGGCGCGCCGAAGGGTTCTTCGCCAGCCAGTTGCCAATGATGATTTCGGTGGTGTTGAAGGTTTCAGCACGTGGCGGCACGGCGTACATCTCGGCCGTATCGATGAAGTTGACGCCGCGCTCCAGCGAGCGGTCCAGAATGGCGTGGGCCGTGGCCTCGTTAACCTGCTCACCAAAAGTCATGGTGCCCAGGCAAATGGGGGTGACATGCAAATCGCTTTGACCGAGCTGTATCGTTTTCATGGTGGTAGGAGTGTCCGGGATTTTTGAAGAGCCACGAGTTTACGGTTTCTCCTGCCTTTACGCTTTACCGCGCCAGCAACAACCTGGCCCGATCCTCTTCCTGTAGACGCAGCACGCGCCGCTGCACCTTGCCGGTGGTGGTCATGGGCAAAGCCTCGACAAATTCAATCTCCTTGGGGTACTCGTAGGGTGCGAGCTTACCCTTCACGTGGGCTTGCAGCTCGGCCGCCAGCCGGGTCTCCCATTCTTCGCGCAAGCAGGACTCGTCACCACGGGCGGCGGCGGCCTCCGGCGTCAGCACGACATAGGCCTTGACCAGCGCACCGCGCGCCCGGTCCGGCTTGGGCACCACGGCGGCATTGGCCACGGCCGGGTGCTTGACCAGGCAGTTCTCGATCTCGCCGGGTCCGATGCGGTAACCCGCTGCCTTGAACACGTCATCGGAGCGCCCCTGGTACCAGAGGTAGCCATCGGCGTCGCGCGTGGCCAGATCCCCCGTGCGGCACCAGTCGCCGGTGAATTTGGCGCGCGTGGTGGCTTCGTTTTTCCAGTAGCCCAGAAAGAAAATGGGGTCCGGCTGGCCATGCATGTCAAACCGGTTCAGCGCTACGTCGCCGGCCACGCCCACGGCACACTCGTGCCCGGCGTCGTCGATCACCGCCACCCGGTGGCCGGGGTAGCCCTTGCCCATGCTGCCCGGTTTAGCCAGCCATTGCATAGAACAGTTGCCCACGATGTAGTTGATCTCGGTCTGGCCGAACATCTCGTTGACGGTGACGCCCAACTGCGCCTGGCAATAGTCAAACACGGCATCGCCCACTGCTTCGCCGGCGCTCATGATGGCCTGCAGTTTGAGCTTGAACTGCTGGCGCACCGTGGCGGCGGTGCTGCCCGGATAAACCTTCATCATGGCCTTGAGTGCCGTGGGGAATAAAAACGTGTGTGTCACGCCGAACCGGCCCATCAACTCCAGCGCAGTTTGCGCACTGAAGCGGCCATTAAAGGCCACGATCGGGCGGCCGAAGTAAAGCGTGGGCAACAGCGCGTCCATCAGGCCGCCGGTCCAGGCCCAGTCAGCCGGCGACCAGAACACGGCCTCGGTTGTGGCATTGTCCCGGCCATCAAAACCAAACCAGTTCTGGCTACAGACAAAACCGGTGAGGTTGCCGATCAGGGCCCGGTGCGGGATCACCGCGCCCTTGGGGTTGCCGGTGGTGCCGCTGGTGTAGATCAGCACGGCGGCTTCATCGGCAGCGGTGACTACCGGCGTAAACTCAGGCGCCGCCCGCACCAGCGCGTCGGCGTAGTCGATGTCCGCCTGCGCGCCAGCAGCGCCCACCCCCAGCACGCTGCGCAGCAGGGGGCAGTTTTGGCGGATGGCCACTACGCCGGCAATCGAGCTTTCATCGCAGATGGCCAGCACCGCCTCGCTGTCATGCAAGCGGTATTCGAGCGCTTCCGGTCCAAACAACATGGACAAAGGCATCGCCACCGCGCCCATTTGCAGCACCGCCATGTAGGCCACGGCGGTCTCGAAACGCTGCGGCATCACGATCGCCACGCGGTCGCCCTGCGCCACCCCCAGCACAGCCAGCGCATGGGACAAACGGTTGGCCTGCTGCTGCAGCTCAAAATAAGTATGAAAAGTGACTCCGCCCCCCGCAACCATTGCCTGAATAGCCACTCTTTTTCTGGCATCAGGTAGTTCTGCCCAGCGCGCGCAGCAGACCTGGGCAATATTGAATTTCCCCGGCACCAGCCACTGGAAGCTGCCGTGCAGTTGAGAATAGTTGTCCGGCACCGGCGGGTGCGGCACTTCTCTGTTGTCGCTGTTTTGACTGACGTTCACGATAGGTCTCCGTATGATGTGCCAAATGTACCAAGTCAAAAGAATTTCCCGCAGCGAATTTGTCCCGATCCGCAACCTTATCTACCACGTTCGCGTCTGGGGCGAACCTTCCCCCGACAAAACACCGCTGGTGATGGTGCACGGCTGGATGGACGTGGCGGCCTCCTACCAGTTTGTGGTGGACGCCCTCAGCCACTCTCACTACGTGATCGCCCCGGACTGGCGCGGCTACGGCCAGACGCCCTCGGGCGGGGTGGACAACTTCTGGTTCCCCGACTACCTGGCCGACCTGGACTTTTTGCTGGACCACTATGCGCCGCAAGGCCAGGTTAATCTGGTTGGGCACAGCATGGGTGGCAATGTGGTGATGCTGTATGCCGGTGTGCGCCCCGAGCGCATCCGCCGCCTGGTCAATCTGGAGGGCTTTGGCATGCCCGCCACCACGCCCGACGAAGCGCCGGTGCGCTACCTCAAGTGGATGGACGATCTCAAAAAACTACAGCGTGGCGAGATGGACCTCAAGCCCTACAACACGGTGGACGGCGTAGCGCGCCGCCTGATGAAAACCAATCCCCGCCTTGGCCGGGACAAGGCCAACTGGCTGGCGCAGCACTGGGCGCATGAAAACGAGCAGGGCAAGTGGCGCATTCTGGGCGACCCGGCGCACAAGATCGCCAACGCCCAGCTCTACCGGGTGGACGAAGTGCTGGAAATCTACCGGCGCATCAGCATGCCCACGCTGGCGGTGGAGGCCTCGGACAGCAGCCTGGATCTGTGGTGGAAGGGCAAGTTCACTTTGGCGCAGTACCACGAGCGCCTCAAGCTTGTGCCCCAGGTGGAAATCGCCAAAATTGAAAACGCCGGCCACATGATGCACCACGACCAGCCAGAACACCTGGCGGCACTGATCGAAAACTTTTTGGTGCAGTAAGCCGTCATTGCGGGCTTGCCCCGCAATCCACGGTCAACTGCCCGGTACCTGCGCCTGTTTGCACTTCACCTGAAACAACTTGTGCTGCGGGTGTGCCCCGGCTTCGCCCAGGCGCACGGCACTCAGGGCGCCACCCCAGACGCAGCCGGTGTCCAGCGCCAGCACGTCGCTGCGCCCCAGCCAGCCCAGCGTGGACCAGTGGCCGAAGGCAACGGTGACATTGGCGGTCTGCCGTGCGGGGGCATCAAACCACGTCGTGTAGCCCGCAGGCGCAGCGCCGGCCCCTTCTTTGGTGGCGAATTCCATCCGTCCATCGGCAGCACAAAACCGCAGCCGGGTGAGTGCGTTCACAATCACACGCAGCCGGGCCGCGCCAGTCAGTGTGTCGCTCCAGAACGTCGGCTCATCGCCATACATCTGGTGCAAAAAGTCGCCCGGCGCGTCGCTGCGCAGAACAGACTCCACTTCGCTTGCCAGCGCTATTGTTTTGCTGGCTGTCCACGCCGGCAGCACACCGGCATGGACCATCAACACCTCATGCCCGGCAACATTTTCCAGAATCGCCATGCGTTGCCCCCTTAGCCAGTCCAGCATCGCCGGCCGGTCGGGCGCCTCCAGAATGCCGCTCAAAGTGTCTTTGCGGTTCGACTGGCGCACGCCATAGGCAATCGCCAGCAGATGCAGGTCGTGGTTGCCCAGAACGCATTGCACTGCCGCGCCGTAACCCATCAAGCGGCGCAGCACGCCGGCCGAGTCCGGCCCGCGGTTGACCAGATCGCCCAGCAGGTACAAAGTGTCCCGGCTGGGTGAGAAAGAAATTTCATCCAGCAGCCGCTGCAAGGCGTCATTGCAACCCTGCACATCGCCAATCAAGTAAAGTGCCATGGTGTTCATTCTCGCTGCTGATCCATGGATTTCCTCCTGATTGCCTTTTTGACCCTGCTCAACGGCGTGTTTGCCATGTCGGAGTTGGCCCTGGCCGCGAGCCGCAAGGTGCGGCTGAACGCCATGGCCGACGCCGGTGACAAAGGGGCGCAAGCGGCGCTCACGCTGCTGGACAACCCGACACAGTTTCTCTCGTCGGTGCAGGTCGGCATCACCTCCATCGGCATGCTCAACGGCATCATCGGCGAGGCCGCTTTCAGCGGCAACCTGTCGGCCTGGATTCAGACCTTTGGCGCGTCGCCGCGTGCCGCCGACATCTCGGCGACCGCGCTGGTGGTGACCCTCATCACCTTTATCACCATCGTGTTTGGCGAACTGGTGCCCAAGCGCATCGGCCAGCTCTACCCGGAAACCGTGGCCCGCTGGGTGTCGCGCCCCATGATCTGGGTGGCCACCGGCGCCAAACCTTTTGTCCGGCTGCTGTCTTTCAGCACCCACGCCGTGCTCAAGTTGCTGCGCATTGACACCAACGCGACGCGGGCCGTAACCGAGGAAGAAATCACCGCCAGCCTGGAAGAGGGTGTTGATGCGGGCTTGATCGAGCAGCATGAGCATCAGATGGTACAAAACGTGTTTCAGCTTGATGACCGGCCACTGACCTCGCTGATGGTCCCGCGGACGGATGTGGAATGGCTGGATGCTACAAATACCGTAGCGCAAAGCCTAACCATGGCAGGCACAGGGGGCCGAAAAGGCGCCCATTCCTGGTACCCGGTGTGCCGTGGCTCGCTCGACGACGTGGTCGGCAAGATCAGCATTGCCCGTCTGCTGGAACTGGGGACCGACACGCCAGGCACGATTGAGGCTTACGCCACGCCGGCCTCTTTTGTGCCCGAGACCTTGAGCGGTATGGAACTGCTGGAGCAGTTTCGCGCCAAGGCGGGCCGGTTTGTATTGGTGGTGGATGAGTATGGCGTGGTGCAGGGTTTGCTGACGCCGCGCGACCTGCTGGAGGCCATCACTGGCGAATTGCAGCCGGGGGCGCAGACCGATGCCTGGGCCACGCAGCGCGACGATGGTTCGTGGCTGCTGGATGGCTTGATGCCAGTGAGCGAGTTCAAGGTCCGCCTGGGGCTTGACGATCTGCCGGAGGAAGACCGTGGCCGTTACAACACGGTGGCCGGTCTGCTGATGTCGGTCTCGGGCCACCTGCCGGCGGTTGGCGAGCGCATCGAGTGCGCGGACTGGCTGTTCGAGGTGGTTGACCTGGACGGCAAGCGCATCGACAAGGTGCTTGCCATCCGGCTTGCAGCGTAGGGCGCGGACTCGGACTGCCAGGCCGATGAGGCCCGCATACACGCCCCTTCATGGCCAACCCGAATCCTAATCTCTCGTCCTTCATCTGGTCCGTCGCCGACCTGCTGCGCGGCGACTACAAACAATCCGAATACGGCAAGGTCATCCTGCCCTTCACCGTGCTGCGCCGCCTCGATTGGGTGCTGGAGCCCACCAAGGCCGCAGTGCTGATGGAGAAGGAGGCCAGAGAAAAAGCAGGCCTGAATCCCGAACCCTTTCTGCTTCGCAAATCCGGCCAGTTTTTTTACAATACCTCACCGCTTGACCTCAAAAAGCTCATGGGCGACCAGGACCATATCGGCGAAAACCTGCGCGCCTACATGCAGGCTTTTTCGCCCGCCGTGCGCGACATTTTCGAGAGCTTCGAGTTTCACACCCAGATCGACAAGCTGGCCAAGTCCGGCCTGCTCTATATGGTCACAGAGAAGTTCGCCAACATCGACCTGCACCCGAACAAAGTCAGCAACGCCGAAATGGGTGCCGTGTTTGAAGATCTGATCCGCAAGTTTGCCGAGCTGTCCAACGAAACCGCCGGCGAACATTTCACCCCGCGCGAGGTGATCTGCCTCATGGTCAACCTGCTCTGTGGCCCCGTCTTTACTCAAATTTGCACGCCACCCCGCCCCGCCGAAGCTTTTCTTGCAACTTTTGATACACTCCAAAGTGGTCTGTTTTGACCCTGGTTCCAACTGGTGCCCGAAGAATACCTCGCGGCACAAATGCAAACCATTCTTGCCGGCCTGTGCCTGCGACCGGCCCCCGCCGCATCAGACAAAGGACTTCACTCTCTATGAAACCCTGGTTGAAATGGGCGCTCATCGCCCTGGTCGTCGTTTTGCTCGCAAGCGGCGTGCTGCGTGCGTTATCGGCCCGCAAGGCGCAACAGGACGCCGTGGCAGCACTGGCGGCCCAGCGCACACAAGCCGTGGTCGAGCTGGGCGCGGCCGATGTGGTGCAGGTCAAAACCCATGAGTTGGCGCAGGGCTTGTCCGTCTCGGGCGCGCTCAAAGCGGTGAATACGGTCACCGTCAAGGCCCGGGTAGCGGGTGAGTTGCAGGGTTTGAGTGTGCGCGAAGGCGATGCTGTCAAGGCCGGCCAAATCATCGCCCAGGTCGAGTCAACCGAATACCAGGCGCGCGTGCGCCAGGCGCAGCAGCAGGCCGAGGCCGCCAAGGCCCAGGTTGACATTGCGCGGCGCAACTTTGACAACAACCGCTCGCTGGTGGAACAGGGCTTTATTTCCAAAACCGCACTGGACTCCTCCAGCGCCAGCCTGGCGTCGGCCGAGGCCACTTACCGCGCCGCCCAGGCCGGCACTGAGGTCGCCACCAAATCACTGATGGACACCGTGCTGCGCGCGCCCATCGCCGGCCTGATTTCGCAACGTCTGGCGCAGCCCGGTGAGCGGGTCGGCATCGACGCGCGCATCGTGGAAATTGTCGACCTCAACCGGCTCGAACTCGAAGCCAGCCTGAGCGCCAGCGAATCGCTGGCGGTGCGCGTGGGCCAAAGCGCTGTGCTGCAGATCGAAGGGGCTGCCAAACCGGTCAAGGCACGGGTGCTTCGGGTCAACCCGAGCGCCGTGGCCGGCAGCCGCGCCGTGCTGGTCTACCTGGCCGTTGACGCCGCCCCCGGCCTGCGTCAGGGCCTGTTCGCACAGGGAACGCTGGGCACGGATCGCCTGCGGGCGCTGGCGGTGCCGCTGAATGCAGTGCGCACCGACAAACCCGAACCCTATGTGCAACTGGTGAGCCAGCAGAAGGTGGTGCACCAGAAGGTTGAGATGGGGGCACGAGGCGAGGTTGGCGGTCAAACCATGGTGGCGATCACAGGGGTGCCCGAGAACGCCACCCTCGTAGTCGGCTCGGTCGGCACGCTGCGTGACGGCAGCGCCGTTAAATTCACACCCGGCAGCAAGTAGACATGTGGTTCACCCGCGTCAGCCTTAACAACCCCGTCTTCGCCACCATGGTCATGCTGGCCATCGTGGTGCTGGGCCTGTTTTCCTACCAGCGCCTGCAGGTGGACCAGTTTCCCAACATTGACTTGCCAGTGGTCGTGGTCACCGCTGATTACCCTGGCGCTTCACCCGAAATTGTCGAGAGTGAAGTGACCAAGAAAATCGAGGAAGGCGTCAATTCGATTGCCGGCATCAATGCCCTGACCTCGCGCAGCTTTGAGGGGCAGTCGGTTGTCATCATCGAATTCCAGTTGCACATCAACGGCCGCAAGGCGGCCGACGATGTGCGCGAGAAAGTGGCGCTGCTCCGCCCCAGCCTGCGCACCGAGGTCAAGGAGCCCCGGGTCTTGCGTTTCGACCCCAGCAACCGCGCCGTCTGGTCGGTCGCGGTCTTGCCCGATGCACCTAAGGGAGATGCCAAAGCCGCTTCCAAAGCACTCAGCGGCGTCGAGTTGACCAACTGGGCGGAGCAGTCGCTGAAAAAACGGCTTGAGAACGTGCGCGGTGTGGGATCGGTAACCGTGGTGGGCGGAGCCAAGCGCGAGATCAATATTTACCTCAATCCCCGGGCGCTGGAAGCCTTTGGCGTCACGCCCGACCAGGTGGTCACTGCGGTACGCAACGAAAACCAGGATCTGCCGGTCGGCGCGATTCGCTCCCGCGAGCAGGAGCGCGTGGTGCAGATCGAAGCCCGCATGCAGCGCCCGGAAGACTTCGGCAAGATCATCGTGACGCGCAAGAACGGCGCCGCGGTGCGGCTGGACCAGCTTGCACGGGTGGTGGACGGCGCCCAGGAAACCGACAGTCTTGCCCTGTACAACGGCCAGCGCACGCTCTTGCTAAGCGTGCAGAAATCGCAGGATGAAAACACCATTGCCGTGATTGACGGCCTGGTCAAGACGCTGGCGGAAATGAAGACCCAACTGCCGCCCGGTGTGCGGCTGGAGGCTGTAACCGACGGCTCACGGCAGATCCGGGTGGCGGTGAAAAACGTGCAGCGCACCCTGCTCGAGGGGGCACTGCTGACGATCCTGATCGTGTTTCTGTTCCTGAATTCATGGCGCTCCACGGTGATTACCGGTCTGACCCTGCCGATTGCGTTGATTGGCACTTTCCTGTTCATGAACCTGTTTGGTTTCACCATCAACATGATCACGCTGATGGCCCTGAGCCTGTGTGTGGGCCTGCTGATTGACGACGCCATTGTGGTGCGCGAGAACATCGTACGGCACGTACAAATGGGCAAGAAGCCGTTTCAAGCGTCGCTGGACGGCACGCAGGAAATTGGCTTGGCGGTGCTGGCCACCACCCTGTCCATCGTGGCCGTTTTCATGCCGATTGGTTTCATGGGCGGCATCATTGGCAAGTTTTTCCACGAGTTCGGCATCACCATCGTGGCCGCCGTGCTGATCTCGATGTTTGTCAGCTTCACGCTCGACCCGATGTTGTCCTCGATCTGGCACGACCCCAGCATCAAACCGTCCGTTCGGGCTGAGCCCTTCGGCTCAGCTCAGGACAGGCCTGTCGAAGCCGGGCAGCACTTCGACCCTTCGGCCCTTCGACTAGCTCAGGGCAGGCCAAGCTCAGGACAGGCCAAGCTCAGTGCGAACGGTGTGTCGCTCTACGACAAGACGATTGGCCGCGTCACCGGCTGGTTTGACCATGCCACCGAAGTGCTGATCGACGCCTACCAGGGCATTCTGCGCTGGTCCCTCGTCCACAAGCTCAAAACCCTGTTTGTGGCACTGCTCATCTTCATCGTCAGCCTCTTCATGGTGCCGCTGCTGGGCACCGAGTTCGTGCCCAAGGCCGACTTCTCCGAGACCTCGCTCAATTTCTACACGCCGGTTGGCTCATCCCTGGAAGTCACCGAAGCCCGGGCCAAACAGGTCGAGGGCCTATTGCGCGCGTTTCCCGAAGTGCGCTACACGCTGGCGACCATCAACACCGGCAATGTAGTAGGCAAGAACTACGCCAGCATTTATGTCCGTCTGGTGGACCGCAATGAACGCACGCGCAATGTCGATGAGATGTCCGCCATGCTGCGCGAGCGGCTAAAACGAGTGCCTGGCATCACCGTCACCCACGTCGGCCTGCTCGATCCGGTGGGTGGGCAAAAGCAGGTGGAGTTTTCCCTGCAGGGGCCGGATCTGGCCGAGCTCGAACGCATTACCCAGTTGGTGCTGGAAAAAGTCCGCCCGATTCCCGGTCTGGTGGACCTGGACTCCAGCCTCAAGCCCAACAAACCGACACTGGACATTTCGGTCAAGCGCGACGCGGCGTCCGACCTGGCCTTGAGCATCGGGCAGATCGGCAGTGCGCTGCGTACCCTGGTGGCGGGCCAGACGGTGGGCAACTGGCGGGCGCCGGATGATCAAACCTACGACGTCAATGTGCGCCTGGCGCCCGAGGCGCGCAACAGCCCCGCTGACCTGCTGCGCCTGCCGTTCGCGCTCGGCAGCAACCCGGACGGCAGTGCGCGCATCGTGCGACTGAACCAAGTCGCCACCGTGCAGGACTCGACCGGCCCGAACCAGATCAACCGGCGCGATTTGACGCGCGAAGTGGCGATCAATGCCAACGTCTACAACCGCTCCGCCGGCGAAGTCTCCAGCGACATCAAGAGCGCGCTTGACAGCATCAGTTTTGCGCCCGGCTACCGCTACCAGTTTGGCGGCTCCACCAAAAACATGACGGAATCCTTCGGCTACGCCATCTCGGCACTGGTGCTGGCGATTGTCTTCATCTACATGATTCTGGCCAGCCAGTTCAAGAGCTTTCTGCAGCCACTGGCCCTGATGACCGCGCTGCCGCTGACCTTGATTGGCGTGGTGCTGGCGTTGCTGATGTTTCGCTCGACGCTGTCGATGTTCTCGGTGATCGGGGTGGTGATGCTGATGGGCCTGGTCACCAAGAATGCAATTTTACTGGTGGACTTTGCCATCCGCGCGCGCGAATCAGGAATCGACACGGACGGCCGCCGCATCGACGGCATGGAACGCGGCGCGGCACTGCTGATGGCGGCCAAAGTGCGGCTGCGCCCGATTCTGATGACCACGTTGGCCATGATTTTCGGCATGATGCCGCTGGCCTTTGCGCTGACCGAAGGCTCGGAGCAACGCGCACCCATGGGCCAGGCGGTGATTGGCGGTGTCATCACGTCCTCCTTGCTGACTTTGGTCGTGGTGCCGGTGGTGTACTGTTACATGGACGACCTGGCGCAATGGTTTCGCCGCCACTGGGGTGCTGGTCAAAGCGCCGGTGAAAGCGCCCCCGGGTAAAATTTCGCAGAATCGGTTAACATACCCCCAGGAGTACCTGAATGAATTTGGAACAAGCCCGCTTCAACATGATCGAACAACAGATTCGTCCTTGGGACGTATTGGACAGCGACGTGCTGCACCTGCTGTCGGTCGTCAAGCGTGAAGACTTTGTCCCCTTGGCGCACAAGGCGCTGGCGTTTGTCGACATGGAAATACCCTTGCCCGGCGGTCAGTACATGCTGGCGCCGCGCGTCGAGGCCCGGATGCTACAGGACGCAGCGGTTCAAAAACACGAAAAAGTGCTCGAAATCGGCACTGGCTCCGGCTACATGGCGGCTCTGCTGGCGCACCGGGCCCAGCGCGTCATTTCGCTCGAAATCAACCCGGAGCTGGCCCAACTGGCCCGCGCCAACCTGCAAAAAGCCGGCATCCACAATGCCGAGGTCCGGCACTTGGATGGCGCCCAAGGGGCTCCGGCAGAAGGCCCGTTCGACGTCATCATGCTGAGTGGCTCAGTGGCCGAGGTGCCGCAGGCCCTGCTGGCGCACCTCAAGGTCGGCGGTCGGCTCATCGCCATTGTGGGTGATGAGCCCGTGATGCGCGCCACCCTGGTTACCCGTACCAGCGAGACCGACTTCAAAACCAGCCAACCCTGGGACACGGTGGCGCCGCGCTTGCTCAATTTCCCTGAACCATCCCACTTCCAATTCTGACCCCCGATCTGCTTTACTACCGGAATCCACACCCATGATTGCTCAAGTTCGTCCGTCTCAATTAACCGAATGGCTGGAAACCGTGCGCGGCCATGGGGAACCCTTGGTGCTGGATGTGCGCGAACCCGCCGAGTTGCGGGTGGCCAGCGTCAAGGCCAACGGATTCGAATTGGTAAGCATTCCCATGGGGGTGATTCCGCCGCGTCTGGACGAACTCGACCCCGGGCAACCGATTGCCTGCCTGTGCCATCACGGCGCCCGCAGCATGCAAGTGGCCACGTTTTTGCGCGCCAAAGGGTTTGCCCACGTTGCCAATATTGCCGGTGGCATCAACGCCTGGTCGGCCGAGCTTGACCCCAGCATTCCAAGGTACTGAGCGCAAGGGTCAAAAAGCCCAGGCTTGCCCCATCCCGAATTGTCATTGCAGATTTTTCCAAGGCCCCCATGAAAACGTTCCGTCTGTTACCCCTGTTCGTCGCCGTCAGCGTTGCTCTGGCCCTGCCTGTGCAGGCGCAAAGTCTGGTCGATCTGTACCAGTCGGCACGCGGCTTTGATGCGTCCTACCAGTCGGCCAAATCGCAATACGAGGCGACGCTGGCGAAGGCTGACCAGGCCCGGGCCGCCATCTTGCCGACGACCGGGCTGTCAGCCGGGGTATCTCGTACCCATCTGGAAAACAACAACCCGGTGTCGGACCGCAGCTACGGCAGCCAGAGCGTCACCCTCAGCGCGTCGCAGCCTCTGTACCGTCCGGCTAACTCGGCGAGTTATGAGCAGGGGAAAAAACAGGTGGGCCTGGCGCAAGCCCAACTGACGTCCGCCGAGCAGGATTTGATCGTGCGCACCAGCCAGGCCTACTTTGACGTGCTGGCTTCACAGGACAGCCTGACCTTTGTGCGAGCCCAGAAAGCGGCGGTGGCCGAGCAACTGGCTTCGGCCAAACGCAACTTTGAAGTCGGCACCTCCACCATCACTGACACACGTGAAGCGCAGGCCCGGTTTGACCTGGTGATGGCCCAGGAAATCGCCGCCGAGAACGAGCTTCGCGTCCGACAAATTGCGCTCGATCAACTGGTGGGCAAGAGCGATGCAAAGCCCCAATCATTGGCCCAGCCGCTGGCACTGCCGGCGCTGTTGCCCAACGACGTCAACGTCTGGGTTGCGCAGTCTGTTGCCGAGCACCCCGGCATCAGGCAAACACAGATCGCGCTGGAAGTCGCGCAACTGGAAACCAAAAAAGCAGAAGCGGGCCACCGGCCCACGCTTGATTTGACTGGCACTTACAACATCACCCAGAACAACGGGTCCTCAGGCGGAAACGCTGATTTCCGGACCAACGCCGCCACCATCGGCCTGTCTTTCAACCTGCCCCTGTTCGCCGGCTTTGCCACTCAGAACCGCATCAGGGAAACCCTGGCGCTGGAAGACAAAGCGCGCAACGATCTCGAAGGCGCCAAACGAGCGGTCGCACAAAGCACCCGCATCGCCTTCTTCGGTGTGCTGTCGGGCCAAGGCCAGGTCAAGGCACTGGAAGCCGCCGAGGCCTCCAGCCAGAGCGCACTGGACGCCAACAAGCTGGGCTACCAGGTGGGCGTGCGTATCAATATCGACGTGCTCAACGCCCAAAGCCAGTTGTTCGACACCAAGGCCAAACTGGCCAAGGCCCGTTATGACGTGCTGCTGGGCGGATTGAGGCTGCGCCAAGCCAACGGCACGCTCAAGGCCGACGACTTACAGGGCGTCAACACCCTGCTGGCCAAGTAAGGCCATCACAGCAGCGACCGTTTTTTCGACAGCCCCGCGATGGGCGCCTGAAAATCGAGCAGCGGCACTGACCATGACCGCACGCGCAGCAGAATCGTCCGCCAGCGTCTGCGCCGCCGCCACCGCCAGTTGCAACGAGGGCACCCGCAGCGCGGCCCCGGCGGCTTGGGCCAGTTCGGCCACTTCGGCGAAATTGAAGGTGTGCGGCCCCATCACCACCGGGCAGGCACAGGCCGCCGCTTCAATCAGGTTTTGCCCGCCCAGCGGCTCGAAGCTGCCACCCAGCAAGGCGACATCGGCCAGCCCGTAGTACAGCGCCATTTCACCCAGCGAGTCACCGAGCCAGATCACGCCAGCATCAGGCCGCTCGCCGGTGGGCGGCGCCCCAAGCTCCGGGGCTGGCCCGTCACCCCAGGCGCTACGGCGCAAGACCGCAAAACCATGCGTTTCGATCAGGGCCGCCACCTCGTCAAAGCGCTGCGGATGGCGCGGTACAATCAGCCATTGAGTGCCATTTGCTATTGCATTAATAGCATGATGTGCTTTATCGACAGGGGCTGGCGATTGAGATGGCTTCAAGATCCGAAGCAGGGCCTGCTCTTCACCTTCGCGCGAACTCGCCAGCATGACGACCGGGCGCGTCCGCGCAGCACGCCAGCCCCGCCCGCGCGCCAGCAAGGCGGCGTCCGGCATGGCATCAAACTTGAGGTTGCCAAACACGCCCTGCACCGGGGCGTCCAAGGCCTTGAGGCGCGCTGCGTCATCCTGCGTCTGCGCCCAGACGGCTGCCAGACTGCGATAAGCCGAACGCGCCAGCCAGGCCAGTCGGCGAGTCCGTTGCAGGGTGGCCTCACTCATGCGTGCGTTGGCCAGCACCAGCGGCACGCCCGCTTGCCGGCAGCCAGCGGCCAGATTGGGCCAGATCTCGGTTTCCATCAGAATGCCGATGCGCGGCTTGAAATGGTCCAGAAAACGCTGCACCGCCGCCGGTGTATCCCACGGCTGCCAGGTCTGGATGTCGCCTGTCTGTAGCAGGCTGGCGCCTTCCGCGCGGCCGGTCGCCGTGCCATGTGTGAGCAACAGACGCATGCCGGGAAATTGCTCGCGCAGGCGCGCCACCAGCACGGCGGCGGCGCGCGTTTCACCGAGCGACACGGCATGGACCCAGAGCGTGTTGCCATTCGGCGCCCAGGGGCTGGCCGTGTCGGTGTAATAGGCAAAGTGCTCCTCCACGGCTTCAAGATAACCCGGCTCCTGCACACCACGCTGCGCCAGCTTGTGGCGCAAAAAAGGCTGGGCCAGCCACATGAGAAACGAGTACAGCAGGCGCGTCATGCTGTCTTCACTGCGCCTGCCACCGCCAGCCAGGCCTGCCACACCGCATCCACAGACGGCGTCGGGCGGTCAAACACGCTGCATTGGTACGCGCCCAGCGTTCGCAGCGGCGCATGGCGCGCAGGCAGCGGCCCGGTGCGCCATGCGGTATCGAAGTTATAGATTTGCACATGCGGCAAACCCAGCGCCGCCGCGATGTGGCTCAAGCCGCTGTCCACGCCCACCACACCGGCGCAGGCGGCCAGCGCATCGGTCAAGGCGTCCAGCCCCAACCGTGGCCAAACCTGCGCCTTGCCAAGATGGCTGGCAATTTCCTGCGCACGCTGCTGTTCTTCAGCGCTGCCATGCGGCAAGGCCACGGCGTAACCGCTGTCATTGAGCCGCTCGCCCAAGGCCCGCCAGGCGGCGAGCGGCCACTGCTTGTCGGCGCGGGACGTACCGTGCACCAGGGCCACAACGCGATTCAGACTCGAAGCATCAAATGCTATATTTTTAATAGCTGCCTGCGATTTATCCTCACTGACTAGCAGCCCAAAAGACTGTATTTCTGGAACGACATAGCCCAAGGCACGGGCGCATAGCTCGCGCGCACGTGTCACGGCGTGAATGTGCGGCGGCAGCGACACAGCCACATCGGCCACCCAACGCGCGGGTGCTTCAAAACTGGAACCCTCGGTCTGCCTGGCCAGCCCATATCGCTTGCCGCCGGGGGCCAGCAGCGCCAGCCATGACATCAGCGCTGACTTGCTCAGGCCCTGCAAATCGATCACGGCGTCGTAGTGCTCACGCTGCAACTCGGTTTTGAAGGTGCGCCAGGCCAGGCGAGTCGGCACTGAGAAGGGTGATTTGCGCCAGCGCCGCAGCTCACATTCAATGACGCGCCCCACCCCCGCGCAGCGTCGCACCAGCGGGGCAAAACTGTGCTCCACCACCCAGTCGATCTGAGCACCCGGCAGCGCACGGCGAATGTCCTGCACCGCAGGCATGGCGTGCACCACATCGCCAAGCGAGGACAGCTTGACGAGCAAAATCCTCAATGGGCGGCCTCATCAATCATGGCGTCGGGCTTGACCGAGCGCAGCAGTGCCAGCATCTCGCCCTCAATGCGGCGCAGTGCCTCGGGGGAGTGGCCTTCAAAGCGCAGCACCAGCACCGGTGTGGTGTTGGAGGCGCGAATCAGTCCAAAACCATCGGGCCAGTCCACGCGCACACCATCAATCGTGGAAACTGTGGCCCCCACGCTTATCGCTTCGCGTATGACGCTGCCCCCCGAGGGGGCCTTGGCGGCCTCCTCGTGCAAGCCTCGCAGAGGAGGCGGTACGACATGGGACGACCCGGCGCCGCTCACGGCCTGCATCGCAGCGTTGACCAGCTCTGCCACCAGCGCGTGCGGCTCGCCCTCGGCACATTTGACGTTCAACTCGGGGGTGGAAAAACTGCTGGGCAGGGCGTTCAGCACGGCATTGCCATCCGGCGAGCGGCTCAGGATTTCGAGCAGACGACCGCCGGCGTAAGTGCCATCGTCAAAGCCAAACCAGCGCTCCTTGAAAAAGATGTGGCCACTCATCTCGCCACCCAGCGGGGAGTTGAGCTCTTTCATTTTCGCTTTGATCAGGGAGTGCCCGGTCTTGTACATCAGCGGCTGGCCCCCGGCGGCAACAATCGCCGGCGCCAGGCGCTGTGAACACTTCACGTCAAACAGAATAGTGCCGCCCGGCACGCGCGACAGCACATCCTGCGCGAACAGCATCATCTGCCGATCCGGGTAGATGTTGTTGCCGTCTTTGGTGACAATGCCGAGCCGGTCGCCATCGCCATCGAACGCCAGCCCCAGTTCGGCGTCGCCTGCCTGTAGCGCGGCAATCAGGTCACGCAGGTTTTCCGGCTTGCTCGGATCGGGATGGTGATTCGGGAAATTGCCGTCCACCTCGCTGAACAGCTCGGTCACCTCGCAGCCAATCGCGCGCAAAATGGCCGGCGCCGACGCACCGGCAATACCGTTGCCCGAATCGACCACGATTTTCATCGGACGCGCCAGTTGAATACCGCTGACGATGCGGTCCCGGTAGGCCTCAAACACGTCAAGCACGCGAACCTGACCACCCGGCTGCAGCGACCAGTTTTCCGTTTCCATCATGCGGCGCAAGGTCTGAATTTCTTCACCGTAAATGGCGCGCCCGGCCAGCACCATTTTGAAGCCGTTGTAGTCCTTGGGGTTGTGGCTGCCAGTGACCTCGATGCCGCTGGTACACAGGGTGTTGGCGGCAAAGTACAGCATCGGCGTGGTCACCCTGCCGACATCGATCACATCGACCCCGGCCGCCACCAGCCCCCGCACCAGCGCCGCACTTAAGCTGGCACCACTGAGCCGTCCGTCACGCCCCACAGCCACACAGGTTTCACCCTCCCTTTGCGCCAGCGTGCCAAAGGCCCGGCCCAGGGCCTCGGCCACCGCCTCGTCGATGCTGGCCGGCACGATGCCGCGTATGTCGTAGGCCTTGAAAATGGAAGCTGATAACTGCATGGCTGGGTTTCCTGAGAAAAATAGGCGCTGCCGATTAGCGCACTGGATTGTAGGCGGCTGCCAATCCAGGGGCAGGTCCGAAAACGGCTTGTTTTGCCTCCCTGCACGCGTATCATTCCGGCATGACACCGCACCAAGCTCATCCACACGACGACGCCTGTTACCTCGCGCTCAAGGCGCACGACGCGCGTTTTGACGGCTGTTTTTTCACCGGCGTCACCTCCACCGGCATCTATTGCCGCCCGGTCTGCCGGGTGCGCACCCCGAAGCGCGAGAACTGCCGTTTTTTTGCCCACGCAGCACAGGCCGAACGGGCCGGTTTTCGGCCCTGCCTGCGTTGCCGCCCGGAGCTCGCACCGCGCACGCCCGCCCTCAGCCTGGCCCCCGAGGCCAGGACCTGGTCCATCCAGGACGCCTCCAGCATACTGGCCGGTCAAGCGGCGCGTCTGCTGGACAACCCCGAAGCCTGGGACCAGGCCGCGCCCACCATGCAGCAACTGGCACAACGGCTGGGCGTGAGCGACCGTCACCTGCGTCGAATTTTTGAAGCACAGTTTGGCGTGTCGCCGTTGCAATACCTGCAAACACGGCGCCTGCTGAGCGCCAAACAGCTCCTGACGGACACCACGCTCGCCGTCACCCAGGTGGCCGCGATGAGTGGTTTTGCCAGTGTGCGGCGTTTCAATGCCGCATTTGCCGAGCACTACGCCCTCAATCCGACCCAGTTACGCCGCGCAGGCTCCAGTCGCGAGCAGGGAGCGATGGAGCAGAGCATCCACGTCAGACTGGCCTATCGCCCACCCTATGACGTGGACGCCATGCTGCGGTTCTTTGGCACACGGCAGATCACGGGCATTGAAGACGTCACGCTGGAGCCCGACAAGCAGCGCATCAGTAAAACCGTGGCCGTGCAAAGCGGCAAAGAGCTTTACACCGGCTGGCTGCTGGCGCGCTTTGATGCACCGCGCAGTCGGGTTGATCTGCATGTAAGCGATTCCTTGCGTGAGGTGTTGCCCCAAGTCATGGCACGCGTGCGAGCGATGCTCGATCTGGATGCTGATCCCCAAGCCATCAACAGCCTGTTGCACACCCGCTTCCCCCTGGGCGATGGTTTGCGTGTACCCGGCGCCCTGGACGGCTTTGAGCTCGCCGTGCGCGCCGTACTGGGCCAGCAGATCACCGTCGCGGCAGCGCGCACCCTGGCGACCCGGCTGGTGGAACGTTTTGGCGAACCTGTTGCTACCCCGATTGCTGCACTGAACCGGCTTTTCCCGGGGCCCGCAACGCTGGCTGCCGCCAGTGCTGATGCACTGGGCCAGTTGGGCATCGTCAAACAACGTCAGGCGGCCATCCAGGCCATCGCCAGCGCCGTCATCAATGATCGCCTGCAACTGCACGCCGGGGCCGACGTCGCTGCCACCCTCGCCGCCTTGCAGGCCTTACCGGGCATTGGCGACTGGACCGCCCAGTACATCGCCATGCGTGCGCTGCGCTGGCCCGACGCTTTTCCGTCCGGTGACGTGGCCCTGCACAAGGCCCTGGGGCTGCAAGACGCCAAGAATCCGGCCAAAGAAGCGCAAGCCGCGTCCCAAGCCTGGCAACCCTGGCGCAGCTACGCAGTGATCCGCGCCTGGGCCAGCATGGTGGCTGCTGCGGGGAGTCGGAAAACGAACTCAGTTGCTACCAAATAGAAAGCTATTTGCGCTTATTCCACGAGCGCTACAAGGAGATTTAACATGAAATTTGCAACATCAACCCTTCAGACCAGCTATGACAGCCCGCTCGGCCGCATCATTCTGGCTGCCGCCGGCAAGCACCTGGTGGGCGTGTGGTTTGACGGCCAACGCCACCAGCCAGACATGTCGAGTTGGCCTGTGGCCTGCGATCACCCGGTGTTGCAACAGGCCAGGGCTCAGTTGACCGACTACTTTGCCGGTCATCGCACGTCATTTGATCTGCCACTGGACCTGAGCACAGGCACCGAGTTTCAGCAAACCGTCTGGCGTGCCCTGCTGAAAATTCCTCACGGGGCCACCCGCAGCTATGGCGCATTGAGTGCCGACATCGGCAAAGCCGCTGCGGTGCGAGCCGTGGGCGGCGCCGTTGGACGCAACCCCTTGAGTATCATCGTGCCCTGTCACCGCGTGATGGGGGCCGACGGCGCCCTGACCGGTTACGCCGGGGGGCTGGAGCGCAAGACCGCCCTGCTGCAACTCGAAGGCGCGTTTTGAATTCACCCCACCCCAAAAAACCCTGGCTGATCGACTTTGTACTGCTGGCAGCAATCTGGGGCTCGTCCTTCCTGTTCATGCGTCTGGGCACGATCGAGTTTGGCGCCCTGCCCACCGCCGGTGTCCGGGTGGCAATTGCTTCGCTATTTCTGCTGCCATTGCTGCTTTGGCGAGGTCAGGGGCCGCAACTGGCCCGGCACTGGAAAAAGACTTTTTTCATCGGCCTGCTCAACTCCGCTGTTCCCTTTGCCTGCTTTTCGTTTGCGCTGCTGTACATCAGCACCGGGCTGTCTTCCATCCTCAACGCCACAGTGCCCCTGTTTGGCGCACTGGTCGCCTGGGTTTGGCTCAAAGACCGGCCGCACGGCATGCGCATTCTGGGCCTGGTGATTGGCTTTGTCGGCGTAGCGCTGCTGGCCTGGGACAAAGCCACATTCAAAGCCGACGCCTCCGGCCTGACCACGGGCTGGGCGGTACTGGCCTGCCTGCTGGCGTGCCTGTGCTACGCCATCTCGGCCAGCTACACCAAACGCTACCTGAGCGGCTTGCCGCCCCTCGTGACCGCCACCGGCAGCCAGTTGGGCGCCACCCTGGGCCTGGCGCTGCCCACCCTCTTGCTGTGGCCACAACGCATGCCGGGCAGCACCGCCTGGCTGGCCCTGCTGGCAGTCGGCGTGCTGTGCACGGGCGTCGCCTACATCCTGTACTTCCGGTTGATTGAAAACGTCGGACCGGCCCGCTCACTCACGGTGACCTTTGTGGTGCCGGTGTTTGCGGTGATTTACGGCACCCTCTTCCTGAATGAGGTCGTTTCTTCATGGATGGTGCTGTGCGGCGCCATCATCGTGTGCGGCACGGCGCTGTCGGCCGGCCTCCTCAAACTGCGACGCTAAAGCGCCGCAAACAAGGGGGCCGGATCTGCTCAAGGCTGGCGGCGTACCTACGAGGCTTTTGCGCTGCTGTGCTCTGAATATTTCTGTGCCAAGCGAGGTGTTAAAATGACTAAAAACCGCATCGCAATTTCAGGATAATCGCATGATTTCCGAACAAACCATACTACAAGCCGCACAGCTTTTAGGTGAAGCCGCCAAACCCGCCAGAGTCATTCTATTTGGCTCGTATGCACGCGGCGATGCACAGGAAAATTCCGATCTGGATTTTCTGGTTATCGAGCCGGAGCTGCACGACAAATTCAACGAGATGGTACGTTTGAGGCAAGTGCTGCGCCCTTTAAGAGTGGCGGCGGATGTGTTGGTCTATTCGCAGGCGGAAATCAACCAGCAACAAGATGCCTGCTCAACAGCCGTCTATTGGGCATTGCGCGAAGGCAAGGTCTTGTATGACACCGCCCATTGATCGGGCGCGCAGACTGTTGGTGCTTGCCGAGCGCGACAATATCTCGTTTCGCGCGTTGAGCGGACATCCCGAAGTTGATGTTTCAGCAACAGGATTTTTCGCCCAGCAAGTCGTGGAAAAATGCCTCAAGGCAGTTGCCGAATATCACGGCATCGTGTTTCGCAGAACGCATGACGTGGACGAACTCGTCGACCTGCTGTTGCAACACCAAGTAGCCATGCCATTCCCGTCCGACCAGTTCAGCGTGCTCAATCCATTTGCGGTTATCCTGCGCTATGAAGAAACGCCCTATGTCAGCATGACGTTGGCGGAGATGAGCAAACTGGTTGACCTGGCCCATCAATGGGCTCGCGGTGTGGTGACTACTTGAAATACACGCGAGTCTGAGTCACCGGTTTGTCCTGTCACCAGTTGACGCGCTGATCGGCATCAAAGGCAGGTGTCGGCCGGCCTGCTCAAACTGCGCCGCTAAAGCGCCGCAAACAAGGGGGCCGGATCTGCTCAAGGCTGGTCGGCGTACATGTAATCGCGTGTCAGTGGCTGCTCTCTCATCTCGCTGTTTTCGGCCTTGCTGCAAAGAACCTGGTAGAGGTTCATCCAGCCATGAGAAAAACCATGGGCGGAGCCGGCGAGGTAGATCTGCCAGATTCGGTAATGGCGCTCGCCGACAATTCGCACGGCATCAAAGCGGTGCGCCTCAAGATTGTCTGACCACGCCTCACAAGTGCGTGCGTAGTGCCGCCGCAATGATTCGACATCCACAACTTCCAGACCGGCACCGGCCATCTCCTTCAGGACCAGTGAAACATGCGGCAACTCCCCGTAGGGGAACACGTAACGGTCGATGAATTCACCCGCACCCAAGCCCAGCCATCGACTCTCAACGTCACTGCTTGTAATGCCGTGATTGAGGACCAGGCCGTCCTGTTTCAGAAGCCTGTGAACCGCCTCGAAATAGAGCGGCAGGTTTTTCAGGCCGACATGTTCGAACATGCCAACGCTGGCAATTTTGTCGTAGCCATCTGCTTCATTCAGGTCACGGTAGTCACACAGCAACACCCGGCACCGGTCGTCCAGGCCCGCCTGATGGATTTTTTCCCGGGCGCAATCAAACTGGTTTTTTGACAGGGTGATGCCGGTCGCGATGGCGCCATACTTCTGCGCCGCACGGATGATCAGGGCTCCCCAGCCACAGCCAATATCGAGCAACTTTTCGCCCGGCTTGAGCCTCAGCTTGTTCAGGATATGGTCGATCTTTTGACTCTGAGCCGCCTCAAGCGTGTCATTGTCATTTCGATAGTAGGCGCACGAATAGACCATGTTGCGGTCAAGAAACAGTGCGTAAAAATCATTGGAAACATCGTAGTGGTACTTGATCGCCTTGCGATCATGCTTGCGGCTGTGATGCGTGGCCCAATGAAACGCCGAGGGCAGTCGGGACGTCATGCTGCGCGCCAAACCCTCTGCCACCTTGAACACGTTTTTGGCAGAGCCTTCAACACGGATGTGCCCCTCGACAAATGCTTCTCCCAACTTGTTGAGGTTCGGTGCCATGAAGTAGCGAAGAGCGGACGAGCTCGGGATCGTTACCGTCACGCTGGGTTCGCTGCAAAAATCAAACTGGCGACCATTCCACAATTCAATCCGCAGCGGCACAGAGACGTGCGTACGAATCCGCTCAATGGTTTTCAAAAAACGTTTTTCAAAAAACATGGGCTACCTTAATCAGTTGAGGACAGAGCTAAAGGTCTGTCCCACAAGGCCTCAGGTACAGACGATGCATCAATGGCCAGACCATGGCTTTGACATTAATCAAACCCGTCGCGGTCTGGCTTCTTTGGCGACCTTTGGCTCCCGCCGCAGCGTAAAGAGCTGTTCATCCCCGCCCCACAAATGGCATCTTGGTGGCCATGATGGTCATGAACTGGACATTGGCGGACAGCGGCAAAGCGGCCATGTGCAGCACCGCATCGGCGACGTGGTTGACATCCATCAGCGGCTCGATCGCAATCTCGCCATTGGCCTGCGGCACACCTTTGGCCATGCGCTCGGCCATTTCGGTCTGGGCGTTGCCGATGTCGATCTGGCCGCAGGCAATATCGTACTTGCGGCCGTCGAGCGAGATCGATTTGGTCAGGCCGGTGATCGCGTGTTTGGTGGCTGTGTAAGGGCCGGAGTTAGGGCGCGGCGCGTGCGCAGAAATGGAGCCGTTGTTGATAATTCGCCCGCCCTGGGGCGACTGCGCTTTCATCAGCCGGATCGCTTGCTGCGCGCACAGAAATGAGCCAGTCAGGTTGATGTTGACCACATTTTGCCATTGCGCAAAGCTCAGCTCTTCCATCGGCACGGCGGGCGCACTGACACCGGCGTTGTTGAACAGCAAATCGAGCCGCCCAAAAACCTGCTGAACCTGGTCAAACGCCGCGCGCACCGCGTCCGGCTGACTGACATCGCAGGACAGCGCCAGCGCCCTGTCGCCGCTGCCCGATTCCTTGACCGCCTCGCTCAGGGGTTCAATGCGCCGACCCAGCAGCAGCACCCGATAATCCTCGCGCAGCAGCGCCAACGCCACCGCCTTGCCGATGCCGCTACCGGCACCGGTAACCACTGCCACTTTGCCCTTGCCGCTGAAATTCATGTTGTTGATGATAAACGCCCGCTACCGGTCATCTTCCCGACACTGTACAGCCCGCCGTATTGGCAGGCTTCGCGCTTGAACTCTGCTCCAACTGTCCTTCGGATGCTGTTCCGCGTATAGTCATGGGCTGGAACCTTGACGCCCGCTGGCATTTTTCTCTTTACACACCGCATTGTCCTGTTCCTCAGGACACATCAAGCCGCCATGCACAACAACCCGACGATCCCCCAGCGCCAATGGACGCTTCTGCTGCTGTGCTGGCTGACCGCCCTGATCTCGACACTGGGGAGCCTGTTCTTCAGCGAAATCATGGGCTTTGAGCCTTGCGTTCTGTGTTGGTACCAACGTATTGCGATGTATCCGCTGGTGCTGATTCTTGCCATAGGTTTGTATACGCAGGATCAGCACAGCGTGAAGTACGCGTTGCCCATCGCCTGCGCCGGCTGGCTTGTGGCTCTGTATCACTGGCTGCTTTACGCGGGCTTTATCCCCAAAGGCATGCAGCCCTGCGGCAAGGGTGCGCCTTGTGCCGAAGTGCAGCTCGAACTTGCCGGGTTTGTCACCATTCCCCTGTTGTCCCTGCTCGCGTTTTCTTTCATCGTATTACTGCTGATCGCAGCAAAAAAAGGTTTCCCAAAATGAACAAACAGCGCATCCTTATCGCCTCTGGAATCTTCGTCGTTCTGGCCTTCGTCATAGGCATATTCCTCTACAACAAGGCCCAGACTGACCGGCTGTCCGATTTAGCCAGGCAAAGCAACTCAGTCTTTAATCGGCCGCATTCTCCAAGCTACGGCCCACCAGATGCCAAAGTGCGGATCGTCGAGTTTTTCGATCCCGCCTGCGAAACTTGCAAGGTCTTCTATCCGATGGTCAAAAAGCTGGTTGATGCCCAGCCCGGCAAGATACAGCTCGTCATCCGCTATGCGCCGTTCCATGCAGGCTCGCGAGACGCCGTAGCGATTCTTGAGGCAGCCAGGATGCAGGGGGTTTTTTGGCCCGTTCTCGAAGCCATGCTGAAAACGCAAGCCATCTGGGCCGTCAATCACCAGGTCAGAGCAGACCTCATTTGGGGCTATCTGGATGGCACGTCTTTGAACATTGACAAAGCCAGGGACGACATAAATTCGCCCCAGGTCCGCTCCCGTGCTGACGAGGACCTGGCCGACGCCAAATCGTTGAATGTCACCAAAACGCCGGGCTTTTTTGTCAATGGCAAACCGCTGAAAAACTTTGGTTTTGAGCAACTCAAGGCACTGGTGCAGGAAGAGGTCAACCTGGCCTATCCGCAGTGACAAATAAAATATCAAAATACATTGATAATTTATTAAAGTATCTATATAATCGAGATCATGAAAGCACTCAAATTCATGGGCAGCAGCCTTGATGACTTGGCAGTCTTTCCCGAAGCGGCCAAGAAGATTGCCGGGTTTGAGTTGTGGCAAGTGCAAGTGGGTGCCATGCCCAGTGACTTCAAACCCATGCCCACCGTCGGTGCCGGGGCTTACGAGGTGCGGATCAAGGTGCAGGGCCAGTGGCGCGTGATCTATGTGGCGAAACATGAAGATGCGGTGTATGTGCTGCATTGCTTTCACAAGACCACACCCAAAACGGCGAAGGCGGACATTGATTTGGCTGCCAAGCGTTACAAACTGATTGGAGGTTAATCATGGTTCAAAAAGTTGCTCCCCCCGCTGCCGATGCGGACGCCGTGGTGACGCCATCGAGCGGCAATGTGTTTACCGACCTGGGCTTTGGTCCGGGCGAGGCGGCAGTGATGGGGCTGCGCGCTGACTTGATGGCGCGGTTGCGCGTGTTGGTGCAGGCAGAAGGATGGACGCAAGCGCAAGCGGCGGAGAGATTCGGCATTGCCCAGTCGCGGGTGAGTGATTTGCTGCGCGGAAAATGGGACAAGTTCAGCCTGGATATGCTCATTACACTGGCTGCGCGTGCCGGACGCAAGGTAGAGATTGCGGTGGCTTAAGCAACTTTTACAGCACCCGCAAAATCACCGAAAAATCATCGGTACCACCCGCACGCCGCGACGCTTTGCAGGCATTCAGTAAACCACTGCCGCTTTGCCCTTGCCGCTGAAATTCATGGTGTTGCTCTGAATGATGATGAACGCCCGCCTCGGTACAGCCAGGGCAGGTCCAGCAGCCGCTCGCCCAGCAGCTTCATCGCGGTATCGCGGCCCCAGCGCAGTAGCCCCGTGGCATGAAATACCTGCCCGTTGCGAATGGCACGCGCCTGCACACGGGCATTGCGCTGCCAGCGCTTGCGGGCGTACTGGCGCAGCAGGGCAGGGACATCGCGCGGCGGCTCCAGCGCCTGGGCCAGGCCACCGGCAGCCAGGGCCCGCCCCAATTCGCCGGCATCTTCAATCGCCATCCCGGCACCCTGCGCCAGATAGGGCAGCATCGGGTGCGCCGCGTCCCCCAGCAGCGCAACCCGGCCCTGGGCCTGCTCGTGTGCGCCGCCCATCGGTGGGCGGATGCTCAGTGCCCACAAGCGCCAATGGTCAATGGCGTGAATCAAGTCCTGCAAGAGGGGGCAGGTCGCGGCCATGCTGCGTCGCAACTCGGCTGCGTTGGCACGGTGGTCCCAATTCTCCACATCGCCATCCATCCGGCCGTGCACGATCGCCACCACATTGAGCCACTCACCACCCCGCACGGGGTACTGCACCACATGCAGCCGGGGCCCGAGCCAGGCAGTCACCTGCCCGGAGCGCAAGCGCTCCGGCAAACTGTGCTGCGGCACCAGGGCCCGATACGCCAGATGCCCGGTGGCGTGGGGTGCGCCATCGCTCAGCAACTGCTGTCGCACCCGGCTCCACAGGCCGTCCGCACCAACCAGCAAATCACCCTGCGCCGCGCGACCGTCGCTCGTGTACAGCGTCACACCTTCTTCGTGCTGCACAAACCGGGTCACCGCGCGGTCCAGGTTCAGCCGCACGTCAGTTTGCTGCTTCAATGCCGCCAGCAGCATGGCATGCAGATCGACCCGGTGAATCGTCGCATAGGGTGCGCCGTAACGCGCCAGGGCCACAGCACCCAGACGCAAGACACCCAACTCGGTACCCGACATGGCGCTGCGCACCTGCAATCGGTCGGGAAACGCGGCCACGCCGGCCAGTGCGTCTTTCAAACCCCAGTCATGGAGCACCTTCACCCCATTGGGGCCGAGCTGAATGCCCGCCCCCACCTCGGTGAATTCGGCAGAACGTTCGAACAACTCAACCTGGGTCCCGGCGCGCGAACAGGCCAGCGCCGCCGCCAATCCGCCAATGCCGCCGCCAACGATTAAAGTGCGGTGATGAACACGCATTTTAGTTACGACCGAACTTGAGTACAAGTTAGTCTCCACTGAAACTCCGTTTTCCAGCGCTTGATTGAAGACTCATGGTTGGTACCCGCTGGTTTGTGGCGGTCTTGACAGAAAGACCTGACGATTGTGCATTTGTTTTAAGCCTGCCGATGAACATAGGTTTTGACAGGGTGCATGCTTGTCGTTCTTTTAGTTACGACTTAACTTGAGTACATGTTAGTCTCCACTGAAACTCCGTTTTGCATGACCCCATATGCCGAAAATGATCCCTTTTTCTGTTCTCGACCTCTCCCCCATCGTGCAAGGCGGCGACGCTGCGCAGTCCTTTCGCAACACCCTTGACCTGGCCCAGCACGCTGAACGCTGGGGTTACCAACGCTACTGGCTGGCGGAGCATCACGGCATGCCCGGCATCGCCAGTGCCGCGACCTCGGTTTTGATCGGGCATGTGGCGGGCGGCACCACCCGCATTCGGGTGGGCGCGGGTGGCATCATGCTGCCCAATCATTCGCCGTTGGTCATTGCCGAGCAGTTTGGTACGCTGGAGTCGCTTTACCCGGGCCGCATCGACCTCGGGCTGGGCCGCGCGCCTGGCTCGGACCAGATAACTGCGCGCGCCCTGCGCCGCAACCTGGCCTCGGATGCCGATGAGTTCCCGCGCGATGTCGTCGAACTGATGGATTATTTTTCCACGGCGCCCCAAAACCCGGTGCGCGCGGTGCCGGGCCAGGGCTTGAATGTGCCGGTCTGGATTCTGGGCTCCAGTCTGTTTGGCGCGCAATTGGCCGCCGCACTGGGTCTGCCGTATGCCTTTGCGTCCCACTTTGCGCCCCAGCAGATGATGCAGGCCATTGCTCTTTACCGGGCCAGTTTCCGTCCCTCGGCGCAGTTGGCAAAGCCTTACGTCATGCTTGGTTTTAATGTGTTCGCCGCCGCTAGCGACGAAGAAGCAGCTTGGCGGGCGACCTCAATGCAGCAGGCCTTTGTGAACCTGCGCAGCGGGCGCCCGGCCCGCCTGCCGCCGCCGGTTGCCGACTACCCGAATCGTGTGGGCCCTGCGGAGCGCGCCTTGCTCGACAGCGTGCTCTCATGCGCGGCCATCGGCGCACCCGGCACCGTGCGCGCCAGTCTGAACGCGTTCATCGAGCGCACCGGGGCCGATGAGTTGATGATCACCTCCCAGATTTATGAGCACGCAGCGCGGCTGCGCTCCTACGAGATCACAGCCGAAATATTTTCCGCAACCCCTGTCAACAGTTGGTAAAAGAGGGTTTGGCCCCTGCCCCGTTTAACCCCCCAACTGCGCCCATGCTTTCTCCAGCCGCTTCACACTCACCGGCTGCGGCGTGCGCAGCTCCTGTGCAAAGAAGCTCACGCGCAGTTCTTCGAGCAGCCAGCGGAACTCCTGCATGCGCTCATCGACTCCCCCTTTGCGCTCGGCCACCAGGCGCCAGTAGTGCTGTTCCAGCGGGCGCAGCTCGGCCGCTCTAGCGGCGTCGCGCGCCGGGTCGGCGCGGTATTTTTCCAGGCGCGCGGTGATGGCTTTCTGGTAGCGGGCGAAGTGCTGCAACGGACCCCAGGGTGAGGTGGTCAAAAAGCGTTTGGGCATGAGGCGCGCCAGTTGCTGGGCGGTGTCCGTGGTGGCCTCCGGGGCGTTCTTGGTGTCTTTGATCTTGCGGGCGGCTACTGAGTACTCCGTCAGGATGGTGGCGGCCAGGCGCGCTACTTCATTGGCGATCAGGGTGAGTCGCCCTCGGCCCTCCTCCACCCGGCGTTTGAAGTCGAGTTCATGGGTCGGCAGCGGCTCCAGCAGAAAGGCCCGGTCCAGCGCCACCGCAATGATCTGCTCGCGCAGCTCTTCAATAGAGCCGCCGCCCGCTCCATCGGCGGCCTTGCCCACCTGCATGAAAGTGACGGCCATTTTTTGCAAATCGGGAATGTTCTTTTCCAGGTACTTCAGTGCATCCTTGATCTGCAGGGAGAACAGGCGGCGCAAGCCAGCGCGGTGTTTGGCGGCGGCAACAGCGGGCTCGTCAAACACCTCGATCGTGACGGCGTCACCGGCATCGATCAGCGCCGGATAACCAATCAGGGTCTGGCCCCCTTTCTGGATTTCGAGCAGCTCGGGCAACTCGCCAAAGGTCCAGGCGGTGTAGCGCTGCCCGGCTGGGGCGGCTGGTGACGCTCCTTTTTTAATGGCAGCCTGCGCACTGTTCCCAGAGGCTGCCGGTTGATCTTCCTTAAAAACAGGCAGTGCTGCCGCATTCCGCGCCATTTTGAGACCCGCCAGCGCCTGAAACGCGCCACGTGCCTGCGCGCCGAGTTCGGCCTTCAGCGCACCCAGATTGCGTCCGCTGCCGAGCTGGCGGCCATGTTCGTCCACCACCCGGAAGTTCATGAAGAAATGGGGGCTGAGCATGTCGGCCTTGATGTCGGCGCGAACAATGTCCAGCGAAGTCGCCTGGCGCACCAGTTTCAACACGGCGTCAACCAGGGAGCCGTGGCCGAAGGTCTCGGGGGCATTCAGCACTTCGGCCATTTTGGCGGCGGTATCAGGCAGCGGCACCAGACGCGAGCGCGGGCGCTGGTGCAGGGTTTTGATCAGGGCCTGAATTTTGTCTTTCAGCATGCCGGGCACAAGCCATTCGCAGCGTTCCTCATTCACCTGGTTCAGCACAAACAGCGGCACGGTCACTGTCAGGCCGTCCTTGGCATCGCCGGGTTCGTGCAGGTAGGTGGCCGCGCAGTCCACGCCCCCCA
This sequence comes from Rhodoferax sp., assembly GCA_030682475.1. Taxonomy (GTDB): domain Bacteria; phylum Pseudomonadota; class Gammaproteobacteria; order Burkholderiales; family Burkholderiaceae_C; genus Rhodoferax. Next base: position 29,666 of record JAUXOA010000083.1, on the reverse strand, counting down.
GGCGGATGGTTTTGGGGAAGGACTGGGTGGTGATGCCGGCGGCCTCGTGGCGCATCAGTTCCTCGCGGGTCAGCAGCAAAAGATGGGCTTGCTTTTTGATTTCCTCGCGGTACCAGTTCTCAAAACTGTAGCCACTGCAAACATCGGCTGGCAGTTGCTGGTCGTAAAACGCGTAGATCAGTTCGTCATCCACCAGCACGTCTTGCCGACGCGCCTTGTGCTCCAGCTCTTCCACCTGTTGGACGAGCTTTTGGTTGGCATCCAGAAACGGCAGTTGAGTCTCCCACTGCCCGGCCACCAGGGCTTCGCGAATGAAGATTTCGCGCGCACCGGCCAGGTCGATCCGGCCATAGTTCACCCGTCGGCCACTGTAGATAACAATGCCATAGAGCGTGGCGCGCTCCAGCGCAGTGACCTCGGCGGCCTTCTTTTCCCAGTGCGGGTCGAGCAGTTGTTTCTTCAGCAGATGGCCGGCCACCTGCTCCAGCCATTGCGGCTCGATGGCGGCAATGCCGCGGCCAAACAGGCGCGTGGTCTCCACCAGCTCGGCCGCCACAATCCAGCGCCCCGGTTTCTTGACGAGATGCGCGCCGGGGTGGGCGTAAAACTTGATGCCGCGCGCGCCCAGGTACTCGCCGCTACGTTCCCCCTGTCCTGAGCCTGGCCTGTCCTGAGCTTGACGAAGGGTCGAAGGGTCCAGCTTGCAGCCAATGTTGCCGAGCAGACCGGACAGCATGGACAGGTGCAATTGCTCGTAATTGGCGGGCAGCGTGTTGAGCCGCCATTTGTGCTCGGCCACCACGGTATGCAACTGCGAATGAATGTCGCGCCACTCGCGCACGCGGCGGATATTGACGAAGTTTTGACGCAGCAGTTGTTCGTATTGGCGGTTGGAGAGCTTGGGGGTGGGTGCCTGTGACACTTCCGTTCGCCCTGAGCTGGTCGAAGGGTTTTTGCGCGCATTGGCTTCGACAGGCTCAGCCCGAACGGGTAGGTGATGACCACCCCCGCGCGATTCGCCCAGCCACTTCCACAACCTCAGGTAACCACTGAACTCACTCTTCTCGTCGTCAAACTTGGCGTGCGCCTGGTCGGCTTGCTGCTGCGCCTCCATCGGCCGGTCGCGCACGTCCTGCACGCTCAGCGCCGACGCAATCACCAGCACTTCATCCAATGCGCCGCGTTCTCGCGCCTCCAGAATCATGCGCCCGACGCGCGGGTCCAGCGGCAGTTTGGCCAGCTCCTGGCCCATGGGTGTCAGCTCGTTGGCGTCGTCCACGGCACCGAGCTCGGCCAGCAGTTGGTAGCCGTCGGCTATGGCCCGGCCCGAGGGGCGCTCAATGAACGGGAAATCTTCCACCACGCCCAGGTGCAGCGACTTCATGCGCAAAATCACCCCGGCCAGCGAGCTGCGCAGAATTTCGGGTTCGGTAAAGCGGGGGCGACCGTCAAAATCTTTCTGCTCGTAGAGCCGGATGCAGATGCCATTGGCGACCCGGCCGCAGCGCCCGGCGCGCTGGTTGGCCGACGACTGGCTGATCGGTTCCACCAGCAACTGCTCCACCTTGCTCCTGAAACTGTAACGTTTCATGCGCGCCGTGCCGGCGTCTATGACGTAACGGATACCAGGCACCGTGAGCGAGGTCTCGGCCACGTTGGTGGCGAGCACAATTCGCCGCCCGCTGTGGCCGTCAAAAATGCGGTCTTGCTCGGCCTGACTCAAGCGGGCAAACAGCGGCAGCACTTCGGCGTTGCGAAACAGGGGCTGGTGGCTCAGGTGCTTGCGCAAATGGTCAGCCGCCTCGCGGATTTCGCGCTCACCCGGCAAAAACACCAGGATGTCACCACTGTTGTGCACGTCGCGCCACAGTTCATCGACACCATCGGCAATGGCGCTGTTGAGGTCGTACTCGCGCGACTCTTCAAATGGCCGCCAGCGCTGTTCCACCGGAAACATACGCCCTGAGACCATGATGACCGGCGCCGGCCCATTTTTGCTGGCAAAGTGGTCGGCGAACCGCTGCGCGTCGATGGTGGCCGAGGTCACAATGATTTTCAGATCGGGTCGATGCGGCAGAATCTGGCGCAGGTAGCCCAGCAAAAAATCAATGTTCAGGCTGCGTTCATGCGCCTCGTCAATGATGAGGGTGTCGTAGGCTTTGAGCAGCGGGTCAGTCTGCGTCTCGGCCAGCAAAATACCGTCGGTCATCAGCTTGACCGATGAATCGCGGCTGAGACGGTCCTGAAACCGCACCTTGAAACCCACCACATCGCCCAAAGTGGTTTTCAACTCTTCGGCAATGCGCTTGGCCACGCTGCTGGCGGCAATACGACGCGGCTGTGTGTGGCCGATCAATTTTCCCCTGCCAGGCGGGTAGTTCAGCTTGCCACGCCCCATCGCCAGCGCGATCTTGGGCAACTGGGTGGTTTTGCCGGAGCCGGTTTCCCCGCACACGATGATGACCTGGTGCGCGGCCATGGCCGCCATGATCTCGTCGCGTTGACCCGACACGGGCAAGGATTCGGGGAACTCGATGAGCAGATCAGCCATGCAGGCATTATCGCTGGCCACCATTGCACGTTCACACACTTTCACGTGCGGTTTGTCATAATCATCACACTGTCGATTGATGCGCGGGGCGCTGTGTAGACGCTATGATTTCAACACTACACTAGCGGATCAGCGCCCCACTTTTCCCGTCTTAACCCTCCGCACAACGAGCACGCCTGCCATGTCCTCCGTATTCACCTTCACCTTTGTGCCCTGGTTCCGTTCGGTGGCACCCTACATCCACAAATTTCGCAACCAGACCTTTGTGGTGGGTATCGCCGGCGAGGCCATTGCTGCGGGCAAACTGCAGCATCTGGCGCAAGACCTGGCGCTGATCCAGAGCATGGGCGTGAAAGTGGTGCTGGTGCACGGCTTTCGGCCGCAAGTCAATGAGCAGCTCAAAGCCAAGGGCCATACGCCGCGCTACTCGCACGGCATGCGCATTACCGACGAGGTGGCGCTGGACTGTGCGCAGGAGGCGGCCGGCCAGTTGCGTTACGAAATTGAGGCCGCCTTCAGCCAGGGCCTGCCCAACACGCCCATGGCCGGCGCTACGGTGCGGGTGATCTCAGGCAACTTTCTCACCGCACGTCCGGTCGGCATTGTGGAGGGTGTGGATTTCCAGCACTCCGGTTTGGTGCGCAAGGTGGACGTGGCAGGCATCACGCGCACACTGGACTTCGGCGCCATGGTGCTGCTCTCGCCCTTTGGCTTTTCGCCCACCGGCGAGGCCTTCAACCTGACCATGGAAGAAGTCGCCACTTCGGTGGCCACTGCCTTGCAGGCCGACAAGCTGATTTTTGTGACCGAAATCCCGGGCATTCGTGTCCGTCCTTCTGAGCCGCAGAGCGATGACAACCCGATCGCTACCGAGTTGCCCTTGGCCGCCGCCGAAAAGCTGCTGACCGAGTTGCCTGCAGCCAACCAGCCCAGCGACACGGCGTTTTACCTGCAGCACTGCGTCAAAGCCTGCAAGAACGGCGTCGAGCGCAGCCACATCATCCCGTTTGCGGTCGATGGTTCCATCCTGCTGGAGGTGTACGTGCATGACGGCATCGGCACCATGGTGGTGGACGAAAAACTGGAGAGCCTGCGCGAAGCCAGCGTGGACGACGTGGGCGGCATCCTGCAACTGATCGAGCCGTTTGAGAAAGATGGCACGCTGGTCAAGCGCAGCCGCACCGAAATCGAGCGCGACGTCGGCAACTACACGGTGATCGAGCACGACGGCGTGATTTTTGCCTGCGCCGCGCTCTACCCTTACCCCGAAAGCAAAACCGCCGAAATGGCCGCCCTCACGGTGTCGCCCCAGGTGCAGGGCCAGGGCGATGGTGAGCGGGTCTTGAAGCGCATCGAGCAACGGGCCAAGGCGGCAGGGCTGGACAGTATTTTTGTGCTGACGACCCGCGCCACCCACTGGTTTCTCAAACGCGGCTTCGTGCTGGTTGACCCGGACTGGCTGCCCGAGGCACGCAAGCGCAAATACAACTGGGACCGCAAGAGCCAGGTGCTGCTGAAAAAGCTCGGCTGAGTTGGGCCAGTGTAGTATTCGACAGTCTTTTCAGGAAACAAAATATGTCGCAAAAAACCCCGGAACGAACGAAACCAGCCCTCGCACTGGCCCCTCAGCAAATCAGCCAGGAAGTGCTGCTCGAGAAGTACAGCAAAGGGTCTGAGCAAAGCATATTCGACGTCAACCAGCGTGTCGCACGCGCGTTGGCCAAAGTCGAGGCACCGGAGCAGCAAAAGTCGTGGGAAGCCAAGTTCCTGCAGGCACTGCAAAGTGGATTTTTGCCCGCTGGCCGCATTCAATCGGCTGCCGGCACAGATCTGGCGGCCACGCTGATCAACTGTTTCGTGCAACCGGTCGGCGACTCCATCGCCCACGTGGAAGACGGCCACCCCGGCATCTACACGGCGCTGACCGAGGCTGCCGAGACCATGCGTCGTGGCGGCGGTGTCGGTTATGATTTCTCGCGCATTCGCCCGCGCGGCGCCTGGGTCGGCAGCACACAAAGCAGCGCCTCCGGGCCGGTAAGTTACATGCGCGTGTTTGACCGCTCCTGCGAAACGGTCGAATCCGCCGGTGCCCGGCGCGGCGCGCAAATGGGGGTTCTGCGCTGTGACCACCCTGATATCGAGGAGTTCATCCATGCCAAGGACGCCGGCGACCTGAAAAACTTCAATATCTCGGTCGGTGTCAGCGACGCCTTCATGCAAGCCGTGCAAGCAGACAGTGATTTCGTCCTGGTTCATCGCGCCGAACCTGGAAAAACCCAAATAGCGGCGGGCACCTACCAGGCAAAGGACAGTGGCTTGTGGGTTTACCGCAAATTAAAGGCGCGCGAGTTGTGGGATCAAATCATGCGCTCCACCTACGACCATGCCGAGCCAGGCGTCTTGTTCCTGGACCACATCAATCGCGACAACAACCTGTCTTATTGCGAAACCATTGCCAGCACCAATCCTTGCGCCGAGCAGCCCCTGCCCCCTTACGGCTGCTGCTGCCTGGGCTCGATCGACCTGACCCGCTTCATCGACCATCCGTTTGAAGAAAACGCCTACTTCGACCAAGCGGCATTTGCCGAGGTGACGCGCATCGCCACCCGCATGCTCGACAACGTACTGGACGTCACCGTGTGGCCACTGCCGCAGCAACAGGAAGAAGCGCGCAGCAAGCGCCGCGTCGGTCTGGGCTTTACCGGACTGGGCGACGCACTCATCATGCTCAACTTGCGCTACGACACGCAAGAGGCGCGCGACATGGCCAGGCAAATCTCCGAGTTGATGCGCGACACCGCCTACGATGCCTCGGTTGACCTGGCGCGCGAGCGCGGCGCCTTCCCGCTGTTCAATGCCGACTTGTACCTGAGTGGCCAGCGGTTTGCGTCGCGTTTGCCAGCCGCCCTGAAAGAGCGCGTTCGGGCTCACGGTCTGCGCAATTCGCACCTGCTCTCGATTGCGCCTACCGGCACCATCAGCCTGGCATTTGCCGACAACGCCAGCAACGGCATCGAACCGGCGTTCAGTTGGTGCTACACCCGCAAAAAACGCATGGTAGACGGCAGCTTCAAAGAGTATGCGGTGGAGGATCACGCCTGGCGTCTTTATCGCCACCTGCATGGAGAAGATGCACCACTCACCCCGGCCTTCGTCACGGCACTGGAGATGAGCGCCCAGGCCCATGAAGCGATGGTGGCAGCGGTAGCACCTTTCATCGACACCGCCATCTCCAAAACCGTCAACGTACCGGCTGACTACCCCTATGCTGACTTTCAGCACCTGTATATGGAAGCATGGCTGTCTGGCTTGAAGGGCCTGGCCACCTATCGGCCCAACTCGGTGCTGGGCTCGGTGCTGAGCGTCACCCCGACGTCTTCACCTGCCTCTGCGCTGGCGGCGACATCGACAAGAGCGGCGCCCCTGCAAATTGACGGTGCCAATCAACGCCTGGCACTGGAGCGCCTGCCTGCCGCCGTGCTGTCATCGCTACGCTGGCCGGGCCGCCCGGATCTGCCGGCGGGCAACCCGGCCTGGACTTTCATGGTGCATCACCCCTTTGGCGACTTCGCACTGTTCGTGGGTGAGCTGGCGCCCGAAGAAGGCGGCGCAGCCAAACCCTTCGAGGTCTGGGTCAACGGCACCGAGCAGCCGCGCGGCTTGGGCGCCCTCGCCAAGACGCTCTCCATGGACTTGCGCGCCAATGACCCGGCCTGGCTGCAACTCAAGCTCGATGCCTTGGCCACGGTGGCAGAAGAGCACTCGTTTGAAATGCCGTTTCCACCGCACGGTGAACTGCGTTTATTCCCCGGCGTGGTGGCCGCCACGGCAGCGGTCATCCGCTGGCGCTGCGACCAGCTGAAAGCCTTGGCCGGCACGGACACCCAGGTGCCAACCCCGGTGATGGATGCCATGTTCAGCCGGGGTGAGCCACAAACCGGCCCTTCTGGCACGCTGGCCTGGTCGGTGGACGTGGACAACCCCGCCACCGGTGAAGCCTTCACCGTCACCCTCAAAGAGGTGAATCTGCCTGGCCATGACGGCGCCATCGTCACCCGGCCTTGCGCCGTCGGTTTTTCCGGCAACTACCCCCGAGCGCTCGACGGCCTGGCCCGACTGCTGTCGCTCGACATGCGGGTGATCGACCCGGCCTGGATCGGCATGAAGTTGCGCAAGCTGCTCAACTATGCCGAGCCACTGGGTCACTTCATGGCCTTCGTGCCCGGTTTGCCGCACGGTGAGCGCCGCCAGCAGACCTGGCCTTCCACCGTGGCGTATATCGCGCGCCTGATCATTCACCGCTACGCCATGCTCGGTGTGCTGGGCGAGGACGGTTTTCCATTGCGCGATATGGGCGTACTCGACGCCCCCCAAAATAAAGGCACGCCCAGCACCATGGCCGGCAAAGTCTGCCCCGAGTGCGGCAACCCCACCCTCATTCACAAAGACGGTTGCGATTTCTGTACCGCTTGTGGCTACGTCGGGCAGTGCGGTTGAAGGCGAACCCGGCGCGTTCAGTCATCGACCATCTCAATCCTTGGCGGCAAACTCGCTGCGCACCCGCTCCTGCCAGGCCTCCATCCAGCCGGGTAAATCGGCGGCCGGCATGGGCCGGGCGATGAAATAACCCTGGGCGAGATCACATCCCGTGCGGAGCAGGAGGTTCCAGTCGTTCCGGTCTTCGACCCCTTCGGCCACGACTTCCATGCCCAATTGTCTTGCCAGACCCAGGCTGGCGTCGTACATCGCCCGCAACGTCTCGTCTGTCCAAGCACCATGCACGAAACTCTGGTCGATCTTGAGTTCGTCGAAGGGAATGTCGCGCAACTGGACCAGGGAAGAATGCCCGGTGCCAAAATCGTCGATCGAGAGCCGGAAGCACTTCAGGCGCAGCCGAGTCAGGATTTCAAGTGGGGCGCGCAGGTCCCGCATCAGCTGGCTTTCCGTCACTTCCAGCACCACCGCCTGCGGCGGCACGCCCGCCTTGGCTGCGAGCCCGGCAACAAAATCCGGAAAATCCAGGGACGCCAGGTTGTCCATCGACACGTTGACGGCCACCCGCAACGCCAATCCTGCGTCCTGCCAGACTTTGGCCTGGGCCAGCGCGCCAATCAGCACCACCCGGGTCAGGTCGTCAATCAGGCCGTGCGCTTCCGCCACGCCGATAAACTGGTCGGGAAACACCATCCCGTCCTGGGGGTGACGCCAGCGCACCAGGGTCTCCACGCCCACTAGCTCACCCGTGGCGACCGCCACCTTGGGCTGGTAGTAATTGACGAGCTCGCCGTTGTCGATGGCGGCACGGACCTCGTCCGCGCCGTAAACTTTCTTCGCCGCCCGAGGGCTGCCCAGTGAGGAATGTGTCCACTTCTCCAGCAGCGCGGACAGCGCCTCCAGCGCGAAGGGCTTTTGCAGGTGTCCGAGCACCGATATTTTATGCGCTCGCACCAGTTTCACGGTGGCCTGCAGCGTACGCTCATCCTCACCGCTGATCAGGATGAGACTGCCGGTATAGAGCCGTTCGACCAGGTGGCGCACGAATTCGATCCCGTCCATCTCGGGCATGTTGAGATCCATCAGGATCAGGTCTGGCGGGTTGTTCGGACTATCGAACAACGCCAGCGCGGCGCGCCCGCTGTCGCAGCTTGTCACCTGGGTGAACCCCAGATTGGCCAGCATGTGCCCAAGCAGCTTTAGCATGAAGGACTCGTCGTCGAGCACCATAATCCTGACTGTGTATTTTTCTACCATGGTTTTTCCTTAATCAGTTGAGGACAGCGCCAAAGGTTCGTCCCGCAATATCTCAGATTACTCTGGCGCGCATCTACAACGAACCCAAATATTCATCCACGGCGGCCATTTCCGCCTCGAAGCGGGGCAGCAGCGCGGTCAATGCTTCGACCTGGCCGGTCTTGCCCGCCTGTTCCATCTCGTCGCACAACTCGCCCAGCACCAGCGCGCCAACAGCGCGGCTCGATGACTTGAGCTTATGCGCCAGCGCCCCCGCCTGTGCCGCCTGTCCGTTCTCACAAGCAGCTTTCAACTCCGCCGCCGTTTTCGCCGCGCTGACCCGAAAGTCCTGCAGCAGTGCGTGGATCACCGCCGGATCGTTCCCCACCAGTCCCGCGAGCACGCTCACGTCCACCGCTCCGGTCTGCGGGGTCGCCGTGGCTCGCGATTCGGGTAAATCTGGTCTGGGTTCGGCAGCAAGCGGCAGCCATTTTTCCAACATAGCTTTCAGGTCCGCGAGCTGCGCCGGCTTGCTCAGGTAGCCGTCCATGCCGGTGGCGCGGCAATTCTCGGCCTCGCCCTTGAGGGCGTTGGCGGTCAGGGCGATGATCGGAATGCGCCGCTTGCCGGCCTCAAAGCTGCGGATGGCCAGGCTGAGTTCATAGCCGTCCATCTCCGGCATATGCAGGTCGGTGAGCAGCAGCGCGTAGTCGCCGCTCTGCCAGCGTTCCAGCGCCGCGCGGCCGTCGCTGGCGACATCTGCCGTGTAACCGAGCAAACCAAGCTGGAGCAGGATCACTTTCTGGTTGGTTTCGTTGTCTTCGGCTACCAGGATCAGGCGGCCCTGCTGCAGGGCCTCCGCGCGCGACGGCTTCGGTTTTGCCTCGACCTTGCCGGGCTGCGGCGTTTTCTCCTCCTCCTCCTCCTCCGTCCGTCCGGCGGCGATGGCCACTGCCCGGAGGAAGGACTGGCGATGCATGACATCGCCGTCCAGGGTGACGATGTCCACCGTTTCGGCGCGCCCCTGACGGCGTTGCCCGCGCCTGATGACGACAAAGCGGGGCTCCATGCCGGGCTGGTGGTGCCCGTGCTCAAGCACCACAAAACGCGGGTCCAGATTGAGTCGGGCGTGGCAGGCAGCGCGCAATTCCTCGACCGGTGGCGCATCGTGCCCGGCGTCGATGATAAACAACCACAGGCCGGGCGCAAGCGTGACGATCAGTTTGCGGGCTGCGTCCAGCTCCGGCGCCCGCTCAACGAGCGCGCCGCCGAAGCTCAGATAGGCGGCCAGATCGTCGGCCAGCCCCTCCGAGTCGCCCAGCACCAGGCAGGAAAGCCCGGTCAGGTCGACCAGCTTGTCGCCGCCGTCTGGCCTGGCCGGCAGCGGCACCAACGGCAGGCGCACGTTGAAGGTGGAGCCCTTGCCAAGTTCGCTCTGTACCGCGATCTCGCCACCCATGAGTTGCACCAGGTGGCGGGAGATAGCCAGCCCCAGTCCGGTGCCGCCAAAGTGCCGGGTGGTGGTGGCGTCGGCCTGGATGAAGGAGGTGAACAGCCGTGCCTGGGTCTCCTCATCCATGCCGATGCCGTTATCGGCCACCTGAAACTCCACCGTCACCTTTCGACTAGGCTCAAGACAGGCCTGATTCGGGCCGTGCCCGACCAGCAACGCGCGCACCGACACCCGACCCGGTCGCTGCTGTCCGCTGGAAAACTTGATGGCGTTGTTGGCGAGGTTGACCAGCACCTGGCGCAGGCGCAGGGCATCGCCCAGGACTTCCTCGGGAATCGCCGGATCGATGAACAGCGTCAGTTCCACCCCTTTCCTTGCGGCCAGGTGGTCCAGCAGGCCGCAGACCTTCTCCACCACGTCGGCCACCGGCATAGGCAGGCGCTCGATCTCCAGCCTGCCCGCCTCGATCTTGGAGAAGTCGAGAATGTCTTCGATGATGGCCAGCAGGGAATACGCCGATTCACGGATGAGATCGACCATCTCCACCTGGTAGCCCTTGAGGCTGGTCTGGTGCAGCACGTCGATCATGCCGATCACGCCGTTCATGGGGGTGCGAATCTCGTGGCTCATGGCCGACAGGAACTGCGATTTCGCCAGGTTGGCCGCGTCCGCCTGGTTTTTGGCCACCAGCAGTTCGTTGTTGTGCTGCACCAGGCGATCAGTCAGGGTGTCGAGCACCTTCACGACCGATGCGACCTCGTCCGAGCCGTGTACATGGATCGTCTGGCCGGTCAATGCCAATGCAGTCTGCTCGGCACGCTGGCGCAAATGGCGCAGCGGACCCAGGGCCACACGCAGAGCCACGAACCCGATCAACAGGCTGCCCATCAGGATCAGTAGCGCGTAAATCGCCGAGCGGCGCGTGCCGGCCGCAATCAGCGCAAATGCGTCGCTACTGTCGATCTGCACCACCACCACGTACGCATCGTCCACGATCGTCAACGGCAGATACACGCGAGTGCGGTGGGCTAAGGCGTCACTGCGGTAGACCGGCACCCTTTTGTCAAACACCTCGGTCAGTGCCGAGTTGTCGCCCCGTTCTGCCAATGCCAACTCCGCTTGTCCCGCCAGCACCTCGCCCTTGCGCCCCAACAGCGCCAGCTTGGCCCCCACCTGAAGGCTGACCCGATCAATAAACGCCTGGTCCAATCCAACACCGGCAGTAATGCTGCCAACAACCGCGCCACCAACCCGCTCCCGCACCGGGCTGATGTTGCGAATACTGACGCCTTCGGGGCCGCGCGAGCTGACCAGTGTGTCTACACCCGACAGAGCCTCGGCGACACCCCAGCCAGTGGCCTGGTCGCCGGTGCGCCCAGGGTTCTGCGCGCGGTACACCACCTGCTCCTGCGTGTCGGTGACTTCCAGCACCTGCAATTCGCCAATCTTGAATGCTTCGTCGAGTTTTAATGCCAGTCTCGCGGTCCGCTCAGGGCCGTTAAGCGTCATCGCCTGAGCCAGCACACTGTCCGACGCCCTTAGCCGCGCTATCAGTTTTGCCTTGTCCCCGTACTCCTGGATTGATGCCTTGACGACAGCACCCACGGCATTGACCTTGTCGATCTCGCGCTCCCGGACGGCGGCCTCGAGTACCTGCGCCGAGACGCGGTATGACGACCATTGGCCCGCCAATGCCAGCAACCCTATCAGCAGGGCCAGCGTCACGCTGGTAGACAGCCGGAACGACGCTTTCACCGGGGTTGCAGAGCGCATAGTGGGGCCAGGGTGATCATCAGGGCCGCTCAAGACTTGGCCGCAGCCGCCAGAACGCCTTGCTCGCGCAGGATGCGCACACCGGCCGGCGATGAGACAAAGTCAACAAAAGCTTTTGCGGCCGGGCCAAGCTTGCCCGACTTGTGGATAAACCCAAACTCCAGCCACAACGGGTAACGCCCGGCTCCGACGTTTTGCGGTGTTGATGGCACGCCGTCGAGGGACAGGTAGACAAGTTTGGTCTTGGCTGCCGCCAGCGCCGAACGGTTCAGAAATCCCAGACTGCCAGGAAAGCGGTCCAGCAGTTCGATCATTTGCGGGTCAAAACTTACCACTTTGACAGCATCGCCGAAAACGATGTGATCGAACGGCTGGATGACCCGGTTGATCGCCTGTCGTGAGGTGTCGGTCGACTCGCGCCCGATCACGCGGATCGGGCTGGGCTTGCCGCCGAAGGCCTGCCAGTTCGTTGCCCGGCCCGTGTAAGCATCGATCAACTGCGCTTGCGTCAGGTCTTTCACGGTGACGCCGGCGCCCCCAACAAAGGTCACCGGATCGCGGCCGATCGGGATATACACCAGCCCACGGGCCAGCTCGTCGCTCTTGAGCGGGCGGCCGACACGCCCGAGGGTGGCCCTCCCGGCCTCGACCTCGCGCAACCCACCGGCCGTTCCTATGGAAGTCGGCACCAGCACGCGATGCAGCGCTTGTTGGGCGTTAAAAGCCTCGGCCAGGACTTTGAGCACGTACTCGGGATTGCCGCTGCCCGGAACAACCAGTTCCTCCGCAAATACGCTAGTGCTGGCCCCGAAGGCTGCGAGAACTGCGACTGCGGCCACCAGGCGTCGAATAATTGACATGGTTTGTTCATTGGTAAAAGTTCATTGGGTACCCCAACCGATCAAGAAAGCAGCCTCCTGCGCACCACCTCGATAGGGTTGCGTAGCGCATACAGTTCGTCGGCATGCGACAAAGGTACCACAGCTTTGCCCACCAGCGCCTCAAATGCCTAGTTTTCCAGTCCTAGTTCGGATTGCTTGGTGTTGCTAATACCTACCAAGTAAATATAATCCCACGCTGTACAGCATTGAGCGCCAGGCCGGGTGGCGCAAATAACTGAAAGCAGGAGAAAGACATGAAATTCATTGTGGTACTACATACCGACGACGGCCAGCGTTACGGCGTCACCGTGCCCGACCTGCCGGGCTGCTTAGGTGCCGGTTGAAAAGTATTTGGGGCCGGCAGAAAAGATCAACATCACCGTACCACGCCTGGTGCTGGCCCGCATTGATGAGTTTGCCAAAAAGAAAGGCCAGAGCCGCAGCGGCTTTCTGGTGGAGGCGGCCCGTACCGCCATGCACGTTTGATCCGTGCGCGCGACGACGAGCTCAGTCGCGCACCACCAGCACCGGCAGCCGGGTGTGCGCCAGAACCGCTTGCGTGACACTGCCGAGCACCAGTTTTTCCAGACCACTGCGTCCGTGCGAGCCCATGACGATCAAATCGGCTTGCACTGACTCGGCCGCCTGAACCACGCCGCGCCAGGCGGTGTGCGCCTCAATCACAGAGGTAGCCACGCTGACACCGGCGCCCTCGAACGCGGCCTTGGCGGCCTTGATTGCCGCGTTGGCCTCGGCGGTAGCCGCACTCAGATATTCGCCCTGGCCATACGCAAAATCGGTCCCGACCCCGGTAAACGGATAGGGATCGATGACAAAAATCGCCGTGACACGCGCGCCAAAGGCTTTGGCCAGCCCGATGGCCTTCTCAACTGCCAACTGCGCGGTGGGTGAACCATCGACCGGAACGAGGATGTGTTTGAACATGATGAAAACTCCTTGTAGTTTGACAACACCGAGTATCGCCTGTCGTAAAGCTTTGCGGGACAGGCCGCAGCGCAGCTCTGTCCTTATGCGCAAGCAGCCAGCCCGGATCGCCAGATCAGGACGCCAGCAGCTCGGCAAAGCGTTGCAGGTCGACGTTGCCGCCACTGAGGATCACGCCCACGCGCTTGCCATCGATCGGCACCCCGGCATGGCAGGCAGCGGCAAAGCCGAGGCAACCGGTAGGCTCCACTACCATCTTCATGCGCTCGGCAAAAAAGCGCATCGCTTCTACCAGTTGCGCATCGCTGGCGGTGAGCACATCGTCCACATCGCGCCGGATCACGCCGAAGGTGTACTGCCCCAGGTGCTGGGTCTGTGCACCATCCGCAATCGTTTGGGGCGTGGCAATGTGCACAATTTGTCCGCTGCGAAACGACTGTTGGCCATCGTTACCGGCCTCGGGCTCGACACCGTAAACCTGGCACTTGGGTGACAGGGCGCGGGCCGCCAGCGCCGAGCCACTGAGCAAACCACCGCCGCCCAGCGGCACGAACAAATAGTCCAATTCACCGACTTCTTCGAACAGTTCTTTGGCTGCAGTGCCTTGGCCCGCCATCACGTCCGGGTGGTCATAGGGCGGAATCAAGGTCAGGCCGCGCTGCTCGGCGAGCGCGCGTGTCAGAGCCTCGCGGTCCTGCTGGAAGCGGTCGAACAGAATCACCTCGCCGCCATAGCCGCGCGTGGCGTCGAGCTTGGCCTGCGGCGCGTCCAGCGGCATCAGAATGGTGGCCGGGATGCCCAGCATGCGCGCCGACAGGGCAATGGCCTGCGCATGGTTGCCCGAGGAAAATGTGATCACCCCCGCGTGTCGTTGCGCTGGACTGAACTTTGACAGGGCATTGAACGCGCCACGAAACTTGAAGGCGCCGGTGCACTGAAAGTTCTCGCATTTAAAAAATACACGGGCTCCCAGCCTGTCATCCGCCGTGCGCGATTGCAGCACGGGCGTGCGGTGGGCCTGGCCTTCGAGCCGCAAAGCGGCCGCAATCACATCGTCATAGGTGGGCAAAGTCAACATCATAGGCGTCTTTCAGTCCACCAGCGCGGCGTAGACCAGATTGCGAAACAGCATGCGATAGTACTCCCGCTGGTTCGGTGCCTGCAGCATCAGAATGGCAAACAGGTCTTGCGCTGGATCGACAAAGAAAGTGGTGCCCGCCATGCCACCCCAGAAATACATGCCGACCGAGCCCGGCACCGCTGCCACACCCAGATTCTTGCGCACCGCAAAGCCCAGCCCGAAACCATGTCCTGGCGGCAGCAGCGCACGCGATGCGCCGCTGTTGACGGGAATATCCCCCAGATGATCAGCGGTCATGAAATCGACTGTTCTGGGGCCCAGCAGGCGCACGCCGTCGAGCTCGCCCTTGTTCAACATGAATTGCAAAAAACGCGCGTAATCCATTGCCGTCGATGCCAGACCGCCGCCACCCGACTCCAGCGCCGCGTCTTCACGCACATCGATCAGCCGCATCTGCACGCCGCCCTCGGGGTCGCGACCAAATGGCTCGGCGATGCGGGCGTGCTGCGCTGGCGGCACGGTAAACCCGGTATCCACCATGCCCAGCGGCTTGAAAATGTGCTCCTCCAAATACACACCCAGTGTCTGGCCGCTCACCACCTCCACCAGGCGCCCCAGCACATCGGTGGCACGGCCGTATTCCCACACGGTACCAGGCTCGAACAGCAGTGGCAAGGCCGCCAGTGCATGGGAAAACTCGGCATTGCTGCGCTTGCGTGAGCCGATTCGGGTCTGGGCATATTGCCGCTGCACCGCTGCGTTGCCCATGAATTCATAGGTCAGGCCGGCCGTGTGACGCAGCAAGTCCTGGACCGTCGCCAGTTGTCGCACGGCTTGCAGTTGCACCGACCCTTCCACCAGACGGGCCACTTTTTGTCCGGCGTACTCGGGCAGGTACTTGGCCACCGGGTCGTTCAGCAGCAGTTTGCCTTGCTCCATCAGCATCATGACCGCCACCGACACGATCGGCTTGGTCATGGAGTAAATGCGAAAAATGGCGTCGCGTGGCATCGGGGTGCCAGTCGCCGGGTCGAGCGCGCCCACGGCTTCAAACAATGCCAGCTTGCCGTGCCGGGCAATCAGGGCGACCGCGCCGGGCAGGCGCTGGCGATCAACCTCATCTTGCAGCACCGCCATCAATCGTTGGCTGCGCTGCGGACACAAACCAGCCTGCTGCGGCAATCCATCAGCCAGTGTCTGTCCGTCACGATGGGAAATGGGGTGCTTGCGGTCTGTACTCATGCCAATACTGTAGCCCAACATTTTGGTGTGAAACATATCATCACTTGCCTTTCGCTTCCTGCAATAAGCGCATGGGGCAGCCGCTTGGGCCAGAAACGATGGTGCGCACCAAGCTCCGGTTTGACCCTGGGGCTCAAAGAACTTGAAGAGGGAGGCTTTTGGGGTACTCCACAGGGTCAACCTGCTGTACGCCAACGTGCTGCGCCGGGTGGCTGACAAGGAAGGCTCCGACTACTGGCTGGGCCAGATGCAGGGCGGGATTGAGTATGTGGTTGTTTAAGGCGCCAATATCAATATTTTGATCAGGGTCTTTGCGACAAGGCGCCAACCTTGGCGGGTGAAACCAGCTATCAAGAGCAGATTGACCGCGCATCACAGCAGGGGACAACCATGAGTTTTCATCTGTATCGAATCGGCGAACTGTACTCAAACCCCAGTGGCACCATCCAGTTTATCGAGCTTACCGTCGGTAATATCAACGGCGAGTCCCAATGGGCGGGCGTGTCGCTCAACAGCAGCCGCAACGGTTCTACCAACCACTTCAGCTTTCCCAGCAACCTGCCCAGCTCCGTCACCGCCAACACGACAGTGTTGATCGCAACCCAGGGCTTCGCAGATCTGGGTCTGGTCACGCCGAATTTCATCGTCCCGGCTGGCTTCTTGTTCACCGCTGGAGGTTCGTTGAATTTTGGCAACGTCGATGTCATTTCTTACCCGTCACTGCCCGGCGATGGGGTGCACGGTGTCACGCGTACTGGCGAACCCATTGTTGCCACGCCCAGGAATTTCGCGGGGGCCACAGGCAGCCTGCCGACTCCAGTCGTCGGGACCATCATGGGCACCGCCGGCAACGACACCCTGACCGGCGGCTTGGGCAACGACACCCTCGACGGCGGCCTGGGCACCGACACCGCCCTCTACAGCGCCCGCCACGCCGCCTACACCGTTGCGCTCGCCACCGGTAGCACCAGTATCAGCGGCCCCGACGGCAGCGACAGCATCATCAACATGGAGCGCCTGCAATTCCTTGACGCCACCCTGGCCCTGGATACCAGTGGCAATGCCGGCCAAACCTACCGCCTGTACCAGGCCGCCTTCAACCGCACGCCTGACCTCGCTGGCCTGGGTGGCTGGATTGCCGGCATGGACAGTGGGCTGAGCCTGAGCCAGGTGGCCAACAGCTTCATGGCCAGTGCCGAGTTCCAGAGCCTGTATGGCGCCAACCCGGGCAACACGCAGTTTGTCGCCCTGCTCTACAGCAACGCCTTGCACCGCACGGCCGATGCCGGTGGTTTGGGCTACTGGGTCAACCAGCTCACCAGCAACCTGCAAACCCGGGCCCAGGCGCTGGTGAACTTCTCTGAATCGACCGAGAACAAGGCCTCGGTGCAGCCGCTGATTGCCAACGGCATCCTGTACGCTGATGCAGCCCAGGCGGCTGGCCCGGCGCGGGGTCAGACCTTTACCGGTACCGCGGGTGCTGACAGCCTCATCGGCAGCGTGGGCAATGACAGCTTCAATGGCGGGGCCGGCAACGACAGCCTCAACGGCGGCGCTGGTCTGGACATGGCAATTTACAGCGGCAACCGATCCAGCTACAGCATCACCCCCGGCGGCAGCACCCTGACCGTGGCGGGTGGCACGGACGGCACCGACACCCTGACCAACATTGAACGCATCCGGTTCGCTGACACGGCCCTGGCCTTTGATACCAGCGGCAACGCTGGCCAGACCTTCCGGTTGTACCAGGCGGCCTTCAACCGCACGCCCGACAAGGCTGGCCTCTCAGACTGGATCCGGGGTATGGACAGCGGGCAGAGCCTGACCCAGGTGGCCAGCGGCTTTATCGGCAGCGCCGAGTTCAAGGGTCTGTATGGTGCAACGCCTAGCAACACCCAGTTTGTGGACCTGCTGTACGCCAACGTGCTGCGCCGCGCGGCAGACGCGGCGGGCTCCGACTACTGGCTGGGCCAGATGCAGGCCGGCACCACGCGCGAGACGGTGCTGATCGGCTTCTCGGAGTCGGCAGAGAATCAGGCGGCGCTGATTGGGGTCATTCAGGGCGGGATTGCGTACACACCAGGCTGACGCCTCGGTGAGCTACAGACTAATCAGTAGCTTAAAATCCGGGACGCGCAAAGGATACGGGAGGCAGGACGCGCCAGAAGGCTTAAGATGTCACCGTCGGGACGCGATTTGGGGCAAATTATGAGCTTTTTGCATGAATTACAAGCGTAAACCCCGATACCAAAATCAGATCGAGGGGCTAAAGTTCTTTTCCAGGATGAAATCACAGGTAACTGTCATAGTCCATTTTTGATTCAACTTTTTTAACTGGAGCAATGCATATGAATCTGAGTAAATTAACAACTATGGCCACTCTCGTGGCAGCCATGAGTACCCTGATGGCGGTCCCGGCCCATGCCGGCAAGACCGTGGACGGCATCAAAGCGCGGGGTCAGGTTGTTTGTGGTGTGAACACCGGCCTGGCAGGTTTCAGTGCCGTCGATTCTTCCGGCAAATGGAGCGGACTTGATGTGGACGTGTGCCGCGCCATTGCCGCTGCCACGCTGGGCGACGCCGAGAAGGTCAAATATGTGCCACTCAACGCGCAACAGCGTTTTACCGCACTGCAGTCTGGCGAGATCGATGTGCTGTCGCGCAACACCACCTTCACCCTGACGCGCGATGCGTCGCTGGGCCTGCACATGACCGCCGTCACCTACTACGATGGCCAGGGCTTCATGGTGCCGGTCAAAAGCAAGATGAAAAGCGCCAAGCAACTCAAAGGGCAAACCGTTTGCGTTCAGTCCGGCACCACCACCGAGAAAAACCTGACCGATTTCTCCAAAGCCAACAATCTCGCCATTAAACCCGTGGTGTTTGAAAAAGTTGAAGCGGCCACCGGTGCCTATTTTGCAGGCCGTTGCATTGCTTACACCACGGATGCCTCGGGTCTGGCATCGGTGCGCAACAAGGAAGCCAAGAATCCGGCCGAGCACCTGATCCTGCCCGAGTTAATCTCCAAGGAGCCGCTGGGCCCGATGGTGCGCCGTGGCGACGACGAGTGGTTTGCGATTGTCAAATGGGTTATCTATGGCCTGCTTGAAGCGGAAGAATATGGCGTGACCCAGGCCAGCGTGGACCAGATGAAGACCAGCCAGGACCCGGTGGTGCAACGCATTCTTGGCACCTCGGAAGATACCGGCAAGCTGCTGGGTCTGGACAAGGAATGGATGGCACGTGCCATCAAGGCCACGGGCAACTACGGCGAAATCTTTGAACGCAACGTCGGTCCCAAGTCACCCCTGGCCCTGCCGCGCGGCGTCAATAACCTGTGGAACAAGGGCGGCTTAATGTACGCCTACCCGATCCGCTGATACTTGTTGAAAACCCCGCCTAAAAAGAAGCACTGGTCCTGGCGCAGCCAGGCCTTCAGGGGCTTGATCTACCAGATCATCGCGCTGCTCGTCATCAGCGCGGCGGTCTGGTTTCTGGCCCACAACACGCTGGTCAACATGCGGGTGCGCGGCATTCAGAGCGGTTTTGATTTTTTGCTGCAAACCGCGGGTTTTGACATTGGCGAGAGTCTGTATCCGTTCGACTCGGGCGAGCCCTACTGGCGTGCCTTTTTGATTGGTCTGACCAACACCCTGCGCGTCGCTGTGCTGGGCATCATCCTGACCACCCTGATTGGTGCCTTGGTCGGTATCGGCCGTTTTTCCCGCAACGCATTGGTGCGTGGCCTGTGCATGGCCTATGTCGAATTCTTCCGCAACGTCCCGATCCTGCTGCAGTTGTTGATGTGGTATCTGCTGTTCACGGAGCTGCTGCCGGCCGCCGCCGAGGCCTGGACGCTGGGCCCGCTGTTCCTGAGCAAGGGGGGGCTGAACTTTCCAATTCCGATCTGGGCCACAGGCCAACTCTGGTCGGCCATCGGTCTGCTGGCCGGTGCCGCATTGGCCTGGCTTTACCTGCAATGGGCGCGGCGCCAGTTTGAGGCCACTGGCCAGGTGCGCAGCCGGTTCTGGGTGCCAGTGGTCATCGTGATCCTCGGCAGCCTGTTGGGCTGGCTGCTTGGTGGCGCACCAACGGCTTTGAACTACCCGGTCAAAGGCGAGTTTTCGATTGAAAACGGGGGTGCCCTGACACCGGAGTTTCTGGCCGTCCTGTTGGGCCTGACCTTCTACACCGCCGCTTTTGTGGCCGAGGTGGTGCGCGCCGGCATCCAGTCAGTGGAACAGGGCCAGGGCGAAGCCGCCGCCGCCTTGGGGCTCAACCGTGGCCAGGAAATGCGCCTGGTGATGCTGCCGCAAGCCCTGCGCGTGATCATCCCGCCATTGACCAACCAGTATCTGAACCTGACCAAAAATTCCTCGCTGGCGGTGGCCATTGGTTACCCCGATGTGGTGTCCATTGCCAACACCGCCATCAACCAGACCGGCCGCGCCGTAGAGTGCATATCACTGGTGATGCTGGTTTACCTGACCACCTCCCTGGCGACTTCACTGCTCATGAACTGGTACAACAGCCGCGCGGCCATCAAGGAACGTTGACCGGACGATACACCCCATGACTGCCAATACTTATCAAGCCATTGCCGCGCGCCCGGCCCCGGTCAACACCGAAGGCGCAGCAGCGTGGATCAAGACCAACCTGCTGGGCGACTGGAGCACCACCCTGTCCACTTTCATCATCGCCAGTCTGATGCTCTGGTACCTGCCGCAGCTTCTCAACTGGGCACTGTGGCACGCCAGTTGGCTGCCCAATGCGGACGCCTGCCGCGCCAGCGGCGTGGGCGCCTGCTGGGGTGTGATCGCTGAAAAATACCGCCTGATCATTTTTGGACGCTACCCTTTTGAGCAGCAATGGCGCCCACTGGTCGCCACCCTGCTGCTGACGGGCATGCTGGTGGCAAGCTGCATACGGATGTTCTGGAAGCCCTGGCTGGTCATTCTGTGGGCACTGGTGCTGGCCGCCTTCTTTACCCTGATGTATGGCAATACCCTGGGCATGACCCGCGTCGAGACTGATCGCTGGGGCGGGCTGCCACTTACGATTCTGCTGGCCTCGTTGTCCATTGTGATGGCGTTCCCGATTGCGCTGGCGGTGGCGCTGGGGCGGCGCTCCAAATTGCCTGCCATTCGCACCTTCTGCACCATTTTTGTCGAGCTGGTGCGCGGTGTGCCACTGATCTCGGTGCTGTTCATGGCCTCGTTCATGTTCCCGCTGTTCATGCCGCAGGGCTTCACCATTGACGTGCTGATCCGCGTGCTGGTGGGCATTACCCTGTTCGCTGCCGCCTACATGGCAGAAGTCATTCGCGGTGGTTTGCAAGCCATTCCCAAGGGGCAGGTCGAGGCCGCTGCCACGCTGGGGCTGTCGTACTGGCAGACGCAGCGCAAAATCGTGCTGCCGCAAGCGCTGGCGATGGTGGTGCCCGGCATCATGAACAATTTCATTTCAATTTTCAAGGACACCTCGCTGGTCACCATCGTCAGCTTGTACGAGCTGACCGGCGCACTCGGGCTGGCGCTCAATTCAGACGCCGACTGGCGGCCTTTCAAGATCGAGGGTTACCTCTTCATCGCCATGATTTACTTTGTCATCTGCTTTTCCATGTCGCGCTACAGCCTGTGGGTTGAGAAACAGGCCAACAAAGGCCGGCTGCGCTGAGCACAACCCCACTAAAAAACAAGCATGTCTGAACCCATCATTACCTTCGACAAAGTCAACAAGTGGTACGGTAACAACTTCCACGTGCTGCGCGACATTGATCTCTGCGTCGCCAAGGGCGAACGGATCGTGATTTGCGGTCCTTCGGGCTCCGGCAAATCAACCCTGATTCGCTGCATCAACCGGCTCGAAGAGCACCAGCAAGGCCACCTGACGGTGGACGGCGTCGAGCTGACCGACGACGTCAAGGCGATCGACGATGTGCGCAAAAAAGTGGGCATGGTGTTTCAGCAATTCAACCTGTTCCCGCACCTGACGGTGCTGGAGAATCTGACGCTGTCACCGATGTGGGTCGGCAAGATGCCAAAAAAAGAAGCCGAAGAAAAGGCCATGCAGCAGCTCGAGCGGGTGCAAATTGCCGAGCAGGCCGGTAAGTACCCGCTGCAGCTCTCGGGCGGCCAGCAGCAGCGAGTGGCGATTGCGCGGGCGCTGTGTCTGAAGCCGAAAATCATGCTGTTTGACGAACCCACTTCGGCACTTGACCCTGAAATGATCAAGGAAGTGCTGGACGTCATGATCGAGCTGGCCAGCGAAGGCATCACCATGATCTGCGTCACGCATGAGATGGGTTTTGCCAAGGCGGTAGCGGACCGGGTGATCTTCATGGACCAGGGCCAGATCGTCGAACAGAACAACCCGCACGACTTCTTCAACAACCCGCAAAACGAGCGTAGCCGGGATTTTCTGTCCAAAATTCTGGGGCACTGACTGGCTTTGAAGTGCCTGGTATGAAATTAATAGCTACTTGCACTCCCGCCGGATCGATCACCGAAGTTGCCGGCATCGAGGTTGGCCACTTCACCGACGCGCGCCGCTCCACCGGTTGCACCGTGGTGATTGCGCGTGCGGGCGCAGTCGCCGGGGTTGACGTGCGTGGCGCCGCACCCGGCACGCGCGAGACTGAGCTGCTGCACCCCTCCAATCTGGTGGACCGTGTGCACGCCATCACACTGGCGGGCGGCAGTGCCTGGGGGCTGGACGCGGCCAGCGGCGTGATGCAGTGGCTCGAAGAAAACAACATCGGACTGGACGTGGGTTTCGGTCTGGTCCCCATCGTACCGGCCGCCGTGCTGTTCGATTTGCCGGTGGGCGATGCCAACATCCGGCCCGATGCGGGCGCCGGTTATCAGGCGTGCGTGGCGGCCAGCCGCAATGCGCCGGCTGAAGGCAATGTGGGCGCCGGCGCCGGGGCACTGGTGGGCAAACTCTTTGGCCTGGCACGTGCCATGCGCGGCGGCATCGGCAGTGCGTCGATCACGGTGGACGGCATCACGGTCGGCGCCATCATCGCCTGCAATGCCGTCGGTGACGTCATCGACCCGGCTACCGGCCAGCTGCTGGCCGGTGCCCGCACACCCGATGGCAGCGCGCTGCTCAACGCGCGTGACGCCATCCTGGCCGGTCTTGCGCCGCAGTCACTGCTGGCAGGCACCAACACCACCATCGGCGTAGTCGCTACTGACGCGATTCTGACCAAGGCGCAGGCGCACCGCCTGGCCCAGGTGGCGCACGACGGACTGGCGCGCGCCATCAATCCGGTGCACACGATGTCGGATGGCGACACCTTGTTCGCGCTGGGCACCGGCCGGGCCGGCAGATCAGCGGGCATGCTGCTACTCAGCACCCTGGCGGCAGAGGTCACGGCGCGCGCAGTCGTGCGTGCCATTCTGGCCGCGAAAGGCCTGACCGCAGGCGCTATGAACTGGCCCGCTGCGTGCGACCTGGCGCGACCTGCTGCTTCTTGAGTCATCGCAAGGTCGCACACCATGCCCAAAACCATCCGCTACACCTTGCTGTCCTTGCGTGACCTGCTGACATCGGCCGGGCCCTTTGTCCTGTTGACTTTTCTGTTGTTGGCGCTGGCCTACTGGTGGCTCGACCCGGAGCCGCCCAAACATGTCACGCTGGCCACCGGACCGGCCCAGAGCGCCTACGCCGAGTTCGGAAAACGTTATGCCAGGGCCATGGCTGCCTACGGCATTCAAGTGGAACTGCTGCCCAGCGAAGGTTCGTCCCAGAATCTTGAATGGCTGGCAGCCGGTAAAGCTGATCTGGGCTTTGTTCAGGGTGGTAGCAGTGCCTTGCCCGCCATTGGCCACGCCGGGCTCACCTCGCTGGGCAGCCTGTTCGTCGAACCGGTGTGGCTGTTTTATCGCGTCGAAACCGCGCAAAAAGTAACAAAGGACGCCACGCTAACGGCGCTGACCCAGCTCAAAGGCCTGCGCGTCAATGTCGGCACAGTAGGCAGCGGTGTGCCCAGCCTGATGAACAAATTATTCGATGCCAACCGCATTGACCCGAGCACCATCACACTCTCCCAGCTGGCGCAAACCCCGGCCACGGTTGCGTTTTTGAACGGCGATCTTGATGCGCTGGTTTTTGCCTCGGCGCCGGAATCGCTCATGGTGCAAATGCTTCTGCAAACACCGGGGGTGAAACTGCTGGACTTTGCACAGAGCGAAGCCTACTCACGCCGTTTCGCGTTTTTAACCCCCGTGACCCTGCCGCGTGGCGTGGTCGATCTGGCCAGTGACACGCCGGCCCAGGACGTGCGGCTGGTGGCCCCCACCACCACGCTCATCGTCAGGGATGGCGTGCATCCCGCCGTGGTGCAACTCTTTTCCCAGACCTCGGTGGCGCTGCACAGCCAGGCCGGCTGGTTCAACCGTGCCCATCAATTCCCCAACGCCGCCAATACCGAGTTTCCCCTGTCGCACGAAGCGCAGCGCATGATACGCAACGGCATTCCGCTGCTGCAACGCTACCTGCCTTTTTCCTACGCGAACCTGATGGAGCGCATGTGGCTGGCGCTGGGCATCATCATTGCCGTGCTGCTGCCGCTGAGCCGCATCGTGCCGCCGTTGTATGAGTTCCGAATCCGCTCCCGGGTTTTTCGCTGGTACGGGCAGTTGCGCGAGATTGAAGACCGCGCCCGTAACAGCGCCACATCGGCGCAGGGTCTGGTCGAAGAACTCAGGCAACTGGAGGCGCGCGTTGGCAAAATCAACGTGCCGCTGTCGTATGCGGACGAGCTCTACGCCCTGCGCAACCACATTGAGCTGGTGCGAGCAAGACTGATCAACCGTTGACCCGCCATGGCGGGGCCAGCGTTTACTTCAGCGCCTTGAACCGCATGCGCTTGGGCTTGGCCCCTTCTTCACCCAGACGCTTCTTCTTGTCGGCTTCGTATTCCTGGTAGTTGCCATTAAAGAAGGTCCACTGGCTGTCGCCCTCGCAGGCCAGGATATGGGTGGCAATGCGGTCCAGAAACCAGCGGTCATGGCTGATCACCATGATCGATCCGGCAAACTCCAGCAAGGCGTCTTCCAGCGCACGCAAAGTCTCCACATCGAGGTCGTTGGACGGCTCGTCCAGCATCAGGACATTGCCACCGGCAATCAGGGTTTTGGCCAGATGCAAGCGCCCGCGCTCGCCACCCGACAGAGTACCAACACGTTTTTGTTGATCCGCACCGTTGAAGTTGAAACGTCCGCAATAAGCGCGGCTGGCCATCTGGAATTTACCGACATTCAGAATGTCGAGCCCGCCGGACACGTCTTCCCAGACGGTCTTTTCATTCGCCAGATCATCCCGGTGCTGATCCACAAACGCCATCCTGGCGGTGGCGCCAATCTTGACCTCACCGCTGTCTGGCATTTCCTTGCCCGCAATCATGCGGAACAGCGTCGATTTGCCGGCGCCGTTGGGGCCAATAATGCCGACGATGGCACCGGCCGGCACTTTGAAACTCAGGTTGTCGATCAGCAAACGGTCGCCAAACGACTTGCTGACATTGACGAACTCGATGACTTCATTGCCCAGGCGTTCGGCCACCGGGATGAAAATCTCGTTGGTCTCGTTGCGCTTCTGGTACTCGAAATCGGACAACTCCTCAAAACGGGCCAGCCGTGCCTTGCTCTTGGCCTGGCGCGCTTTGGGGTTCTGGCGTGACCATTCAAGTTCCTTCTTGAGGGCTTTGGCGCGTGATTCTTCGCCTTTGTTCTCCTGCGTCAGTCGCTCCTGCTTTTGCTCCAGCCAGGAACTGTAGTTGCCTTTGTAGGGCATGCCGTTGCCGCGATCGAGCTCCAGAATCCACTCGGCCGCATTGTCCAGAAAGTAGCGATCATGGGTAATCGCCACCACGGTGCCGGGATAGCGCTGCAGGAATTGCTCGAGCCAGTCGACCGACTCGGCATCCAGGTGGTTGGTGGGTTCGTCCAGCAGCAGCATGTCGGGCTTGGACAGCAGCAGGCGGCACAAGGCGACACGGCGCTTCTCGCCACCCGACAACAGCCCCACTTTGGCTTCCCACGGCGGCAGGCGCAAGGCGTCGGCGGCGATCTCAAGCTGATGCTCGGAGTCGGTGCCGGCGCTGCCAATGATGGCCTCCATCCTGGCCTGCTCTTCGGCCAGGGCATCGAAATCTGCATCTTCCTCGCCGTAGGCTGCGTAAATCTCTTCCAGCCGGGCTTTAGCCTTGAAAACGTCACCCATGCCCGCTTCCACGCTTTCGCGCACGGTTTGCTCGGGGTCGAGTTGCGGCTCTTGCGGCAGATAGCCAATATTCAGGCCCGCCATGGGAACCGCTTCGCCTTCAAACTCCTTGTCGACACCGGCCATGATCTTGAGCAGAGTGGACTTGCCGGAGCCATTGGTACCCAGCACGCCAATCTTGGCGCCGGGGAAGAAGCTGAGCGAAATGTCTTTGAGAATGAATTTTTTCGGCGGAACAATCTTGCCGAGGCGGTTCATGGAAAATACGTATTGAGCCATGGGTCGTGCGGGGTATTTCGAGATGTAAACCTGGCATTATCCGCGATTGACCGGTTTTCACGCCGTCATCGGCAAAATCCTGTCACCCAGGCAGTTATCGTAAGTGATTGATTTATAATTAATTTCAGGAATTTTGGCGTCATATTTTGGGGTCAGTTAGCCATCAAATTGAAAATTTCCCCATGTCAAAAAAAGTCTTTATCAAAACCTTTGGCTGCCAGATGAACGAGTACGACTCGGGCAAGATGGCCGACGTGCTGCATGCCGCGCAAGGCTACGAGCCCACCGACAACGTGGAGCAAGCCGATCTGATTTTGTTCAACACCTGTTCGGTGCGGGAGAAAGCGCAGGAGAAAGTGTTTTCTGATCTGGGCCGTGTCAAACACCTGAAAAAAAAGGGCGTGCTGATTGGCGTGGGCGGTTGTGTTGCCAGCCAGGAAGGAGCGGCGATCATTGCCCGCGCGCCTTATGTGGACGTGGTCTTTGGCCCGCAAACCCTGCACCGTCTGCCCCAGTTGCTGGCGGCGCGTGAGTTGCAGCAGCGCTCGCAAGTGGACATCAGCTTTCCTGAAATCGAAAAGTTTGACCACCTTCCATCGGCGCGTGTGGAGGGCGCCACCGCCTTTGTCAGCATCATGGAGGGCTGCTCCAAATACTGTAGCTACTGCGTCGTGCCCTACACCCGGGGCGAAGAAGTTTCGCGGCCGTTTGAGGATGTGCTGGTGGAAGTGGCCGGTCTGGCCGACCAGGGCGTGAAAGAAGTCACCCTGCTGGGGCAAAACGTGAACGCCTACCGCGCCCGCATGGCCGGTGAAGCGGCATCACCTTCTGGAGAAACCGCCGACTTTGCCACCCTGCTGGAATATGTGGCCGACATTCCCGGCATCGAGCGCATCCGCTACACCACCAGCCACCCCAACGAGTTCACGCCGGCCCTGATTGCCGCCTACGAAAAAATCCCCAAGCTGGTCAGCCACCTGCACTTGCCGGTACAGCACGGCTCGGACCGGATTTTGATGGCGATGAAACGCGGCTACACCGCCATGGAATACAAATCCACTGTGCGCAAGTTGCGCGCCATCCGCCCCGCCATGGCCATCAGCAGCGATTTCATCGTCGGCTTTCCGGGCGAGCTTGATGCCGACTTCAACAAGCTGATGAAGCTGATTGACGACGTGGGGTTTGACAACTCCTTCAGCTTCATCTTCAGCCCGCGCCCCGGCACCCCCGCTGCCAACCTCTCGGACGACACGCCGCATGAGGTCAAACTGCACCGACTGCAACATTTGCAAACTGTCATCAACAGCAGCATCCAACGCATCAGCGAAAGCCGCCTGGGCACGGTGCAGCGCATTCTGGTGGAAGGCCCGTCCAAACGCGATGCGCAGGAGCTGATGGGCCGCACCGAGTGCAACCGGGTGGTCAACTTCTGTGGACAGCCCGCCATCATCGGGCAGTTGGTGGATGTGAAGATTACCGAGACACGCAGCTACAGCTTGCGGGGTGAGGTGGTGACAAGCGAGGCGTTGGCAGCCTGACTGGTTTGGCGTTGGCCTGCGGCGCAGCGCCGACGGGCGGCCCTGCGCTACTTCACTCCTGGGCTTATGCCAGTGCCTTGTTGGTGCTGGACAGATCTCGAATGTCTGGAAGAGACTGACACCGGTCGGTCAATTTTCCAGAAAGCAGCCATTCAACGAGGCTGTATAAAAACCCGATTTCCAGCCGACTCAAGCCTTGCGGGTGGACTTCCGTGATTTTCGGTGCGGTATTTTTCACTCATCTGCGAAGTGTGCCGGATTTTCAAGCTGATTTGCCCTTGAGCAGCGTGTTGGAGCGCTTTAAGCGGTCCTTGGCCCCGCATTTGCCTTACCTCGCATACCCATGGTTCGCCAATTTCTCAATGTTGTGCACCAAGCAGAACAAATGCCACTGCGTATTCACCTTGGCCTGACTCCTGAGTGTGAATCGGTCCAGGCCCTTGTTGTAGCGGATGTTGCCAAACACCGGCTCCACCGTGCCCATGCGCCCACCATAGAGTCTTCTACCTCGTGGGCTGTCTATGGCCTGCTTCATGCGCTCGGTGAACTCCATGGGTGAAGCCTGATCTTTGGGGAAGAACGCTACCTGGCGCACGGGTGTGCGATCCGGGTGGCGCAAACAGCGGCTGCGCATCTCGCAAGGCCCACAGCCGCCAAGCGTTCCAGTGAACTTGTGGTGGGTTCGTCCATTGACAGTGCAGTGGCTACCGTTGCTGTACAGCTTTTGACCCGCCGGGCAGATGCAACTGTTGGTAGGGGTGTCATGGGTGAAGTTAGCGGGGGTGAATCGCTTGGCCTCTTTGACTTGTTTCTTGGTCGGCGCATTCTTGTCCGTAATCGGATCAGGCAACGCTTTGTATTTGCCCTGATCCTTAAAGCGTTCATCGCGCCTGCGCATCAAGCCATCGGCAATGAGGGCCGGGATGTTGGTGTCATGGAGTTGTTTGAGGTTGGCCTCAGAGTGGTAGCCCGCGTCCGCCGTGATCAGGGTGTGCTCGGTGCGCACGGCATCGGTGAGCTTGATCACGGGCAGCAAGGTGCTTTGTTCGGAGCCTGAACCATGCGCCTGGGCGGCCACGATAACTTGGGTGGCGCTGTCTACTGCGGCCACTGCGGTGTAACCCTGGATCACACCTTTGGAAGTAGCCATCTTGGCACTTTCGTTGTCGGTGAGGTTGCTCTTGAGGATGGTGCCCTTGGCGCCTTTGCGTTGCGTGTTGGTGGCCAGGAAATCGCGGATGCGTTTGGCTTCACTTTGCAGGCGCTCGATGCGCCGAACATTGCGTTGTGCCTCAACCTCATCATTACCTGTGCTGTCACTTTGGGCATCTCGGCTTTGGTGGGCCTGGATCATGGTTTGCACGGCTTGCTCCATGCGGTCTGCGTCATGGGCTAATTCGGCGTGGGTGCCACTGCGGTGTTTGGAGGCGTTGCTGGGCAGCTTGACGCCATCAATGGCAAACATTTGGCGTCCTATCAAGCCTTGGGCATCACAGGTCATGAGGACCTGGGTGAACAGGGCTGCGATGTCGGGGCCGAGTTCGCGGATGAATTTGGCTATTGTTGTGAACTGCGGCGCACTGTCACCGGAGATGGCTATGAATAAAACGTTGTCGCGGCAGGCCCGCTCGATCATGCGGCTGCTGACCATACCTCTTGAATAGGCGAGCAATACGATCTTGAGCATGACTGCGGGGTTGTAGGCAGGAGCGCCTGTGACGTCGTTGTTGTAGCGGCTG
The DNA here is from genome assembly GCA_030682475.1 of Rhodoferax sp. Lineage (GTDB taxonomy): Bacteria > Pseudomonadota > Gammaproteobacteria > Burkholderiales > Burkholderiaceae_C > Rhodoferax. The sequence continues at coordinate 224 of JAUXOA010000083.1, read as the reverse complement.
TCCAGTGCAGATAAATCTAGTTCGTTGTCTACGAGGTAGTCCAGTGCGTACTCGAAACTTCCGGGCATTAACTGGTCGTCAAGCACGATAGGCAGGAACCTTGGGCTGCGATCGACTACCTTGTAACGGGCCATTGATTTCTCCAGTGAATGGGACCGGAGATTTAACGTTTCAGGCGCGGCTTAGGTGGACATAAAGAGACTAAAAATACAGCCTCAACGTCT
>JAUXOA010000076.1 GCA_030682475.1 Rhodoferax sp. | reverse complement strand
CCCATGTGCAGCTTGCCGCTGGGGTAGGGCAGCATGGAGCAGGCGTAATACTTCTTTTTGGATGCGTCTTCGGTGACGCGGTAGGCATCCGCGGCGGTCCAGTGGGTTTGCGCACTGCGCTCGACGTCGAGGTGGCTGTATTTTTCTTGCATGGCGGGCTCGCCCGCCGGCTTCACCGGTCAGGGCAGATACTTTCGGACGGTTAAAGGGCCTGGAAGACGCCGGCGCAGGCCCGGCGGTTTCCGGAGACTCGAATTGGCTGATTCGTAACGATTTTACGGGCGCGCCGCAGACGGGGCGTCGGCCACAAAACCGATGCGATTCAGGCCGGCCTTCTGCGCAATCCCCATCACCTCGACGATGCGGCCATAAGGCACCGCCTGATCGGCGCGCAGCTGCACTTCGGTGTCGGGGTTGCGGGCGGCGCTTTGCTGGAGGCTTTGCGCCATCTGTTCGGCGGACACGGGCTGGTCGTTCAGGAAAGCCTGGCCGCTTTTGTCGACCACCAGGGTCACGAACTGCGGCACGTCCCCGGGCTGGGCGGCATCACTGCGGGGCAGGTCGAGGCGGATCGAGCTGGCCAGCAGGGGCGCGGTGATGATGAAAATCACCACCAGCACCAGCATCACATCGACCAGCGGCGTGACGTTGATCTCGCTGAAAGGCTGGGCGCCCGGCGTACGTTCGAGCCGGCCGAAAGTCATGGAGCCCCCACGCTTGTCAGTGCGTGAGCCTCTGGCGGTGCGCTGCCCCTTTCACCAGGAAGAGGGGCGAATTTTCCTAGGGGCGGCCCGTCGGAAAATTGCTGCCCCGCCACCGTGCCTGTCGTGGCCATCAGTTTGCGCAAATCGTAGGCAAACCCTTCAAGATCGGCCTCGATGCGGCTGATGTTGCGGCCAAAAATGTTGTAGGCCAGGACGGCCGGGATGGCAACCGCCAGGCCGGCAGCCGTCATGATCAGCGCTTCGCCGACCGGGCCGGAGACCTTGTCGATGGTGATCTGGCCGGCGGCGGCAATGGCCACCAGCGCGTGGTAGATGCCCCAGACTGTGCCCAGCAGGCCGACAAAGGGGGCGGTGGAGCCGACGGTGGCCAGCAGCACCTGGCCGTACTGAAGCTTGTGCAGCACCGCATGCAAGGCGTCACGCAGAAGACGGGTCAGTTGCTGGGACCGATCGCCGGCCGAGGCCAGCGTGCCGTTGGCCTGTAGCCCGGTGGCGGCGATCAAGGGCAACACCAGTGCCTCGCGGTCGAAGGCGGCCACCTTCTGCTGCGCATCGGCAATGGCGGTGGACTGCCAGAACGCCGCTGTGCTGCGGGGCACATCGCCTCTGGCGCGCCGCAGCAGCCAGGCTTTCCATACGATGACCACCCAGCTGGCCACGGACATGAGGAGGAGCAATGCCGCCACCAGCCCGGTTACGGCGTCGCCCTGGGTGATCAGCGCGAGCACATTCATGCCGGGCTCATTTCAAGTTGAGCACATCGAACATGTCAAACAAACCGGTCCGCTGGCTCGCGAGGAAACGCGCGGCACGCAGGCTGCCCTGGGCGTAGGTCACGCGGCTGGAGGACTTGTGGGTGATTTCAATGCGTTCACCGGTACCGGCAAACAGCACGGTGTGGTCGCCGACGATGTCACCGCCGCGTATCGTGGCAAAACCGATGGAAGACGGGTCGCGCTCACCGGTCACACCTTCGCGGGCATACACCGCGCAGTCCTTGAGGTCGCGGCCCAGCGCGCCCGCGATCACCTCGCCCATTTTCAGCGCGGTGCCCGACGGCGCATCGACCTTGTGGCGGTGGTGGGCCTCGACGATCTCGATGTCGTAGCCGGTGTTCAGGGCTTTGGCGGCCATCTCGAGCAGCTTGAGCGTGACGTTGACGCCCACACTCATGTTGGGCGCCATCTTGATGGCGTTGTGTTTGGCGGTATCGGCGATCTCGGCCTTCTGCGCATCGGAAAACCCGGTGGTGCCGATAACCATCTTGACGCCGAGTTCACGGCATTTGGCCAGGTGCGCCATCGTGCCTTCCGGCCGGGTGAAGTCGATCAGTACCTGCGAACCAGCCAGACCTGCGGCCAGGTCAGCGGTGATGGTCACGCCGCTGCTGTGGCCCAGAAAGGCCGTAGCATCCTTGCCGAGGCCGGGGCTTGCGGCCACATCCAGCGCTCCACTCAGCCGGCAGTCGTCGCTGGCGCGAATGGCCTCGACAAGCATCTGGCCCATGCGCCCACTGGCGCCGGCAACTGCAATCAGGTGATGGGATTCGCTGCCGCCGGGACTCACGGCGCTCACCGTGCCGGGCTTTCCAGCGGCGGGTAACTGGCGCTCGGCGGCGCCACAGGAGCCGGTGGTGTTGCGGGCGCAACATTTGAGGTGGCGCGTTTTTTCTCGGCGGCCTGGAGTTGCTCGTCGCTCAGTTCCAGCACCGGCACCTTGCCGAGCTTGCGGCGGGAGTCAAGCCGGGAGACGAATTCCGTCTCGCTGGGCATGGCGTCCCCCTCGAAACGCTCCAGCACGTCATTCTTGAAAAACACGGTCAGCTTGAGCGCCTGTGGCTCGGCATTTTGCCGCTTCAGGGTGAACACATAGTCCCAGCGGTCTGCGTGGAACACGCTGGCCAGCAGCGGCGTGCCCAGCAGCTCGCGCACCTGCACCCGGGGCATGCCGGGCTTGAGCAGTTCGACCTGCTCCTTGGACACGAAGTTGCCCTGGACGATCTCTACCTTGTAGGGCGTGATCCAGTTGACCGGATTGATTTTGCTGTCGCCGAGTCCGCTGGTCATGCTCTTCATGCTGCCGCAGGCGGTCAGCACAACACACGCCAGGACGGTAAGAGCGGTTTGAATGCCGTGACGATTTTTTGCAGACATGGGTTGGGGTGTAGCGATATGATTGATCATTGTAGCGGCAGGGTGTATCACCCCCATGGGCTCCCGCCAGCCCCCGCTGGCCAGCGCCATACAGCCTGGACTGGACCGTTTTGCCCACCTTTCCCGGGATACCGCCATGAGCAATATCGACGAACTCAAAAACACAGGCCTGAAAGCGACCCTGCCGCGTCTGAAGATACTGGAAATTTTTCAGGCCGGCAAACAGCGTCACATGACGGCAGAAGATGTTTTCCGGGTGTTGCTGGAAGACCGTTCCGATATCGGGCTGGCCACGGTGTACCGCGTGTTGACGCAGTTCGAACAGGCCGGCCTGCTCAACCGCAGCAATTTCGAGTCCGGCAAGGCGGTGTATGAAATCAACGAGGGCCAGCACCACGACCACCTGGTGTGCCTCGATTGCGGCAAGGTGGAAGAGTTCTACGACGCCGAAATCGAGAAACGCCAGCATGCGGTTGCCAAGGCCAAGGGCTTTGCCATTGCCGACCATTCGCTGTCGATGTACGCGAACTGCACCAAGGACAAGTGCCCGAGCCGCCCGACCTCACCGCGGCACCACAATTGAGCCGGTCCCCCGCATTCCCCTCGAAATCGGATCAAAAGAGGCTCCAGCCCTTGACTGGAGCGCGCCCACAGCTATGAATAAGATAGCTGGAAAGGGGTGGATACGGCGTAAAGTCACCGTGTAAGTTCTTTTTTCAAGCAGGAGCCGCGGATCTGGCTTTGCCAGTCCGCAGGCACAGCAGCCCCATCGGGGGCAGCGAGCTACACGCAGTGAACGAGCGTGGTGGGGGCCAAGTCAGCCGCCACGCTCCATCGCCTGGCGATGCCGCTCGACAAACTCCTGGTAGGTGTCGATGCCGCGCAGCTGCAGGATGACATTGCGCACCGCGGCCTCGACCAGCACAGCGATGTTGCGCCCGGCCACCACCTGGATGATCACCTTGCGCACCGGAATGCCCAGCACGTCCTGGGTCAGCGGCTCATAGGGGATGCGCTCGTACTCGCGCTCCAGCGTTTCGCGCCGCACCAGGTGCACGATCAGCTTGAGCCGCATCTTGCGCCGCACCGCCGTCTCGCCAAAAATCGCCTTGATGTCGAGCAAGCCGATGCCGCGCACTTCCAGCAGGTTCTGCAGCAGTTCAGGGCAGCGCCCTTCGATAGTGGTCTGGTTGATGCGGTACAGGTCCACCGCGTCGTCGGCCACCAGGCCGTGCCCGCGCGAGATCAGCTCCAGGCCGAGCTCGCTCTTGCCGAGGCCGGATTCGCCGGTGATCATCAGCCCGACACCCAGGATGTCCATGAACACGCCGTGCATGGAGGTGCGGTCGGCAAAATGTTTGGACAGGTAGGCGCGCAACACGTCGATCACAAACGCTGCCGATTCCTTCGTCGCAAACATGGGGATCTGCGCACGTTCACACATTGACAGCAGGGTGTCGGGCGCGACTTGGCCGTCAGCAATGATCAGCACCGGCGGCTCCAGCGTGACGATGCGCGAGATGCGGCGCGCACAGTCTTCAGAACTGCCGTCGCTCAGGTAGGCGACTTCGCGCTCGCCCAGCAATTGCACGCGGTAGGGATGGATGTAGTTGAGGTAGCCGACCAGGTCGGCGCCGGAGCGTGCGGCACGCACCGCCACCTCGTCAAAACGCCGCTCCGAGGCGCCGAGGCCGGCCACCCATTCCCACTTGAGGGCGGCGCGGTGGTCCTCGAACAACACATCGGCGCTGACAACGGTGGGTTTCATGGCCGGACCGCTCCCGTGCCCGCACAAACAACCGGGATCATGAAATCAGGGGGTGACGACGTGGCTGGATTGCCAGGAGGCAATCAGGTGGTGCAGCGCTCCGGCGTCGGTGCTGGCCTTGAGCTGCTCCCGCAGGGCGCTATCGCTGAGCAGTTCGGCGATTTCGGAGAGGATTTCCAGGTGTTTCTGAGTCGCCGCTTCTGGCACCAGCAGGAAAATCAGCAAGCCGACTGCCTGCTCGTCAGGCGCATCAAAACCGATAGGCGCTTGCAGCTGGAACACCGCCGCCATCGGCGCCTTCAGACCCTTGATGCGACCATGGGGAATGGCCACACCATGGCCCAGACCGGTCGAGCCGAGGCGCTCACGAGCGAACAGGCTGTCGGTGATCAGGGCGCGGTTCAGACCGTGTTGATTCTCGAACAGCAGGCCGGCCTCTTCAAAAGCACGTTTTTTGCTGGTGGCTTCAACACGCACCAGCACCTGGGTAGAAGGCAAAATTTGCGAAAGACGGTTCATAACGATCTTTTAGTCGCCGAATTATGCACTTTCATAAGCATGGATACCATGCAGGGCATAAAAAAGCCGCCTGAAGGCACAGGCGGCTTCGGGGGCTCAAACCCGGCCGCTTCGGCGGCCGACACGGCCTCAGGCCTGGCGTTTGGCGGCAACGTGGTGGTGATCCTGGGTTTTGGTCTTGTAGCGGCCGACCTGGCGGTCCAGCTTGTCGGTCAGCTCATCGACTGCAGCATACAGATCAGCATGCGAACTCTCGGCAAACAGGTCGCGCCCCTTGACGTGCACATTGCATTCGGCCCTCTGGCGCCGTTCCTTCTCCTTCATGTTGTCGATGGTCAACAGGACTTTGACATCGACCACCTGGTCGAAATGCCGGGTGATCCGATCCATCTTGCTGGTCACGTAACCGCGCAGGGCGGGGGTCACTTCAAGATGGTGGCCGCTGATCGTCAAATTCATAAAGAGACTCCTTTTCCATGGCTGGATGAGGGTTAAAAATACCGCTTTGCCGTTGTGGCGAGGCGGTGGACGGGCAACTCTCTTGGTTTCACTATGCGCCCGAAGCCGGGCAAACGCAATCCTGCGGCGCAATAAAAACTGAAACGGTCTGAAAAGGAACTTGACGCTCTGCAGCAACAATCCGAAGAGCCATTGCCATGCGCCAGCACCTGCAGGCACCGCGCATTGATTCTTATGGGTTTTTTGGGTGTTCCCCCTTCTCCGGAGCACTTCCGCCAGTCTTGCGCCGATCCATGGAAACGCCGACAAAGGCGCCGCTCTAAAATCGGTAGCGGTTCACCCATCGTCCCTCTTTACCGAAACCAGGAACCGCTACCATGGCCGATTCCACTTGTTCGCAGGTCATCAGGGCAGCATTGGCCCAGTTTCATGTCGCTTGAAACGCTTATTTCCAACAGCCTGACGCGACCTGACGATGACCTCAAGGCGCTTGTATTGATGGGTGGCGGCGCCCGTACCGCTTACCAGGCCGGTGTGCTGCGGGCGCTGGCCCGCATTCTGGCGCTGCAGGGCGACCCGACCAGCCAGCGCTTCCCGTTCAAGATCCTGGCTGGCACGTCGGCCGGCGCCCTCAACGCCTGCTTTTTGGCCAGCCGGGCGAACCAGGGCCTGGCTGCGTTCGAGCAGCTTGCCAGCTTCTGGGCCACGCTGCGCTCGGAACAGGTCTACCAGCTCAAGGTACCCGGCTGGATCCGCTCCAGCCGTATCGCCGCTGCCCTGTTTTTGTCCCAGCACGTGCGCAGGCAGCAGGCCTTCCTGAACAATACGCCGCTGGTGGACACCCTGCACCGCGTCATCTCGCTGGACAGCATCGACGAAGCCCTGCATGAAAAAACCCTGCTGGCGCTGGCCGTGACCGCCTCAAGCTACACCAGCGGTGTGCACTGGACTTTCTGCCAGACAGCACGTGGTGCCGGTGCCGGGTTGTGGAGCCGGCCGGGACGGCGTGCGGATTTCCAGCCCATCACCATTGAGCATCTCGTGGCTTCCAGCGCGATTCCCTTTCTCTTTCCCGCCACCCCCCTGTGGGTTGACGGCCGCCGGGAGTTTTTTGGCGATGGCTCCATGCGCCAGAGTTTCCCGTTGTCACCTGCCCTGCACCTGGGAGCCGGAAAAATTCTGGTCATCGGCGTCGGGCAGCCTGAGCGTGCCGGCTTGACGGGCAATACCGGCCCCACCATCGATGGCCGCCCCAGCCTGGGCGCGATTGCAGGCCACGCCCTGGCCAGTGTTTTTCAGGACACGCTGCAGGCCGATGTCGAGCAGGCGCAGCGCGTGAGCAGAACCTTGCTGCAAATGCCGCGCGAAATCGCTGCCGTCATGCCCTACCGGCCCGTCGATGTGCTGGCGATCGCCCCGTCCCAGTCACTCGATGCGCTGGCCCAGGCCCATGCCGCGGAGCTGCCCACCGCAACCTACAACGCGTTGGCGGGTCTGGGGGCGCTGGGGGCCCAAGGCAGCCCTGGCGGGGCAGCCCTGGCAAGCTACCTCTTGTTTGAGCCTGGCTTTATCAAGGCGTTGATGGCCTTGGGTGAGCAGGACGCCCATGCCCGAAAAAGCGAGCTTATCGACTTTTTCATGTAGGTCTGGCGATGGCTGGTTTGGGGTTGAGGTGTCATAATCGCCGCAAATTCATCGCGGAGAAATCCTTGGAAAGCAGCCCCAGTCGCTAGCTTTCAGCACCGCAGACTGGCGTCAGAGTCGTCCCGGGGTTGAAAGCGATGCCACCATCCACAACCCCGCCGACGCCCGCCTGCCCATGCAGGGTGCCGGCTCACCCAAACCCCTTGGGAGCCAGTCATGCTCAATATTTTCACGCTTGCCAACGGGCGCCTGTTCCAGGAGGAGATCGAATCGCTGGAGGAGCTCTCCCGGTTTCAGCCCATCTGGGTGGACCTGGAGTCGCCGACGCTGGAAGAAAAACGCTGGATCAAGCAGTACTACGGCCTGTCGATTCCCGAAGACGTGATGGACGAGGACATCGAGGAATCTGCGCGTTTTTACGAGGAAGACAACGGCGAGCTGCACATCCGCTCCGATTTCCTGATCGCCGACGACGAAGAGCCCCGCACGGTGCGGGTCGCGTTCATCCTGAACCTGGTCAACGATGACCTCAAGAGCAAGGGCGTGCTGTTCTCGATCCACGACGAGGATGTGCCGGTGTTCCGCCTGCTGCGCATGCGCGCGCGCCGCGCGCCAGGCCTGATCGAAGACGCCAAGGAAGTGCTGCTCAAGCTGTTCGACGCGGATGCGGAATACTCCGCGGATACGCTGGAAGGCATTTACATCGATCTTGAAAAAGTCAGCACCAAGGTGCTGTCCGGCGACGTGACGGACGTGATGGCCGGCGAGGTGCTGGGCGCCATCGCCCGCCACGAGGACCTGAGCGGACGCATCCGCCGCAACGTGATGGACACGCGCCGCGCCGTGAGCTTCATGATGCGCAGCAAGATGCTCAACGCCGAACAGTTTGAGGAAGCGCGCCAGATTTTGCGGGACATCGACTCGCTGGACTCACACACGGCTTTTCTGTTCGACAAGATCAACTTCCTGATGGACGCCACGGTCGGTTTCATCAACATCAACCAGAACAAGATCATCAAGATTTTCTCGGTGGCCAGCGTGGCCCTGCTGCCGCCCACGCTGATCGCCAGTGTGTACGGCATGAACTTCAAGCTCATGCCCGAGCTGGACTGGGCGCTGGGTTATCCGTATGCGCTGCTGCTGATGGCGGCCAGTGCGGTGGTGCCGATGTGGTACTTCAGGAAGCGGGGATGGCTGAAGTAAAGCGGGTGGCCGTCGCGGCGTGTGCCTGCCCTGGGCAGTTCAGACTGACAAATGCCTCGAACCACTCGGGTCTCGCCCCGGCGGGCGACTTGCCGGCAATCAAGCTCCGGGCAAGGTGAAGTAGACGGTCGCACCTTCTTCAACCGCCGCCTCGGCCCAGATCCGTCCCCCATGCCGCGCAACAATGCGCTGCACCGTCGCCAGGCCCGCGCCGAGGCCAGGGAAGTCCGACGAGACATGCATGCGCTGGAAGATGCCGAACAGCTTTTCTGCATGGGCCATGTCGAAACCCGCCCCCTGGTCGCTGACAAAGTACACCGTCTCGCCCTCCGCTCCGGGCTGACTGCCGACGGTGATAAAGGTCTTGTCTTTTTTGGCGCTGAACTTCCAGGCGTTGCCGACCAGGTGATCCACCAGTTGCTTGAGCAGTGCCGGGTCGCCCTGCGCGACCAAGTCCGGTTGTACATCGACCTGCGCCAGGCGCGCGGGCTCGGTTGCCTGCAGCGCTGCAAACGCGCCCTGCGCCAGCGCGCCAATGTCCACCGCTTGCGGCGCCATGGTTGCACGCAGCAGGCGCGACACCACCAGCAGCGCCGCGATCAGCTCGTTGATGTTGGCCACGCCCAGCCGGAGCCGCTGCAGATAATGTTTGCTGCGCTCGGCATCGCCCTTGGCCGAGGATCCTTCGAGGAGACGGCTGAAACCGTCGATGGTGCTCAGCGGCGCGCGCAGGTCATGGGAGACCGAATAGGAAAACGATTCCAGCTCCTTGATGGCTGCGGCCACATCCGCATCGCGCTGGCGCAGCTGCGCCTCCAGTCCGGCCGTGATGCGCAGGATCTCCTGCGCTGCCGCGTCGGGCTGCCGGCCTTCGTGCAGTTGCTGCAGCAGTGCGGCGATGGCGGGGGTGGCGCCGGCGTCGATCGGAGAGGTCATGGGTGCGCTTTCAAAGAATGACTGCTCATCGTGCGGCGCGCAAGGGGAGCCCGTCCACTATGCACTGTGACGGCGCCGCGCGTCAATCCGCGGCCGCCCGACCCAGCCGGTCGCGCACACCGTCCCACTCGGCTGCCAGCGGCGGCTGTTCGATCCAGATCAGCTTGACGCCCTGCGCATCGAAGCCGCGCAGCACCGCGAAGAGTTGCTGCGCCGTGGCCAGTGCGTCCTCGGGCATGCGGCGGTAAATCACTTTTTCCGACTTGATGCGCACGATGGAGCGGGCATACACCGCGATGTGGGCGGCGTCAGCGCCCAGCAGGTCCAGCGCGGCCTGGATGGCGGCGGCGTCCATCAGGCGCACCCGGGCGTTGGGCGCGTAGTGCGAGGCCAGGGTGCCGGAGGCGCGCGGCGCGTCAGCGTCCACCATGTCTGCATCGTCCAGCACCGGTTCGCCGCAGGCGGCTTCGAGCTGCGCGCGTGTGAACACACCGGGGCGCAGCAGCACCGGCCGGCCGCGTGTGCAGTCGACGATGCTGGATTCGATGCCGACCTCGCAGGGCCCGCCGTCGAGGACCAGCAAACCGTCGCCGAATTCGTCAGCCACATGGCGTGCGGTGGTCGGGCTGACGCGGCCGAAACGGTTGGCACTCGGCGCGGCCACGCCGGTGGCGCAGGCCTTCAGCAGCGCCTGCGCCACCGGGTGGGCCGGACAGCGCAGGCCAATCGAATTCTGGCCGCCGGCGGCCGCCGCGGCGACGCCGGGCTGGCGTTTCAGGATCACGGTGAGAGGGCCGGGCCACAAGGCCTTCATCAGGCGTTCGGCAAACGGCGGAATGTCCACCGCGTAGCCGGCCACCTGGGCCGGCTCGGCCACATGCACGATCAGTGGGTGATCGCTGGGCCGGCCCTTGGCAGCGAAAATGCCGGCCACCGCCGCGTCGCTGGAGGCGTCGGCGCCCAGGCCGTAGACCGTCTCGGTGGCAAAACCGACCAGCCCGCCGGCACGGATCATGCGGGCCGCCTCGGTGATCGCCGCCGGGTCCTTGCCGTCGCGGATCATTCCAGAGCGTCCATTCCGGGCAGCGACAGGATTTGCGCGGCCTGGTGCGCAACCGTCTTCACGCTCGCAACGTCCGCACCGGTGATGGTGAGGTGACCCATCTTGCGCCCCGGCCGCGCCTCGCGCTTGCCGTAGAGGTGCAGGCGAGTGCCGGGCAGCGCCAGCACCGCCTGCCAGTCGGGCGCATGCGGCTGGCCTGCGGCATCGAACCACACATCGCCGAGCAGGTTCAGCATGATGGCCGGCGAATGCTGGCGCGGCTGCGGCAATGGCAAGCCGGCCATGGCGTGCACCTGCAGGTCGAACTGCGAGACATCACAGGCGTCCATCGTGTAGTGGCCGCTGTTGTGCGGGCGTGGCGCCATTTCATTGACCACCAGCGCGCCGTCGGCACTGCCGTCGTCGACGACAAAAAACTCGACGCACAACACACCGACGTAACCGATGTGGCTTGCTATTGATTTCGTAGCTGCCCACGCCCGCCGGGAAAGGGCTAAGGGCATATTTCCTTCATAAACTGCGGTCACGGCCAGGATGCCACCGACATGCACGTTGAACTGCGGCGCAAAGCCGGTGATGGCACCGTCCCAGCCGCGCGCCACGATCACCGAACATTCGGCCTTCAGCGGCAGCAGCTTTTCCAGCACGCAGGGCACGCCCTTCAAGCCGGCCCACGCCACCGCCAGCTCGGCCATGTCGGCAACGCGCACCTGGCCCTTGCCGTCGTAACCCATGCGCGCGGTTTTCAGGATGCCGGGCAGCAGGTCGGCCGGCACGGCGGCCAGCTGCGCCGGCGTTTCAATCACGGCGTAGGGCGCGCAGGTCACACCTGCCACACCGGCGCTGGCCGTGAAATGGGCTTTTTCCTCGATCCGGTTTTGCGCAATGGCCACGGACGCAGCGCCGGGCGCCACCGGACGGCTGGCCGCCAGCGCCTGCAGCGCATCAGCCGGCACGTTTTCAAATTCGGTGGTGACGGCGGCGCACAGCGAAGCGAGCTGCTTCAGTCCGTTCGCGTCGCTGTAGCTGGTCTGAATATGGTGGTGGCTCACGCGGCCCGCAGGGCTTTGCGGGTCCGGGTCCAGCACGGCGGTGAAGTAGCCCAGGCGCTGCGCAGCATGCACAAACATGCGGCCAAGCTGGCCGCCGCCCATCACACCCAGGGTGGCGGGCTGGCCCGCGGCATCGACGGAACCCGGAAAAATGGGAAGACTCATGCAGGTGGCAAAGTCATGGCGCGTGCCGCAGCCGTTTGTTCGGCGCGGAAGGCCTGCAGCTTGTCGGCCAGCGTTTTGTCATGGGTGGCCAGCATGGCCACGGCAAACAGGGCGGCGTTGGCGGCGCCGGCGTTGCCGATGGCAAAGGTGGCCACCGGCACGCCTTTGGGCATTTGCACGATGCTGTGCAGCGAATCAACACCCTGCAAATGGTTGCTGGCAACCGGCACGCCCAAAATCGGCACCGCGGTTTTGGCGGCCAGCATGCCGGGCAGGTGCGCGGCGCCGCCGGCGCCGGCAATGATGGCCTGCAAGCCACGCTCGGCGGCCTGTTCGGCATAGGCAAACAGCTCGTCGGGCATGCGGTGGGCCGAGACCACCTTCGCTTCATGGGGCACGCCGAACTGCTTGAGGATCTGCACCGCGTGCTGCATGGTGGCCCAGTCGCTGCTGGAGCCCATCACCACACCCACCAGGGGGCTGCCGGGAGAATTGCTTGTTGTCATAAGGACCTTCGAGGTCGGGTTTGTTGGGCGTGCTTGCCGGCTTGATTTTAAGGGCTCGTCTGCAGGGCCGTGCTATCGTCCCATCCCGGCACGCCCACCGGTTGAAAATCACCTGTCACATCCCCAAGTCCTGAGCACCATGATCGACGTCACCATTGCCAATTTTGAAGCGGAAGTCGTTGCGGCTTCCATGACCACTCCCGTGCTGATTGATTTCTGGGCGCCCTGGTGCGGGCCCTGCAAATCGCTGGGTCCCATCCTGGAAAAGGTCGAGATTGCCTACAACGGCCGCTTCAAGCTGGTCAAGATCGATTCGGACCAGGAGCAGCAACTGGGCGCGGCCTTCGGCATCCGCAGCATTCCGACCTGCATCCTGATGATCAACGGCCAGCCGGTCGATGGTTTCCAGGGCGCGCTCCCCGAGGGCAAGGTCAAGGAGTTCCTCGACAAACACCTGCCGCCAGCCGATGAATTGCCGCCTGAGGAAGAGGAAGCAGCGGCCGAGCCTGAGGACAGCAGCCCCGCCGCCTTGCTGGAAAAACTCCAGGCCGCAGTCGCCAACGACCCGGCCAATGACAACGCGCGCTTCGACTATGTGCGCCTGCTGCTGCAGCATGGCCAGCTTGACCACGCCAAAGCTGCGTTTGCGCCTGCCGCGCCCAAAGTGGCGCTGGTGCGCAAATTCGAAGCCCTCCAGCACTGGTTGGATGCTATTGAATCAGGAGCTTCTCACGCAGATTTGGCGGGGGTTCAGGCCGGATTTGATGCAAAAATTGCAGGCAACAAGCGCGATTTCGAAACGCGCTACGCGCTGGCGCAGCTACACATGAGCCAGCAGCGCTGGGTGCCGGCGATGGACGAGTTGCTGGAAATTTTGATGCGCGACAAGTCCTGGAACGAGGAACTGGCGCGCAAGACCTTTGTTTCCATTCTGGAGATCATCGAGCCCCCCAAAGTCAAGGTCGCCGACGGGCAGATCCCGCCGGATGATCCGGTGGTGGCGACTTACCGGCGGCGGCTCAGCAGTGTTGTGCTGAGTTGAAGCCCTGATACTGCTGTTTTCCCGGACTGGATCGGGAGTCCATCATCGCTTCCTCGTGAATCCGGGGCACCGCAACAACATGAACTGGTCAGCGCGACGTCGCCAGGCAAGGCGACAAGAGCGACTTCAACGTTCCTGAACCGCCCACTGGATGAGCGCATCAAGCGCCGGCCTCGCCGCCCCCGCATTCGGATGGTTGACGATACCGACGACCACATAGCGCGTACCGCTGGCACCGTTGGCATAACCGGCGACCGCCGTCACGTCGCGCAGCGAGCCGGTCTTGATGAAGGCCTGGCCGGCGACGTTTTTGGCGCGCTCGCGCATGGTCGCGTCCATGCCGGCGACCGGCAGCGAGTCCAGCAGGTCCTGGGCAACACGGCTTTGCACCGCGTGTTGTAGCATGGCCGCCAGGCCGTTGGCGGTGACGCGTTCGGTGCGGCTCAGGCCGGAGCCGTTGTCCATCACCGGCGCGGGCTGCTGCGGCATCGATTTTTTCCACCAGGCGGCCAGCGCCGCACGGCCGGTCTCGGGCGAGGCCTGGTCCAGCTGCCCGTCGCGTTGCCGGCTCAAGCTCAGGAACAGATGCCTGGCCATCACGTTGTTGGAAAATTTGTTGACGTCGCGCACGATCTCGCGCAGCGGCAGCGAGGGCGCGTCCAGCCGCAACGGGGGCTTCTCGCCGGACAGCGTGCCGCGCGCCCGCAGCAGCGCCAGCTCGGCGGGCGTGGCGTCGCGCACCGTGCCGGTCAGCAGCCCGCCCAGGGCGCGCCAGGAGCCCTCGATCGCCCGTGCCGCAAAACTCGCGGGCTCGGCGTAAGCGCTGGGCCAGACACGCTCACCGCAGGCTGCCGAATAGCTGCCGGTGAACTGCAGACGGTTCGGGTTGTCCACGCTGGCCCGCAGTTCGCTGCGCCAGTCGCCACAACGCGCCACGCGTGCCAGCGGCACACTTTCATCGATCATGATGCCGGCCAGCGGCGGCTCGACCGCCACCAGCGCCCGGTGGTTCAAGGGGTCGGGTGTGAAACGCATCACCATGGCCTTGAAGTTGATCAGCAGCGCATCGGGACTGGCGTTGTAGGGCCGCAGCGGTTCGCCGTCGAACTCGCCAGCGTCCTGCGCCACCGCCTGGAAGGCGCTGCGGTCCAGCACGATGTCGCCGCGCACCACCTTCACGCCGCTGTACTGGATCTGCGCCAGCAGGGCCTGCAGCCGCTCGACCACCATCTTGGGGTCGCCGCCACCGCGCACGATCAGGTTGCCATGCAACACGCCGTCGGAAATGCTGCCGTCCATCAGCACCCGGGTGTTCCAGGTGTAGTCGGGCCCCAGCAGGTCGAGCGCCGCATAGGTGGTCACCAGTTTCATGACCGAGGCCGGGTTCATCGCTTCCGCGGCGCGGTGAGCCAGGCGCGGTGGCGCTTTGCCGGCGGCGTCCACCACCAGCAGGGTCACCGCCTCCAGCGGGACCTGGGCCCGCGTCAAGGCCTTGGCCACCGCCGCCGGCAGCACCGGTTTGGCGGATTGGGTGGAGGCTTTCTGGGCCAGCGCCCAGCCCGGCAGCAGAGCCAGGGCGGTGGCCAGCAGCAGCCGGGCGGGAAGGGGATTCACAAACATCGACTGATTATCCGTGCGGGGCCATTCCCGGCGGCTTGCCCGGATAATCAGGGCATGCGTTTTTCCCCCAAGACGGTTGGTGTGCTCGCCGCCATCGTCACCGTCGCCATCTGGACCTCCTTCATCGTGATTGCCCGCGCCACCGCGCACCGCAACCTCACGCCGCTGGACATCTGCCTGCTGCGTTTTGCCGGCGCCGCGCTGGTGCTGCTGCCCTGGGGTGCCTGGCTGGTCTGGAAACGCGCGCGTGATGCCGCACCTGGCCTGGCCCCGCCAAGCTGGCTGGGGCTGTCGCCGCTGGGCTTCAAACTCACCGCGCTGATCGGCATGGTCGGCGGCATCGCTTACGCCTGCCTGGCCTACAGCGGTTTTTATTTCGCGCCGGCCGCACACGCCTCGGTGCTGCTGCCCGGCACCCTGCCGCTGAGCACCACGCTGATGGCGGTGCTGATCCTGAAGGACCGCGTGACGCCGGTGCGCGCCATCGGCCTGGGCCTGATTTTTCTCGGCGATGTGCTGGTCGGCGGCGCCAGCCTGATGCGCGCCTGGCTGGAGCCGGGCAGCGAGGTCTGGAAGGGTGACCTGCTGTTTCTGAGCGCCTCCACCTGCTGGGCCGTGTATTCGGTGCTGGTGCGCAAACACGCGCTGCAGGCGGTGCAGGCGACGATTGCGATCAGCGTGTTCGCCTTTGTCGTCTATGTGCCGGTCTATGTCCTGCTGGTGGCCTCGGGCGCGCTGATCACCCAACTGGCCAGCGCGCCCTGGGGCGAGATTGTTTTCCAGATGGTGTTCCAGGGCATGGGCTCGGTGGTGATTTCGGGCATCACCTTCACCAAGATGGTCCAGCATTTCGGTCCGGTGCGCTCGACCATGATCACCGCCGTGGTGCCCGGCCTGTCGGCGCTCGGCGCGGTGATGTTTCTCGGCGAGCCGCTGCACTGGAATTTGCTGGCCGGGCTGGCGCTGGTGACGGTGGGCATTGTGTTTGGCGTGCGGGTGCAGGCACAGCGTGCCGCCAGCCCGGCACTTGCTCCTGATTTGATAGCTCCTGACGCACACCCCACAAGGGCCAAGGCCTGATTTGATTGTGAAACCCATGACACTCCTGGCCTTCGACACCAGCACCGAAATTTTGTCGGTCGCCGTGAGCGACGGCGAGCGCGTCTGGCAACACACCGGTCCCGGCGCGGCCCAGGCGTCCAGCACGCTGATCCCGTCCATCCTGGACCTGCTGGCGGAGGCCGGCCTGCGGCTGGACGCGCTGGACGCGCTGGTGTTTGGGCGCGGGCCGGGCTCTTTCACCGGCCTGCGCACCGCCTGCTCGGTGGCGCAGGGCCTGGCGTTGGGTGCCAAGCTGCCGGTGCTGCCGCTGGACACCCTGCTGGCGGCGGCCGAAGAAGCGCGCTTCCAGCACCAACGGGGCGCTGACACGCTGCAACTCACAGCGCTGCTGGATGCTCGCATGGACGAGATGTATGTGCAGCGTTTTGCCTGGGCCGCCGGCGCCTGGTCGGCGCTGGACAGCTGCAGCTTGTGCCGGCCCGAGGATTTCCAGCCGGGCGCGGTCGGCACGCTGCTGGCCGGCAATGTGTTCGGGGCGTATGCCGGTCGCCTTCCGCCCTGGCCGGCGGCCCAATGTTTCGAGGCCCTGCCCACCGCCAGCGCCATGTTGCGGCTGGCGCCGGCCTTGCTGGCGGCGGGCCACGGTGTGGACGCGGCTGACGCGCTGCCGCTGTATGTGCGCGATAAAGTAGCATTGACCACCGAAGAGCGCGCCGGGGTCAAGGCCAGGGCCACGCTGTCCACGCCACCATGAACGCTGTTCTGCAACCCTCCGAAGCCCGTTTCGAACCCATGACCGCGTCCTGGTTCGACGCCGTGCTGCGGGTGGAAAACAGCGCCTACGACCATCCCTGGAGCCGCGGCAACTTCAGCGATTCGCTGAACGCCGGTTACCAGGCGCAGGTGCTGGCGGGCGGACCGGCGGGCGCCAGCGAATTGCTGGGCTACTTTGTGGCGATGAAGGGTGTGGACGAGGTGCATCTGCTCAACATCACGGTGGCGCCCGGCCACCAGCGCCAGGGCTGGGCCCGCGTGATGCTCGATGCGCTGGTGCTCTGGTCGCGCGGCCAGGGCGCCCTGTGGCTGTGGCTGGAAGTGCGTGTCAGCAACGAACGCGCCCGCGCCGTCTATGCACATTACGGCTTTCGCCATGTGGGCACGCGGCGCCAGTATTACCCGGCGGCGAACGGCCAGCGTGAAGACGCGGTGGTCATGAGCCTGGCGCTGTCATGAGCCTGGACCTCGACAAACGCCAGCGCGCGATGCTGCGCGAGATGGGTGTGCGCCTCTGGCAGCCGCCGCCTGTGGTGGCTTCGCCTGATGTTCCGCCTGCTATCGATTCAGTAGCTGCTGACGCTCATCCGGCAAGGGCAGAGGGGTCATTTGATGCCGAACCGCAGCGCCCGACCCCGGCACCCGCGCCTGCCGTGCGCCCACCCGCCGCTGCGCCCGCGCCTGCCGCTCGCATGCCCGCAGCACCGGCGCCCGGGCTGGCGCCGCGCCCAGCCGGCATCGAGCTGATGGCCTGGCCGGCGCTGCAGGCCGCTGTCGCTGGCTGCCGCGCCTGCGCACTGTGCACCAGCCGCAAAAACACCGTGTTCGGCGTCGGCCCCGCCGCTGCAGACGCTGCACCGGCCGTGGACTGGCTGATCGTCGGCGAGGCGCCCGGTGAAAACGAGGACATCGCGGGCGAACCCTTTGTCGGTCAGGCCGGCCGGCTGCTCGACAACATGCTGCTGGCGATGCATCTGCAGCGCGGCAACGATGACGCGACGCGGGCCGGCGTGGCCAGGAATGTGTTCATCACCAATGTGCTCAAGTGTCGCCCGCCGGCCAATCGCAATCCCGACCCGGCGGAAGTGGCGCAGTGCGCGCCTTACCTGAAGCGCCAGGTCGAGCTGCTGCAGCCGAAGGTGATTCTGGCGCTGGGCAAATTCGCTGCGCAGTCGCTGCTGCAGGACAGCGTGCCGGATGTGCAGAAAATCCCGCTGGGCAAATTGCGCGGCCAGGTGCACAGCTACCTCGGTGTGCCGGTGGTGGTGAGTTACCACCCTGCTTATTTGCTGCGCAGCCTGGGTGACAAGGCCAAGGCCTGGGACGACCTCTGCCTGGCCATGAGTGTGGCCCCCACGGTCGTTCGCTCCGCGTAGCTACCGGCCCCCACGCTTGTCGCTTCGCGTACTGCGCTGCCCCCCCGAGGGGGCGCTGCGCCTGCGGACTGGCAGAGCCAGATCCGCGGCCTCTGCTGGTATGAAGAGGGCACCTACGTTGTACGCTCACTTGGCCGCTGCCCGCGGTGCCAACACCGAGGCAATCGCCACCACCATCAGCACCACCGCGGCCCAGTCCTGCCAGTGCAGCACCTCGCCCAGGCCGAGTGCGCCGGAGAACACGCCGAGGATGGGGATCATCATCACACTCAGGGTGGAGGCAATCGGCGGCAGGCTGCGCGCCAGGAAAAACCAGGCGGCGTGGGCAAAACCGAAAATGATGACAGCGTTGTAAAGAATCGAGGCCCAGCTCACGGCCGACGGCGCCGTCCACTGCGGCATCTCGAAGGCCGCGCTCAGCCCCGTCATCACCACTGCCGTCATCACCGTCATCCAGAAGGAAATCGTCAAGGTGGCCACCGGCATGGTGGTGTTGCGCAGCTTTTGCGTGCCGACGGCCCAGGTGGCCGCGGCCACCAGCGCGCACAGCACCCCGATGGGCCGGCCCGACAGGTTGGTCAGCTCGTGCCACAGCAGCAGCGACACGCCCAGCGCGGCGGCGGCCACGCCCAGCCAGCTGCGGCGCTGGAGCTGGGTGCCGAAGAACCAGGCGCCGATCAGGGCCGAAAAAATCGGCATGGTGTAACCCAGGATGGCGGCGCGCCCGCTGCTGAGGTTCTTCACCGCCAGAATGATCAGCCCGTGCCAGACAAACATGTTGGCAAAGGCCAGCCAGAACAGCTCACGGTATTTGTCGCGCGGCACAAAAAACGGCACTTTCATGATCACCATGGCCAGACCGAGCACCGGAATGCCCAGCCAGATCGACAGCGCGCGAAAGGTGAGCGGCGGAAAGTCGGCAACACCGATCTTCATGATGGGCCAGTTGATGCCCCAGGCCAGTGTCAGCAGGACCAGCAGGACAAGTTGTTGGCGGCTCAGTTGCATCGTGGTGCGTTTTCCATGGTGGGCAGGTGTCTATTGTGAGCGACGGCAGGAAGAGATGTCTTGCCAGGCAGGGGCGCGCCCCCGAGGGGCTGGAGCCTGCGGCTCCAAAGCTGCTTGAGCAGCTTTGGACAGGCGACAGAGGCGAAGCGTCTCGCGAGCCGCGGCCTGCCAGGCCTCGCGCAGCCCACGACGTGGCAAGCGTGGGGGCGAGTCTACTCGCGGTGGTAAGGATGATTGGCATTGACGGACCAGGCACGGTACAACTGCTCGATCAACAGCACCCGTACATACGCATGGGGCAAGGTCAGATCCGACAAGCGAATGCGCTCATGGGCC